>CAZVME010000028.1:0-37856 GCA_964628835.1 uncultured Gammaproteobacteria bacterium | reverse complement strand
AATCCGATTCCCGATACCAGATTTGGACTGTTTCGAATGTAGGGAGTGATTATGCCGAACGCGCAAACACTGCTGTGCCAACAGGATGAACGGGGTGTTGCCACCCTCACCCTGAACCGCCCCGAGCGCCGCAACGCCCTGGACGGGGTGCTGATGCAGGCCATGTGTGAACAGTTACAGGTCCTGGAGCAGGACCGCGGCTGCCGGGTGCTGGTGCTCACAGGTCAGGGCTCAGCCTTCTGTGCCGGTGCCGATTTTGCCTGGTTGCAGCAGGTGATAGCCGGTGGCGACGATAGCAATCTGGCAGATGCCAGGCTGCTGGCGCGCATGATGCACACACTCTATAGCTTTCCCAAGCCCACCATTGCCCTGGTGAACGGTCCGGCCTATGGCGGTGGGGTCGGCATGGTGGCCTGCTGTGATCTGGCCCTGGCGCTGGAGGATACCCTGTTCGCCTTCAGTGAGGTGCGGCTGGGACTGGTGGCAGCGGTGATTGCGCCCTATGTGATCTTCGCCATAGGTGCGCGTCACGCCGGGCGGCTGATGTTGACAGGAGAGCCCTTTGACGCAGCGCTGGCGCTGGAGCTGGGGCTGGTCTCGGAGCTGGTGTTGCCCGAGGGGGTGGATGCCCTGCTGGAACGGGATATAACCCACCTGCTTGCGGGTGATGTCACTGCCCAGGGTGAGACCAAGGCCATGCTGCGTCACCATCTGGGATATGCAGAGGATGTGATGCAGTACAGCGCTGAGCTTACCTCCAGGGTGCGCTCTTCCGAACAGGCGCGCCAGCGCATGCAGCGGTTCCTGGAGCGGAAGGGAGAAGGGAGCTGATATGGCAAGCTATCCAGAACGGGTGCGGGTGGTGGAGGTGGGCCCACGGGATGGGTTACAGAGTGAATCCGCGCAGGTTGATGTGGCCACCAAGATAGAGTTCATCAACCGCCTCTCGCGTACCAAGTTGCAGACCATCGAGGTCACCAGCTTTGTCAGTCCCGGCAGTGTGCCGCAACTGGCGGATGCGGAACAGGTGTGGAGCGGGATCACGCGACGAGCAGGGGTGGAGTACCCGGTGCTGGTGCCGAACATGCGGGGATTGGAGCGGGCGCTGGCGATGGGGGTGGAGCAGATAGCGGTGTTTGGTTCCGTATCCGAGAGCTTCTGTCAGCACAATATCCACTGCTCCATTGCCGAGTCTCTGCAACACTACGCGCCGGTCATGCAGCGGGCGCAAGCCGAGGGGTTGCAGGTGCGGGCCTATATCTCCTGCGTGTTGGGTTGCCCCTATGAAGGGGCGATGGATGTGGGGCGGGTGGCGGACCTGGCCAGCTACTTTGTGGACGCCGGGTGTTATGAGGTCTCTCTGGGTGACACCATTGGTTGTGGAACACCGCTCTCGGCCAGAGCCATGCTGGAGGCGGTGGCCAGGCAGACGCCGATGCAACAGCTGGCGCTGCATTTTCATGACACCAGAGGACAGGCCCTGGCCAACGTGTTGGCCTGTCTGGAGTGCGGGGTGGCGGTGGTGGATGCTGCGGTGGCCGGACTGGGCGGCTGTCCCTACGCAGAGGGTGCCAGCGGAAATCTGGCCACCGAAGATCTGGTCTATATGCTGCATGGCATGGGGATAGAGACCGGGATCGATCTGGAGCAACTTATTGCCGCCGGTAACTACATCAGTGCCGCTCTCTCCAGGGATAGTGGCAGTGGCGTGGCCCGGGCCAGGGTGTATTGATATGTTGCATGCATTGTCTGAAGTGAGAGCAGTTGTCACCGGTGCCGCCTCCGGGCTGGGACGGGCGGTGGCGGAGCATCTGGTGGCGCATGGTGGTCGGGTTATGTTGCTGGACCTGGATGTGGAACGGGCTGAACAAGCCGTCGCAACCATGGGTGAGCAGGCGCTGTTTCAACGCTGTGATGTGACCCGGGAGCAGGATGTGGAACGAGCCATTGAAACCGCGTTGGCAGAATTTGGACGGATCACCCTGGCGGTGAACTGTGCCGGTGTGGCCATGGCGCAGCGGGTGGTGGGCCGGGAGAGGATGCTCCCGCTGGCGGAGTTGAAACGTCTGCTGGATATAAATCTAAGCGGCTGTTTCCTGATGTCCCAGGCGGTGGCAAACGCCATGCAGCATAACGAACCCTACAGCGCCGACGGTGAACGTGGCGTTATTGTGAATACCACATCTGTGGCTGCATTCGAGGGTCAGATCGGCCAGGTGGCCTACTCTGCATCCAAGGGTGGGGTGGCCGCTATGACTCTGCCGCTGGCCCGGGAGTTTGCCGTCTTTGGTGTGCGGGTGATGGCCATTGCCCCATCCATCTTTGCCACACCCATGTTTGAGTCCATGCCGGGGCCAGTACAGAAGGGGTTGGTTGCCGACACTCCGTTCCCGCAACGTGCTGGCAGACCAGAGGAGTTTGCGGCACTGGTGGCGCACATCTATCAGAACCCCATGTTGAACGGTGAGGTGATCCGCCTGGACGGGGCGCAGCGCATGCCTCCAAAGAGCAGGTCTTAACCATGAGTGCAGTGGTGTGGAAACCCGATCAGGGGATACTTGAAAATGCCAACATGACCGGGTTTATGCGGCGTGTACAAGGTGAGTATCCGAATGCCACTGTGGCTGATTATCTATCCCTGTATCGCTGGTCTATTGAACACCCGGAACAGTTCTGGTGCGAGCTGTGGGAGTTCTGTCAGGTCATCTGTTCCAGGCCATATGCGGCGGTATTGGAACAGCCGGAGCAGATGCCGGGTGCGCGCTGGTTCCCCGACAGTCGCCTGAATTTTGCCCAAAATCTATTGCGCTATCGGGATGAGCGTCCCGCCCTGGTGTTCGTGGGCGAAGATGGGGCCAGGAGTGAACGCAGCTATGCCCAACTCTATGCTGAGGTGGCCCGTCTGGCCCGGGGCCTGCGTGGGGCTGGGGTGGTGGAAGGTGATCGGGTAGCGGCCTTTATGCCCAATATCCCGCAGATGGTGATCGGCATGCTGGCCAGTGCCAGCATCGGTGCTATCTGGTCTTCTTGCTCGCCGGATTTCGGGGTGCAGGGGGTAGTGGATCGTTTTGGCCAGATCAGCCCCAAGGTTTTGCTGGTGAGTGATGGTTATCGCTTCAAGGGCAAGGTATACGACTCTATGGAAGAGATCGGACAGGTGGTGGAACAACTGCCGGACCTGGAGCTATGCGTGGTGGTGCCCTTTGTCTCTAATGAGTTGGAGTTGCCTGAAACTTTTAACTTTGTCTCCTATGATGAACTGCTGGGTGAGGATGATGCGCCTGAGTTGGAGTTTGCCCAGCTGCCGTTTGATCATCCCCTGTACATACTCTACTCATCCGGTACCACCGGCAGTCCCAAGTGCATAGTGCATGGTGCCGGTGGCACTCTGCTGCAACACCTGAAGGAGCTGGTGCTGCACACAAATCTGAAGCGCGATGACTGTATCTTCTATTTCACCACCTGTGGCTGGATGATGTGGAACTGGCTGGTGAGCAGTCTGGCCGTGGGGGCAAAGCTGCTGCTGTTCGATGGTTTTCCATTTCACCCAGGTCCGGGACGGCTGTTTGATCTGGCGCAACAGGAAGGGGTCACTGTATTCGGGGTCAGCGCCCGTTACCTGGCTGCTGTGGAAAAGGCAGGAGTAAAGCCGGCACAGAGTCATGATCTCGCATTTATGCGTACCATCCTCTCCACCGGTTCGCCACTGCTGGAGGAGAACTACGATTACGTCTATCGAGAGGTAAAACCGGATGTTCAGCTCTGCTCCATCTCCGGTGGTACCGACATCGTCTCCTGCTTTGCCCTGGGTAATCCATTGTTACCGGTAAGGCGTGGAGAACTGCAGTGCCTAGGGTTGGGGATGCGGGTGCAGGTGCACAGTGAAGATGGCAAACCAGTAGGGCAGCAGAAGGGTGAACTGGTATGCACTGCTCCCTTTCCGTCTATGCCGGTGGGGTTCTGGAATGACCCGGATGGTTCAAAGTATCGCCACGCCTATTTCGAAAAGTTTCCCGGGGTGTGGGCCCATGGCGATTATGCCCAGACCACTGAGCATGGTGGCATGATCATCTATGGCCGTTCTGATGCAGTGCTTAATCCCGGTGGAGTACGTATCGGTAGCGCCGAGATCTATCGTCAGGTGGACCGGGTGCCTGAGGTGCTGGAGAGCATGGTGGTGGGGCAGCGCTGGCAGGGCGATGAACGTATTATTCTGTTCGTGCGTCTGCGTCCTGGGTTACAGTTGGATGCTGAACTGATAGAACGTATCCGTCAGACGGTGCGTGAGAACACCTCGCCCCGGCATGTGCCGGCCAGGGTGTTGCAGGTGCCGGATATTCCGCGTACCCGTAGCAACAAGGTGGCTGAGATTGCGGTGAGAAATATTATCCACGGGCAGCCGGTTACTAATCGTGATGCCCTGGCCAATCCCGAGGCCCTGGATGCCTTTGCCGGGCGGCCGGAACTGCAACAATGAGAGAGTTACCTAGAGGAGAAGTGCATGTCATTATGTGATTTGCAACATAGTCAGCTGTTACTAGTGGATATCCAGGAGCGGCTGGTTAGTGCTATGCAGCCCAAGGTAGTGAGTCGGATGGTGGATAACACTGTCTTTATGCTGCAGTCGGCCGGGATTCTGGGAGCGCCGGTGCTCTACAGTGAACAGTATCCCAAGGGACTGGGGCACACCCTGAGTGAGATCGCCACTAAGATCCCCGAGTCTGCTGCCAGTGTGAGCAAAACCTGTTTTTCCTGTACCGACAGCCCGGATTTCAGCACTATCCTGGATGCCGGTCGCAACCAGGTGATTATTGCTGGCATGGAGTCCCATGTATGTATTCTGCAAACAGCCATGCATCTGAAACAGCAGGGCAAAGAGGTGTACGTAGTGGCGGATGCCTGTGCCGCTCGTGGTAAGCATA
Organism: uncultured Gammaproteobacteria bacterium; assembly: GCA_964628835.1. Lineage (GTDB taxonomy): Bacteria > Pseudomonadota > Gammaproteobacteria > Chromatiales > Chromatiaceae > JAAGZL01. The sequence goes on along the minus strand of CAZVME010000028.1, from coordinate 32,934 downwards.
ATCACAACAACGCCATGCAGCGGATGGCCCAGGCCGGGATAGGCATAACAAACTGTGAGTCGGTGGTGTTTGAGTGGCTGCGTGATACCAGCCATGCCGGTTTTAAAGAGATTTCCGCCCTGCTGAAGCAGCGGGGCTGATAGCGTGTTAGTGTGGTGTGATTAATTCAATCTAGGTAAACCACCACCCCTGGCGATGAGATACTAAAAAGCTTTGCTGTCCCTGCGCACAGTGCAGGGAAGGGAACAAGAGGCGCTTTTTTGCTTAAGAATGAGTTTGTTCGCCTGTGGGAGTGGCCACTCGCCACGATGGACTTGGCAACTAGGGCCTGCCATATTCCTTCGGCGCGGGACGTGTCTCCCACAGGCTGATAGATAGGGGGTATTTTGGCCCCTTCCAGTGCCTTCTTCATACTACCCACTTTGCGGGTAGTAGGTAATTCAATAAAAGCCTATGCCCCGTCACCCGTGTTTTTTTCAGTTGGATATCTAAGTTTAGAATGATTGGCCTTGGCGAAGAGAGAGTGTTAAAGATAGTTGCCATATTTCTTATGGTGGTTCTGCTTACGGCCTGTAGTGACCGGGCCGGGGACGGCTACACCATCGATCTGGAGGGCTGCACCCTGGATGGGCGGCCCATGCTGGAACTGTTGCAGATTGATCTCTCCACCTCTCTGCCACCCCAGGCGGCGGGGCGATACCAGCGTATTGTTACCGAGGCCGCGGACCACGGGGTCTATTTTGGGCTCTGTGGCATAGATGTGGAGCATGGTCAGGCCATGGCGCTGCGTATCCCGGACCTGGAGTTGGGGCGTCCTGGATTTGAGGGGGCCATCAAACCATTCACCTCCGGTGATACCAGCGTGGCGGATATCGAGGCGAGATATGGACTGCCCCTCCCGGCGTCTGGGGCTTCTGCCTATGGCCAGGTGCGGCGCACCGGGGACAAGATGGGGCGCTTTGCCGATTGGGACTCCATCTGCACCGGGTTGACCATGCGTCTGAATTTTGATCATCGCGACCGACTAAGCGCCATTACCATCTATCCCACACCCATCACTGAAAAATAACCACGTCCTGTATCCTCTAGTTCGGTAGTATTTCGCCTCTTTACTCCCCAGGCTTTTGGTGTTTGCTATATAATGTGTGCCTTCAATTTTTTTATGCGCACAGATTCAGGAGCAAACTTCATGTCGAAGTCCGGTGTTAAAAAAGTGGTTCTGGCCTACTCCGGTGGGTTGGATACCTCCATTATCCTCAAGTGGCTGGAAGATGAGTACGGTTGCGAGGTGGTCACCTTTACCGCTGATATCGGTCAGGGTGAAGAGGTGGAACCGGCCCGTGCCAAGGCCGCGGCCGCCGGGATTAAAGAGATCTACATCGATGATCTGCGCGAAGAGTTTGTGCGCGACTATGTGTTCCCTATGTTCCGCGCCAACGCCATCTATGAGGGCGAGTACCTGCTTGGCACCTCCATTGCCCGTCCCCTGATCGCAAAGCGTCTGATTGAGATCGCCAACGAGACCGGCGCCGATGCCGTCTCCCACGGCGCTACCGGCAAGGGTAACGACCAGGTGCGGTTCGAGTTGGGCGCCTACGCCCTGAAGCCGGATGTAAAGATCATCGCCCCCTGGCGTGAATGGGATCTGCTGTCGCGTGAGAAGCTGATGGCCTATGCCGAAGAGCATGGCATCCCGGTAGAGATGAAACGGGACGGCAAGAAGTCACCTTACTCCATGGATGCCAACCTGCTGCACATCTCCTATGAGGGCTACGACCTGGAAGATCCATGGACCGAGCCTTCCGATGACATGTGGCGTTGGACCGTATCCCCGGAGCAGGCCCCGGATGAACCAACCTACATAGAGCTGACCTATGAGAAGGGCGACATCGTTGCCATCAACGGCGAGACCATGAGCCCGGCAACTATTCTCGAAACCCTGAACAAGATCGGCGGCGCCAATGGTATCGGCCGTGACGATATTGTGGAGAACCGCTACGTTGGAATGAAATCCCGTGGCTGCTACGAGACCCCGGGTGGCACCATCATGCTCAAGGGCCATCGCGCCATGGAGTCCCTGACTCTGGACCGCGAAGCGGCCCATCTGAAAGATGAGCTGATGCCGCGTTACGCCAAGCTGGTGTACAACGGCTACTGGTTCAGCCCCGAGCGCGACATGATGCAGGCGGCCATCGACCAGACCCAGCATGTGGTGAATGGTGTGGTGCGGCTGAAACTGTACAAGGGCAGCATCATGGTGGTGGGACGCAAGTCCGAGACCAACAGCCTGTTCGATGAGTCCATCGCTACCTTTGAGGATGATGAGGGTGCATACGACCAGAAGGATGCCGAGGGCTTCATCAAGTTGAATGCCCTGCGTCTGCGGGTGGCTGCCAAGCGCGATCAGTAATACAGCAGCACTTCAAAACAGGGGTCTGACTCAAAAGGTCAGGCCCTTTTTTTATGTGGAATCCGTAAATAAGAAAATCCTGGTCAGAGAGCAATTGTTTCTAATATTAGAAACAATTGCTCTCTGACCCTGGTTATGCCTGGTTATGCTGTGGTTATGAAAACAAATTTATGCCCCTCTATACCTCAACATAACTTCTTGTATCTGGGTCTTAAAGTGTTGATGGGGCTAGTCCATTTTCTAATGATTTGCGTATCTCTGCCCTTGCATTAACCAAGTTATGAGCTAGGTTATTATTACCACCAATCTGTTACAAGGCAGATCCAAATGAAACACTTTATTTCAGCTGTTTTCATCACTTTATTCTCAATCGCCGCAACACCGCAAAATGCATATGCCTATTGCTGTTGGAACGAGGCCATCTGCAAGGCAGTGTGCGGACAACGTTGCTGTGGATCAGGAAATTTCGTCAGCGCCCAGAAACAGGGCCGGTTGTCCAAGATCGATGCTGATAAACTGCGTAGGGAGGAGCAAAACGCCAGGGATTGTAATGCAAAGATCCATAATGCTTTCGCATCAGAACTACAGAAGCGACGGATGCCCAAGGCGGTAAAACCCAAGGTAAGGACTCCGATGATGCGCTAGTGGCTGGTTTCCAGATTGTCACTATCTATAGCTATAGTTTTGTCAGAGGGAAACGCCCGAAAAAAACCGAGAAAAAAACCGGGTCAGAGATCAATTGTTTCTAATATTGTTCGTTTTCAATGTTACGCATATTCACATACACGCAAGTAATATTCTGAAGTGCAATTCACAAGGAGGTGAGTGATCCACTCCGACTGCAACGCTGCACAAAAACCGGTCATAGCGCAAATGTTCTAGAATTAACGGGTAATTCTATCTAACTCTTATTTCCTATTCCCAGAAGGCGAGCAGACCCCAGAATGAAAGAACGCAACAGTAATATTGCAACCCAGAAAAAAGCGCTTTAGATCAGAGAAAAAGGAGTCAAATCCCTTTTCTCTCGCTTGAGTTTCCCTAGCTCTACTATGTCGTGCGTACCGCCGGTCCGCGGTAAACCGCAAGCGTCTTTGGACGTGTTTTACTTGAGTGGCATTTGTATATGAAATGTAGTGCCCACATTGAGATCGGAGGTCACAGCTATCTGCCCTTGGTGTTGCTCTGTAATGATGAAGTAGGCAAATGACAGTCGCTTGTTGGCATCGTACTCATCTTCGGGAGAATCTTTTCTGAAGAACGGCTCGAACAGATACATTTGCTCTTCATTGCTCAGACCGTGACCATTATGATGAATTCTTATCCATAAATTGTCGTAACTGACGAGCATCTGAATCTTGATGGTTGGTGTATGGCCTTCACGTTCCATAAGTACGAGAGCATCATAGGCATGACGAAACAGGCTGAGAAAGACATGCTGCAATTCAGCCACATAACAGGGGATCATTGGCAGATCTTCCTGGTAGTTTCTTTCAATTTGGATATCTTTGAATTGGAGTCGCGAGGGAACTGATAATACATCACCGGCCAATTCCAGAGTATGCTCCAAAATGTCAACGACATTGGAGATTTCTCTTCTGTTGCTGCGGCCACGAGCAAACTCTTGTAAATTGTGGACAATCGATGCTAGATTCTCGCCTTTCTCGTAGGCGCCCTTCAGCAAACCCTTAAGTGTTTCAGAGCCCACGGTATTGTGGAGTTCATTGAGGTTCAGGCTGCTATCAGCAAGCGATCGCTGTAAGGCTCTGAGATCGAATAAAATTGACTGGAGCGGCGGGTTTATATCATGGGCCATATTGGCTGCCAGCTCTCCCACAGAGGACATCTTGTCGCTCTGAACTAGCATATTTACGGCGAGAATTTCCTTGGTGATGTCATCAATCAGGATGACTGCGCCGGGCTCATTCTGCTCCCGTAGCGGGTAGATGGCGATATCGTAATAGTATTGGCCCTGTTGACTGTGTTTAATGGAGATCACTTCATTTTTTTGAACGGCCTCGCTAATCTGGCTGGGTGATACTGTAATTGTCGGATAGACATCCCATAGGTTTTTGCCCAGGCAATTTTCGGCCTTTATCCCGGTGGCATCCTCTGCCCGCTTATTCCATTGGGTAATTTGCCCTTCCTTGTCGAGGCTGATCAGCATCAGGGGCATGGACTTCAGGATGTCCATGATATAAAACTCTGACGAGCGCAGCAGAGCCGCAGTCGACTTATGCTTGGCAATCTCATGTTTCAGCAGGTGATTAGATTCATCCAGTGTGGCGGTGCGCTCCTGCACACGCAACTCCAAATCGTTACGTATTGCCTGCAACTCGCGATTGGCCTTACGAGCACTTCGCCAGGTAAAGAAAAGAGTGATGACTGCTGCAGTCAATAACAGGATTAGAACGCTGGCAGACCAGTTGGCAATATGCTGCCAGTTTGTGCTTCCATCCGCTCTTTTGAACTCTGCTTTAAGAGCGGCATGTAATGCCTGACTTTGAAAAAAAATAAAAATGGATAATAGAAAATTCTTCATCTTAATAGCTAATAATTTGCTCTGGCACAATGGCAAAAATTTCATATATTAACAAATAGTGCATCGGCTCACTCCCTGCCATTGGTCTGCTCTATCCCGCTCCCAATGCGACTCACCTGAGAGTAATATAACCTAAATCATATTATGAGGGCAGAGTAACAATTTTTCCATTTAGATATTTGTCTAATGAAATACGTGTACTCCGTTCTTGTGTAATCTGTGTTCACTGTAGAAAAAGATGGTCAGAGAGCAATGGTTCCTAATATTGTTCGTTTTTAATATTACGCATATCCACATACACGCAAGTAATATTCTGCAGTACAATTTACAAGGAGGTGAATGACCCATTCAAGCCGCAAAACCACACAAAAACCAGGTTATGGCGTAAATGTTCTAGAATTGGTAGATAATTCTCTCTAACTCTTATTTCCTATTCCCAGATGGCAAGCAGACCCCAGAATGAAAGAACGCAACAGTAATATTTCAACCCAGCAAAAAGCGCTTGAGATCAACCTGGATGAAGGCAAGTATGGTGCTTTTGTCGAGATTGGAGCCGGCCAGGAAGTTGCCCGCCAGTTTTTTTCTGCAGGTGCGGCGGCGGGAACAGTCGCTAAAACCATGTCCGCCTACGACATGCAGATCAGTGATGAGATATATGGCAAAGCTGGGGCTTATGTCAGTCGGGAGCGTTTGGAACAGATGTTGGGGCGTGAGTTTGATCTGCTCAACGAGCGGCTGTCTGACAGCCGCCCCAAAAATACCCTGTTTTTCAGCTATGCCGCCACAGTGACTGCCCGCAGTTTCAAGCAGAAGAGTGAGTGCCACGGTTGGGTAGGCATTCAGGTGCAACTCTACCCCGAAGCGCCTCCCAGCAACATCGTCTTGCACGTGCGTATGCTGGATGACGACAACCAGAGCCAGTCTGAAGCCCTGGGCATTCTCGGGGTCAACCTGATATACGGTGCGTTCTACTATAAGAGTAAGCCCAAATGGGTTATCGAAGGCTTGCTGGATAGCATCGACTCTGATCGCCTGGAGATAGACCTGATCGAATTCAGTGGCCCCTATTTTACCGATGTAGACAACCGGCTGATGAACCTGCACCTGATTCGCAGTTGGTGTTGTCGTGGCGTTATGTTTGATGCTGATGGTGCTTCGGTTGTACCTGCCAGCGCCATGCGCAAAAAAGATATTCTGGTGATGCGCGGTTCATTCAAGCCCCCTACCAAAATACATCTGGACATGAGTAGTGCCACCCTTGAGCAATTAAAGTCTATGGGTAGCCTGGGTGAGCGCGGGGTGCTGAATATCGCAGAGATAACCATGTCGGAATTGACCTCGGATGGCGAACAGGATGACGCCAGTTTTCTGGCCCGGGTCGATCTGCTGGTCAAGTTGGGCTACCACGTGCTGATTTCTGACTATCTGCGTTTCTTCCGTTTGCGTTCCTGGATTCGAAATTTTACCGATAATCGCATCGCGGTGGTTATGAGTGTCTATGACCTGAACAAGATTTTCGATGAGGCATTTTATGAAGGTCTTGAGGGCGGCATCCTGGTGGCGATGGGGAAACTGTTTTCCGATGACACCAATGTTTTCGTCTACCCAGCGAAGATTGATGGCGAACTGGTGACGCTGGATAATGCCGAGGTCCCGGAGAAAGTGAAACATCTGCTGCGCCATCTGATGATGAATAAATCCATGCTGGCTATCGAGCACTACAATGAGGAGAATCTGCATATATCTCCCCCTGAGCTGGCCATGCAGATGCGTGAGGGCCGAGGCGAATGGGAAAATGCACTGCCGCCAGGCGTAGCCGAAGAGATAATCAAGAAAAATCTGTTTGGCTGCTGTGTATAACTACCGAGCTATTCCCCCAAAATCCTGGTCAGAGAGCAAACGTTTCTGATATTAGTAAGTAATGCCCCCTGACCCTGGTTTCCTAGCCTTTGTTCTCCAGGATAATTTGCTTTAACTCTCTGAGCTCTTTCTGCAAGTCCCCAATCGTTGGGTCTCCGATATGCTTTAAAGCCTTCACTTTGGCGTGCTCCTCTTCCATGACATTTACCACGATACCAATCACCATGTTCAAAAAAGCGAAAGCGGTGAAGAAGATGAAGGATAGATAGAATATCCAGCTTAAGGGATAGACCTCCATGGTTTCGTACTGCACATCGGTCCAATCCTCAAAGGTCATGACTCTGAACAGGGTCAGCATCGAAATAGCAATATTTCCCCATAGCTCGGGGTTGATCTGGTTGAATAGAAAACTACCGATCGCGGCATAAATATAGAAAATGATGAACATGAGTAGCATCACATAGCCAAGTTGTGGCAGTGCTTTTATCAAGCTGTTTATGAGTATTCTCAACTCAGGTATTACCGATACCATCCGCAATACTCTGAAGACTCTAACCAGCCTGGCCAGTAAAGCCATTTCGGAATTATCGATGGGTATCAAGCTGACGGCCACCACAAGGGTGTCGAACACGTTCCATCCGTTGTGGAAGAATCTGCGTTTTTCAGGCTCGGCAATAAAGCGGATAGTAATTTCAACTAGAAAAAACAGGGTGATAAATGCATCAAGGAATTTGGTAAATGCAATAACCTGTTCTGGTAACTCAAAAGTTTTTGCTCCGATTTCAAGAGCAGAAATAATGATGATGGCTATAACAAATAGCTCAAAAGCACGATTGCTTTTTAATCTGAAAAAACTGTTCTGAAGTGCTACGTAGTTCATGGGTTGAATTTGTCTCGAAAAATGCTGGCAATCTTGAAATTAGGGGTTCGGATTGTACTCCAAACCTTTCATTGTATCCTGGAAAAATATCGAATTTTCTATGGCATACAGGTTATTGTCAGTCAAATACTACAGCCGGCTTTCAATGCTATGGCTAAACAGTAATCGTGCCTGACTCCTGCTCTTTACGACTATTAATAGATTATTTTTGGTCACTTTTGTTCCCGTTTACTCATTTGGATAGCTAGTATATGGGTAGGGGTATTGCTGTTTTAGTTGGAATTCGCCCAAAATGTGGATACACCTGGCCGTGAAACGTCTTTTATGTCAGATACTTCTCCTCAGCCTTCGAATAAGCATCACCAAGCCGGTGCACGGGTACTGGAGATAGTTGATCGTCTGGTGCGTGAGGTCACCCCCAAGCTGCGCACAGGCTATCAGCTGAGTGCGGAATCGAGGTTTGACCGCGACCTGGGTCTCGATAGTCTCGCCCGTTCAGAATTGCTGGTTCGCATTGAGAGTGAATTCGATGTGGAGCTGTCTGCGGATGCCATCAAGGTGGAGACACCACAGGCCCTGCTCCAGGCCGTAATCGCTGCCAGGAGCCAGAAACGGGAGGGTGGCAGCCGGGAACTCTTCCCCTTACCGGAAGCAGTCACCAGTACTCCGTCAGCCTGCTCAACCCTCAATGAGGTGTTGGATTGGCACCTGCAGAAACATGGTGATCGGGTACACATCTATCTATATGGCAGTGAAAGCGAGCCGCAGCCCATCACCTATAGAGAGCTGGACCGGGGTGCCCGTGAGGTAGCTATAGGATTACAGGAGCGTGGTGTTGGGTCAGGGGACTCCGTTGCCCTGATGTTGCCCAGTAGTAGCGATTATTTCTCCGCATTTTTCGGCATCCTGTATGCCGGAGCGGTTCCGGTACCTATCTATCCACCGGTGCGGGCATCACAGCTTGAGGAGCACCTGCGCCGTCATGGTCGTATCCTGACCAGCGCCGAGGCCAGGGTGTTGATAACCGTGCCGGAAGCCCGAGCAGCTGCGCATCTATTGCGTGCGGAGGCACCATTGCTTGCGCACATCGATACCGTATCCGGGATTTCCAAGCAGACTATACCGATTCTGATTAAGGGGGCAGATTCAGGTGCTGATGATTTAGCACTCATGCAGTTTACCTCTGGCAGCACCGGTGATCCGAAGGGGGTGATGCTGAGCCACGGTCATCTGCTGGCCAACATTCGTGCCATGGGTGAATTCCTTGGGGTAACTTCAAAGGATGTGTTTGTGAGCTGGTTGCCGCTCTATCATGATATGGGCCTGATCGGTGCCTGGTTGGGCAGTCTCTATTTTGCTGTACCCCTGGTAGTGATGTCACCACTGGCCTTCCTATCTCATCCACTGTACTGGTTACGTACCATCCACCGTCACCGTGGGACCATCTCTGGCGGTCCCAACTTTGGCTTTGAGCTTTGTCTGCGCGCAGCTGAATCTGGTGATCTGGAGGGGCTGGATCTAAGCAGTTGGCGTGCAGCTTTTAACGGTGCCGAACCGGTGAGCTCAGTGACACTGGAGCGCTTCTGGCAGCGGTTTTCATCCTATGGATTGCACAGGGAGGCTCTGATGCCAGTCTATGGAATGGCGGAGGTTGCCTTAGGGTTGACATTCCCGCATGTTGGGAGTGTCCCCAATATTGACCGGGTAGGCCGGGAGGCTTTTACCAAAGGCCAGCTGGCTAAACCTAGTGATGATCCATCGGCACTGGCCTTTGTTGGGTGTGGAGTCCCACTGCCGGGCTATGAGTTGCGTATAGTTGATGATGTGAGTCGAGAACTACCGGAGCGGCGCGAGGGGCATATCCAGTTTCGCGGGCCATCCGCCACTTCCGGATATGCAAACAATCCCGAGGCTACACGCGCTCTGTTTGATGGTGATTGGCTGCGCACCGGTGACCGTGGTTATCTGGCGGCAGGAGAGCTGTTTGTCACCGGACGGATTAAGGATGTAATTGTCAGGGGGGGGGAGAAATATCTATCCCTACGAATTGGAAGAGGCGGTCGGTGGCGTCTCCGGTGTGCGTAAGGGGTGTGTTGCCGCTTTTGGTTCGCCCAATGCATCTACTGGTGTAGAAGAGTTAGTGATGGTGGCTGAGACACGGGAGACTGAACTGGATGTCCTGTCACAGATGGAGCAGGCGATTCGTGAATGTGTTGTTGACGTGGTGAATATTCCCCCTGATGTTATCCGATTGGTCCCTCCCCATAGCGTGCTCAAAACCTCCAGTGGCAAGATCCGTCGGGCAGCCACCAGTCAACTTTTTCAGACCGGACACTTGGGGGCAAGGCCGGTCGCGGTTTGGTGGCAGATTGTCCGACTTGGTCTGGCGACAATGCGTGTCAGATTAAAACGTCGCTTCAGGCAACTTAACGAGCTGCTTTATGCTGGATATGCCTGGGGTGTTTTCCTGCTGATGGCGTTACCTGTCTGGTTGGGTGTGGTGCTGCTTCCTAAGCGACATTGGCGCTGGTCGATGGCGCGGACCGCAGTCAGGTTGGGTGCATTCCTGACTGGTATTCGCATCGAGCGTTTAGGTTTGGAGCATCTGCCTGCTGATGGTGGATATATATTGGTGGCGAACCATGCCAGTTACCTGGATGCATTGATTTTGACTGCCGCGCTGCCTAATGACTACTGCTATCTGGTGAAGCGGGAGCTTATCCATAACTTTGTAACCCGTATTGGATTACAGCGGCTAGGCAGCCTGTTTGTGGAACGCGTGGATCCGAAGCGAGCGACAGAGGATACTGAACAGCTGTTCAAGGCCGCAGCCGCAGGTAAGCGGCTGGCCTTGTTTCCTGAGGGAGGTATTGTTTGTAGTCCCGGTTTGCGCCCCTTCCATATGGGGGCATTTTTAGCTTCTGCTCACAGCGGCCTACGAATTGTTCCGGTGGCATTGCGTGGGACCAGAACGTTGTTACGCAGTGATGAGTGGCTTTCGCGTCCGGGGCAGGTTCAACTCGTTGTTGGGCCTGGCCTTGTGCCTACTGGTTCGGACTGGGAGGCGGCGCTGGAGCTGCGGAATTGCAGTCGTGCCTTTATTCTTGCAGAGTGTGGAGAGCACGATTCGGCAGAAGGATAGGGTAGTGTTGGATTCCTGAATCCAGGCAGGCCCCTTTAACCTCTACCTGGTAATGATCTCTGCTAGTGCTTTTATGTGCGCGGACGAGCTGTTTAAAGCTGGAATATAGTGGTAGTCGCTGCCTCCTGCCTGAATAAAGTACTCCTTGTTTTCAGCGCCGATTTCTTCAATTGTCTCCAGACAGTCGGTGGGAAAGCCGGGGCAGACCACATGCACGCTGTTTAGCCCTTTCTGCCCCCACTCATTTAGTAGCTCGTCGGTATAGGGTCTCACCCACTCCTTGCGCCCCATGCGGGACTGAAAGGAGATGGTCCACTGTTCAGAACTCAGCTTTAATTCTTCAGCCAGCAGTTGTGCTGTGGTGCGGCACTCGTCCGGGTAGGGGTCGCCAGCAATATGGTAATCCGCAGGTATGCCGTGGAAGGACATCAGCAGTTTGTCCGGTGTGCCATGCTGTTGCTGGTATTCGCGTACACTGGCGGCCAGGGCCCGTATGTAGGCCGGGTGGTCATGGTAGTGGCTTATAAACTCCAGATCCGGTAGCCAGCGCCACTGTTGCAGCTCTTTGGAGATAGCATCAAATGTGGAGGCGGTGGTGGTGGCGGAGTACTGGGGGTAGAGTGGCAGTACCACAATCTTGCGTGCCTTGGCCTGGCGCAGTTTCTCCAGACCGGCAGCTATGGATGGGGTTCCGTAACGCATGGCCAGCTCCACCTTGACCGGCTGTTCCATCTGCTGCTCCAGGAGCTGCTGCAGCGCCTGTTCCTGCTCCCTGGATATGTCCAGTAGAGGAGAGCCCTGCTCGGTCCACACCTCACGATAGGCGGCGGCAGAGCGGGCGGGACGGGCGCGCAGGATAATGCCGTGCAAGATCAGCATCCAGAGTAGGCGTGGCATCTCCACTACCCGCGGATCGCTGAGAAATTCCGCCAGATAGCGCCGGACGGCTGATGTGGTAGGGGCGTCCGGGGTTCCCAGATTGATCAGTAGTATCCCCAAAGTTTCAAGGTTGTCATTGCCGGGAAATGGGCCATGATACTGTGCCATTGGATAGATCCTGGGTTATTGTTGTCGACTTGATAAGTGGTGCAGTTTACACCATATGGTTAAGAGCGGTTTATTTCAAATACTCAGGGGTCGGAGTCAATTTAATAACATGTGAGTATTGTCCATCTGTGTGAGCAAATTGACTCCGACCCCTAGCAGATTCAGTAAGAGAGAGTAGGTATTGTGGGTAGTGATAAAAGTGTTGATCTGAAGCTTTCGGTGCAGGGTATGACCTGTGCCGCCTGTTCTGCCCGCCTGGAGAAAGTGCTAGGCAAGTTACCGGGTGTTCGTGAGGCCAGGGTAAGTCTGGCCACCGAGAGCGCCAGCCTGGATCTGGATGATGCTGGGTGTGGGGTTGAGAATGTTGTCTCTGCCATCGGCAAGGCTGGCTTTGTTGTGCCCACAGAGTTGATCGAACTGGATATAAATGGCATGACCTGCGCCGCCTGTTCCACCCGCCTGGAAAAGGTTTTAGGAAAGCTGCCTGGCGTGGAGCTGGCGGCGGTGAATCTGGCCACAGAAAAGGCCGTCATAACCATCCACTCCGGGGCCATCACCCAGGATGAGCTTATTGCTATTGTGGGCCGCACAGGGTTTGTCGCCACCCCAGCGATAACCTCGGCGGAACAACGCGCCCAGGCCGAGGCCAACGCCAGAAAGCAGAATCAGCGGGAGCAGAATCGGCTGATCCTCTCGGCCCTGCTTACCATACCTCTGGCCCTGCCCATGCTCCTGATGCTGTTTGGTGTGGACTGGATGCTGGTCCCATGGTTGCAGTTCGCCCTGGCCACGCCGGTGCAGTTCTGGTGTGGCAGGCATTTCTATGTGGGTGCCTACAAGTCTTTGCGTGGCGGTGCCGGTAATATGGATGTGTTAGTGGTGATGGGCACCAGTGCCGCCTGGGGTCTGAGCACCTGGGTAACAGTCACCGGAGGTGGTGGCGGGCATCTCTATTTCGAAGCCTCGGCCATGATTATCACCCTGATCCTGTTTGGCAAGTGGATGGAGGCCCGGGCCAAGCGCAGCGCCGCATCGGCCATTCGCGCCCTGATGGATCTGCGCCCGGAGACCGCGCAGGTGGAGTTGGATGGGCGGATCGTGGAGGTGCCGGTGGAGAGCGTGCAGCGTGATGCCGTGGTTGTGGTGCGTCCGGGGGAGCGGCTGCCGGTGGATGGTGTCATCCTGGAGGGGAGCAGTCAGCTGGATGAGTCCATGCTCACCGGCGAGAGTATGCCGGTCTCCAAGGGGATTGGAGATGAGGTCACCGGGGCCTCGGTCAATGGTGCCGGCATGTTGCGCATCCAGGCCACCAACGTCGGTACCGAATCCACCCTGGCGCGCATCATTCGCATGGTGGAAAACGCCCAGGCCAGCAAGGCCCCGGTGCAGAAACTGGTGGATCGCATATCTGCGATCTTTGTGCCGGTGGTGGTGGCTGTTGCAACGCTTACATTTCTGGTCTGGTGGTTGCTGGGTGGTGATGCGCAGACCGGTTTTTTGGCGGCTATCTCCGTGTTGGTCATCGCCTGTCCCTGTGCTCTGGGGCTGGCCACACCCACGGCCATCATGGTTGGCACCGGGGTGGCGGCCAGGGCCGGAATACTGATCAAGGACGCCCAGGCCCTGGAGTTGGCCCACCACAGCAATGCGGTGGTGTTCGATAAGACCGGCACCCTGACCAAGGGCATTCCCAGTGTTGAGCAGCTGGTGGCGGCGGATGGTGATGTGGCCAGACTATTGCAACTGGCCGCCTCGGCCCAGCAGGGTAGTGAACACCCGCTGGCCAGGGCGGTATTGCAACGGGCGGAAGCACAGGGGATAGATCTGCTGCCGGTGGCGGAGTTTTTCAGTCTGCCTGGGATGGGGCTGAAGGCCATGGTCGATGGGCGTAGTCTGGTTATCGGTAATCAACGCCTGATGCAGAGTGAATCCATTGCGCTGGAGTCCATGCTGGGGCAGGCGCTCTCCATTGAAGAGCAGGGGCATACCCTGATGTGGCTGGCCGAGCCGGGTGCGGAAAAATCGGTGCTTGGATTTATCTCGGTGACAGATCCGATCAAGGACGGTGTTGCCAAGATGGTGCAGACCCTGGCAGAGAAGGGGATAAGCAGCATCATGCTCAGCGGCGACAATCGTCATGCGGCGCAGGCGGTGGCTGACGCCATCGGGATCGAGCGGGTGATTGCGGAGGTGTTGCCGGGCGATAAGGCGGCCGAGGTGGAGAGGCTGCGTGGTCAAGGTCTGACCGTGACAATGGTGGGTGACGGCATTAATGATGCGCCGGCTCTGGCGGCGGCAGATGTGGGTGTGGCCATGGGCACCGGTACTGATGTGGCTATGCACACCGCTGGCATTACCCTGATGCGGGGCGATCCTGGCCTAGTGGTGGATGCTCTGTCCATCTCCCATGCCAGCTACAACAAGATTCGACAGAATCTGTTCTGGGCCCTGTTCTACAACGTTATCGCCATCCCGGCGGCGGCATCAGGCATACTCAGCCCGGTGATTGCCGGGGCAGCCATGGCCATGTCATCGGTGAGTGTGGTGAGTAACTCACTGCTGCTGCGTAGGCACAAGCTTGGAAGTTAGTGTGGTGTCATCCTGGGGCCGGTTTTGGGCTAATGACCGGCGCGATCCCTGTTAAACTGAATGTCACTGTTTGGCCCAAACTGCACGCTGGTGGGGATGGGTGATTTTAATTTTACTTGGTTGGAGAGTTTCAATGTCAAAGACGTTTATTGTTAAGGGTATGAGCTGTGGCGGTTGCGCCGGTTCCGTGGAGCAGGCCATCAAGGCCGTAGCGCCAGCGGCATCGGTGGAGGTGGTTCTGGATGGTGGTCTGGTGAAGGTTGAGGGTGTGGAGGATAACGCCGTGGTACAGAAGGCGGTTGAAGATGCCGGGTTTACCTTTGAAGGTGAGGCGTAGAGAGAAATTCCTTAGTTAAAACCAGTAAATCGGATAGTGCCGTTTGGGGTTTTTGGAGAGGTTGTTCACCACCAGGGCAACCAGCAACATGATAAGGGCGCCGGTGGCTATGGGGGTTATTACAAATTGATAGCCGCTACTGTGCACCTCGGCACTGCCAATCACCGCTATAAGCGCCGTGGCGCCACCGGGCGGGTGTAGCGTACGAGTAAAGTGCATTGCCACGACAGATAGTGAAACTGCCAGCGCTCCCAGAAGCGCGACGTCCAGGGGTACATATTTGTATATGGTTACGCCAATGGCGGCAGAGAGAATATGCCCCCCAAGCAGATTGCGTGGTTGTGCGAATTCCACCTGCGGCGCTCCATAGATAAGGACTGCAGAGGCCCCGAATGATCCCACCAAAAACAGGCTGTCCAGTGGGTCGGTGTGCGTTAGCCTGCTCAATATGGAAACAAGATAGATCCCAACAAAAGCGCCCAGCCAGGACCATGCGATTTTGCTGAACGGTTTTCTTGGTGGGCAAATCGTGTCGCCCTTCATTCTTTTAAAAAACGATCTGATCATATCTCAGTCTACCAGTTACAAGTAATGGATGTGGGGCAAGCAGTGAACGGTAGGAACCTACAAGAGTTTAATGATTAATGGTGGTTTTTCAATTTCTAATTGGCATGATCTGATTAATTGAATCCAGGTAAATCACCGTCCCTGGCGGTGAGATACTGAAAGGCTTTACCGTTCCTGCACGCAGTGTAGGGAAGGCAACAAGTGGCTTTTTTTTGGAACGAGTGAGTTTGTTCACCTGTGGGAGTGGCAACCCGCCATGATTTCAGCCTGCCATATTCCTTCGGCGCAGGACGCGCCCCTCACAGGCTAATCGATGGGGGGGATATTTTGGCCCCTTCCAGGGGGCTTCTTCATACTACCCGCTTTGCGGATAGTAGATGATTGCAGCTTGCTGTATTGTCCGGTGGATTACGCTTTTGCTTGATTCATCGGTTGGGGGTGTTTTGGATCAGAGGGAGCCCACTCTGTACAAACATGCAGCTTATGGCCATAGGCCGGTGTGAGTAATAGATGGGTAGGCTGGTTGATTGTCAGTAACACTCCCCATCTGGAGTGCATTCCAGTGGCTCGGTGTATGGAACAACCTCTTTTGGTTCGGATTTGGGTTCGCTATAGTGCTCATCATCATATCTGTGTTTATCGCGACGCTTTCTTAATTCCCGATCAATACCGTATTTCAGTAATGCTCCAGGCCAGTTTGTTCCGCTGCGTTTCTTGGTTGCTTTTCTGTTGGCCACTACCCGTGTGGAGGTGCAGGCCTGGGTGGGCATGACACTGATTACAGATCCACCCAGCAGGCCGACCAGCAGGTCATCAGAAACAATGTTGTCAGGTATCTGGCAGAAGTTGCGTTTGGCGTAGGTGTGTGCCGAGCGTCTGGTGCGTTTGCCCATCTGTCCGTCTGCTGGTCCGGGTCGATAACCGGCCTTGGTCAGGGTG
Organism: uncultured Gammaproteobacteria bacterium; assembly: GCA_964628835.1. GTDB lineage: Bacteria > Pseudomonadota > Gammaproteobacteria > Chromatiales > Chromatiaceae > JAAGZL01. The sequence goes on along the minus strand of CAZVME010000028.1, from coordinate 16,624 downwards.
TGCTGCAACAGCTGGATGGTGGAACGATCTGTACTGGGCCCGGACTCGCTATCTTCCCAGATTGGTGAGGGGTTGAAGCAGATGTCGGTACTGGCGGTGCGGCTACGGTTGGCATAACGTATGTCCAGTTTCAGTCCGGTGGAATCTTGTGGCGCCAGTTCCAGTTGCCTGGTATAGCATTGGATTCCAGCACGCCCAGTCATGCAGTACCAGCCCTTGGTGCGTGGTTTTACGGACCTGACTGCAATGCCAGTGGATATGGTGAGAGGGAGGGCACCATTAATTACCGAGTTGCTATCGTTGGTGAGCATAAGGCTGTAGCGGCAGTTACGTCCGGCCTTACAGGATTTTGGTCCGCTCATGGCCATGGCCAGTGCTGTGGGCTGGGTTGCGGCCAGGAAATCACTGCCACCCGGCAGGAGCATGCTTTGACTGGTGTGGCTGGGGTGGCACTTTTTCTTCTCTGGGATTTTATAGGAATTCTCCAGGGCCTTGCCCGCCCTGTCCTTAAGCTCTTTTGCTGCATCCAGCGCCTTCTTTGCACTCATGGCCTTGGCTGTTTTCTTCCCTCCCTGTGCGGCGATAGTGTAGTCGCGCTCAAGTTTCGTAACCAGGTTGCCAGCGCGGAAAAATGCATCAGTAGCCTTGCCAATTATCTTCTCCTTGTCGGAAGGACATAACGGGCCGGCGGGTATTTCAGGAACTTCTATCTTGCCTTTGCCATCACTCAGGGGCTCTCCAGAGACCGGGTTGGTGGGCACCTTTGGTTTAACCGGTTGCGATGTTCCCCCAACCTTGGTGCCACCTTTCTTGCCACCGGAACCGGTTGTGGGGCGTTTGGACTTGCCGCCTTTGGTTCCGGTTGTGGGTCGTTTGCTGGTGCCAGGAGGAGTAAATATCCATGGGTCTTTGCCGGCCGAAACCGCACATACGCTGCCATCACTGCCACAGCAGACTGATTTGACTCGAATGCGGGTGACCAGCGCTGTTCCCCGGATGGTTGATTCAGGTACCAGTTTCTTGTTAATGGCCTTTTCTCTGGTTTCGCCTACCCATCTGGCGCGACCGCTTCCGGTAACACTCCAGCGCTCCAGTAGGACTTTGTGTTTACCCCTGGCGGATGCTTTATTGCAATTGCAATTGCCTAGAATCAGATAATTAAAACGACCCCTGGCCTTGTTCCAGATGACCCGCATGGTCATGGAACAGCCTCCGGAACTGAAATCTCGCGAAAAGGTTTCTACCTTGTAATTTTTTATGTAGTTGTCCAGGGCGTCTTCAAGCGCCTTGCGGATCTTGTCCAGTACCTTCTTGCCAATGGTTTTAGCAGCGTTCTCTGCTAGATCCTTGGCGATCGATCCGGCGCCACCAACCGCTTCCAACAGTTCAATTGCTGTTTCTGCGGCACCAGTGAGTGCGCGGCGAACCTGATTTGCAGCCCAATATGCTTTATTGACTGCGGCAGTATCGCATGCTCTGCGCCTGGTTCCGCTGTTTAGAGCCTTCTCGATACTATCGATGATCTCCTGCATTGCCAGCGAATGAGCCTTGGGTAGTAGGGCTTTTTTCAGCTTGTCTTTTAGCAGGCCCTTGACTGAGTCTTTTAGGTTTTTTTTCAGATCCGGGTCCAGCTTAACCTTCTTCTCAATCTCGCGCAGGATGTCTTTAGACTGTTTGCCTGCAATGTCTTCAATCCAATTGTCGGCGGCCTTACTTTGAGCGTCTGCATGGGCCGGGTTTGCCCCTGTCAGTAGTAGTGTAAGGATCAGAGGTGCAACCAGAGTGAGAACAGAGGTGAAAACTGTAACAACGGCGACCGGTAGCGCCAGGGTTGTTACCGGGGATATGATCCTGCGTATAGTTTTTATTCGTTTTTCTGACACGGTTCTAACTATAGACCATTATCCATGCACTCCTCGGGCATGGATAATGGTTTGATTTTTATCTATGGTTTTATGGGTACTCTGTTCGAGATAGCTATAGGTAATCAGGCAGGCATTTTTGGATCTCTTCAGCCTCCTTGAGTGCAATATTTTTTGAGATCTCTCCCGCAATTACTTTTTTCAGGGCCGGGGTTTGATGTTTTCTTATATGACCCAGAAATGATGGGGCGGCAACAATATACAGCTTGTCGAACTGACACTTGATTCGGCCTTGCTCCAATCTGCCACACACCTCGGTTGCAAAGCGTATCGCCTCCTCATCCTTGGTTGTGGTCTCCTGTCCCAGGTTGTGGGAGCCATTGACTGCATTGCGGTCCCGGCCTGGCCGGTCACTGACCAGGTCGCCAGGGTGCAGGCGGGCTGCGGGGTGGGTCATGGTTTCGGTTTCCTGTAACTTGCTGGTGGGTGTCTCTGCGCTGAAGATGCGTGCGCGGCTGGTGTCGGCAACAACTACCCATGTCTTGTTCATAATCAAGCTCCTGTAATCGGTTGCGCTATTGGGTTTGATGCTCCCCTTGTGTTATTCAGGATCTTATTCTATTTACGGTCTCTTGTTATCGAGGCCTTTTATACACTCCAGATATGCCTGTTCATCTGGCAGACGGTTGTTTCTCTGCGCCTCCCACAGCATGCGCCCCAGGCACTCCATCATCATATGATCTGCGGCATGCGCGTCACCACTGCCTATGATCAGTTTGTGGTATGCGGTAGTGATGCCAGGAGGGCGATCGGTAGAGATCTGCTCCTGTAGGCTGATGTGCATGGACATATGCAGGAAGGGATTGGTCTCCCCAGCGTCTGGTAGATAGTCCTTCTCCAGGGCAAGATCCTGCTGTTCCAGTATAGAGTGGTATTCTGGGTGCTGTTGGATAGTGTCAGCAACGATCTTTTCCATTGGCTCCATGGGCAGTCCGCTTTTTTGTTTGCTCCATGCTTCGGTGAAAAAGCGTCGCATTTGTCTTCGGTCGTTACCGAACATTCAGCTCTCCGGGTCAGTCTTTGCCGTGTATTCACAAAGGTCCTCAATGATACATGAACCGCAACGTGGTTTTCTGGCAATACAAGTATAGCGTCCATGCAGGATTAACAAATGGTGGGCGTCCAGCATATGTTCCTTTGGTACCAGGCGCAGGAGTCTTTTTTCCACCTCCAGTACGGTCTTTCCGGGGGCGATCTTGGTACGGTTGGAGACCCGGAATACATGGGTGTCTACGGCGATGGTGGGCTGGCCAAAGGCGGTGTTGAGGATCACGTTTGCTGTTTTGCGTCCCACTCCCGGCAGTGCTTCCAGGGCCTTTCTCTCTTCTGGTACCTTGCCATCAAACTGCTCCGTCAGGATTTTGCAGGTGGAGATGATGTGGGAGGCCTTGTTGTTGAATAGGCCGATGGTCTTGATCATATCCCGTAGCCCATCTTCTCCCAGGGCCAATATGGCCCCCGGGGTGGCGGCCAGGGGAAATAGCCTCGTGGTTACCTTGTTCACCGAGCGATCGGTGGCCTGGGCTGAGAGTATTACGGCTACCAGCAGCTCAAAGGGCGAACTGAAGTTGAGCTCGGATGTTGGGTTGGGCATCTCTATGGCCAGGCGCTTAAAGATCTCCAGACGTTTTGTTTTATTCATGATGTGGTTTCAGTGCTCTCAATTTTGCCGCATGTTGTGCACTGTATATTATCCGGTTATTGGCTTTGCCAGGAAAGGGCGGGGTGCAGTTATTATCTGTGGTACGGGGGGAATATGTGCTGAAATCCTGAGTGTAATTGGTATATAGTTGCCAGAAGCACGGAATTGTCGAGCAGGGAGTAGTTCGAAATGCATGCATTTAAGAGAAGGGAGATATACTCAAATCCGGAGTTTCAGTCTGCCATGGTTCGGCTTGGGGTCTGGGTATTTGCAATAGTTTACATATCGGCTGTCGTATGGTCTGAACGCTATTCGATCGACACTAAACTTTTTGGAGCGCTGTTTGCCCTCTATCTGCTGTTCTTCTCCGGTATTCTGATTAGTGTGTTTGTGCGGCCGGTGTGGGAGGGCCGACGCTATTTCTCTCTGGTGGTGGATATATCTGCCACCACCTTCAGTATCTATCTGACTGGAGATGCAACCAGCCCTTTCTTTCTTCTCTATATCTGGATCTTTGTCTCCTACGGGACCCGCTATGGTCGCCGCCATTTGACGGCGGCATCAACCCTTAGCATTGCGGCTTATTCTGTGGTGCTTACCTTTCTTGGGCAGTGGGGTAGCTATCTGTTTGAAGCATTATTTGTCTTGTCTGTTCTTGCTCTGCTGCCAATCTACCAGCATTCATTGATGAGTAGGTTGAAGCTTGCCCGGCTTCAGGCGGAGGAGTCGAATCGACTCATGGGCCGATTTCTGTCGAATATTACCAACGACATGCGAGCACCACTGGGAGACATCATTGCCACTTCAAATAGATTGGCCGGCTCAGAGTTGAGCATGAGGCAGGTGGATAGGGTGGAGGAGATCATCTCTTCCGCATCACTGTTGGATGCGGCAATAGGTGATGTGTTGGATTTCTCCAAGATGGAGGCGCAGCAGTTGCAGGTTCAGGCGGTGCCATTCAATCTGCGGGATCTTCTGCTGGAGATATGTTCTGCTACCAGCCAGTATGCATTAATCAAGAATAGCGAACTGATCTGTTCTGTTGCTGCTGAAGTACCAAAGGTGATTATGGGAGATGAACAGAGGTTACGGCAGATCCTGGTTAATGTAATAAAGCACTCTCTCGATAACGCACAGGATGGTGAACTCAGGGTTGCGGTGAGAATTGATCCTGCCGATTCAGACAGCCTGTTATTTGCAGTGGATGGCCCGCGCCAGACTCTGCTGGACAGCGAGAGTGAAGCTGGTGCTAATGGCTTGGACTCCAGTGATCTTAGCTCGGGCCTTGGGGTTAGCCTGGCCAGGAAACTGACACTGATGATGGGTGGTGAATTTTGGACCGAGCTGAGTGACGGGTGTTCACGATTTCAGCTTAAGTTGCCGGCGGTAGTCAATGAATTTGAGGTTAGGCAGCTTGATGACTACTCCTCCATACGTGGGAAGATGGTGTTTGTGTTTGAAACCAATAGCACCAGCAGGGAGGTTATCACCAAATCCTTTGAAGATGCCGGGATGATTGTGGAGTCGGCAGATAGGATCGCGGCGCTGGGTGCTGCGGTATCGGAGTCAAGGGCGCAACACGCTACAGATTTGATCATGATTTCTGATCCTCCCGGGGGGAAAGATGTTACCCGTATTGCCGATATATGCCTGAGTGCTCTGGGGCAGGATTTGCCACTGGTGGTACTGGCTCAGCGCAGCAACTGTCTGGATCTGGATAAATACAGCTCGACTACCATGATACGGAAGCCGGTGATCCTGGAATGCCTAGTGGATAAGATCCAGGCGGTATTGGCTGTTGCGAAGGAGGAGGGCTACAGCCACCTCTCCAGCAAGCCTGGGCTTGAGGAGAGTGAGCAACCCGGTCTGATATAGCCTAGGCTGACCGAAAGTTACAGGCCGCGATCATATGTATTAATGCCGTTTAGGTGGCGGCCTCAGGCTCTTCTTTTAGTGCTGTCACCTTGGCGCGTTCATCTGCCCGGTGATCCACATTATTCTTCAGTGCCAGCATCAGTCCCAGGCCGATAAATGCCCCAGGAGGAAGGATAGCCAGTAGTGCACCCTTAAAATCTTCGCCCATGCTAAAGGTGAGGCCTCTTGCAGCCTCGCCAAACATCAGGTGTGCCTGTACAAACAGGGTACCCATGCCGACAAATTCACGCGCTGCACCCAGAGCTACCAGTACCAGGGTAAAGCCAATGCCCATAGCCAGACCATCCACTGTGGATTTCACCACATTGTTCTTGGAGGCAAAGGCCTCAGCGCGGCCAATGATGGCGCAGTTGGTGACGATCAGCGGGATGAAGATGCCAAGGATCTTATAGAGTTCAAAGAACCAGGCATTCATGCTCAGTTCTACAGCGGTAACAAATGAGGCGATTACCAGCACAAATACTGGCAGACGTATCTCGTTGCGCACAATATTACGGATCAGCGAGATGGTGATGTTGGATAGTACAAAAACCACGGTGGTGGCGATACCCAAGCCCAGTCCGTTGATTGCGGTGTTGGTAACGGCAAGCAGTGGGCATAGCCCAAGGAGGGCCACCAGGGCCTGGTTGTTGCTCCATAGTCCGTCGCGAATCAGTTTACCGTAGGTGATGTCTGACATGTTCGTATACCTGGTTATTTGGTGCTTTCGGTTTTTGGCTCAGCCTTGGCCGTCTGGGTACTGGCCTGTTCTGTCTTGGGCTTGACTACAAACAGTTTTTTGCCGTTGTTCTTGTAGTAGAGCAGGGTGTTTTTTACCGCCTTTACGATCGACCTTGGGGTGATGGTGGCGCCGGAAAACTGGTCAAAGATTCCGCCGTCACGCTTTACTTTCCACTTGGCTAGATCAGGGTTACCCAGGGATTTGTCTTTGAAACTGTGAATCCAGTCTGATTTTTCAACTTCAATCTTGTCACCCAGTCCCGGTGTCTCCTTGTGGGCTACAACACGCACACCGCCCAGCTTGCCATTTGCCAGGATGGCCACCAGGAGTTTGATTTGGCCACTGTAGCCATCAGGTGCGATGGAGGTGAACACAGCTGCAACTGGCTTATTTGCCTTGCGCCCCAGGTAGACCGTGGTCTCGGCCGTTCCCAGTTTTCCCTGGTCGGAGACCGTGGTGAGATCGGTAACTATATCGTTGTCGATGCTCTCTGCCGGTACCAGTGCATTGAGACTGTTTAACAGGGCCTGACGCTCATTCTCGGCGATCTGGTCTTTGGTTGCCTGATAAGTAAAAGCGACCAGCCCAACGCCGATCACGGCAAACATGGCCAGGAGCAGTCCTGCGATAGTAATAGGGTGCTTAATCATTACCAGACCCCCGATGACCGAAGGTGCGTGGACGGGTAAAGAATTCAATAGTTGGTGCTGCCATATTCATTAACAATACTGAGAAGGCGATGGCATCTGGATAGCCACCCCAGGTTCGAATGATATACACAAAAATACCAATACCTGCGCCGTAGTAGAGTTGCCCCTTTCTGGTGCCAGGTGCGGAAACCGGATCGGTTGCAATAAAGAATGCGCCGAGCATTGCAGCTCCGCTAAAAACATGGAAGCTGCTGAACGGATAGGCATCGCCATCCAGTACGTTAAACAGCAGGGCCATAACCGCCAGACCACCAAGTGTGGAAACCGGGATATGCCAGCTGATGGCCTTTTTATACAGCATGAAGAGGCCGCCCAGCAGATAGAGGCCAGCGACCACTTCCCAACCCTTGCCGCCAAACTTACCCAGGATAGGGTTGCTGCTTATTTCCGTTACGGTCTGGTTCAGACTGAGCCCGGTGCGCATGGTATCCAGTGGTGTGGCCATGGTTACCGCATCCCAGGTCAGGCCAGTGGGGAGGGCGCCGCTGAAGATAACACTGAGGGTCTGCATGAAGCCCATGGGGTTTTCATTCAGCATCACTGGCGGCAGCCAGGATGTCATCTGTACCGGGTAGGAGATCAGCAGCAGTACGTATGCCGCCATGGCTGGATTGAATACGTTATAGCCGAGGCCGCCGTACATCTGTTTAACCAGCAGGATGGCGAAGGCTACACCTAGTATGGTTAGCCACCAGGGCAGTAGGGGTGGGACGGCAACGGCGAAAAGCATTGCGGTGAGAATGGCACTCAGATCCATGATCACCGGCTTGATTTCGCGTCCGCGCAGTTTCATGACCAGCGCTTCGCAAGCAATTGCGGTGGCGATGGCCAGCACCATATTTATCAGTATGCCCCAGCCGAAAAACCAGATCATGCCCAGACTGCCTGGGATCAGGGCGAGGATCACCCACAACATGGCCCTCTGGACACTGTTGGGGCGGCTTGTATGTGGTGATGTTATTGTAGGAAATTGCATCTCTATCCGTCCTGACCTTCAGAGCCGTTTGACTCATCACTGGTGTCGGTTGTTGGCTGGGCTGCGGCCTTCTCTTCCTGCTCTTTTTTCAGTGCGGCCTCCGCCTCTTTCTTCTGTTTCATGGCGGCCTTCTTGGCTTCCATCTTGGCCTTCTTCTCGGCCGCCAGTCTCTCCAGACGTTTGTTCCTGGCCTCGGCCCTTTCACGGGCACGCTCTTTCTTGGCCTGGTCCCGATCCAGTTGTAGGTTGGCAGCCTTGGCGCTGCGGAAGAACTGCACCAGAGGAATACGTGAGGGGCAGACATGAGAACAACAGCCGCACTCAATACAGTCGAATAGGTTGTTATGTTTGGCCTTATCCAGGGCATCTGCTCGGATATGCCAGTACATGTTCTGCGGTACCAGGCTCATGGGGCAGGCATCCACGCAGCGCAGGCAGCGGATACAGGCACTGATATTTCCGGTGTCCGGAACCTCTTCCGTGCTTGGGACTAGAATGCAGTTGTTGGCCTTGCCTACCGGTATTTCATCAGAGCGCATGCTAAAGCCCATCATGGGTCCACCAAGGATCAGCTTAGTGGCCTTGTTGGTGTAGCCACCCACTTGCGGGATCAGTTCCTCAACCGGGGTGCCGAGCAGTACCTCCAGGTTCTGTGGCTCTTTAACGCCATCACCGGTCAGGGTGACTAAGCGCGAGATGAGGGGCTTGCCCTCCAGCACTGCATCTGCAACTGCGGCAGCGGTGCTTACATTCTGCACCACCACGCCGATTTGGGATGGGATGCCACCCTGGCGTACCTCTTTGCCAGTGAGGATGTAGATGAGCTGTTTCTCACCGCCGCTGGGGTAGCGGGTGGGAATTACCACCACGTGGGCGTTGGAGAGTTTCTCCGTTTCTGCCACCGCCTTTTTCATTACCTCGATCGCCTTGGGCTTGTTGTCCTCAATGGCGATCAGGCACTCTTTGGCGTCCAGCAGGTAGTTCATTATGGCAGCGCCATTGATGATGCGTTCTGCATGTTCCTGCATCAACACATCATCGGAAGTGATAAAAGGTTCGCACTCGGCACCGTTCAGGATCAACTGCTGGATGTCCCGCTGTCCCTCAGGCGGGTTCAGCTTTACGCTGGTGGGGAATGCAGCTCCACCCATGCCCACGATGCCTGACTCACGGATACGGTTGCGGATATCGTTCTTGTCCCAGGTGGCATAGTGCACCATGGCGGCTGGCAGGTCGGTCCACTCATCCTGTCCGTCGGTCTCTATAACGATGCAGGGGCCGGGGAGCGCCGATGGATGAGGTACCGGGTGATCGCCGATATCCACTACAGTACCGGAGGTGGAGGCATGTACCGGGGCGCTGATAAAACCCTTGGACACGCCGATCATCTGGCCTTTCAATACACGATCGCCCACTGAGACCAGTGGTTCGTTGGGGGCGCCGATATGCTGTTGCAGCGGTATCACCAGGCGCTTGGGCATTGCAGCCTTGCCCACCGGACGGGTGAGTGACTGGGCCTTGCTATCGGGTACGTGGATTCCTCCGGAAATCTCCCAGAGTTTACGAATTTGATTATTATCTTCTGTGTAAAACACCCTGCTCTACTACAAGAACAACGGCAAAAAACTGTTCTGTCTTGGGCTTGACTACAAACAGTTTTTTGCCGTTGTTCTTGTAGTAGAGCAGGGTGTTTTTTACCGCCTTTACGATCGACCTTGGGGTGATGGTGGCGCCGGAAAACTGGTCAAAGATTCCGCCGTCACGCTTTACTTTCCACTTGGCTAGATCAGGGTTACCCAGGGATTTGTCTTTGAAACTGTGAATCCAGTCTGATTTTTCAACTTCAATCTTGTCACCCAGTCCCGGTGTCTCCTTGTGGGCTACAACACGCACACCGCCCAGCTTGCCATTTGCCAGGATGGCCACCAGGAGTTTGATTTGGCCACTGTAGCCATCAGGTGCGATGGAGGTGAACACAGCTGCAACTGGCTTATTTGCCTTGCGCCCCAGGTAGACCGTGGTCTCGGCCGTTCCCAGTTTTCCCTGGTCGGAGACCGTGGTGAGATCGGTAACTATATCGTTGTCGATGCTCTCTGCCGGTACCAGTGCATTGAGACTGTTTAACAGGGCCTGACGCTCATTCTCGGCGATCTGGTCTTTGGTTGCCTGATAAGTAAAAGCGACCAGCCCAACGCCGATCACGGCAAACATGGCCAGGAGCAGTCCTGCGATAGTAATAGGGTGCTTAATCATTACCAGACCCCCGATGACCGAAGGTGCGTGGACGGGTAAAGAATTCAATAGTTGGTGCTGCCATATTCATTAACAATACTGAGAAGGCGATGGCATCTGGATAGCCACCCCAGGTTCGAATGATATACACAAAAATACCAATACCTGCGCCGTAGTAGAGTTGCCCCTTTCTGGTGCCAGGTGCGGAAACCGGATCGGTTGCAATAAAGAATGCGCCGAGCATTGCAGCTCCGCTAAAAACATGGAAGCTGCTGAACGGATAGGCATCGCCATCCAGTACGTTAAACAGCAGGGCCATAACCGCCAGACCACCAAGTGTGGAAACCGGGATATGCCAGCTGATGGCCTTTTTATACAGCATGAAGAGGCCGCCCAGCAGATAGAGGCCAGCGACCACTTCCCAACCCTTGCCGCCAAACTTACCCAGGATAGGGTTGCTGCTTATTTCCGTTACGGTCTGGTTCAGACTGAGCCCGGTGCGCATGGTATCCAGTGGTGTGGCCATGGTTACCGCATCCCAGGTCAGGCCAGTGGGGAGGGCGCCGCTGAAGATAACACTGAGGGTCTGCATGAAGCCCATGGGGTTTTCATTCAGCATCACTGGCGGCAGCCAGGATGTCATCTGTACCGGGTAGGAGATCAGCAGCAGTACGTATGCCGCCATGGCTGGATTGAATACGTTATAGCCGAGGCCGCCGTACATCTGTTTAACCAGCAGGATGGCGAAGGCTACACCTAGTATGGTTAGCCACCAGGGCAGTAGGGGTGGGACGGCAACGGCGAAAAGCATTGCGGTGAGAATGGCACTCAGATCCATGATCACCGGCTTGATTTCGCGTCCGCGCAGTTTCATGACCAGCGCTTCGCAAGCAATTGCGGTGGCGATGGCCAGCACCATATTTATCAGTATGCCCCAGCCGAAAAACCAGATCATGCCCAGACTGCCTGGGATCAGGGCGAGGATCACCCACAACATGGCCCTCTGGACACTGTTGGGGCGGCTTGTATGTGGTGATGTTATTGTAGGAAATTGCATCTCTATCCGTCCTGACCTTCAGAGCCGTTTGACTCATCACTGGTGTCGGTTGTTGGCTGGGCTGCGGCCTTCTCTTCCTGCTCTTTTTTCAGTGCGGCCTCCGCCTCTTTCTTCTGTTTCATGGCGGCCTTCTTGGCTTCCATCTTGGCCTTCTTCTCGGCCGCCAGTCTCTCCAGACGTTTGTTCCTGGCCTCGGCCCTTTCACGGGCACGCTCTTTCTTGGCCTGGTCCCGATCCAGTTGTAGGTTGGCAGCCTTGGCGCTGCGGAAGAACTGCACCAGAGGAATACGTGAGGGGCAGACATGAGAACAACAGCCGCACTCAATACAGTCGAATAGGTTGTTATGTTTGGCCTTATCCAGGGCATCTGCTCGGATATGCCAGTACATGTTCTGCGGTACCAGGCTCATGGGGCAGGCATCCACGCAGCGCAGGCAGCGGATACAGGCACTGATATTTCCGGTGTCCGGAACCTCTTCCGTGCTTGGGACTAGAATGCAGTTGTTGGCCTTGCCTACCGGTATTTCATCAGAGCGCATGCTAAAGCCCATCATGGGTCCACCAAGGATCAGCTTAGTGGCCTTGTTGGTGTAGCCACCCACTTGCGGGATCAGTTCCTCAACCGGGGTGCCGAGCAGTACCTCCAGGTTCTGTGGCTCTTTAACGCCATCACCGGTCAGGGTGACTAAGCGCGAGATGAGGGGCTTGCCCTCCAGCACTGCATCTGCAACTGCGGCAGCGGTGCTTACATTCTGCACCACCACGCCGATTTGGGATGGGATGCCACCCTGGCGTACCTCTTTGCCAGTGAGGATGTAGATGAGCTGTTTCTCACCGCCGCTGGGGTAGCGGGTGGGAATTACCACCACGTGGGCGTTGGAGAGTTTCTCCGTTTCTGCCACCGCCTTTTTCATTACCTCGATCGCCTTGGGCTTGTTGTCCTCAATGGCGATCAGGCACTCTTTGGCGTCCAGCAGGTAGTTCATTATGGCAGCGCCATTGATGATGCGTTCTGCATGTTCCTGCATCAACACATCATCGGAAGTGATAAAAGGTTCGCACTCGGCACCGTTCAGGATCAACTGCTGGATGTCCCGCTGTCCCTCAGGCGGGTTCAGCTTTACGCTGGTGGGGAATGCAGCTCCACCCATGCCCACGATGCCTGACTCACGGATACGGTTGCGGATATCGTTCTTGTCCCAGGTGGCATAGTGCACCATGGCGGCTGGCAGGTCGGTCCACTCATCCTGTCCGTCGGTCTCTATAACGATGCAGGGGCCGGGGAGCGCCGATGGATGAGGTACCGGGTGATCGCCGATATCCACTACAGTACCGGAGGTGGAGGCATGTACCGGGGCGCTGATAAAACCCTTGGACACGCCGATCATCTGGCCTTTCAATACACGATCGCCCACTGAGACCAGTGGTTCGTTGGGGGCGCCGATATGCTGTTGCAGCGGTATCACCAGGCGCTTGGGCATTGCAGCCTTGCCCACCGGACGGGTGAGTGACTGGGCCTTGCTATCGGGTACGTGGATTCCTCCGGAAATCTCCCAGAGTTTACGAATTTGATTATTATCTTCTGTGTAAAACTTTGACATTGTTGTTCCGCCCCTATCCCGCAGCCTGACGTGGTTCTGGCATTGCAACTTCTCCAGGCACGTCCTTGTCCGGGACCGGCCAGGTCCAGTTTCTTATATCTATGGCAATGGGGTTCATATCGATGCAATCCACCGGGCAGGGTTCGACGCAGGCCTCACAGCCGGTGCACTCATCGGTGATCACGGTGTGCATCAGTTTAGTGGAACCTATGATGGCATCCACCGGGCAGGCCTTGATGCACATGGTGCAGCCAATGCACTCATCCTCGCGAATATAGGCCACAATAGGCATGTCACTCTCTTCACCTTCGGCACCCATGGCCACAGGATCGATCCCGAGTAATTCAGCCATTGAGAGCATGGTAGCTTCGCCGCCTGGAGGGCAGCCGTTGATCTGGGCGGAGCCATCGGCTACGGCCTCGGCATAGGGGTGGCAACCGGGGTATCCACACTGTCCGCACTGGCTCTGAGGAAGAAGCTCATTGATCTTCTCCGCCATTGGATCTTCTTCCACATGAAAACGGATGGAGGAAAAGCCCAACAGCAGGCCAAAGCCCAGGGCGAGACATGATATTGCAATAATCGCTATCAGCATCTCAACAACACCTTATGTAGCAACCAGGCCAGCGAAGCCCATGAAAGCCATGGACATCAGACCTGCGGTAATCAGACCGATAGAGCTGCCTTTGAACGGCCTGGGTACATCTGATACGTTGATGCGTTCACGCATGGCGGCAAACAGTACCAGGACCAGGGAGAAGCCGAGGGCGGCGCCAAAACCATACAGTGCCGACTCGATGAAGTTGTGCTTCTCCTGGATATTGAGCAGGGCGACACCAAGTACAGCGCAGTTGGTAGTGATCAGCGGCAGGAAGATTCCCAGTAGCTGATAGAGTACCGGGCTGGTCTTGTGCATCACCATCTCAGTGAACTGCACCACCACCGCAATGATCAGGATGAACGCAATGGTGCGGAGATACTCCAGCCCCAGGGGCGCCAGCATGTACTCGTTGGTGAGATAGCTAATGACGGATGAGAGGGTCAGCACAAAGGTGGTGGCCAGACTCATACCAATAGCGGTGTCAACTTTGCCGGAAACTCCCATGAACGGGCAGAGCCCAAGGAATTTTACCAGGACGAAGTTGTTGACCAGAACGGTGCTGATCAGGATCAGGGCATATTCTTGCATCGGATATTTTGTTCTACAAGTGTTTTAAAAAAAGCCAGTTACGGGCGAATACGGCACTCAGTCAAGGCATTCTCTAAAAAAACCATGTCCGGGGCAATACCAAATATAGTAATGGCCCTATCCATTCACCCGTTCTAATGAAACTGCGATATATTATATTAATGAAGCGATAAAATATACTTTCCAGATAACATGTTTTGCTGCAAGGTATTTAGGTGTGGATTACGTTGCGATTACAGCAAAACACCGTGACTTTCAGTTATAGATAACCACGTTGCAAATTTACCCTTTTTTTGACTGCCGCTTAGCTGCAAAGGTAATAAGACTGGCCGCTTCCTGGGTATCTGGCGCCACCGCCATGGGAGTTGAAACCCCTGGAATCACCTCCAGGTCATACAGTTCACCAATCTTGCCATCTATCCGCACCCAGTCAACACAGCTACCAGATGTCAGGTCGATGATCTGGATACCACACCAAGGCTCAGAATCGGCATCCCTGAGTCTTTGATCCAACTCCAACCCTTCAAAACGTTTATAGCGCGGCCTTGAGAGCCCCACAAAGGCCAGGTTGCCATGAAAGGCCAGGCCGCGCAGAAAGCCGGGGCAGAACACCCTAGGCTCAAATTCCCCTTTTCCGTCTGAACCGATGTTAACTACGCCCAGTTCGCCGGTACCGGAATTTAGCAGCCACAACTCACCATTGTTAATCCTCGGTGAATGGGGCATGGAGAGACCGGTGCAGATAATTTCATTGCTCTCTACATCAATGACAATGCCACCATCCCCGCGCCGGTCACGCCAGCCATCGATGGTGTCGGAGCGACTTACCGCTGTGACATAACGGGGTTTGCCATCCTGCATGGCCAGTCCGTTTAAGTGACAGCGATCTTCATCCACCAGGGCCGAGATAAATGGTGGTTTCCATAACACCTCAAAGCTGTGGCGGTTGGAGACCGTGGCCAGGCAGTTGTAGCGGGTGTTGACGAAGATCGGCCGCCCCTGCTTGTCAACTCCCACGTCGTGGGCGTCCAGATGACCAGTAACGTGCACCGTGCGTGGTACATAGCAGGCATCGAACTGGTTATTGATCTGCTGATCAGCCTCTAACACGTTTTTAAACCGCATGACCTGGAATCCGGCGGTCATGGTCAGGCTGCCGTCGCCCTCCAAACAGAGTCCCATAGGCTTGGGCATGGCGGCCTGATGTACATTGATACCGCCCTCTCGGTTGCGGCCAATCAGATAGAGCAGGCCGGACTGATAGGAACTGAAGGCGATGGAGATGTTGAGATTGGCCAGTCTTGCCAGCAGTCCGGCTGAGACAGAGTATTCCACGGCTTCAGCATCTGCCTGCCCGGTGTCATTCTGGGAAGCACTGTCTGCGGGCTGTTTGGGTTGTTTTTGTTCGGGATTCATCGGGTAACAGTGTTGTGGTTGGGGTAGTGGTTCGTAGAGTATAACCCGAACCTGTGGCTGCTTAGGGTCGGAGTCAGATTTGACTCTGACTACTTGGGAGCCATTATCCTAGAACTTCATGGCCATTTTGGCCCCACCGGCAACATCGTGGTTGCCATCATTGGTAAATTGCACTTCACCAAACAGACTGAAGGTAAAGCGTTTATCCGCACTGGCATGGCTCAGAGAAGCACCAAGGAAACCCGAGACCTCATCGTCCAGGCTGGCCGAGAAGTTGATCGATCCACCCCCGATGACCGCAGCCACATCATCAGAGTCCTGGTCGGATTGAGCATCCAAACCGGCTCGAATTTCGAGATGGGAGCGCGAACCGTCTTCATGGACAAAATCATGTGGAGAAGCTATCTGTGCTCTGGCGTTGAACATATGTAGATCGCGGTCCGATACGTCCATAGGATTGGCAACCCCGGTCTCGGTATAATCGTCCAGGAACAGGCTGGTATAGCTTGCCCGTACACTGGCGATGAGTGGTACAGGAGTCCAATTTACCGGTGCAGCAAGCGTGACAGAAGGAGAGATGAACCAGCCGTCGGTATCTCCCTTTGCTGTAGCAGCGCCCATATTGCGTTCGAGCTTCTGGTCAGCTGACCCACCAATCAATACCAGGTTGACGCGATAGGAACCATAGTCTCTCTTCATGTAGGCTCCGGCAAAAAAAGTTTCTGTATCTGTGCTCCCGACGTTAGTGGCTATATCCACATCGCTTTTCCCATAGCCTGCAAACAGACCCAAACTACCATCACCAAATCCACTCTCAACCCCTAGCATCAGGCCTGAAAAGTCATGATCCAGATCGGCATGGTTGCTGCCGGCATCCAGTTCCTGGTTTCCACCGAAGCCAGTGATCCAATACTGCGGGCCTGAATTTTGGCCATTTATTAGCCCCATTGCTCCGTGATTTGGAACACCGTTGCTACTGGTTCCTGAATTCAACTTCCATCGCTCACCAAGGCCTGAAATCCCACGCATCGGGCCAAAACTGAATGTATTTTGTGGTCCTGAGGATCCGTTAGCGGGTGTGGTGCCGTTGTCTATTGCATTGAAGATTGACTTGGTAAGACCATCCAGAAACATACCGGATGTAGCGAAGCCGGAGGGGTCAACAACAACCGCAGTCAGGCCTCCGTTGGTCAGAATAATATTGGAACTGACTATTTCCGGTG
>CAZVME010000027.1:0-38013 GCA_964628835.1 uncultured Gammaproteobacteria bacterium | reverse complement strand
TCCAGGTAAACCACCGCCTCTGGCGGTGAGATACTAAACGGCTTTGCCGTTGCTGCGTGTAGTGCCGGGAAGGGAACAAGTGGTACTTGTTTGCAGAAGAGTGGGTTTGTCCACCTGCGGGAGTGGCGACTCGCCACGATGGACTTGGCAATCAGCCTGCCATATTCCATCGGCGCGAGACGCGCCTCCCACAGGTTAATTTAATCTAGGCAAGCCACCGCCTCTGGCGGTGAGATACTAAAAGTCTTTACCGTTCCGGCACGCAATGCAGGGAAGGGAAATCAAGTGGCACTTGTTTGCAGAAGAGTGAGGTTGCTCACCTGTGGGAGTGGCGACTCGCCACGATGGGCTTGGCACCCGGCCTGCCATATCCCATCGGCGCGGGACGCGCCTCCTACAGGCTAATTAATGAGGGGTGGATATTTTGGTCCCTTCCATGGACCTTCTTCATGTCGCCTACTTAGCGGGTAGTAGATGATTAGGTAAATTGCTGCTGCACTATGGCCGATGGACCATTCACTACCCCCTATGCATAATAGATCCCGAATGAAAACACATCCCATGCATCTGTTGTTTCTATGTACCGGTAACTCATGCCGCTCCCAGATCGCCGAGGGCTGGGCCAGGAAACTTGGGGGCGAACGGTTCCAGGTGAGATCTGCCGGGATCGAGTCCCATGGAAAAAACCCCCTTGCCATTGCAGTCATGCAGGACGTGGAGGTGGATATCTCCGGGCAAGAATCAAACAGGCTGGATCAGGCGACCCTGGAGTGGGCTGATCTGGTTGTCACCGTGTGCGGACACGCCGATGAGAATTGCCCGATTTTACCCCAGGATACCCCCAAAGAGCACTGGCCACTGAGCGACCCAGCCAAGGCCACCGGAACCCAGGATGAAATCATGGCGGTATTTCGCACCAGCCGTGACGATATCCAGCAACGCGTGGCAAAACTGCTGGCACGCCTGGCAGCGCAACCCCTTAAAAACTAAGAAAAAGCAGATATGTAGCAACTTTTCTGTTAAACTGCCACGTTTTCGGGTGCCTGACCGGTTAGCACCCATAGCGGCCAGAGGCCGTCGGAAAAATTCTTAGCCGTTTGTCCCGCCTAATTCAGGGCCTCCCGCTTAGTAACAATTCTATTATCCAGCCCGGACCGGATCCCGCCAGTTAATGCTGTCGCAGGGAGGGCAAGACTGGAGTAACAACCCAAATGTCATTTGATTCCCTCGGCCTATCGGCCGATCTCCTGCGTGCTGTCAGCGAGCAGGGCTATACCGAACCAACCCCAATTCAGAGTCAGGCCATCCCCATCATCCTGCAAGGTAAGGATGTTATGGGCGGTGCCCAGACTGGAACCGGCAAGACCGCCGGTTTTACCCTGCCGCTATTGCAGCGGTTGAGCCACAACCAGATTAGCCACGGCAAACGCCCGATACGCGCCCTAGTGCTCACCCCAACCCGTGAGTTGGCAGCCCAGGTAGGCGCCAGCGTAGAGACCTACGGTCGTCACCTTGCCCTAAGATCAACCGTGATCTTTGGCGGGGTTAAGATCAACCCCCAGATCGAAAAGCTGCGCCATGGTGTAGATATCGTGGTGGCAACCCCTGGCCGGCTACTGGACCACGTCAGCCAAAAGACACTAGATCTATCTAAGATCGAAATCCTGGTGCTGGATGAAGCCGACCGCATGCTGGACATGGGCTTTATCCATGACATCCGCAAGGTGCTGGCGCTGTTGCCCAAGAACGGAGAACGTCAGAACCTGCTATTCTCCGCTACCTTCTCCAATGAGATCAAACAACTTGCCGACCGTCTCCTAAACCAACCTGAGCTGATCGAAGTGGCAAACCGTAACACCACCGCAGAGCGTATCAGCCAGGTAGTGCATCCGGTGGACAAGACACGCAAACGGGAACTGCTGAGCCACATGATCGGTTCACAGAACTGGCAACAGGTGTTGGTATTTACCCGTACCAAGCATGGCGCTAACCGTCTGGCGCAACAGTTGAACCGGGACGGACTGAGCGCCGCCGCCATCCACGGCAACAAGAGTCAGGGCGCCCGCACCCGGGCCCTGGCCGGATTCAAGAGCGGCGAGATGCGGGTGCTGGTAGCTACCGATATCGCAGCCCGCGGCCTGGACATCGACCAACTGCCCCACGTGGTGAACTTTGAACTACCCAATGTGCCTGAGGACTACGTGCACCGCATTGGCCGCACCGGTCGCGCTGGCAACGAGGGCGAGGCGGTCTCCCTGGTGTGTGTGGATGAACACAAACTACTGAAGGATATCGAACGCCTGCTAAAACGGGAGATACCCAAGGTGGCGTTGGATGGCTATCAGCCAGACCCCAACATCAAGGCCGAGCCGATTCAAAACGGGCGCAACAACAAGGGGGGGCGATCCCAACCCCGCGGCAAGAGCGATGGCCGCAACCGCAGTCTGGCATCTAATAAAAGACCATCAGACAATGGCCGACACGAAGCCAGATCGGACCGGTCTGAACAGAAGCACAGTTCAGACAAACCTGCACGCAAGCAAGTCCAACCCAAAACCAACAGCTCCAAGGCCAAACCACAGGCCTGGCGTCAACGCTCAGCACAAGGCAGGCAGAGAGCCGCGCTGTTGGGCGGTGGTACCAGAGACTAGCTTTTTCACACCCCACCCCTCCCGGTCGTATCTTTAGGTATGGCCTGGAGGGTCTTCACCACATCACAGCCCTCCCCTCAGACCTATCTCCTCATGGTCATATATCTCCTGGTCCCAAATAAAAAGCTTGTTTCACCAACCATATATAAGTTATGAATAGGGGAAGATATAACAATAATAGGAGTTCTAAATGCCAGATTTAGCCGCAAACATGGTTGAGCCCGTGGGTGGGTTCCAGATTCAGGGCATGATGATGCGCTATAACCTGTTCATGCCCCGTCTCTATAACTGGTGCATATCACTGGGATTTGAGGCTGGCAAAATCATGCCGTCACGCGCCTTCTGCTCCGATGAAAGCCAGGGCTATCCAGTTATTATGGTTGCCCGACACTTTGGTGCTTTTCCGTTTAATCATGGGCGTGTCGGTGGAATAGTCGCCACTGCTCGACATGGACCACATGCAGAGCATGGTCAGGACATGGTTATTATCCAGGCCAGTCATGTGGGCTATAAGCCAGAAAGTAAGGAGTTTGGTACTTACCGACGCCTGCAAACCACAGACCAGGAGTGCGGACCAAACTGCGGCAAGATTCATCACGTCATCTCCTGGTATGAGAATGAGTACCAGTTTGCCCAACAAAACATCCTACTGCACATGCACAAAGGGAAGAAGTGCATAACCATAGATAATCAGTTGCTGCGCGAAGACCGCGATGAGGGGTTGCTGTTACATATAGAAGGTCTGGTAGCAACCGATGAGGGTGGTCAACGTATTCCAGTCAAGATTCTGAGTACTGCAAGGGTGTTTACTGCATCCTCAAAAATTATAAACCGAGTGGGAGATGAAGCATTCACTGCCACAAATCCTCAACCAATCGGCACCAATCTAACTGACGACCTGTTTTATTTTCGGCGCAACATTCTGGACATGGATGAGGGAGATGACCGTCTGGAACATAATATGATTCGTTACATGCCGCAGATCATCACTGCTCGATCACCGATGTTAACTGCGGCCCAGATCAATACTCAGATAGAATTTGATCGTACCTTTCGCACCATCGTGAAAGAACATGGATATAAAGGAAAAAAGGTCCTATTTATATCCGGTCTGAATATTGATATATCACCAGAGGAAGGACAACTGTTCCCATTAACTAAATTTGTACCTTGGGCTGCATATATTCAGGATCGGGACGGATCTTATTCCACCATGGAGCAATCTCAACTAATGCATGAACTGGAGCAACAAAGCACATCGAACTCTGACACCATCGACATGGAAGACGCCATTCAGTCCATGGCGGATGCCAAGGAAGTAATAGTAAAGACCCAAGGGTAGTCAAACCCACCAATTCACAGGATGCGCAAGGATATGCAAAGGCCCCGATCAGCGTGGCCTTTGTTTTATTGGCGGAGAGGGTGGCCGCCCCGCCGAAGTCTCAACCTGTCTCAATCGCTGGTTATATCTCCTTGCTTAACAGTACGTTACCAAGACCTACATACCTTACTCCGCCTTAACCTGTCGCATCTAGTAGCAGACAATGCTATATTTAATGTTGGGTACATTAATGGGTATTGTGAGGTGAGACCATGCCAAAGAAAGCCAAAGAGCTAAGCGCCACCGAGGTGCGCCGACTAACCAAGCCGGGCCTACATGCCGTGGGTGGTGTTGCTGGTCTGTTATTACAGGTAACACCCAAGGGCGCAAGGAGTTGGATTTTACGCACGATGGTGGGCAGCAAGCGCCGGGATATTGGTCTAGGTGGTTTCCCTGATGTGACCCTAGCCCTAGCGCGAGAGAATGCGCGAGAGACGAAGGAAAAGATTAAGCAAGGTATCGACCCGGTAGCAGAGAGAAAAGCAGCTAGAGCCGCCCTGATAGCAGCACAGGCCAAGGACTTCACATTCGATCAATGCGTAGAAAAATTCCTCAAGAAAAAAACCAAAGAGTTCAGCAACCCAAAACATGCCGCCCAATGGTCTAGCACATTAAAAACATACGCCAGTCCGGTAATAGGTCGTTTGCCTGTTAATGTCGTAGAACTGCCACACATACTAAAAATTCTTGAACCAATATGGCAGGACAAAACAGAAACAGCCACCCGGCTGAGGGGGCGCATCGAATCAGTTTTAGCATATGCCACCGTGTCTAAGTATAGAACCGGCGACAACCCAGCCAGATGGAAAGGCAACCTTGACGCAGTATTACCCAAGCCAACAAAGATAAAAAAGGTAAAGCACCATAAAGCCATACCCTGGCAGGAAATAAGCCCGTTTATTCAGTCACTACGGGAACGCAAGGGAACTGGAGCAAAAGCACTAGAGTTCACCATTCTAACCGCTACCAGATCCGGTGAGGTTCGAGGCGCTCTATGGGATGAGATAGACCTACAGACCAACACATGGACAGTTCCAGCCGGGCGAATGAAAACAAACAAAGAGCACACCATTCCGCTTTGTGATGATGCAGTGAAGTTGCTGGAAAATCTACCAAGGTTCGAGGATAACAAGCTTATTTTTCCCGGTGCGCGTGGTGGTATCCTGTCTGATGTTGCCTTAACAAAGCCGATCCGAGCTATGGGTTCAGATGCCACCGTACACGGTTTTAGATCAACCTTTAGAGACTGGTGCGCTGAGTCTACCAACTACCCCAACGAAGTGGCAGAAATGGCCCTTGCTCATACAATTAGCAATGCTGTTGAAAAAGCATATAGGCGCGGTGATCTAATAGCTAAGCGCACTAATTTAATGCGTGACTGGTGTAAATATCTGAATGCCACTGCAATGTCTGGTGATGTAATAGGGATTAATGAGAGGGCGCAGGGATGAGCGTAGTTAACTATGGCCGTGGTATGCCAGATAGAATGCAGGAATTATTCGATTGGGTGATTGCTATTGACGCTTGGGACTATTGCGACACTGAACCATTAGCTGATCTAATCCGATCTACAAACACTTTGCCAGATGAAATTAGACCTATAATCGCAGATATTATTACTGGGGAACGCAAACAAAATAAGCGTGGTGCGGACAAATTAAAAATCCTACCTGCTCGTGAACGCATGAAAATTGCCGGGACCATTTCTTCAGTATTAGGGTTAATAGACCTCTTCAAATACGAAAAATTTTATGTCGATGGCGATGTAGATGGCTGTCCATCTGGTATATTTGGAATCGCTGGCAGGGATAGAAAAGAACCAATTGAGGTTAAAAGGGAACTTGAATCAGAAGCTAGGGAGGTTCTGAAAATCACTAAAGATTCACTAAAAGAAGAACTCGATTTGGAAATTAGTATAGAAACGATTGAAAATTTAATCAGAGAATTAAGAAAAAAGATAAAAAACTGGCCGCATGTGTAATACAAAGCCTTTTGTGTTACACGACCCAATGTGACAACAAGTTAAATATGTAAAGAATGGAGCATGTCTTAATCAATTAAAGAGGCACGCACCATGGATCAAACAATCTACGTTTCTGTTACTTCCGTTGCACAACGCTATAAAGTATCACGCGCCACCATCTGGCGCTGGTGCTCACACCACCGCTTTCCGCAACCAATAAAACTTTCCCCTGGGTGTACACGCTGGAGGCTTTCCGAGATTGAAACATGGGAAGCTAATCAGCCAGGGAAGGTTTAACCAATGGCCAAAAAAAAGACCGCCCACAAGAGCAGCCCAAGTACACAGTCAAATTATACCATCAAACAAGGCGAGGTGGTCTATGAGTAACATAGACAACCTACTCCATCGCTTAGAGAAAGTTCGCCCCAGCGGAAAAAACAAATGGATGGCTTGCTGTCCTGCCCATGACGATAGAAGCCCATCATTAGGAATCAAGCTACTCGATGATGGAAAAATCCTAATCAATTGTTTTGCCGGATGCGCTGCTGGTGATGTTATGGCGGCTGTTGGTCTCTCTCTTAAAGACCTATTCCCTGATGGGCCTATATATCACTATTCCAAGGGTATGCCTGACTGGAAGGTTAAAAAATACCGCGCAGATTTGGAACAAGAGTGCCTAGTCTGGGATATATCCCAAGCTGATATCACAAAAGGTAAACCACTCTCACCCGAAGGTATTCAACGAGCAGAGCTGGCCGCATCCAGAATCATTAAAATCACGGAGGTACTCTCTCGTGGATGAAGTATTCGGCCTTCATAGCTTAAGTGGCATTAGGGAAAATCTAAAAGGGCCACAATTCCTGATTAAGCCATTTCTGGAAAAAGAAGTCTTGTGTGTAATGTTTGGTGAGTCTGGAGCCTATAAGTCATTTATAGCTTTAGATCTGGGTCTCTCTATTGCCTTTGGAATTGACTACCACGGTTACCCAGTAAACCAAGGGGGAGTAGTTTATATCTGCGGCGAGGGAAGCGGAGGTATAGCCAGAAGAGTGGAAACATGGCTTATCAATCATGAGCTAACAGAACAGGATGCCCCTTTTTATCTGAGTACTGTGCCGGCTGAATTAATCAGTATTGGAAATACTGAAGAGATTGCAGATGTAATCCAAAGGGAATGCGCCAACCCTGTATTGATTATTATAGATACCCTGTCCACGAATATAGGACAAGGTGACGAATCCAGCAATCCAGATGTAGCCACTCTCATGAATAACGTGAACCTATCTTTCAGAGATAGATTCAACGCCGGAACAATGATTGTTCACCATGTTGGACATGGGGCAAATGACAGGGAACGTGGAGCCTATTCCATACGAGGCAATACAGACAGTCGCATCCTGATTAAGCGCGAACAAAACTTTTCATGTTCGATGCACTGCAAAAAGATGAAAGACGCGGAGGATTTTCCCACAGTAGCATTTGAAACAAACGTTGTGACTATCCCCGGTTTACTCGATTCAGAAGGCGAACCAGTTTCAAGTTTGGTTCTGGAAATGACTGACTATGTGGAAAGCTCCAAGAATGGAGATTTAACCAAAAGACAAAATCAGGCATTGGCAACCCTGGAAACCATGTATGCCGATGCAGCCAAGAATCTTGAATCAGCGGGAAGAGACCCAAGCAAAGCGCTAGTAGATACCAAGGGCTGGCTGGATAGACTTCAGTCCCAAAAGATTATTGGGGAAAGCAGATCAGCACGCACCAAGTTAAAAAAGGAATTATTGAAGCTAAAAAGGATTACAGAAGATGGTGTACATGTACATTTAGTGACGGTAATTAAAGATGAATAAATGTTTACCTTCTGTTTACTTTAGGGGTAAACAAGGCAACCCTGACGTGTACCCAAATGTTTACCGTTTACCCCCCCTTTATGGGGTAAACGTAAACGTTACCCGTGAACAATTTAAAGGTGTTTACCAATTGTTCATATTGAAGGTAAACCAGAAACACATTGGACAACCTAGAACAGCGGCTAATTCATTAAAGAAAAATTCCAGTTTTTTCGCATGCCCTACCCTAATTTACATAAAAGGCAGAGCATCTCTCCGCCTTTCTTGTATCTTTACTGCTTGTTTCTGCTGGTTATTTCATTATACTGAACACGTTACCCAACATAATACCCTACGTTATAAGGTGATATGAGTACAAAAAACCAGACAATTAGCCCCAAATATGAAGCAGGTTGGCTTGATAACCTGGATAGCAGAACTGCTATTGCTAAAGATATGCGAGATAGGTACCAGGCCTTAACCAATGATCTTGGTGGATTGCCTGCCCTTTCCTATCAACAGCGATCTTTAGCAGAGCGGGCCTTGTGGCTTGAATACTGGTTGTCGTCACAAGAGCGGGAGCTGGCAGAAGGGAAAGAGTTTGATGTAGGGAAGTGGGTACAGGCTTGTAATGGCTTACAAGGTATCTATGCCAAGCTGGGACTGAATCGCAAAGCCAGAGACATCCCGACTATTAACGACTATCTAAATAATCGGGGTGATAAATGAGCGTCACTATCCGTGAATTTATGACTGATCCAGAACTATTTGGGGATCAGTTTGGTACTGATTCATGGAAGGCATGGAGAGCGCTTCTAGCAGGCTTTTACGGCCTTGTGTTGTCAGAGGGTGAATTTATTAAGTTTGCCGCCCTAACGAACCGAGAGAGCGCCCAACAGAAGGCATTTGATGAGCTTTGGCTTGTTATTGGTAGACGCGGGGGCAAGTCACAAGTAGCGGCCCTATTAGCTGTTCTTGAAGCGGTATTCAGTAACCACGAATCAAAGCTTTCCCCTGGAGAGGTTGCAACAGTGTTAGTACTTGCAGCAGACCGCAAACAGGCCCGCACTGTATTCCGTTATTTATCTGGCTTACTACATGCCAACCCAATGCTGGAACAGATGATAGCCCGAGAAGATAAGGAAAGTATCGAACTATCCAATAGGACAGTTATTGAAATAGGAACAGCATCATTTAGAAGCACAAGGGGCTACACCCTGCTTGCTGTGATTGCTGATGAGATAGCATTCTGGCGCAATGATGAATCTGCGAACCCTGACTCCGAGATTATCAACGCTTTACGCCCTGCCCTGACAACCCTTAATGGCAAACTTATTGCCCTGAGTTCACCCTATGCAAAGCGTGGGGAATTGTACCGAAATTATCAGCGGTATTATGGTAGCAATGATCCTAGTGTACTGGTTGCAAAAGCACCTAGCCGCGAAATGAATCCCCTGTTACCTGAGAGGGTGGTAGAAGCTGCGAAAGCACGAGACCTGGCTGCCGCCCTTGCTGAGTATGAGGCAGAGTTCAGAAACGATATCGAGGCGTATATAGACCCTGAGCAGTTAGCCCGACTGACTCGCAGTGAACCGCCAGAAATACCCCCAATGAATGGAACTAGATATATGGCTTTTACGGATGCGTCAGGTGGTGGGCCAGACGGTTTTTCACTCTGTATTGGCCATGTGGAGAAAAACGGGCTTGTCGTGATTGATCTAGTGACCGAGCGCACCCATAAAGCCCCGGCCTCCGTGGTGGAGGAATACGCCAAGATATTGCATAGGTATTTTATAATGGAAGTTACCGGGGATAGGTACGCTGGCGCGTGGGTTGAGGGTGAGTTTGCCAAGTATGGCATCACATACCATTTTTCAACCATGAACCGCACTGAGCTTTATCAGGATTTCTTGGCCGTCGCTAATAGTGGCCGGATTGAACTGCCACCAACACCCCGCGACAAATTGCTAACCCAATTTAACAACCTTGAGCGGCGTACTACCCGAGGCGGTCGAGACATTATCGACCATGCGCCAGGAACCCATGACGACCTGGCCAATGCCGTAGCTGGATTAGCTGCTCATGCCATAGGCTACAAAGCACCTCCAACCCGATTAGAAGTTACTTGGGCACGATAAGGAGCACCCATGCATAAGACAAAATATGAAAGTACAATCTGCACCCTTGCTGCTGAGATTGCCGGAAAGATAGGCGATAAAGAATATAAACATGCTCGCTTACTTCTTACAGAAGGCCACAGACTGGAGAGGGCTATCGGTGGGCTAAACCAGATGCGGCATAGCAAAAACCCAACTGAGACAGAAGCCAAACACTTCAAGAAGGTTTCGCAAGGTGCTAAACGGTTGAATATGGAGATTGAGGGCGCACAGCAGCGGATTAACTCATATCAACAGCAGGGAGCTGCTGATATTGAAAACAGGATAAGCAAACGTTTGGGGCTTAAAGAAGATAATTATGCTTCAGAGGTGCGATCTGCGCTAAGGGGGATGGATGACAAAACCAAAGCTGCGAAGATTAATGAATTAATAAATAATGGGGATGGTGCAGCGGTTGCGGCAATTACCAAAGCCCCTGCTGTATTAACAGGCATTTCTCAGGATATGCAGAATAAATATCTTGAGGTGTTCACCAACAGACATGCGCCTGATCTTGTTCAAGAGCGTGATGTTCTTATGAGCACTATAGCCGATACAGCAACAATACTTGGCACAGCCAGAAGAGCCGCCGGAGACTTTACAGACCCTGTAAGAATGCAGTCTATTGAAAATGCTGAAATGAGCGCAATGGAAGCCGAGAGCAAGTTCAATTCATCCTTTGCAGGTGAGCAGGTTTAAAATGTTGTCAATGTTTACACTAGCAGCGGGAAAGGGGCGGTAATTGGGCTGCCCCGATAATATAGTTTGGTTTGGGCTTGTGTTAGTTATGTGCAATCATCTGTTTACGTACAACCCGTAACCACACCGAGTTTATATGTAAGTTAATCTTTACTCATTAATGGAGTTCTATATGTCAAACATTGAAGTTTATGCCCCACTTGTTGATGGTAGCTTAATGCCTTATCACGAAAAAGGAGAAGGCTGTAATTTATTCATAGAAACATTTTTAGGTGATGATCTACGGCCTCCTGCAAGATCTCTTGTTTTTAAGCTAGAAACAGAATCTGGTAAAAATATTGAAGTAATAATTCCAAATGATTCCACATCTGCTGTCGTGCTTATCAATGGTAAAAAGGTTATATAGAACCCAACCAGCTGGCAAGCTGAAGTGCTGGTGTTTAATAATCAAAAAGAGCAAGGAAGATGCTAAAACTATCAAGGAAAAATGTTACCGCATAACCTAATACTGACCCAGCCATAGTGCGGGGTTTTTATTTAGATCAATACCAAGCATTTTTGCTTTATTGGGCATAATGTTGGGTATTACTTAGTATGCCGCGCAAGTTATTGATTGTATTGCATGTTTGGCGGAGAGGGTGGGATTCGAACCCACGGACCCCGCGAGGGGTCAACTGATTTCGAATCAGTCCCGTTCGGCCACTCCGGCACCTCTCCAATATTACTGCTCTTTCTAACAGTGCTAGCGCACTGTGGGTCAACTGATTTACTGCGCCACCTATGGTGGCTTGCCCTACGGGTGCCGCTACGCGGCATGCTAACCACTAATCGCGGCTGGTCGAATCAGTCCCGTTCGGCCACTCCGGCACCTCTCCTGTAATACTGGTTACAACCAGTCAAAATCAGCTACAATTCTACACGAAATGACCCATAAACTAATCACTATTATTTTAGGATCAGGTTTAGCTTTTTGATGCGCTTATATCTCTCCATTTTCCTCTCTCTACTCCTCACCGGTTGCAGCATACCTGAACCGCTGTTGGAGCAGATCAAGCAGAAGGGAGAATTGGTCGTACTGACAAGAAACGGCGCCACCACCTATTATGAAGACCGCGACGGACTGGCCGGGTTCGAGTACGACCTGGTTCAGATGTTCGCCCGTGAGTTGGGGGTAAAGGCCAGATTCATCATCCCCAAAAGGTTTAATCACACCCTTCCCATGCTAATACGAGAAGAGGCTCACATAGCGGCTGCTGGCTTAACCGTGACGCCAAACCGAAAGACCATGGTCAGATTTGGACCAAGTTACCAAAGAATCACCCAGCAACTGGTCTACAAACACGGCAACAGACGACCTAAGACCATTGAGGAGACCATCGGCAGCATATTTGAGGTGGTGGCTGGTAGTAGCCACGAAGAGGAGCTACTGCGTCAGCAGAAGAAAAGCCCCAAATTAGACTGGGTTGCCAACAGTGAACTGGGGAGTGAAGAGCTGATCAATCTAGTGTGGGAGCAGGTGCTGGACTATACGGTTGCCGACTCCAACGAAGTATCGATCAATATACGATTCTATCCAGAACTTGGAGTGGCCTTTGACCTTACCCAGCCGGAAGACCTGGCCTGGGCCTTCCCCCACTCTGAAGACTCAAGCCTGTATAACGCCGCCAGGAATTTTTTCCATAGGGCCAAGCTGAGCGGAAAACTGGACAGATTGATGGAACGCTACTACGGCAAGACGGTTAACATCGGTTTTGTCGGCACCAATACCTTCAAATTCCATGCCCGGGACCGGCTGCCGCAATACACTAAACTGTTTAAACAGGCAGCAGAGGCAACCAAGTATGACTGGCGCCTGATCGCTGCCATGGGTTATCAGGAGTCACACTGGGATCGCAGCGCGGTCTCACCAACCGGGGTGCGCGGCATCATGATGCTGACCAGAAATACCGCCAAGGAGCTGGGGGTGGAGGATCGTGAAGATCCTGAGCAGAGCATAATGGGTGGTGCGCGCTATCTGCGGAAAATCGAAAATCGAATTCCAAAGCGGGTCAAGGGTGAGGATCGACTATGGCTGTCGCTGGCGGCATACAATATTGGTTTTGGTCACCTGGAGGATGCCCGCATCCTGACCCAGCGCAAGGGTAAAAATCCTGATAAATGGGAAGACGTTCAGGACTTTCTGCCCCTACTCAGCCAGGAAAAATACCACTCAGAGGCAAAACACGGCTACGCCAGGGGGCGCGAACCTGTGACCTATGTGGAAAATATCCGCACCTATTACAATCTGCTAAGCTGGCTGGGACAGCAAAAGGTTCAGAAGAGCAAGGACAAGCCCAAGCTTCCTCCAATATCGTCACCATCGGCTCTATAGGAAGAGACAAGACACCGCTTTTTCATATTCGCTGGTCTCATGCAGTGACCAATTAGGTTGGATTAAACAGTACCTGACTCAGGATGAGTTGTCATTGCGCCTGCTGCGAAAGAACCCCCGCAGCAAATCACCACACTCCTGTTCCAGCAGACCGCCTCCGCACTCCAGCCGGTGGTTGAAACGATCATCCGGCGGTAACAGACTGAACTTGCTACCAGCCGCTCCGCCTTTGGGATCATAGGCCCCAAACACTACACGCCCTACTCTGGCGTGAATGATGGCGCTGGCGCACATGGGACAGGGCTCCAAGGTTACATACAGGGTGCTTCCCGGCAGCCGATAGTTGGCCTGGTGCAGACTCGCTGCACGCAGCGCCATGATCTCAGCATGGGCAGTGGGATCATTAGTTGAGATGGGTCGGTTCCAGCCTTCACCGATGATTGCATCACCCAGAACCACCACCGCACCCACCGGCACCTCGCCCTCGGCTTCAGCCTTCCGGGCCAACTCCAGGGCATGCCCCATAAACACCTCATCACCTGACCCCTGGCCTGTGTTCATCATTTCCTCTCGATTGAAAATAAGCCGAGAAAAGCCGGTAGTGGCGCAGGTTTTACGTTGACCACAAATCTCCATACCATTATCAATAATCTTTTGGAAAAAATATCTATTCCTTCAACTGATCAACTAAACAGACTGAATTAGAAATCAGTTTAATCCAGCAATAATTACTCAACCACGTGGAGGCCAAAATCTTCACTCCGCACCAAAATGCAAGGCTATCACAGACCATTAAGCACCGCGAAAGATATTGCAAAAACAGCGTGTTACCATTAATGCCATTCAACCTGGTTTTAATCATCATCAAGCACGCTACTGAAACGCCCAGAGCGTTTTTCTGGCAGGCCATCTTTGCGAATTTATTTTTCCCTACACACCGAACACGACGCAAGGTGGCGCTCGTAGCACAAGATCCGCTCTATGACTGGTGCTTCCTCGATAACCGCCAGAAAAAATCACCAGGAGCGATTTTGAACAGCTTTAACTGGCCCGAAGGGTGAGCCACAAGGATGTGGCGAGTAGAACGCATCTCACCACAGTGCGGACGGATGGGCGGAGCCACCTCGTATAATTTTTTGGTCTGGATTGCCTGGGTCAGAGTCAAGCCGTCCGGCCAAGGCCAGCCTTTAGAATTTAATCGAAATCTGGTATAAAGCCTCTCTTTATTCAGAACCCTACGGCTTCAGAACCCTACAGTCTGTTTACTTCCATTGACATTTGAAGCTTATGAGTTCGTGTTTGAGTAACTTCTACAGGGTCATCTGCTGAATTACACCCTTTGCTAATGTGCCCGATGAAGATTCCAGAATGAGGATTTAAATACCTGCTATGGACATAGTCACCCAAGGCTTGATCGGTGCAGCGCTCGCACAAGCAGGCGCAAAGACCAATGAGACGCGACTGGCCGCACTAGTTGGTTTTTGCGCCCCATTGCTAGCCGATACTGATGCACTTATTCAATCGACCGAAGATCCACTTCTTTATCTGGAATATCACCGGCACTTTACCCATGCCCTATTGTTTATTCCGTTTGGGGCTCTGCTTGCCTCTTTGTTGCTCTGGCCATTATTGAGGAAGCGGCTGTTATTCAAGAGGATCTATCTCTACGCGTTTCTCGGTTACGCAACAGCCGGTTTTCTGGATGCCTGCACCAGCTACGGTACCCACTTGCTGTGGCCATTCAACGACGATCGAATCGCATGGAGCATCATCTCTATCTTCGATCCACTATTCTCCTTCGCACTCATAGTGGCCATTGTTATTGCTGCTGTAAAATATAGGCCGCTTGCTGCACGAGTCGGAATCATGTTTGCTACCGCTTACCTATCACTGGGTGCGATTCAACATGATCGCGCTGAATCTGTTGCACGGCTACAAGCCCAGCAGCGCGGCCATATCGCAGAGCGGCTTGTCGTCAAACCCACCATGGGTAACCTGTTACTCTGGCGTTCGGTCTATGAAACAGATGGCAAATACTATGTCGATGCTATTCGTGTGGGCCTGCCAGGCAACAGCAAGGTTTTTGCTGGTAATACCGTGCAAGTCTTCGATATCAACCGCAGCCTGTCGCAATTGACAAATAAAATGACGGTCTATCGTGATATCCAACGCTTTAAACTATTCTCCAATGGCTTCCTGGCTTGGCACCCGGAGTATCCCAACGTCTTAGGTGATGTACGTTATGCGATGCTGCCGACCAGCACCCGCCCACTGTGGGGGATCAAGTTAAACCTTGATGCACCTAATGAGCATGTTTCATTCGATACCTATCGCACGATGCCAGTTAGCGAGCGCAATAGCTTCTTTGCCATGCTGTTTGACTAACGCAGATACCAGATAATCCGGTACCGCATGGCGCAGTTGTTCTACCAGCAATGCGGCTGGAATTTGCGACGATATACGAAAAGCACCAGACTCGAAAAATGCACCGTCGGCTACTAACATATGAATTCGCCTGGCGTCCCGTGATACTTCTGGGACACTCAAGATAATTGACATGTCTTTACTGCCGTCCCACTAACCACATCTCCCTCAGGGAGAAGGGACAGTTATTTGCTGATTTTCATGTTATCCAGGCAACAGATGGCTGAATAACCCATGAAATTCATGGCCTTTCTCTAATTGTTCATTGCACCCAGTTTAATCTAAGGCGGCAACCAAGTGCGCCCTTCGTTTCATCAATAAATGTGATGAGCTATTTACTCAGTAAAAGACTATGGTATAGATAACCGTTGCCACATCCCAAGCTGGAAACACCGGCGTATTCAACACGGGGTGGAGTTTCCGCAGGGAGCGGCGCACAACGCGCAGCCTTACAAGCGGCGGCGATGAATCACAGGAGATCACCATGTTGAAATCCACCTTTCCCCACACCGCAACCGGCCTCAAGTTCGAATCCCTGAATTGGGTCGCAGCTGATCCGATGCCTCGTGATCAGTCCCAGAGTCATCGGGCACACGAACCGGAACATCGCATAAATACCATCGACCCCATGACGGGCAACGACATCAAAGATGTAACAAGTCATCCATCTCTGGAGGACGGCAACCTGACCGTCTACTTCGAAACCGAGGCAACCCGCAAGGCGTATATTGACCTGCCGACCGACCATCCCAATGTGCGCTTGCCGTACCCTGCCGCGGATGACGATGATCGTGGCGGTTGAACCCTGAGTTGATAAGTGCCAAAACACTCATACGCCGCACCATCCGTGAACAACCGGTTGTTTCGCTGCCACAGGCCCTTGCTCAACAATACGTTGAGGCGGGCGGCAGTGCAGGACTGATCGGAACTTCGGGGCAAACGCCCTTCAGTTCCGACTCGGATCGCTCCGCTGACGTCCATGCAATATAACCAGGAGTAGATACCATGACCAAATCTCATCGATCCAACCGGGAAGTGAAAAAAAAGGCCTCAATGTCACCGAAGGAAAAGAAGGCGGCCAAACGGCTGAAGAAACATGCCAGGGATGCAGCACCCTTGATTGTCAAGGCATCCTGAGCTCATACCATGACAGGTGCGCTTAACTTGGCATCAGTTATTGAGCGCCATGCGAGATGTAAAACACACATCAATCCACTATTACGCGGGTTGATGTGTAGTTAGATACTTTCAGAATCCTGTCAGTGCCGGATTCTGAGCTACTCCCATTCGATAGTAGCCGGCGGCTTGCCGGATATATCATAGGCCACGCGGGAGATACCGCTGACCTCGTTGATGATGCGACGCGATACCAGTTCCAGGAACTCAAACGGCAGATGGGCAAAGCGGGCAGTCATGAAATCGACGGTCTCCACTGCCCGCAGGCTGACCACATATTCGTAGCGTCTGGCATCACCCACTACACCAACAGATTTCACCGGCAGGAATACGGCGAAGGCCTGACTCACTTTATCGTAGAGATCATGATTGAGCAGTTCGGTGATATAGATATCATCCGCCTGGCGCAGGATATCGGCATACTCTTTCTTCACCTCGCCCAGGATGCGCACGCCCAGACCGGGGCCGGGGAATGGGTGACGATAGATCATCTCAGATGGCAGTCCCAACTCCACTCCGATCTTGCGCACCTCGTCCTTGAACAGTTCACGCAGCGGCTCTACCAGCTTCAGTTTCATGTAGTCGGGCAGACCACCCACATTGTGGTGGGATTTGATCACGTGCGCCTTACCGGATTTGGCCCCGGCGGACTCGATCACATCCGGATAAATAGTACCCTGAGCCAGGAACTCAACATTCTCGAGTTTATTGGCCTCTTCCTCAAAGATATCGATAAACATGTTACCGATGATCTTGCGCTTCAACTCTGGATCAGCCTCGCCTTCGAGGGCATCCAGGAAGCGCTTTTCTGCATCCACCCGGATCACCTTTACGCCCATGTGCTGGGCAAAGGTGGCCATGACCTGATCACCCTCATGCAGGCGCAGCAGGCCGTTGTCCACAAAGATACAGGTAAGCTGATCGCCAATAGCGCGATGCAGCATGGCTGCCACCACCGAGGAGTCTACCCCACCGGAGAGCCCCAACACCACATGCTTGTCTCCCACCTGTTCCCGTACCGAGCTGATGCTCTCTTCGATGATGCTGGCTGGGTTCCATAACGGTTCACAACCACAGATATCAAACAGGAAACGCTCGAGGATACGTCCTCCCTGTCTGGTATGGGTCACCTCGGGGTGAAACTGCAGGCCGTAGTAGCCACGCTCTTCATCGGCAATACCTGCCATTGGGGCATTCTCGGTATCGCAGATAACATTGAAACCTGCTGGTGGCTCCACTACCCGGTCACCATGGCTCATCCACACATCCAGCAGACCATAGCCTTCGGGTGTGGTGTGGTCTTCGATATCCCGCAGTAGTTTGGAGTGATGTCTGGCCCGCACCTGGGCATAGCCGTACTCATGTTTGTCGGACGACTCCACCTTGCCGCCCAGTTGTGCCGCCATGGTCTGCATGCCGTAACAGATACCCAGCACCGGCACCCCCAGATCGAACACCATTTGTGGCACTCTGGGTGTGTGCTCTGCAGTGACAGTCTCAGGACCACCAGAGAGGATGATGCCAGCCGGCTTGTGCTCGGCCAAAACCTCTTCACAGTTATCGTAAGGCCAGATCTCGCAATAGACGCCGGACTCGCGCACCCGGCGTGCAATCAGCTGGGTATATTGTGATCCAAAATCCAGAATCAGGATGCGATGGGCATGAATATCTGTGGTTGTGGTCATGGTTATTCTTTCCTAAAAAAACCACCCGGCCGGGACGGGTGTATCTGTTACTTGTAGTCACTTCATTGTAACAATGAGTCTCGCCAAGACACCAAGGGCGCAAAGTTATGATCTATAGCTGCTAAATCACATAGTTTTCTTGGCGTTCTTTGCATCTCTGCGAAAATTTCATAATCTAAAGGAGCTGAGATGTAGCTCATGGGTCGGAGCCGATTGCTGTAAAATTACGGCAGAATGCACACATATTTGGCGCAATCGACTCCGACCCCAGATAAACAATCAATTGCGCCTATAGTTTGGCGCTTCCTTGGTAATGGTCACATCATGCACATGGGACTCTGCCATGCCCGCGCCGGTTACCCGTACAAACTCGGGCTTGGTGCGCATCTCCTGCATGTCGGCACAACCGGTGTAACCCATACTGGAGCGAATCCCGCCCAGCAGTTGGTATATGATATTCAGGATGCTGCCCTTATATGGGACTCGTCCCTCGATACCTTCTGGCACCAGCTTCTCAGTCTCGGAGACCTTCTCCTGGAAGTAGCGATCACTGGAACCATCCTTACCGGACATGGCTCCCAGAGACCCCATACCACGGTATGATTTATAGGAACGTCCCTGGTACAGTTCAATCTCACCAGGCGATTCATCGGTACCGGCAAATAGCCCACCCACCATCACAGAGTGGGCACCACATGCAATGATCTTGGCTATATCACCGGAGTAGCGCAGGCCACCATCGGCGATCAGAGGAACCCCTGACCCCTTCAACTCTTTTGCCACGTTCATCACAGCACTCACCTGCGGCACACCCACACCAGACACGATCCGGGTGGTACAGATGGAACCTGGGCCAATACCCACCTTGACCGCATCTGCTCCCGCATCCACCAGGGCCCTGGCCGCAGCCGCAGTGGCGATGTTGCCACCAATAACCTGTACGCCCGGATAGTTCTGCTTAACCCAGGCCACCCGATCCAGTACACCCTGAGAGTGGCCGTGGGCGGTATCCACCACAATCACATCCACACCGGCCTGAACCAGCGCCTCGACCCGCTCCTCAGTCCCCTTGCCCGTACCAACGGCGGCGCCTACCCGTAGCCGTTCCTGATCATCGCGACAGGCGTTGGGGTTCTCTTTAGCCTTCTGTATATCCTTTACAGTAATCAGGCCGGAAAGTTCAAAATTATCGTTTACCACCAGTACCTTCTCGATACGATGTTTGTGCAACAGAGCAATCACCTCTTCACGTGGTGCGCCCTCTTTCACTGTCACCAACCGCTCCTTGGGTGTCATGATGGAGGAGACCGGATCACTCATGCGGGTCTCAAAGCGTAGATCGCGCCCGGTGACAATACCCACCAATTCCCTTCCATCTGTGACTGGCACCCCAGATATATTGTGGGCATGGGTGAGTTTCATCACATCCAGGATGCTGGTATTGGGAGTAACGATGATAGGCTTGCGAATCACGCCACTCTCGTACTTCTTCACACTGAGTACATTCTCGGCCTGACGCTCCGGAGTCATATTCTTGTGCACTATGCCGATACCGCCCTCCAGCGCCAGAGAAATGGCCAGCTTGGACTCTGTAACCGTATCCATGGCTGCAGAGATCAGAGGGATACTCAGTTGTATCTCCCGGGTTAGGTTGGTCCTCAGATCAGCATCACCCGGCATCACCGTGGAGTGTGCAGGAAGAAGTAGTACATCATCGAAGGTCAGGGCTTCCTGGGTCAGGCGCATAATTCGGTTTTCCATACTGGCAAAAAGAAAAAAAGCTAGTTATTAACCCTATAGCCTAATATGTTGTGTTCATGGCTTCAAGAATGTTCTTGACCAAAGCTGTAGCTCACAGCTAATGGCCACTCCCTTGGCAACAGCCACAAAGCTGTCGCTCCTGCTCACACCCCTTGACCTACATCCTTGCAGGTCACAGCGAACAAGGGCTCTCTTGAAGCCCCTAACAGATTGAGTATAAAAGGAAGGCCGTCACATATTAGGCTACCGAGTTAATATTATAGGATTTGCGGCTATCCGGGTAAACTGGAACTATAATCACAGCGAAAATTAAATATTGAGAGAATATGCCGTCTTCCCCGCCAGTCAGCGCACCGCAACGTGACATCTATAGCGTTTCACGTCTAAACAGCGAGGTACGGGCAGTACTGGATGTCAGCTTTCCGCTACTATGGGTGGAGGGTGAAATATCCAACCTGGCCCGACCCTCATCCGGCCATATCTACTTCTCCCTCAAGGACCCCCACTCCCAAGTACGCTGCGCCATGTTCCGCATGAAGCGCCAGCGGCTCAGGTTTGAGCCGGAAAATGGTATGCAGGTGCTGGTTCGGGCCCGTCCCAACCTGTATGAGGCCAGGGGTGACTTCCAACTCAGCATCGAACATATGGAGCCCAGTGGCGAGGGCCTGCTGCGTCAGGCCTTTGATGAGTTGAAGCAGCGTCTGGATCAAGAGGGGCTGTTCAGCACCGATCTGAAACGGCCTCTGCCCCTGTTCCCACGTCAGATCGGGGTCATAACCTCGCCCTCAGGCGCTGCAATCAGGGATGTGATCAGTGTTCTGAAACGACGTTTTCCCTCCATTCCAGTGGTGATCTATCCGGTCCAGGTCCAGGGTGAACGCTCCGTCACGGAAATCAGCCAGGCCCTGCAACTGGCAAACCGGCGCACTGAGTGTGACCTGCTGATCCTCACCCGCGGCGGGGGCTCACTGGAGGATCTGATGGCCTTCAATGATGAACGGGTGGCACGCGCTATATCCACCAGCAAGATCCCCATCATCTCCGCCATCGGCCATGAGATAGATTTCACCATCGTCGACTTTG
Source organism: uncultured Gammaproteobacteria bacterium (assembly GCA_964628835.1). Lineage (GTDB taxonomy): Bacteria > Pseudomonadota > Gammaproteobacteria > Chromatiales > Chromatiaceae > JAAGZL01. The sequence goes on along the minus strand of CAZVME010000027.1, from coordinate 16,834 downwards.
TGGCCGACCAACGCGCCCCTACCCCATCAGCGGCAGCAGAGCTTGCCACACCAGATCAAAGGGAACTTTCTGAAAAAATCACCGGGTTCTATCGCCATCTTTCCAGCCAGATAACCAGACAACAGAAAACTCTGAGACTTGGCATCGACAACCTGCAACAAAGGTTGAGTCTTCTCCATCCCGGGCTACAACTTGGACAGAGGCAACAGCGGGTGGACGAGCTGGAGCAACGCCTTGGTCTGGTGCTGAAAACCCGGATGCAGCAAAACCGGCAACAACTAACCAACCTAGAGGCCAGACTCCAATCCCAAACGCCGGAAAAACAGATCACTCTACTAAAACAGAAGAGCCAGGAGTTGGGCCGTCGTATCCAGTTTGCAGTTTCGAACCTGCATCGGGTTCAGGAACAACGTCTGGCTGCCATTATAAGAGGCATGAATACCCTTAGCCCGCTGGCAACCCTGGAGCGCGGTTACTCCATCACCACCCGGTTGCCAGGTGGCGAGATTCTGGATAACGCAGCCAAGCTAACTGCCGGAGATCAAGTGGAAACCAGACTGGCCCACGGCACAATAAGATGCCTGGTTGAATCCTCCGAAGAATCATAGGGTTAATTCAGAAACACAGCGGTAAAAACAACTATATTTCATCTATAGATCAATACCATCGGAGAGAAGAATAATGTCAAACACCAACATTCCTTCAGGACTTGAGTTTCGCCAGAGCGTGGATCACATGGTGGATCGCGCCCTTGCGGTAATGGAACTGGACAAAGGAATCGCCAACGCCATCAAGGCCTGCACCTCGGTACTCCAGGTAACCTTCCCGGTGACCATCAAGGGTAAGATCGAGATGTTCACCGGCTGGCGCGCGGTACACAGCATCCACCGCCTCCCATCCAAAGGCGGTATCCGTTACGCCCTCTCCGTGGACCAGTTTGAGGTGGAAGCGCTGGCCGCGCTGATGACCTACAAATGCGCCATCGTGGATGTACCCTTTGGCGGCTCCAAGGGCGGTCTCTACATAGACCCGAACGACTACACCAGGGACGAGCTGCAGCTCATCACCCGCCGCTTCACCCGGGAACTGGCCAAGAAGGGCTTTCTCAGCCCCTCAACCAACGTACCCGCTCCCGATGTAGGCACCGGACAAAGAGAGATGGCCTGGATTGCCGACACCTACAAACACCTGTATCCGGAAGATATCAACCACATGGCCTGCGTCACCGGCAAACCGGTGGAACATGGCGGCATCCGTGGGCGCACCGAAGCCACTGGGCGCGGCGTACAATTCGCCCTGCAGGAGTTCTTCCGCCACTCCGAAGAGGTAAGGGCCGCAGGAATGGACGGTAGCCTTGAAGGCAAGAACATCATAATCCAGGGGCTCGGTAACGTGGGTTACCACTCGGGTAAATTCCTGTCTGAAGAGGACGGTGCCAAGGTAATCGCGGTTATCGAGCGGGATGGCGCCATAGTCAATAAAGATGGCATTCATATCGAAGAACTCCGTTACTATCTCAACGATCATGGGGGGGTCCAGGGCTTTGCCGGTGGTGAGTATACCGAGGATGGCGGCAGCGTGTTGGAGATGGAGTGCGACATCCTGATACCGGCCGCCCTGGAAAGTGTCATACATGAGGAAAATGCGCCCAACATAAAGGCAAAACTGATCGCGGAGGCCGCCAATGGTCCCATCACGTTTGAGGCCGACCGTATCCTGAGAAGCCGTGGCATCAAGGTCCTGCCCGATGCCTATATGAATGCCGGTGGCGTGATCGTCTCCTACTTTGAGTGGATCAGAAACCTGACCCATATCCGCTTTGGCCGGCTGGAACGCAGGTTTGATGAGTCAAGGGGTAGCTACGTAGTCCACGCCCTGCAGGAGATGACCGGTAAGGAGGTGCCGGACCACATCAAGAACAACCTGGCCCATGGTGCTGATGAATTTGACCTGGTGCGATCGGGACTGGATGACAGCATGCGCCAGGGCATGCAGGAGATCATCAATACCTATAACCGAAATGAGAAGATCGAGGACTACCGCACCGCAGCCTACGTGATCGCCCTATCCAAACTATCTCGCTCCTATCTGGATATAGGGGTTTTCTAGATTAAGACCTTGGTATTGGGGGCCGGAGTCATGGCACTACGGCCCCTTTACATCATTTTTTTCTTTTTACAAATTTCTTGAGACGCTGACGCTTCTGAACCTGGCGTTTGGTGAGGGTGTTCTTTTTGCCTTCATAGGGATTGTCACCGGTACGGAACTCCATCCGTATGGGTGTACCTTCCAGCTTTAGCGCCTTGCGGAAACGGCTGACAAGATATCTCTTATAGGTAGCAGGCACCGCATCGGTCTGGGTGCCGTGAATAACGATTATGGGTGGGTTCTGTCCGCCCTGATGGGCATAGCGCAGTTTGATACGCCGACCCCGCGCCAGCGGCGGTTGATGCTCCTGTAAAGCCCACTCCAGAATGCGATTCAGCTCCGGGGTTGGGATATCCCGGATGGCATTGGCGTACACCTTGTCCACCACCGGAAACAGTTTACCCACGCCGGAGCCATGCAGTGCCGAGATAAAGTGCTTCTCGGCAAAATCCAGAAACGGTAGTTTGCGTTCCAGATCTTCTTTTATCTTGTCCCGCTTGTCCGGCGACAGACCATCCCATTTATTTATGGCAACCACCAGAGCACGACCGCTCTCTAGCACATGTCCGGCCAGGGTCGCATCCTGGTCAATAATATCCAACTGCGCATCCAGCACCAGGATCACCACATTGGCCTCTTCGATGGCCTGGAGCGTCTTGATCACACTGAACTTCTCGATGACGTTGTCCACCTTGGCGCGCCGTCTCACCCCGGCAGTATCTATCAGGGTGTATTTTTTATCATCCCGTTCAAATGGGATGAACACACTGTCACGGGTGGTGCCAGGTTGGTCAAATACAACCACTCTCTCTTCGCCCAGCAACCGGTTTACCAAGGTGGATTTGCCCACATTGGGACGACCGATGATTGCCACCTTCACCCCCATGCCCAGGTGATCACTGTCGCCCTCTTCGTCCTCCGGCAGACTCTTGAGGGTTTCATTGATCAGCTGCTTTACCCCGTGGCCATGCACCGCCGCAATCGGAACCGGATCGCCCAGACCGAGGCTGTAGAAATCCACCCCGGCCACGGTCTTGTCCATGTTCTCGCTCTTGTTTACCACCAGGGTTATAGGCTTGCCAGTGCGACGCAGTTGATCAGCTATGGCCTGATCGGCGCCACCAAGTCCATCCTTTGCATCAAGCAGGAAGAAGATGTGATCGGCCTCGCCGATAGCTGTGGTCACCTGCTGCACCATCAGGGCTTCCACTCCTTCCTCGCCACCGCTGATACCACCAGTATCCACCACCAGGTAGGGACGGTTACCCATACGTCCCACACCATACTGACGGTCACGAGTCAGCCCTGGCTGGTCCGCCACCAGAGCATCGCGGCTGCGGGTGAGTCGGTTGAACAGGGTGGATTTCCCCACATTTGGGCGCCCCACCAGGGCGATTACGGAAAGCACAGTGATTGTCCTAGAGCCAGCTGTCTGGCGTGTGTTGTAAAATAAATTAGCTATGTCGTGGTGGGGGGGACCAGGTGTAACGGTCATACCTGATTCAACCAAGATTAGACTCTGCCCGGCTCCTATCCTGAAACAGCCCCACGCAATATCTATTAAAGTCTAAGCGATAAAAAATAATAGTGCGCAAACGATCGCTAATAAAGGCAGAAATCACCCATTATGGTGTTGCGCTCCACAGGTGCATGCGCGTAACTTTGCGTTCATTTGCGGATAGATAAGCTTTTGGTTTTTCTACACGGTCGCAGGATACCCTGACCCTAATCTCTTTCAAGTATTACTGGGATGCACCGTCAGAGATGGAAAATGCGGCCAAATCACCACCGTCACCCAGTACATATGCCACCTTTCCATCGACTACTGGAGGGGTTGTTATGGATTGATCACCCACACGGGTTCTGGCTACCATGTGACCATCCTCTGGAGACATCCAGTGCAGATAACCTTCAAAGTCACCCACTACCACATAGGCGCCAAGCACCGCCGGGGCCGAAAGCTTGCGTCCATGTAGTTTGCTCTGTTTCCACAGTGAAGAGCTGTTTTTTGGATCAATGGCCCACACCTTATCCTCGGCATCCGAGACATACAGGTTTTCAAAGTCTGCACCCAGTCCGGCGTAGGAGGAGAGCTTGCGGCGCCAGACCACATCTCCGCTCTTTTCAGAAACTGCAGCCAGTTGCCCTTGATAGGTAGCCACATAGATCATGCCGTTCTGTAGTACCGGATCACCATCTATATCCACCATCCTTTCCAGCTCTGAACGCCCGGTGGGTACGGCAATGGTAGACTCCCAAATCTGCTGGCCACCCTCAAGATCAAAGGCAATCAGCTTGCCGCTGGCAAAACCGCAGATGACCGCAGAACCGCTGATAACCGGGGAGCTGTTTCCATGCAGGGTCAACACCGGGATGGAACGATCATATACCCACTTTGACTTACCGTCGTTGGCATCCATGGCATAGAGCTTGCCGTCGATGGTGTGAACCACCACCACGCCCATTCCCGCCTTGGGTACCGAGAGCACCTCGCTACTGACCCGTGCACGCCACTTCTCGGAGCCATCCTGCTCTGACAGGGCAACCACTTCGCCATTACTGGTGCCGATCAGCACCAGGCCTTCACCGGCGCCCGGGCCACCGGAAATTTCCAGGCCCTTTTTTTTCACACTCCAGATAACGCGACCGCTACCGCTGTCCAGCGCCTTTACCACCCCTTCACGGTTAGCAACATAGACCCGATTGCCCTTGACGTATGGAACCAGTTTGACCCGATCTTTCGAAGAGCCGGAACCCACCGAGGTGGACCATAGTTTGCGTACACTTATACTGCTTTTCAGATCCACCAGCTCTGCCGGTGGATCGACATTTGGTTCATCCTCCAACAATTTCAGTGGATCCATGGAACCACATCCCACCAACAGCAGAAGCAATGAGATGAGTAATATTCTCACTATAACCATCATTGCTGTTTGCCCTTGACTGCGGCCAGGTTATCCAGCTTCATCTGTACCAGACGCCGGTTACCTATCTCGCTGGTAAGGGCGTCCGTGTATGCGGTGCGTGCAGCGGCATAGTCTTTTCTGGCGTTAGCAATATCACCCCGGATGACGGCAAACTCGCCAGCAAAATTATCCTTGTCTGCCTTTGCCACCGCCGCCGCGGCTCCATCCAGGTCGCCGTTTCCTAGCAGAACCCGCGCCAAACGCAGGCGTGCAACCTGCCGCAAAGATGGATCAGCAGGCTGCGCCAAAACCCACTCATACCTGGCCTGAGCGGCAGCAGAGTCGCCCTGATCCAGTTTGATCTTGGCCATATCCATAGCCGCCAGCACCCCGTAGGTGCTGTCCGGCCAGTCGACAATTATCTTCTCCCCTATCTTCAGGGCCGATTCACTGCTTCCAGCCTGCATGGCCTGCCCCATATTCTCATAACGGAGAGAGGCGTCTGCGGCGGTTTGGCCCTGGTGCTGATTCCACGCCTGCCAGCCAAAGACTGAGGCCAACCCCAGCACCACTCCGCCCACAATGGAACGGCCATTTTCGCCCCACCACTTCTTTATCGCCTCAACCTGTTCTTCTTCTGTATCGTATACGCTCACACTGTCACCTTTTTGGCCCCAATCTGTGGGACAAATTCAAATATCTCCTGCCTGCAAACCGAACCCCGCTGCAGTAAGGAACCCGATTGTGCCAATATTGTGTCAACTAATCCATGCCGTTGCACTATTGTCATCTTGGGAACGGTCTTTATTAACTCACAGTGAGTCACCAAAAAAATCACCTAAACCGTCCAGGGCAATCTCCTGCTGCTCACCATTGTCCCGCAGGGGCTTGACTCCCGCCACTCCACGCGAAAGCTCATCATCCCCGATCACCAGGGCGTAGCCGGCGCCGCTACGGTCAGCCTTTTTAAACTGACTCTTGAAGCTGCCTCCACCGCAGTTGGTGAGCAGGCGCAGACCAGGTATCTGATCTCTTAGTCGCTCCGCCAGGAGCAACCCCTGCCGTTGCGGCTCCTCTCCCACCAGTACCATGTAGGCGTGTATATCCGCTGTCTGGCTGGCGGCCTCACTCTCTTCCAGCAGTGAGATGAGGCGCTCCACCCCCATGGCGAAACCCACAGCTGGGGTCTTACGACCACCCAGTTGTTCCACCAGCCCGTCGTAGCGCCCGCCAGCACATACCGTGCCCTGGGCGCCAAGTTGATCGGTCACCCACTCAAATACCGTGCGCGAATAGTAGTCCAGCCCCCGCACTAGACGCGGGTTAACCACATACGCCACGCCCACCTGATCCAATCCATCACACAGGGTTTTAAAGTGGGCCTTGGATTCATCCCCCAGGTAATCCATCAGTGCGGGAGCACCAGCAATCAGCTCCTGCATGCCACTGTTTTTTGAATCCAAGATGCGCAGGGGGTTGCTCTCCAGACGGCGCAGGCTCTCTTCGTCCAGCTGCTCCTTGCTGGCGGATAGGTACTCAACCAACTGCTGACGATAGACCACACGCTCTTCCGGCGTCCCCAGGGTGTTGATCTGCAGCTCCAGACCATCCAGACCCAGGGCCTGCCAGATCCGGTTGGTGATCAGGATCACCTCCAGGTCTATGTCCGGGCCATCCATGCCGTAGGCCTCTACGCCAATCTGGTTGAACTGGCGGAACCGCCCCTTCTGCGGACGTTCATGCCGGAACATGGGACCCTGATACCAGAGGCGCTGCACCTGGTTGTAGAACAGGCCATGTTCAATCCCGGCCCGCACACAACTGGCGGTGCCCTCCGGCCTGAGAGTTAGGCTGTCGCCATTGCGATCATCAAAGGTATACATCTCCTTCTCCACAATATCTGTCACTTCGCCGATAGAGCGTTTGAACAGATCCGTCATCTCCAGCACCGGCATGCGAATCTCGCTATAGCCATAGCCCGCCAGCACCGCACGCACCCGTTCCTCGAACAGTTGCCACAATGGGGTTTGATCCGGCAGGATGTCTCGCATGCCGCGTATGGCCTGAATATTCTTTGCCATCAGTTACCTGTTGTATTTCTATGTATGTATGAATGCCCGTAGGCAGGACAAGCTTAGGGGTTCTGTATCTTTCCACTCATGATCGTAAATCTGGCCACACCACCACTGGAGTATTCATCTAGATTGACCGTCTTTCCATTTATCCTAACCCTGACGGCGGAGGAGTTACCAAGAACCACTTTATAGGGCGTTCTACCAGTGAGTTTTTTCTTGTCCCCTTTCTTATACTCTCCAATCAGGATCACCTGATTGTTGGCATCCCGTACCTTCACCCAGCTTGATTCAACAAATTCAAGCAGGGTTTCCCTGGTCATCACTTCGGGTGCCGCAGGTTTAGTTTTCGGTTCGCGAATAACCGCCTTTATAACCGATTTGGTTTTTGGCTTAACTACCGGCTTTTCCGGTTTGCTCGGCTCCACCGGAGCCGCCTCTTCCACTATCTCTTTTATGGTGGAAAACGACTCCTCGACTTTCGGCGCTGGAATAGGTATCGACAAACTGTCGCCGTTTAAGGTCTCATCTATCTTGGATGCTTCCGGATCCGCTGGTTCCAGCGCCGGGGTTATGTCCAGGGTGGTAACCTCACTCTCGCTGGGTTCTGCCATTGACGGTTCCTGACCTGGATCTGCGCCCTCTGAAGAACCAGGTGGTGGTGGCGGAATGAACGCGGACAGGTCGGCCTCGCCATTGCCATCCTCTGCTGCTGGCGCTTCTGATTCTATTTCAGTGCTAACGCTACCAACGAACTTCTGTGCCGCCAGCTCCAGATTGCCCCACCACCAGATTAACGGCAATATGATCAGGATTGCAGCTATTACGATGCTGGTGGCCTTTACCATATCGTGGTTGCTGCCCACCTCCACCGCCACATGTGAGTCCAGCGGCGGCTGCTCGCCTGCCTCTACGTTGGGGGTTTGTCTGGCATATGCATCCAGTACCGGTGCCACCGGCTCATCCAGCAGGCGGGCATAGTTACGCAAGTAGCCGCGAATAAATACCGGTTCCGGCAACGAATTGTAATCATCTGTTTCCAGAGCTTGTAGTTTAGACTCAGACAGATGCAGCATGGCTGCAACCGCAGTGGCATCCAAACCTCTGGCCTCGCGCGCCTGGCGTAAGATTGTTCCAGGCCCATCCTCTACCTCAGATACATCCACTGAATTTTCACTCATTATTTCAACGAATCCCGCAGTAATTTGACCTCTGTGGAATCTGGAAAGCTGCCACGTAACTGCATGGAGTAACTGGCAACAGCATTCTTGTCTCCAAGCTTTTTCTCCACCTGTATCGCCAGCCACAGAGACGGGGCGGTGAATTTGGCGACCTGATGGTAGCGTTTCAGAAAATCCCGTGCCGCTTGTATATCACCAGTGTCATGACTGATTCGAGCCATATTAAATAGCGCCACTGAAAACCTGTTGTTGTGCTGCAACGCCCGACGCAGGTAGGCCTCTGCCAGATCCAGGTCCTTGCCCCTTCTGGCGCAGATACCGGCATTGGTCAGCGCCACTTCCGGGGTTTTGTACAGTGGGTTTTTCAGGGCTGACTTAAACTGCTCATCCGCCTCCTTAAATCTCTTTTCTCCACATAGAAAACTACCATATGCATTCAGGGTATAAGGATTTCGCGGTTGCAGTTTCCTGGACTGTTTAAAGTGTTTTTCCGCCAAACCCTTTTCGCCCAATCGATTATAGATAATGGCCATTACATTGTGGGCTTCGCCATTGCTGGAATCGGCGGCAACACCCTTTTTGATATTCTGCAACGCCACGCCCAGCTTTCCCTGTTGCATGTAGACGACAGCCAAGCGTACATAGACGTCACCCTCTCCCTTTTTCGCAGTCGCACCGAGAGTGCCGGTCCCGTCCTCCATATTGGCTCTGACTCCACCCTGCTGGCAGCCGGTAAGACCAAACATGGCAATCAGTATGGCAACCATTAAGGTCTTGGTACCTTCCAATTTCACTTTGCTATACCTCCCCAGGCGGATTTTTCAGCACTTAGCGTGCGTTTGCTTTTATCTTTGACCCTGCCTACCAACTGACCACATGCGGCATCAATATCGTCCCCCCGGATCTTGCGGGTTATGGTTATTATGCCAGCCTTCTTCAGTCTCTGCCGAAACGCCTCGATCCGTTCTGGTGGCGAGGCCTTATAGCCACTGCCTGGAAACTGGTTGAATGGGATCAGATTTATCTTGGATGGCGTGCCCTCCAGCAATCTGATCAACTCTTTGGCGTTACGATCGCTGTCGTTGACTCCATCCAGCATCACATATTCCCAGGTGACCTTACGGCGCTTATCATCCTTTACAAAATCCCTACAGGCCGGGATCAGCTCCTCCAGCGGATATTTTCTGTTTATTGGCACCAACTCATCACGCAGCTCGTTATTGGGTGCGTGCAGAGATACCGCCAGACTCACATCGCTCACCTTGCCCAGTTCATACAGCGCTGGCACTATCCCAGCAGTGCTCACGGTAACCCGGTATTTCGACAACCCGTACGCCAGATCATCCTGCATGATATCCATGGCAGCAATTACGGCATCCAGATTGGCCAAAGGTTCCCCCATGCCCATCAGCACCACATTGGTCAGGGATTGTTCCATGTTGCGCACGGCCACCCACACCTGGCCGATGATCTCGGCCACGGAGAGGTTACGGTTGAAGCCCTGCTTGGCTGTGGAACAGAAACTGCAATCCAGGGCGCAGCCAACCTGAGATGATACACACAGGGTGGTGCGACCATCATCCGGGATCATCACGCTCTCAATCCTGTTGTTGCAATCCAGCTCCAGCAACCACTTGCGAGTGCCGTCTCTGGACGGTTGCTCCAGGATTATCTCCGGCACCAGAATATCGCTCATGAGCTTGAGCTGGGCGCGCAACTTTTTGCTCAGATCCGTCATCAGATCAAAGTCGGTTATGCCGTGCTTATGGATCCACTTCAGGACCTGGCGCGCATGAAAGGTCTTGAACCCCATCTCCTCAAAGAGGGACTCCATGGAGGCGCGATCCAGACCCAGCAGATTGATTTTTTCCTGTGATGCCAATATAGACTCGAAAAACTCAAGATGTACGGGTAGGCAACTGCCGTCAGAGAAAGAAAAGCAGACTGGGGCAAAACCCCGGCGCAGCTGCGCCCAACAGTTACAAATCAGTGGGTTAGTTTACCTTGTAGCAGGGTATGCAGGCAAAATTATTACTACTGAATGTGACCAGTGCACTGAAACGGACCAGAGTTGCTAAACCCGACGCTTCACTTCCAGCACATCCTGGAGCTGGGCAATCTTGCCCAGGATCAGGCTCAACTGCTCCATATCGGTAATTTCTATGGTAAATCGCATAACGGCGCGGTCAGAACGTCGATCCGATCTGGTATTGACCCCGGTGAGATCCACCTCTTCGTTGGTCAAAATGGCGGAAATATCCCGCAACAACCCCTTGCGGTCGCTGGCAATCACCTGGATATCCACCTGGTAGGACGACCCTCCCGGCTCCTCATCCCAAACCACAGTCACCAGTCTGCCCCGCATGGATTGATCCATCTTTCTGATGATGGCGCAGTCATTACGATGCACGGTCACCCCACGTCCGCGGGTTATAAACCCCACAATCGGGTCATATGGCACCGGCTTGCAACAGCGCGCGATGTGGGTCAGCAAATCCCCCACCCCTTCCACTATTACCTCGCCTTCACCCTTTCTGCCGGTGTGGCGACGCCGACGCGGCACCTCCACCTTACCAATCTCTTCCGCTGGAGCCACACGACTCCTGATCCCCACCGCCAGTTGCACCGGTGAGATTTCACCGCGGCCAACAGCTGCGTACAGATCATCCACCTTCTGGAAGTTATGTCTCTTCGCCTCTTCCAGCAGGTCCGGGCACTCTATACCCAGACGGGTCAGTTCACGCTCCAGGCTACCGCGCCCAATCTGTACATGTTCGCCGTAGTTCTGATGTTTGAACCACTGCCGCACCTTGGCGCGGGCAGATGAGGTCTTGAGATAACCCATCTGGGGACTGAGCCAGTCCCGACTCGGCTCCCCCTGCTTGGCGGTCATGATCTCAACCATCTGCCCACTCTCCAACGGTGTGGTGAGTTGAGTGATACGACCATCTATCTTGGCGCCACGACAGCTGTGCCCTACCTCGGTGTGGATATGGTAGGCAAAATCCAGGGCAGTGGAACCTTTGGGCAGCTCTATAACATTACCCTTGGGGGTGAGCACATATACCTGATCCGCCTCAAAATCCGACTTGGCGGTCTCGAAAAAATCCTGGTCCTTTTCATCTGATCCCTGGGCCTCCAGCCAGCTACGCATGAGGGTGATACGACGCTCAAACTCCGCATCGGCTTTGCCACTCTCCTTGTAGCGCCAGTGGGCAGCCACACCTAGTTCGGCATGCTCATGCATCTCTCTGGTCCTGATCTGGATCTCCAGAGGTTTCTCCTCCGGGCCAATCACGGCGGTGTGGATGGAGCGGTACAGATTTGCCTTGGGGGTGGCGATATAGTCATCAAACTCACCTGGGATATGTCGCCACAGGCCATGCACCACACCCAGGGCCGCATAGCAGTCAGCCTCCGTATCCAACAGTACCCGCACCGCACGCAGATCGAATATCTGATCAAAGCCCACGGCCTTGCGTTGCATCTTTTTCCAGATGCTGTAGATGTGTTTCGGTCGCCCGGTGATCTCGGCCTTGAGACCAATGGCCTGGAATTCCTCCTGTAGCAGATCGATCACATCGGCTACAAACTGCTCTCTCTCGGTGCGCCTGCCATCCAGCAGCCCAGCAATCTCCATGTAGGTGTCCGGCTCCAGATAGCGCAGGCAGAGATCCTCCAACTCCCACTTGATGTGCCAGATACCCAGCCGGTTGGCCAGTGGCGCATAGATATCGCTGGTCTCCTGCGCCTCCCAGATCCGGTTCGCTTCCGGCAGGCTCTTCAGGCCACGCATCTTGTTCAAGCGTTCCGCCAGCACCACCAACACCACGCGAATATCGTCCGCCAGGGCCAGCAGCATGCGCCGCAGATTCTCCACATGTCGCTCTTCATCCCGGCTGGTCACACCAGCTGAGGATTCAGCCACCAGGCCGATCCGATCCAGATCTGTCACCAGCCCGGCTATCTCGCTACCAAATAGTTTTTCTATCTGTGGATGGTCCGGTTCGACACCGGACAGGGTGAGATGCAGAATGGCGGCAGCCATGGTATCGGCACCCAGGGCCATATCATTCAGGATGTCGGCAACGGCCAGGGCCTGATGCAAAACCTCGCCCTGTTCCTCATGGCCGGCCTGTTCCAGCCTCTTTACCACGAAGGCGCAAACTTCATGCAGAAGCAGCATATCCTCGTCGCTATGCGCGACAGATATTGCGTCCAGCCAGGACTGGATGTGGTGCTGTTCCAGCATACCGTTGGCGGGGAGCGTGGTTACCACTGAGACCATAGTTTCGTACCGGGGACCAGACCCATAAATACGGGTCTGGTCCGGTGGTTGTCAGCTGAGCATCAGCTTATTGAGGCGACGCACAAATGCGGCTGGATCCTCCAGTTGCCCACCCTCTGCCAGCAGCGCCTGATCAAACAGGATACTGGCCAGATCGGCAAACAGATCCTCGTCCGGTTCCTGGTCCATCTTGGTAACCAGGGGATGCTCCGGATTAACTTCAAGTATAGGCTTGGTGTCGGGAGCGTCCTGCCCCAACTGGGCAAACACCCGTTGCAGATTGGCACTCATATCGTAGTCGCCCACCACCAGACAAGCAGGGGATTCGGTCAGACGTTTACTCACCCGCACCTCTTTCACCGTTTCACCCAGGGCGGTCTGTATCCGCTCCACCATGCCCTGATGCTCCTCGGCCACCTTCTCCTGCTCTTCCTTGTCCTTCTCCTCCAGATCGCCCAGGTCCAGATCACCCTTGGCAACAGATTGCAGATGTTTGCCCTTGTAGTCGGTGAAGTGTGAGACCAGCCATTCGTCCACACGGTCGATCAACAGCAGCACCTCCACATCCTTCTTCTTGAATATCTCCAGATGCGGACTGTTGCTGGCGGCGGCATAACTGTCGGCCGTTATGTAGTAGATCTTCTCCTGCTTCTCTTGCATGCGCTCTATATATTCATCCAGAGAGACGGTCTCTTCACTACCTTCAGATTTGGAGGTAACAAAGCGCATCAGTCCACCCAACTTCTCCTTGTTGGCCTGATCCTCTCCCGGCCCCTCCTTCATCACCTTGCCAAACTCGTTCCAGAAGCTCTGGTACTTCTCGGCAGCATCCTTGGCCATCTTCTCCAGCAAACCCAACACCCGTTTCACGTTGGCGGTGCGGATGCTGTCTATCTTCTTATCGTGTTGCAGGATCTCACGGGAGACGTTCAGCGGCAGGTCATCTGAATCCACCACGCCCTTCACAAACCGCAAATAACGCGGCATCAGCTTGTCGGCCTCATCCATGATGAAGATGCGGCGCACATACAGCTTTACCCCGTGTTTCTGCTCCCGTTCCCACATATCAAATGGGGCCTTGGATGGGATATACAGCAGCGAGGTGTACTCGTTAGTTCCTTCAACCCGGTTGTGCGCATGGGCCAGCGGCTCCTGAAAATCGTGTCCGATGTGCTTGTAGAAATCCGCATACTCCTCATCGCTGATATCTGACTTGCTGCGCATCCACATAGCGGTGCCCTTGTTCACCTGCTCCCAACCCGGCTCCTTCTTCTCTTCGTCTTCGCCCTCTTCCCCACCATGGATCTCCTCCAGCATCTGCACCGGGATGGCGATATGGTCTGAGAATTTGCTGATAATGCTGCGCAGGCGGTATGGGTCGAGGAATTCATCCGCATCCTCACGCAGATGCAGGGTGATGTCGGTACCGCGACCAGCCTTCTCCACCGTCTCAATGCTGTAGTCACCCTCACCGCTGGACTCCCAGCGCACGCCGTGCTCAGAAGTGAGACCAGCCCGCCTGGTGAGCATGGTTACCTTGTCGGCCACGATAAACGCCGAGTAGAAACCCACACCGAACTGGCCAATAAGCTGGCTATCCTCGGAGTTCTCTCCACTCATGGACTCCAGGAACTTGCGGGTGCCGGAGCTGGCGATGGTGCCGATGATGTCACCCACCTCCTGTCGACTCATGCCGATGCCGTTATCGGAGATGGTCAGAGTGCGGCGCTCCTTGTCCAGCGAGACACGGATGCGCAGATCTGGATCCTCCTCATACAGCCCGTCATCGGTCAGGGCCTCGAATCTCAGCTTCTCCGCTGCATCTGACGCGTTGGAAACCAGTTCCCGCAAAAAAATCTCTTTATTGCTGTAAAGAGATCGAATCACCAGATTCAGAACCTGACTAACCTCGGCCTGAAACTCCAGTGTCTCCTTGTGTGCATCAACGGTCATAATCGCAATTGCCTCCAATTTATCTTGTTTTTCAAAATGTTACATAAAGCTGACGCCATTTGTGCCTGGCGCATAATTAACCCGGTAACAGAGTGTTAATTCTAAAGATGCTAACATGCGGTCCCCAGAGCGAATTTCAAGGGTTAAATTGTCCCGCACCGCAAGAGAAATTATACTGCGCGACCGACATGGGCCCATTTATACGATTACCTGAGCAGATGGTTACAGCATGAATACAACAACAATCCAGACCCAGCCCTTCACCGACCAGCGTCCCGGCACATCCGGGCTGCGCAAAAAGGTAGCGGTATTCAAACAGCAGCACTACCTGGAGAACTTCGTACAATCGATCTTCGATACCCAGACTGGGCTGAAGGGTGCAACCATGGTGCTGGGTGGCGACGGCCGTTACTACAACCGCAGCGCCATTCAGATCATCCTGAAGATGGCTGCCGCCAACGGCTTGGCTGAGGTGATCGTAGGCCAGGGCGGACTACTATCCACCCCGGCTGCCTCCTGTGTTATTCGCAAATATAAAACCCAGGGCGGCATCATCCTCTCTGCCAGCCACAACCCGGGCGGACCCAATGCCGACTTCGGCATCAAATTCAACGTCCCCAATGGTGGACCAGCCCCGGAAGGAGTGACCGAGGCGATATACCAGCGCACCCTGGAGATCAACCGCTATCTGATCAGCACGGCCCCAGATATAGATCTGGACCAGATCGGCAGCAGCAGCATTGGCGCCACCAGCATCCGCATCATCGACCCGGTGGAGGACTATGCCAACCTGATGCGGGAACTGTTTGACTTCGACACCATCCACCAGCTGTTCAACACCGGCACCTTTCGGATGCGTTTCGATGCCATGCACGCCATCACCGGCCCCTATGCCAGCCGGATCCTGGAACAGATCCTGGGCGCGCCCCGCGGCACCGTGCTGAATGGAATCCCCCTGGAGGACTTTGGCGGCGGACACCCGGACCCCAATCTGGTACACGCCCACGAGATAGTTGAGCTTACCAACGGCTTTGAGCCAGTGGATTTTGCTGCAGCATCAGACGGCGATGGTGATCGCAACATGATCCTGGGCAAGGGGTTTTACGTTAATCCAAGTGACAGCCTCGCCATCCTGGCTGCTAACGCCCACCACCTGCCGGGATATCGCCTGGGCATATCCGGTATCGCCCGCTCCATGCCCACCAGCCAGGCCGCAGACCGGGTGGCCGAGGCCATGGGAATCAACTGTTTTGAGACCCCCACCGGCTGGAAGTTTTTTGGCAACCTGCTGGATACCGGCAAGATCGCCATCTGCGGTGAAGAGAGCTTCGGTACCGGCTCTGACCATGTGCGGGAGAAGGACGGCCTGTGGGCAGTGCTATTCTGGCTCAACCTGCTGGCGGTGAAACGCCAGTCGGTACGACAGATAGTTGAAGACCACTGGCGACGCTTTGGCCGCAACTACTACACCCGTCACGACTACGAGGGCATCGACTCCTCAGCCGCAACAGATCTCATGCAACACCTGCAAGGGACACTCTCATCCCTGCCTGGGACAGAATATGGGCCATTTGTGGTGGCCTATGCCGACAACTTCAGTTATACCGATCCGGTGGATGGCAGTCTGTCTGAAAACCAGGGGGTACGCATCGGGTTTGAGAATGGAGCCAGGATCATATTCCGCCTCTCAGGGACCGGCACCGAAGGGGCCACTCTGCGCATCTATCTGGAGCTGTTTGAGCCGAATCCAGCCAAACAGTTGCAGCAGACAGCCGACGCGATAGCACCCCTGGTGGCAATAGCACAGGTAGTAGCTGAAATCAGACCACGTACCGGTCGTGAGCGCCCCAGCGTCATAACGTGAGTATGCAAGTCCGGCAATCCGGCGCAAAGGCGCAATATACCGCTGCTGACACGCCGGAATTGAAACACCGCTGGGAAGGCCGCCGCTGGCCCGGTCAAACACTCCCGCACTGGGATTCCAGATCCCACGCAGGATAGTCCAGCGCCTGAACGCGCACCCTATCAATGACGTCTAAACAAGAACAGCACCATGACCAGCATGGTGATCATCACCGCGAAAGCAACAATCATGTCCATATTGCTTCTCCATGGATTTTAAATGCTCACTATCTGAGTATACTTCATCCCTGAACTTTGGTTACTCCTACTCCCCCGATTACTTAGGGCTAGAAATCTGCTTTCAGCATCTGTCCCAGCAGGAAAAAACCCTAAGCGAGTCTTTGATCTCGTGATGCCTTTTGGGACATCCAAGTCCCCAAAAGG
>CAZVME010000026.1:0-38860 GCA_964628835.1 uncultured Gammaproteobacteria bacterium | reverse complement strand
TGAAAAGCAGTATTTTGAGAAGCTAGCAACTGTCTAGAAAACTAGGGGCTTGCCAAGCCGCAACGGCTACTCCAGCAAACGACTCATGACCGAAGACGGTTCATTTGAGGTTGATATTCCCCGGGATCGGGATAGCAGCTTTGAGCCGCAGCTGGTTAAAAAACACCAGACCCGTTTTACCTCCATGGATGACAAGGTGCATTGCCTGTATGCCAAAGGGATGACAACCCGTGAGATCACGGCTACTTTCAAAGAAATGTACGATGCGGATGTTTCGCCCACGCTGATCTCTAAAATCACCGATGCCGTTATAGAGCAGGTTATTGAATGGCAATCCCGCCCACTCGATGCCGTTTATCCCATTGTTTATCTGGATTGTATTGTCATTAAAGTCCGTCAGGATAAACGTGTTATCAATAAGTCCATTTACCTGGCGCTGGGTGTCAATATGGAGGGCCACAAGGAACTGCTGGGCATGTGGCTATCCGAGAATGAAGGTTCCAAGTTCTGGCTGGGCGTACTAACAGAGCTGCAAAATCGTGGCGTTAAAGACATCCTGATTGCCTGCGTTGACGGCTTAAAGGGCGTTCCTGATGCGATACAAGCTGTTTACCCACAGGCTCAGATACAGCTCTGTATCGTGCACATGGTACGTAACTCCGTGAGGTATGTTCCCTGGAAGGACTATAAGCCCGTCACAGCTGATTTAAAGCGTATTTACCAGTCTGTCACCGAGGATGAAGCCTTGCTGGCTCTTGATGAATTTGCTGAGCGTTGGGACGATAAATACCCTCAGATCAGCCGAAGTTGGCGGAACTGCTGGAACAATCTCAACACACTGTTCAATTATCCTGAAGATATACGCAGGGCAATCTACACAACCAACGCCATTGAATCACTGAACAGTGTCCTCCGGAAAATCATCAAAAAACGGAAACTCTTCCCCACCGATGATTCGGCGAAAAAGGTGGTCTATCTGGCGATACAGGAAGCTTCAAAAAAATGGACCATGCCAATCAGAAACTGGAAAGTCGCTTTGAACCGTTTTATGATTGAGTTCGAAGACCGGCTGGTGGACTTCGTTTAAATAATGGCAGTTACACAGAATTAGTTACAGGCTCTTTGACATCTATATTAATTCCATTCGATCTCTGAATAATGAGACCCTGGCCCTTCTATCTCTAACGTAATTTTGCGCCCTTCCTTTCTATATCGGCATGGATCTGCCACTTCCTTAATCCAGCGAGACACATCGTATGGTTGAGGATGTAACGGCTTATCAGATATCCACATAAACATGTCCTCATGGTCCACCATGCCCAAAAATTCTGGCCCAAATGGCTCACCTTCATCAACCTGATACGGCTCCGGTATTGGGTTGTAAAGGCTGAATATCTCTAGCCCTGCTAGACCTCCATCCTTCTGCGTTAACGATACAGACCATTCTCTGCACAACCCTTCTTCCTCATCTCCTTCACAGAATCCAAATCCATAGCTGTGCCACATGCCTGAAGGAACCTTAGGAAGCATTCTTAGTGCACCTTGCAATTCCATCACTACCTGCTGATCTTTATCTCCTAATTGCGGGAATGTTAACAGCCAATCACCTAGGGTTATGGCTGCTTCGATGATTGGTTGTTCCTGAGGATGAATAAGAATGGTTGAAGTGGTCTTGATATTTCTCCATGGAAGCTATGCACTATGATAGCACCGCCTTAAATATACATAAATGATCTACTGATCTTGGCCTGATATTTTTGCAAACTCAACATGCGATAATTCAAAAGCTTAATGGCTCAATATCACGGACATTATCAAAATATAATACAAACCATTACAGTAAACATTATCCCAAAATGATAATTATTCAACACAAACAACTGTTATTTAGGCTTAGTCAAATCCTTCAGATACTCCTTCTGATCCTTTAATACACGAGCCAAACTCCTCAACAGTCTCCAATCCTCACCTTTGTAAGCGTTGTGGGAAACCACGTCTTTACCTGCTTGTGTCTTCGGCCCTGTTGATTTCTCCCACGGCTTCCATTGCCGGATTAATTCCGCCTGCCGCGCCCGTCGCTCTGGTGTCCAGCCGTTCGCCATCATTCTCCCCCAATAGTTTGTTCTGCGGTTTTTTCTTTTCCCGTGTGCGCGGGGCTTCGATTGCCGTAGCTGGAACATTATTCACCTGCTGGTGACCATGGGCGATGTTGGCCTGCTTAACGTAGCCCATCATGGGTGGATTTTTAATCGCCGCCAAGGTTTCCCATGTTGCCCGGCATTGGGACTGCGCCCGTAGCGCCAGTTTTAGATAACAGTCCAAATGTTCCAAATATTCAGCATTAACCGCCCGTTGCGCTAATTTGTTAAAAATTGCATCTAGACTATGGGCCTGCGCTGTTAGCATTGATTCAGCACGTTTTAAATTCCCATTACATGCAGCCTTTGTTTGTTCGCTAAGAGCATCCAGTAAACCTATCAGATCAAGATTGCCGGCAGACTTACCATATTCATAAATCGTGGCAGTCGCTTGTACTGTCGGCCGCAGAACTGTGCGTGGCCAATTTGCGTCTGTGTCTTCAGTAGATTTTGTATCTATAGAGTTCTTTTTTGCCTTTTGACTCTTGGTTGGTTTCTGCTTAGTAGCCATGAGTAGGGTCTCCAGGGTTTTGGTGCAAAGGAATCCATTGACTACAGCCTCGACGATCTGTGTCCCATAACCCAGCTGCTGCTCCCAACTCTCCTTTTGAGCAGTGTCCAAGGTTAGGATGGTTGGCGCGCTCAAAATAGATGCAGTCGCCGCAGTGAACTGAATGTATGCCTTGCTCATGTAGTGGCACTTCATTAGATCGTTCTAGGAAATAGGCCCGCGCTTCGATATCACGATCACACCTCTCCAAAATCTCGCCAATGGTCACCAAGTTTGTTTCCTTGATATGTCCCAGCCATACTCGTATTGCTGCCTCCTGGTCAGGCGTCATGGGTGCTGGATCGTTAGCTGCCTTTAGTTCCGCCATAATGATTTTCTTGTTGGCACGGATGAATTGCCGCTGTTCATCGGTCAGTTCTCCCTCAGCAACCAGCTTGCCACCCTCCACGGTGAGACTGATACCAGCTTTTGTGATTTTCTCTGCCAACATTAGAAAACCTCCCTGGGTGCGGACGATTCATGCCCCTGATCCTCCATAGGGATGTTTTGAAGCGCTACAGTGCTACAAGCCTTGTCCTGTAAGGGATTGGAGGGTTTTGAAAGTGCTACATCTTCTGTTTTTGTAGCACCTTGAAAATCCCTGGAGGCCCCGTCATTGCTAGATTGTAGCGGTGTAGCACTTTGAGTAGGGGGTACAAGAGGTTGAAGGTATCTGCTAAATACATTACTGAATTGTTTTGCCTCGAATCCGCGACGAACAGTCTGACCTATACGTATGTCTTTGGGCTTCACTTTGAATGGCTTGAGCAGCCTCGCCAATGAAATTTGTGTCATCGGCTTTCCTCGCTTCCATTCACTCCACGGTGACTCCTCAATACTGACAAGTCCCTCAACCAGTTCAGCGGAAGTGATCTTGTCTCGCTTCCATTTGGACATGATTACCTGTATATCTCGCAACAGAAGGATTCCAACATCCTCAGTCTCGGCCTGTACCATTGCGAACAGCTTATAGGTATGAAGGATGCGTTGTTGCCAATCACCGCCAGCAACAACACCGATGCGCACCAGTGGCTCCCAGTTATCCTGTGCGCGGTCATTACCAAAGTTCGGGATCTCTATATAGCCTTTGAGACTCCTAACGTTATCCAGCGCCCAGCGTTGGCACTTGCGCCGTAGGTCCTGGCACTTCTCAAACAGATCATGGGGGATTTTCGATACCTGTTCATCAGGTAGCTTGCGCTCCATCTCGATATGAATTGAACGGTCGTGCAGTGTGTCTCGTTGACTACCGATACCGGCAATAACCTGGGGACTCCAGACTGAATAAGCCTTCGGGATAAATCCATCATTAACCTTCTCGGAGCGGATAACCTTGGCGGTGCGCTTGCGGTGTCCGGCATTGATGATACCGTTTAATTCATCATTATCCTTCGTGAATGTATCGGCTTCATCAAGGATCAAGGTTGGTTGCCATTCCTCGATACAACGGAATATGGCAGATGGTGAGATGTTGCTGGCCACTAGAGCGCGATAGGTAAGGCTTTCTAATGAATCAACCAGCGTTGATTTGCCACAGCGTTTCTCTGGTGAAGTAATCAGCAGCTTGGGCCAGATAGTCCATGCCTCCATTATATAGGTGCCAAGGCACCAGGTGGCCAGCACCGTCACCGCGCCCCTGGGCAGGTACACATAGCGACTGAGAATGCTGGCAATTTCACGTAGCAGAGTATCGCCATTGATGGCATCCGGCCACGGTTCAAGCTCTTCCACGATAGACTGAACAGCATCATCGCCAATATCACTTCTGGCCTCGGCCACCGCTCTGTCCAGGGTTCCAATACGAACGCCCAACTCCTTGGCTTTGCATTCCCGTTGCTGATCGTACTCAAGTGGGGAGAGACTAGCCAGTTCAGTGACTACCGCGTTTGGGTTTGTTGGTGACTCCAGGTTAGTATCCGCGTCATACGACTCTTGCAGAGGAGGCTCTACCATCGCCGCCTCAATATACTTCCGCACAGCAGTTAACCCATGTGCCAAGTGTACATCGTTGAAATCACATTTCTTATTGCCCAGATCAGGGATTGCAAGGTATCCACCCACTGCCTTGGCGGCTTGTGTTGCGGCATCTATGCCGGGGTTTGGCCTATCCGGCTCAATGTCGTTGTCAGCACACAGGACCAGTTTCAAGTCCGGGTACTTGGTATACATATCCTGAGCCACGGCCAGCAAGTTGCCAGCATTGAATGCCACAACCACGGAATACCCGGTAGCCTCATGTAGGCTGGCCGCTGTTGCATAACCCTCTGCGATACACAACACGCCATCAGGTTTACCAATAAGGAAATAGCCACCGGCAATACGCCCACCAGGATGAAACCGTTTTCCACCGTCTGGCATAATTGTCTGTAAGCTAGTGATCTCGCCGTCAATATAAATCGGGGCAAGCAAAGCGAGGCCGTCCGTCCTAATACCGTATGCCTTCACCTGCTTGGCCTGTAGATACTTATATCCACCGCTCCCCGGCTGTGCTGTGTGCCACTTCTCACGCGCCTCAGCAGCCGCCTGTCGCCATGTCTGGTTGCGTTCCTCCTCAGCTTTGCCCTTGGCGTCCTTCACCATCTTGGCGAAGCTCCGGCGCTCCTGCTCAGTCATAGGCGCAGATTGCTCCAACTGCCATGTCTTACTCAGACCAGTAGAAAAATCACCATAGATGCCGCCAGCACCATCCTCAAATAGTTTGCACCAGCCAGCACGGTTACTAGTATCCTTGTCCATACCAGGGAAGCGGTGGAAAACGCCTGGCTTCATATCATCCGGTGGCACCATGCCGACGGCAAGGATTGCATCTCGGAATTGGGAGCGTACATTAGTCATCACGTTCCTCTTTTGATGGATAACTAAAACCATCATTTCCTGCATTCTTTCTGGCCGCAACTAATTTCAAGACCAAAGCTTTTATTTCTTCTTCAGATTTACCAGCAATACGAGCAGCATTGATAGTATCAACTTCATAATCTGGCCAACCTACTGAACGTGGCCCCAAGTTGACTGGAGGAGGAAAAGTTCCGTTAGAAATTTTGAGATAGATGGCTGAACGACCATCACCAGTGGCGTCTAATACCTTAGGGAGTCGAAATATTTTTTTAACCATGTTTTTGCACCTCCTGGGGCGCTGTTGGAAACATGGCCGGTATGATTGCTGAGAAAATTGCAGCTAACGGCTTAACTTGCAGTAATTATTTTTTTGGGATTCTTCCCTTACTTAGGGCCGTATATATAGTACGTTCACTAATGTTGAAATGAGACATTGCATCTATTCTTAGAGCTTTCTTATTACTGCTGCTCTCATATGATCGGCGGCGAAGATAAGCGCAAATTTCATCGTGGTCTACTTTTTCACCCCTACCTATCCTTGGTGCTCGTGGCATTTTTGCTCTAAGGCTGTTGATTCCACTCTCAACATCTGCGGCAATATAATCTCCAGCACCACCATTGCGGTATTTATGAAGCTGCTGGAAAGCTTCGTCTAGCTGTTCAATATTATGAAGATGCTCAATCGGGATAGGTTCTAAGTCCTTCACTGAAACACTTTCACAATTACCCACCTCTGTAGGCAAGTATTTATTATTGATCCCTGTGGCGGCAATAAATCTTGTGCGATTACACCGATACTTCATTAACAGGTCCATAACCATTTCATGATCAAGATCACGCACACAAAACAAAGCAAATCGAAGTTTCTCAAAAAGTACTTTAGGATAACGAGGTAACTTGCTTTTCTTTTTCATGGTACTAGATCGCTTTTACATTTGGTTAGCAACAGTATGTTGTGAGTATTTTGAGAAAGCGTTGGGTCTCTCCAACAGCTGATATAACTATCGCGCATGATGCAGACTGGACGATTTTTTCTTTAATTATTGTAAATATCATCTGGTCACGCACTATCAGACAACATCAATAAGTAGTGTTTCTATATGGCTACAAAGCAACAATTGTCCTGTGTTGCAGTTGCTACAGAATCAGGACATTTATATTCCATAAATGCGACCCAAAGCGATTAGAAACTAACTCCTTGGATTATATGGGACTTTCCAGTACATTACAGTAGCTACCGTGGAGAGCCACGGCCAGCATTAATAACGCCACACTGACCTTTCGCGTCGATCCGGACTTGAAAGAGACGCTACGCAGCAGGTGCACCGCTCCATTGCCAACATGATCGAGGTGATGATTCTCCAGTATTGCAACAAGGTTGTTGTACAGATTGCAGATCCTGACACTCACTAGTGCTAAAGAATCAATCACGACAAGGAAGGTTAGATGAGTACAACAAATAATCAATTGGAAATCCATCCCTAGGATTGGGAGACTGAGCATCAATGAATAAGAAAGACAAACAAAAACTCAGCGAAATAGACATCTGTGACCTGTTCATCACTCCAGCAATCAAGAACGCCGGCTGGGACCAAATGCAGCAGATCCGCCGTGAAGTCACACTGACGCCCGGCCCGGTCATCGTCCGTGGCAATATGTCCGCACGTAACAAGAAAAAGAAAAAATTCGCTGACTATGTGCTCTCCTGGGAGCCTGGCATCCCCATTGCCGTGGTGGAGGCCAAGGACAACAAATACACCGTGAGCCACGGCATGCAGCAGGCTCTCGGTTATGTGGAAATTCTCGAAGTGCCCAGTGCCTTCAGCTCAAACGGTGACGCCTTCGCCTCCCACAACAAGGTGCCCAGACCAGGCGAGCTAATCGAAACCGAATTCCAGCTAGACGATTTCCCACCGCCAGCCACTCTTTGGCAACGGTATAAAACCTATCGTGGTATCGAAGATCAGGCCGAGGATCTTGTCGTCCAGCCCTATCACCTGGACACCTCCGGCAAGGAGCCTCGCTACTACCAGACTGAGGCCATCAATCGCACCATCGAGGCCGTTGCCAGGGGACAAAAGCGCGTCCTGCTGGTCATGGCCACCGGTACAGGAAAGACCTACACTACCTTCCAGACCATTTGGCGGCTGTGGAAGGCCCAGCACGTCAAGCGGGTACTGTTCCTGGTCGACCGAAATATCCTTGCCGATCAAACCCTGGTCAACGACTTCAAGCCCTTCGGCTCGGTCATGAACAAGATAAAAAACCGCAAGATCGATCCCTCCTACGAAATCTACCTGGGCCTCTACCAGGCCATCACCGGGCCGGATGAAGAGGACAAAATATTCAAATCCATCTCCCGCGACTTCTTCGATATGATTGTCATCGACGAGTGCCACCGTGGCAGCGCCGCAGACGATTCCGCCTGGCGTGAAATCCTTGAATATTTCTCCGGCGCAGTGCAGCTCGGCCTCACTGCCACCCCCAAAGAGACCAAATATGTCTCAAGCACCACCTATTTCGGCGAGCCGGTCTACACCTACAGCCTCAAGCAGGGTATCGAAGACGGCTTCCTTGCCCCCTACAAGGTGGTACGCATCGACATCGATAAGGATGTGCTCGGCTGGGTGCCGCCAAAAGGCATGAAGGATGACCTCGGCCAGGAGATCGAGCATCGGGAATACAATCAGGCCGACATGGACCGCATCCTGGTCCTCAATCAGCGCACTAAGCTAGTGGCTAATCGGGTTATGCAATACCTCAACGCCACCGATCCATTCGGTAAGACCATCATCTTCTGTGAAGACATCGACCACGCCGAGCGTATGCGTGTCGCCATCGTCAATGCCGCAGGGCATGTGGCCACCGACAACCCCAAATACGTCATGCGTATCACGGGCGACAGTGTGGAAGGCAAGGCTGAACTGGATAACTTTATCGACCCGGAAAGCCGCTTCCCGGTCATTGCCACCACCTCAGAACTGCTCAGCACTGGCGTTGACGCCAAGACCTGCAAATTGATCGTGCTGGACAAGACCATCACCTCCATGACCAGCTTCAAGCAGATCATTGGCCGTGGCACCCGCATCGACGAGGAAAATGGCAAATGGTTCTTCAGCATCATGGATTTCAAGAAGGCCACCGAACTGTTCCGTGACCCCGACTTCGACGGCGAGCCTGTGGTGATCTACGAGCCGGGCAATGATGATGACCCCGTGCCACCCGACCCGGAACCCGGCGATGATGAGCTTGATGATGAAATACAGGAGGAGCAAGGCACATACAAGGTCCGCGTTAGCGGCGTACCAGCCCGTATCATCCACGAACGCATTGAATACATCGGCCCCGACGGTGATCTGATTACCGAGTCCTACAAAGACTTCAGCCGCAAGCAGATCCAATCCGAATACGCCTCACTGGAGGATTTCCTCAAACGCTGGAACAGCGAGAAGAAAAAGCAGGCCATCCTCGACGAGTTGGAAGAACACGGCATCGTGCTCGACAACCTCGCCGCTGAAATCGGCAAAGACTACGGCGACTTCGACCTCATCTGCCACATCGCCTTCGGCCAGCCGCCACTCACCCGAAAAGAGCGCGCCAACAAGGTCAAGAAGCGCAACTACTTCACCCAATACGGCGATCAGGCGCGGGCCGTGCTCGATGCTCTGCTGGAAAAATACGCCGATGAAGGTATCAATACCCTGGAGAGCGCCAAGGTGCTGAAACTCAAACCTTTCGACCAGATAGGCACACCCGTAGAGATCATCAACCAGGTTTTCGGTGGCAAGGCCAAGTATGAGGCCGCCATACAAGAACTCGAACAAGCCCTCTTTGAGCAGGACCAAACCGCATGAGCAACGTTTCCGGCATCATCAAATCCATACAAAACATCATGCGCAAAGATGTCGGCGTCGATGGCGACGCCCAGCGCATCAGCCAACTGGTGTGGATGTTCTTTCTCAAGATCTTCGATGACCGCGAGGCCGAACTGGAACTGCTGGAAGACGACTACCAGTCACCCCTTCCAGAGGATCTGCGTTGGCGGGAATGGGCTGCGGACGCCGAAGGGATAACGGGTGAAACCCTGGCTCGATTCATCAACGACTCGCTATTCCCTACGCTCAAGGAAAAACTGCCCACCCACGGACCGGCAGGCCAACGCGCCCAGGTCGTGCGCACCGTCTTCGAGGATGCCTACAACTACATGAAGTCCGGCACCCTGGTGCGCCAGGTCATCAACAAGATCAACGAGATCGACTTCAACAACACCCAAGACCGCCACACCTTCGGCAGTATCTACGAACAGATCCTCAAAGACCTGCAAAGCGCAGGCAATGCAGGCGAGTTCTACACCCCACGCGCCGTCACCCGCTTCATCGTCAACCGCGTAGACCCAAAGTTGGAAGAAAAGATCCTCGACCCGGCCTGTGGCACCGGCGGTTTTCTCGCCTGCACCATCGACCACAAGCGCGAGCACTACGTCAAAACCGGCGAAGACGAAGAGACCCTGCAAGCCTCCATCTTTGGCGTAGAGAAAAAGGCCCTGCCACACATGCTGGCCACCACCAACATGATCCTGCATGGGATCGACACCCCCACCAACATCCGCCATGACAACACCCTGAGCCGCCCCTACAAGGACTACGGCAACAAAGACCGCAAAGCCGTCATCATCACCAACCCACCGTTCGGCGGCATGGAAGAGGACGGCATCGAAAACAACTTTCCCGCCAATCTGCGCACCCGTGAGACCGCCGACCTGTTCATGGCGCTCATCATCAAACTGCTCAAGGATAAGGGCCGCGCCGCCGTGGTGCTGCCTGATGGTTTCCTGTTCGGCGAAGGCATGAAAACCCGTCTCAAACAGAGCCTGCTGGAAGAGTGCAACCTGCACACCATTGTTCGTCTGCCCAATGGTGTGTTCAATCCCTATACCGGCATCAAGACCAACCTGCTCTTCTTCACCAAAGGACAGCCCACCGAGCAGGTCTGGTATTACGATCACCCCTACCCGAAAGGCGTCAAAAGCTACAACAAGACCAAGCCCATGCGCTTCGAGGAGTTTCAGACCGAGATCGACTGGTGGGGCGATGAGGCCGACGGCTTCGCCAGCCGCGAGCAGACCGAACAGGCCTGGCAGGTTAGCGTCGAAGAGATCGTGGCCCGCAACTACAACCTCGACATCAAAAATCCCCACGTTGGTGAACAGATCAGCCATGATCCCGATGAACTGCTGCAACAGTACCAGGAGCAGCAACAGGCCATCACCGACCTGCGCGAACAACTCAAGTACAGCCTGCATCAGGCACTGGGTGGGGAACAGGCATGAGTGCAGAGGTAAGCACCCAGACCAGTGGTAATCCAGTTACTGACCACCTCGGTCTCTGGAGCAGTATCTATGTAAAAAAGGCCACCACCGGTCGTGGCCGCAACGGCAAGATCAGCCCCTACGGCATCCAGAAACTGCGTGAGTTGATTCTGGAGTTGGCAGTGCGCGGCAAGCTGGTGCCGCAAGACCCTAACGACGAACCAGCCAGCATGTTGTTGGAAAAGAATGCTGAAGAGAAAGTGCGGTTAATTAAGAAAGGGAAGATTAAGAAGCAGAAAAAGCTAGCTGATATTGGAGATGATCAGCCACATTTTCTCCCCGAAAATTGGGAATGGGCACGCTTAGGGGATGTTACAAACTATGGAATTACGGAAAAGGCCGAACCTGGTGATGTTGATGACGACACATGGATTCTAGAATTAGAGGATGTAGAAAAAACTACATCAAAATTATTGAAGCGTGTTCGGTATTCTGAGCGGCCATTCAGAAGCTCAAAGAACATATTTGATGTCGGTGATGTGCTTTACGGAAAGTTGCGACCCTATTTAGACAAAGTGCTCATTGCTGATGAATCTGGTGTTTGTACCACTGAAATTATCCCGGTAAGAAGTTATGTAGGAATTGTTCCTTCATATTTGCGCTTGCTGCTTAAAGCTCCCAATTTCATAATTTATGCCAATGAATCAACGCATGGAATGAACCTTCCTAGGCTAGGGACTGACAAAGCACGACTCGCGTTAATCCCTCTGGCACCAACAGATGAACAACACCGCATCGTCGTCAAAGTCGATGAACTCATGGCCCTCTGCGACCAACTGGAACAACAACAAACCGACAGCCTCCAGTCCCACCAGACCCTGGTCGAAACCCTGCTGCGCACCCTCGTAGACACCAGCGACGATGTGCAGGCTGCACAAGTGGAGCGTGAAGCAGAGATACCGGGGGCGACCACCCAAAGCACCCAACAAGCCTGGAACCGCATTGCCGAACACTTCGATACCCTCTTCACTACCGAAGATTCCATCGATCAACTCAAACAAACCATCCTCCAACTCGCCGTCATGGGCAAACTCGTCCCCCAAGACCCCAGCGACGAACCCTCCAGCGTGCTGCTGAAAAAGATTGCTGAAGAGAAAGCGCGGTTGGTTAAAGAGAAAAAAATCAGAAAAGCGAAACCTGTATCTGAACTATCCAATGAGGAAAGATTTTCATATCTTTCCGAAAAATGGGAAGAGGTAAGGTTTGCTGAATTTGTGATTGAAGTTGCTACAGGACCATTTGGTTCTATGGTTCACAAATCAGATTACATCAGTGGCGGAGTAGAATTAATAAACCCGTCACACATAATAGATGGAGCAATCATTCCTGATTCTTCAATTTCTGTATCGGATGAAAAGGCTGTCGAATTAGCATCTCACAAGTTGCTTGTTGGAGATGTTGTTATGGCTAGACGAGGGGAGATGGGGCGTTGTGCGGTTGTTACCCATGAGTCTGCTGGGTTATTGTGTGGAACAGGTAGTTTTGTTTTACGGTTTTATAAAGACATTGATAGAAGTTATGTAGTGCTGCTATTCAGGAGTGAATATGTACGAAGTTATCTAGGAGGTGAATCAGTCGGTGCAACTATGACCAATTTGAATCATGGCATCCTAAATAAAATGCCAATAGCTGTTCCTCCCGTTGAGGAACAACACCGCATCGTCGCCAAAGTCGAAGAACTCATGGCCCTCTGCGACGCCCTCAAGGCCCGCGTCCAAGACGCTCAAACCACCCAATTACATATAGCCGATGCCGTGATTGAGAAGGTAATAGATTAAGGAGAGGGATATGGAGAAAGATAACGACCTAATCCAAGTTCTATTTTCTCAAAACGAAGTTGTTCCGGTTCCCTGGCAAGTGACCATCACACCTGTTGATAGTGGTTGGAACGATTTTGGTTTCCAGATTAAGTGTGTTTTTAGGGTCTGCGTGAGTGCAGACGTTGAGTCAATCGAAGGGAGTATGTTGATAGGGTTTTTGCCACCGCATAAGGCCAGTAAGGCAGAACAAG
Source organism: uncultured Gammaproteobacteria bacterium (assembly GCA_964628835.1). Lineage (GTDB taxonomy): Bacteria > Pseudomonadota > Gammaproteobacteria > Chromatiales > Chromatiaceae > JAAGZL01. The sequence goes on along the minus strand of CAZVME010000026.1, from coordinate 25,958 downwards.
ATAAATTCTATGAGTGGCGACCAACATTGGCAGAGCTCATAAAAAAATCAAACAAGGCAGTCGTCACTCCTGACGACATCCCACCCTTTTTTACGTTGTTACCTGATTTAATGAACTATAGACATTTGGTCGATGGTCTTGGGCCGAAGCTAGCTGATATTTTTCTAAAGTCTGTTAATGATCTCGTAGTTTACAAGCATGGAAGGCATGACTGGGTTGAGAAGGCGTTAGCCTCTGAAGTATTTAGTCGTGGGTTCATGCGCAACTCTGAGCCATTTTTTGCGTTTAATAATGCCGATAGCGTGCTCTCTGGGATTGAAGAAGAGGATTTTTCGGCGATATCAAAGACCCTTGATTTAACGTTTGCTTTAGATGGGTATCGCAACCCGCACAAGATTAATTTTCGCTTTTCAAATGAGGGGCTGATCCCGCGACGTATAAATATACTAATCGGGAAAAATGGCCTCGGTAAGAGCCTGGCATTGAGGTATTTCTGTCGCGCCGCTTTGAGATATCAGGATCCTGAGGTAAGTCTTTCAGATAGTAAAAGTCCTCTTGGCAGACCAATGATTAGCAGGATATTAGCTGTTGCCACACCTGGGGAAACAGGCAACACGTTTCCTTCAGAACGCAAAAAATCACAGAAACTGTTCTATCGGCGGCTTAACCTGACTCGTAATAGCCGTGCTAAAACATCACGTTCTATTGGTGAAACATTGGTTCAGCTTGCACGCAGTGATCAAAGAATTGGCGATAGTTCTCGGTGGGATCTTTTTCTTGGGGCGATACAAAAATCACTACCTACTGACTCATTACTTATTGCTCTCAAAACTGGTGAAGTTGAATACGTTCCATTAAACGAATTTATCAAAGGTGGCGAACAGGCGACCTTGGACCGCTGGGCAAATGTAGATCCGAAAGTAGATCCACGTCTGCAAGTATTAAATAATGCTTACCCACTAAGTAGTGGGCAACTCACGTTCTTCAAATTTGCACTGTTATGCTGCCTATATATCGAGAATGGTTCATTCGTTCTAATGGACGAGCCTGAAACACATATGCACCCTAATATGATTTCGGATTTCGTTGAATTACTTGACTATTTGCTTGAGCACACCGGTTCTCATGCAATCCTAGCTACCCACTCCGCATATTTCGTTAGGGAAGTACCCAAGGAACAGGTGCATGTATTTCAGCAACTAGAAAATAGGGGGGTCAGTATTGAGCAACCTAGACTGAGAACTTTTGGTGCGACCGTCGATTCCATTTCACAGTTTGTATTCGGGGAAAATGCCGAGATACGTCTTACGGATAAGATCTATGAAAAAGTGAAGGGGCGTAGCTTCGAGTCTGTAGACAAGGAACTAAACGACCAGCTGTCTTTGGCAGCCCTAATGGATCTTAAACGTAGACTGGAAGCAATATAGTGAAATATCTCCCAATACCAGGAGTGAATGATGTTCACTCAACAACGGAGATGTCTGAAAATGAGGCTTTACACCGGACTAGTTATCCATATTTGAGAATGGCTCTACCTGATATTCTTAGGGGGTACCAACATTATGAAGACCAAGGCGGAAATGCGTTGAATATCAATCCGCTACTAATTAGTGATTCGCTCAAGATGGGGCTGTTGAAAAATTATGGTGCCCCACCTAATGTGTTATCGTTTATAAAGAATATTAGAAAATCCTCGCCAAAGGTTTGTCCTATGTGCGGTTCTCTAAAGACGACATCCCTTGATCATGTGTTGCCTAAAGAGGATTACCCGGAATTCGCAGTCTATTCAAAAAACCTTGTCCCTGCTTGTGATTGCAATACCAAACGAGGCACAGCAACCAAGGATACTACCACTGGGGTTCGGGTGCTGCACCCATATTTTGATAACTGTCTTTCAGAGCGGCAGTTATCATGTGAGATCTCACCGAGACCGAATTTCCCAAAGGTAGATATAGAGATAACCTATGTGGAGCCGGCCGATCCACTGATTGAATCGCTTGAATTTCATGTGCAGAAGGTGGTCTTGCCATCTGGGTTAATAGGCTGGTTATCTAGCCAGTGGGCAAGTCTAGTGGAGTATCCAGGAGGAACTATTCATACATTGCCGCATGCGCCTATTGAAAGTGGTAATGAACTCAGGGGCTACTTAGAAGATGCACTGCAGCGATATGACAGTAGTTATGGCACGCCCAACAATTGGGTATCAATTTTTGTCCACGGTTTGCTTGAGTCAGATGGTGTATTGCAGTGGCTACTGGATAGGCACAATCAAGAATATCTATAAAACCACCTAGCTTGCTCGTTGCACTGGAGGGCCAGTGTTCACCTACCATGATGATGTTTGGAGAGTCTGCGTTTAAGCAAATTTGTCTCATTGCCTAATTGCATTAAGCTACCTCTTGTCCGTGCCAGCCTTCAGTTTGTCGAGGGAATCCGCCCACTCCTGCATCATCTTGCATCGATTATCAAATAAAGACTTCTGTTCGGTGATCGTAATACCGATATCTTCTAACTATTAACTTGCTATGTTCTTTGTTCCTATTGGCATCACATCAGCACCTTGTTTCAAGCCATCTAAGTAATCCGCCCAGGCCTGCATCATCTGTTTTCTCTCCTCCAGATACTCCGATCGGTGATAAGCAGCCCTGACCTTATTCTGCTCAACATGAGCTAATTGCCGCTCAATTACATCAGGCCGCCAACCCTGCTCATTCAAGAGCGTGGAAGCCATTGCCCTGAAGCCGTGAGGTGTCATTTGGTCATTTGTGTAACCCATGGCCCGAAGGGCAGTTCGGGGGCCGTTATCACTCAGGGGGCGCTTATTAGATCTTGCTCCCGGGAATACATAACAGCTACAGCCTGACAACTGATGAAGATCCTTGAGTAAGGCTACGGCCTGAGTAGAGAGAGGAACAAAATGCTCAGCTTTCATCTTCATCCGTTTAGCAGGAATTACCCACTTCCCAGCTTCAATATCAATTTCTGCCCATTCTGCCTGTCGTAACTCCCCGGGTCGCACAAACACAAGGGCAGATAGTTGAAGAGCTGCCTTCACAATAGGGGATCCCCCATAAGCATCGATGGCCCTCAGTAGTTCACCTACCTGCGCTGGATCAGTGATAGCTGCCAAGCGGCCTTTCTTGGCTGGGGGTAACGCCCCTTTAAGGTCTCCTGTAGGATCCCTCTCAGCCCTTCCTGTGGCCACTGCATACCGAAACACCTGCCCAGCGTTCTGTTTCGCCCTGTGGGCTGTCTCTATGGCCCCCCGTGCTTCAATACGGCGCAGGACAGCCAATAGCTCAGGAGGCGTTATTTCTCCAATTTGACGAGAACCCAAATAGGGGAAGATATCCTTCTCCAGTCGACGGATGAGTTTACTCGAATGACTCAAAGCCCAATTTGGTGAGAATTTCCCAAACCATTCTCTGGCCACACTCTCAAAGCTATCAGCTCCACCTTCGATGGCTTTCTTGGCCTGCCTATCAATAGATGGGTCTATGCCCTTACGGAGCAATTCACGAGCTTTATCCCGTGCTATTCGAGCTTCCTTGAGGGTTACGTCAGGGTAAACACCCATTGAGAGGGTTTTCCGCTTGCCATTGTGACGGTAATCAAACCGCCACCACTTAGCTCCTTTGACGGTAACAAGCAGGTAAAGACCTTTCTCATCAGAAATCTTACGAGGCTTTTCGCCTGGTTTTGCGTTTTTGATTGCAGGGTCTGTCAGCGACATGGCGGTAACTCCTTTTTGCGATAATTCCCATTACCGCTAAAGTTACCGCCAATTATCACCGGATGTCAATGGATTTACCTGGATTACGCTGGACACCCAGACACGAAAAAGCCCGCTGTTATGCGGGCTCTGGGACGATCCTGGGCTTTACTGGATCTTGATATGGTGGCTACGGGTGGAATTGAACCACCGACCTACGGGTTATGAGTCCGTCGCTCTAACCGACTGAGCTACGTAGCCGTGAAGCCGCGGAAATATACCCATTACCCGCGAAACTGTCAACCTGGCGTGGCTTGTGACCGGGTTGTTTTATTACTTTGGAGCAAAGGCGGGGTCAGACATTAAACCGAAAGTGCACCACATCCCCATCTTTAACGATGTAATCCTTGCCTTCCACGCGCAGTTTACCGGCCTCTTTTGCCCCCTGCTCTCCATTGCAGCTTACAAAATCATCGTAGGCCACCACCTCGGCACGGATAAAACCGCGCTCAAAATCGGTGTGGATCACGCCTGCGGCCTGGGGTGCAGTGGCGGCTCTCGGGATGGTCCAGGCCCGGACCTCTTTTTCCCCGGCGGTGAAATATGTTTCCAGACCCAGCAGGTCGTAGCCTGCACGCACCACGCGATTCAGCCCTGGCTCTTCCAGACCCAGGTCGGCAAGAAACTCCTGTTTCTCATCATCGTCCAACTCTACGATCTCCGACTCAATAGAGGCGCAGACGGCAACCACTTCCGAGCCCTCCTCCTGCGCCAGTTTCTGCACCGCTTCCAGGGATGGATTGTTCTCGAACCCATCTTCGGCCACATTGGCAATATAGGTGGTGGGTTTGGCGGTGAGCAGGAACAGGTCGCTCATCTCCAACTGCTCATCCTCGTTAGCCTCGAAGGCCCTGACTGGGCTTCCGGTGTCCAGGTGGTCGCGCAGTCGCTCCAACAGCTCCTTACGCGCCATGATCTTCTTATCGCCGGTCCTGGCCTGACGTGCGGCCTTGTCCAGGGCCTTCTCCACCGATTCCAGATCAGCCAGTGCCAGCTCGGTATTGATTACCTCAATGTCCGCCAGCGGGTCCACACGGCCTGAGACGTGCACCACGTCATCATTTTCAAAACAGCGCACTACGTGGGCTATGGCATCGGTTTCACGGATATTAGCCAGGAACTTATTTCCCAACCCTTCGCCCTTGGAGGCGCCTGCCACCAGTCCGGCAATATCCACAAACTGCATGGTGGTGGGGAGTACGTTCTGAGGATTCACGATACCCGCTAACACATCCAACCTGGGGTCTGGCAGTGGCACCACACCCACGTTGGGGTCGATGGTGCAGAACGGATAGTTTTCAGCCGCGATAGTGGCTTGTGTCAGCGCGTTGAACAGGGTGGATTTGCCCACATTTGGCAACCCGACGATACCGCATTTGAAACCCATAGCTAATAACCTGAAATGAAAAGCGGCAAGGATAGGGCATATATAGGACGGTTACCAGTGTTAAGGCTGGATTAATCTATGCCGGCTATGTCAAACAGCTTGTTAAAATTGGCGATCCTTAGAATCTCTTGAATAGATTCATTGGCGTTGATCAGAGCGACATCACTTCCATCCTTTATAGAGTGATCCCGCAACTGCAACAGCATGCCCATGGCGGAGCTATCCATGTATTCAGTTTGGGTTAGATCCACCACAAATTTCTTTTCGCCTTTGGGATAGTTTCTGTATCCCTCAATAAATGAGTGATGGCAGGAAAAATCGAAACGCCCTGACACCTGTATGGTCACTTCATTGCCATTCTCGGACTCGGTCACTTTCACGCTCATTCTGTTTCACCTCCGTATGTTCGGCTCTTGTTGCCGCATATGAATTAAAGCAGGTCAACGCCCCCTCCGCCCATAGAGCTCTGTTGCACTGTTTTTTCTTCTCCACCTGCCCCTGACTGTATCTGGTTAATCTGTAGAGTCAATTTATGCAAAACGACCACAGACCCAGGGACGACAGGCTCTATTGCCTTCAACTCCTGCATTCCGGCGGCAACTGTAGTCAGCATCTGCTCCAGACGCCCCAGATGCCGCTCTGATGACTCTGTAAGCTGGCGGACAATATCTTCAAACTGCAGGGATCTGACGGCGTCAGAGGCCATGTTATCAATCCTGCGGGTAACATCAGAGGCCTCTTTGAGTCGACTTCCTATAACATCATTGATATCGCCTAACTCCTGGAGCATGGCATCCACCTGCACCCTGGAGTCCAGGGCAAACGACAGGTCCTTGGCAGAGAATCTGCTGGCGCTCTGCCGCACCTTGTGGATATTCTCCCGCGTATCCTTCAATACCGCACCAATCTCTTGATTAAACTGATTTGATCTCTGCGACAGCACTGTGACCTCATCGGCAACCACTGCAAATCTACGTCCGGCACCATCGGCCTGAGCCACCTCATTTGCGGCACTCAACGTCAACATTTTGGTCTGGTCAGCAGCTCCTTTGACATCCACTAACAGATCGCTGGCCTTATCCAGATGTTTTACTATCTGATCTATCTGCTCAACCATGGCCGTACTCTGTTCGCTTATCTCCTGTATATGCTCCACAAACAGGTGTAGCGCCTGATCCATTTCCGAGACAAAATCATGAAAGGCCACATCACTACCATGCTGACTTCTGTCCCGGTGCAGATCCTCCAGCACACTGAGAATCATGGTGTTCTGTCCCCGGGATTCACGATTAAGGCCGCTAAAGCTGTCAAGCAGTGTAACTACGGCATCCGACAGCAGTGACTTCACCTGAGCCAACTCTGCACGGACCTGACCTGTGGTATCGGTGGCGCTCTGGACCATCTGCTGCACCAATGAGTTCATCTCGACGGTTAAATTGGTAGCCTGCGGTTCTGTTCCAGCCCGGTTTATGCGCGCGAATTTAAATAGGAGCAGCCAGGTCATGAGCAGGAACATCGCCGATAACCAACCGAGAGTGGCGTCGGATGCCCCACTGATATACGCCACAACCGGCAGCAGTATGCCAGCAATTAAAAACAACCTGAATTCGCGCCAAACCTTGCCTATCATCTGTACCTTCTCATCAGATCGGTAAAATCCTTCGGTTCATCACCAACTGCCACTGCGTCCAATCAGATATCAGCTAGCGGCGGTGGACTACTCAACAGACGCCACGATATGGCCGGGAGGGCAATCACCTCATCAATTCAGCCCTGCTTGACCGTAGAATCCGGCATACCACCACATACATTCAATCAACAAACAACTCAATCTCACCATCTACCGACTTGTGTGTAATATAGCTACGGTAGTTACTCTCCCGCTGTATAATAGTCTCATTCCACAGTCGTTTAAGTTTCTTCACCAACACTTTCCCAGTTGCCGGATAGTAGATGATTTTGCGCGGAAACAGATCACCAACATCCTCACTTATCAAATGCAGACCTTCCCTCTTTAGGTAATCATGTACAAATATAACGTTCTGCTCACCAATATCAGTCAGGCTGGAAATAATACGGGCGCCACCAAATATTTTAGCTTCTAGGTTCTCCCTGCTACCACCATTTTTGAGTATCTGGTTGATCATGTGCTCCATGGCAAAGTTACCAAACCTGTTGGCACTACCAACCAGATCACTAGCCCCACTCCAACCGCGACCTTCGGAGATCGGCAACATAAAGTGATTCATGCCGCCGATACCAGCAACCACATCATGCACACACGCTGAGACACAGGACCCCAGGACAGTGGTGATAATCTCATCACATTTAGTCACATAGTATTCACCCGGCAATATCTTGACGGCCGACATCTTGTGCTGCTGATCCCAATAGCGGTTTATCTCCTCAAAACCGGGCAATGGGTCTAACAGTTCCGTTGTCGTATCCAGCACCATGATATTCTCAGTGTTTCTTGCGGTAGATTGTATTACCAATCATTTCAAACCGTTCACTCAGCCCGAACAACGATTCAGAATGCCCTAGAAACAGGTAGCCTCCTATATTTAAATTGTCGGCAATACAATCAATGATGTTCTTCTTAGATCGCTTATTAAAATAGATAATCACATTACGGCAAAATACTAGGTCAACGGACTCCGGCAGGGACCAGGGAGCAACCAGATTAAGCTCGGCAAAATCTATCAGCTCACGCGCCTCTGGCTTAACCCGCACATTACCCTGCTGACTTCCCTTACCCTTTAATAGCCAGCGTTGCAGGCGCGGCCAATGGATGCCTTTCACCCGCTCCAGGCTAAACACACCTTCCGCAGCCTGCACCAGCACCTCTGAATTTACATCTGTTGCTAGAATCTTAATATTCCAGCCATTGGTCAGCAGCCCTGACTCACAGATAGTCATCGCTATGGAGTATGGTTCTTCTCCGGTTGAGCAGCCTGCAGACCAGATCCGCAAACGACATTCGCTCCGGGCGGGCTTAACCAGCCCAGGAAAAATTGTCTGTGCAAGATACTGAAAATGGTGCTCCTCTCGAAAAAATGAGGTCAAGTTTGTAGTGATCGCATTTACCAAGTGGGTGATTTCTACTCCAGCCCCATCATTTTTAATCAGTTCACAATATTGCTTGAAATCCACGAGACCAAGTTTTCTTACTCTGCGCGCCAGGCGTGAATAGAACATGTCCTCTTTCTCATTCGTCACCACAATCCCGGTGCGCCGATTTACAATCTCACGTAGAAAATCAAAGTCGTCAGCTGTAAATACAAACTCTCTCTCGACAGCGATATCTACGTGGTATGCAGCCATTCCAGTTCTTCTTCAGCCGTTAGCTATCAATACATCCAAGCCCAGCACCTGGGTCAGCCCTAACTCGGCAGCACCGTTGAGCAGGGTTTCTGACGCCCCTTTCCATGTCAGTTGCAACTCCCGACTGGACACCTCCTTAACCACAGCCACAATTAGCTGAAGCCCTACCCCATCAATCTGCTCTAATCTGCTTCCATCCAGAGTGATCTCTGCTGCACTGTCAATTACTGCAATTGCATGATCATGCCACTCCAGCAGATCAGAAATAACCAGAGCCTTACCAAGGTCCAGCTCGCCAGATGACTGGGCAGAGTTTTCTTGCATAACGTCCTCACTCATGGGCGCAACATCTCCTTACTGCGGTTAAATCCACACCATTTATTTACCATCGACATCGCCCAGTGACATCAACTCATTTGGGTCCAGGAGATTATCCACATCCAGCAACAGAACCACATGGCTATCCAGGGAGACCATGCCATGTATGTATCTGGTATCTATTTTACCCAGAGACGGGGCCTCCTTTACATCACGCGCCTGCATATCCAATACATCCGACACGCCATCCACCACCAGCCCAATCACATAGGGTTTACCTCCTAGCTGAATTGAGATAATTATGGTGACGGTTGTTGCATTACATTCAGCTTTATCCAGATTGAAGCGCAGCCGCATATCAATTACCGGCACAATTAAACCGCGCAGATCCAGCACTCCTCTTACATAGTCTGGAGTATCTGGCAGAGGGCGGGCCTCTTCCCAGCCCCGTATCTCCTTAACCTTGAGAATATTGATGCCATAGGCCTCTTCTCCCAGAATAAAGCTGAGGTATTGCCCGCCAAGCCCTTCAGCTACTCTATCTACAGTTGAGGACGAGTGCATATTAGAACTCCTCCCATTCATCACTCTCATCAATGTTATGCTGGGCCACTACTATCCTGTCCACACTACTGTCATGGTACTCTCCGGCAGCAATGGACACTTCATCTGATATTGTCATTTCATCCCGGTCTAATTTGGTGACACTCTCCACAGTAGCTGCTGACATCTGTTCCCTATTAACCTTGAAGAATTGCATCAGGCCTTCCAGCTCCTGGGCCTTGTCACGCATCGAGCTAGAGGCGATAGAGGTCTTTTCAGCCAATACTGCATTTTGCTGAACAATTTCATCCATGCTGGTTATTGCTTTGTTCACCTGTTCTATTCCGATGGTCTGCTCGGAACTGGCCACATCAATCTCTGAGATGATGTCACTGACTTTCATAACTCCATCTGTAATCTCATCCAGAGTCTCACCAGACTCATTTACCAACGAAGTCCCAGCCTGTACTTTTTTCAGGCTATCCCGAATCAGCTCCTTGATCTCTTTAGCTGCCGTGGCGCTACGCCCCGCAAGATTCCGCACCTCAGTGGCAACCACCGCAAAGCCCCTTCCCTGTTCACCTGCACGAGCAGCTTCCACCGAAGCATTCAGCGCCAACAGGTTGGTCTGGAATGCAATCTCATCAATCACTCCAATGATCTCTGCAATCTGGTTGCTGGAACTGCTAATCTCATTCATGGCCTGCATCGCACGCTTGACTACATCTCCTCCGTACTCTGCCGAGCGCCTAGCTCCGGCAGCAAGTTTGTTTGCCTCCTTGGCATTGTCCGCATTGTTGATGACAGTTCCGGTTAGCTGCTCCATACTGGAGGCTGTCTCTTGCAAACTGCCAGACTGCCTGTCTGTACGCACTGACAGGCTATTGTTACCGGCAGAGATTTCATTTGCGTAACTGGAAATAAAATCCGTAGCCACCTGAACCGGAATAACGATTGCCTCTAGACGACTGATAGTTGTATTGACGTTATCCTGCAGCGTTGCATATTCACCCCGGTAGTCGCCCTTCATTTGACACCTGAGCTCACCTTCTGACAGCGAATGTAGTACTTCACCAGCATTCTGCACCGGGTCCACCACTGTTGCAATTACACTATTCAAGCCATCTATCAGTTCTCGCCAGCTACCCTCAAATTTGTTTATATCACCACGGTTTTCAAGATCCCCGTCATGCGCAGCATCAATTAGGGATTGCGACTCTTGCAGCAGGCCATTAATTGTGGTGATACTACGGTTGAAGCTCTCTTTTACATCATTGAAGCCGCCCCGATACTCATCCTCCATCAGCGGCGGTATATCACCGCGACTCATGCGGCCCAGGTAGCTTGCCGTGCTTCTGAACGGCACCACAAACGCTTTGATAACCTCATTGATACCCACCAGTAGATTGGCCCACGCCCCCTCAAACTCATGGCTGTTGCACTGCTTGTCCAGCAGGCCTTCCCCCGCATCATGCGCCAGTTTTTCGACCTCCATCTGCAATCTGTTCAGCACGGAAATCATGGTTCGATATGAATCTGCCAACGCGCCCAGTTCATCGTTGGAGCTTATCTCTTGCAGCTCATCTCCCACAGCAAGATCACCGGCAGCAATCCTACGGGTGGCTTCAACCATCAGATCCAGGGGTCTGGTTATGGCGACCCCAAGATAGAGGCAGAACCAGACTCCCAATGGCAACATTACCGCTAAGATGCCCCACTCAACCTTAATCATGAAGTCAATCTTATTTGCCGAGGCATCTGCAAACATGGCTACGACGTCATTCATTGACGCCAGCGTATCTACATTCTGTTGGCGTATGGCCGCCAGGGCCTCCTGATACTCTGCTGCGCCGGGTCTGCTCTGCCTTGCCTGTCGCACCGCAAGCTGCAGCTTACCCCAGAGCAGCTCAACCTGTTGCAGCTTTGAATCAATTTCAGAATTCATGTTCTGCGGTAGAGTAATGGATTGGGTCATGGCAAGATCGGTAAAGGTCTTTCCGCCGTTACGTAACGCATTCATGGAAATCTCAAACAGCTTCCTGGTCTCACTGGAGCCTGTGCCCTGCGACGCGCCTTTGGCCACTACAAGCTCATCAAACAACTCTTTGGCAAACTTCTGTGTAAGCATACGCTGGCGACCGGCAGTGTTTACCACCATTGAGTCTGCTTCCTGCTGCTGCAAAGTAACAATGGTATAAATAACCACTCCCAAAAGGGTGGCGGAAAACATCAATGTAATAGCCATCAATTTCCGTTTTACAGAGAGATCGGCAACTAACCCGTTCATATCAGTTCCTTCAACTTTATCATCTGTGCTGTACCATCAAGCCTGCTCCAACCCTGCTGCCACCTTTACCTGTTGTCCCAGTGGCTGAAGCATATCCACCTGTAACAGGGTGATCATCCTGGTATCGGCCGCCGTAATGCCACCGATAAATTCGTTATTCAACTTGGAGCCAAAATCCGGTGCGGCCTTTACATCTTTTTGCTCTATCAAAAGCACATCGGATACTTCATCCACCACAATACCGATACTGCGTTCACCATTTATGCCTAGCACCCTCAGGATGATTACCACGGTCTGTTCCACATATTCACGGAACTCCATACCCAGGCGTAACCTGAGGTCGTAAACCGGCACAATAGAGCCACGCAGATTGAACACTCCCATCACATACTCTGGGGCATTTGGAATACGGGTTACATCTTCCCAGGCCCTTATCTCCTGCACCCTAAGGATATTCATTCCAAAGCACTCGCTGCCGATACTGAAAGTGAGGCATTCAAGCACATCCGCCACTTCAGCCTCAGCGCCATCTGTTGCGACACTGTCTACTTCAGACTCAGACATGTTCATCACTACCCACAACGCCAGCTTCGGACAAAGCCATCAATGCCTCTTCCGCCCCAGCCTCGGTTGCACTACCCCTGGCCAGATGAAATATTCCTGGAACATCCAGAATTAACGCAACCGAACCATCTCCCAGTATGGTCGCACCGGAGATGCCATCCACATGCTGATAGTTGGACTCCAGAGACTTGACCACCACCTGCTGCTGCCCGATCAGATCATCTACAAACAGGCCACAGCGCCGACCATCACCTTCAACCACCATCAGCAATCCACTGCAGAGATCAACGGTTTTTGGGTCCTCAATTTCGAATATCTCATGCAACCTGATGATAGGAATATAATCATCACGCAACTTCACAGTTTCACCCCGCCCCGCCACCATATTTAACATGTCAGGGCGCATCTGTAATGATTCAATAATAGATACCAGCGGCATGATATAGGTGTCACTTCCCACACTGATCACTTGGCCATCCAGGATTGCCAAGGTCAGTGGCAGTCTTATGGTAAATACGGTACCAACGCCCTCCTCTGACTCTATCCCGATGGAGCCACCAAGCTCATATATGTTACGACGCACCACGTCCATGCCCACGCCGCGCCCGGATAGACTACTCACCGTGTTGACGGTTGAAAAACCCGGCTGGAAAATAAGTTCATATATCTGCTGCTCACTAAGCTCATGATCCTGGGTTATCAGACCTTGCTCCATGGCCCTCTCAAGAATGCGCTCAGCTGCCAAGCCCTTGCCGTCATCTTTGATCTCCACAATGATGTTGCCACCCTTATGCAGAGCGGTAAGTTCAATGCTCCCAGTCTCTGGCTTTCCGGCAGCCTGGCGCTGCTCTGGCATCTCAATGCCATGATCCAGACTGTTTCTCACCAGGTGCACCAACGGATCACTAATCTTTTCGATGACTGTCTTGTCCACCTCGGTATTTTCACCGAACATCGTCAACTCCGCCTTCTTCCCCATCTCTACGCTCAGGTCATGCACCATCCTGGGGAAACGATTGAAAGCGAAACTGATCGGCAACATGCGGATCTGCATCACACTCTCCTGCAGATCACGGGTATGCCGTTCCAACTGATCCAGGCCATCCTGGAGACGGCCAATTCTGTCGATGGTAAAATCTTCCCCCATCATGCTGAGCATGGACTGGGTGATTACCAGCTCACCCACCATGTTGATCAACGAGTCCACCTTTTCAATATCCACTCGGATGGAACTGGAACCAATCGCCGACTGATTGGTGCGACGATCACCGCCTCTACGATCAAGCGGGGCGCGTCTACTCGCTTTGCGTCGACCATCTTGACGCCGCTCCTCCATGGGTTGTTCCACCAGTGGAACTGCGTCCGCAGCAACTTGCTCTGGCTCCGGTTCCTCTTTTTGTTCTTTAGAGAGGATGGGGATCACGACCAGATCACAATCATCCTCAACCCAGTCAAAGATATCGTCCACCACTGCTCGTGGTATATCTCCAATCAGATGCAGGTCCCACGACAAATAGCAACTTTCAGCTTCCATATTGGCAAGCTCGGGGATGGCCGATGTATCAACATCCACCTGCAGATCACCCAACCCAGCCAGTTCACGAATGATACGCAAGGGGTCGTTGCCGGTACGACTCAGATGGGCAAGGGGACGGAATACAATATGCCACCCAACCGTAATGGGATCGGGTGTAACTGCCTGTGGCGGCCTGGGTGCAACCGCAGGCGTGACCGGCTTATCGGCGGCGGTGTCCTGAACCTCACGCAGATCGTCATCGGCATCACTCATGATCTCCAGCAGGTCTTTGCACTTCTCATTGACCATGAATGCTTCTACTTCAGTCCCATCCTGGGCAGCGGTTAGCAGATTACGTATTACATCCACCGATTCCAGTAACTCTGTTACCGCCTTCTGGGTTACTTGATAGGAGCCATCCCGCATCCTGTCCAACAGGGTCTCGACCACATGGGTAAAATTTGCAACTTCACTAAAACCGAATGTGCCACTACCACCCTTGATGGAGTGAGCAGCCCTGAAGATGGCGTTTATCTCTTCGGAATCCACCACTCCATGATCCATATCCAACAGCCCGGACTCCATAATCTCCAGTCCCTCGAAGCTCTCCTCGAAGAACACCTGATGGAACTGAGACATGTCAATCGCCATTGACACCATCTCTTAGCAAACCAATATTTTTGCGCAGCATACTACCCGTTTATCTCAGCACTTTTTTTATGGTGCCCAGCAACCGTTCTGGATCGAACGGCTTCACTACCCAACCCGTTGCACCAGCGGCCTTACCCTCCTGTTTCCGTTCCTGTCCAGATTCAGTGGTCAGCATCAGGATGGGGGTAAACTTAAAATCTGATAGATTGCGTAGCTCCCTGATAAGACTGATGCCATCCATTTTTGGCATGTTTACATCAGTCACCACCAGATCGAATGGACGCGTTTTTGCAATTTCCAGCGCCTCCTGGCCATCCGCAGCCTCAATCACCTCATACCCCGCCTCTTTCAGGGTGAAAGAGACCATCTGCCGCATAGATACAGAATCATCAACCGTAAGAATACTTGTCATTACTCACTCCATTGGACAGGCGCCATACACCATATTTACAGATAACAGTATGAATTACATAGTGTTACCTATCATTGGAGCAGAAATATTGCATCTGCCCCCGCAATACCAGCAGTTATTAAAGTCAGCTATGGCGCCTGGTTGATGGCGCCCATATGTAGTTTGTAGCGACCCATGGGGGCTAATCTTTAGAAGAAAGAACGACTCTCTTTCCCAAAAACCCGCTGGTGACAAACCCAAAATACCCTGTATCAGAGCTGGGTTACGAGGGACTCGTTGTTCAGGTTGGCTCTGGATAACAAAGTAATCCAGGGCCTGTTAACAGGCCCTAGAGCAATCTGGCCTTGAAGGTGTTGCACTGGGCAATGGCGCCTTTTTGCAACCCCAGGCGAAACCAGCGCACCCGCTGCTTGGAACTGCCATGAGTGAAGGACTCGGGGGAGACATACCCTCGCGACTGTTTCTGCAAACGGTCATCACCAATAGCGCTGGCCGCAGTGAGGGCCTCTTCAATATCTCCCTCTTCGATAAACTGCTTAGCCCGCTCAGTATGATGCGCCCAAATACCCGCAAAGCAGTCCGCCTGCAGTTCCTGCATTACCGACAGTTTGTTGCCATCAGTCTTGCTCAGTTTTCGCTTGGCCTGGTGTACCTTGAAGGAGATGCCCAGAAGGGTCTGCACATGATGCCCCACCTCATGAGCAATCACATAGGCCTGGGCAAAATCCCCCGGCGCCTTGTGCCGTACCTTCAGATCACGGTAAAAACTCAGATCGATATAGACCTTTTGATCAGATGGACAGTAGAAAGGACCCATGGCGGCTTGGGCAAAGCCACAAGCCGACTTTACAGAGCCAGTAAACAAAACTAGCCTTGGCTCCTGATAACGCTTATTCATACCCTTGAACAGCGCATGCCAGGCATCTTCAGTGTCCGCCAGAACCACAGAGACGAACTTACCCATCTGTTGTTCCTGCGTTGACAGCGGCTTACTGCTACTGTGCTCAGCTGGCCCTTGCAGACCCTGGGTAAGATTCAGCACCACCGACGGATCAACCCCAAAATAGATCGCCACCAGCGCAATAACAATAGCACCAATTCCGCCCCCCTTGGCCTTTCTACCCAGGCGCAGACGCCTGCGATCATCAATATTTAAACTCCGTCTTCGGCCTTTCCAACGCATATCTCTCGCCAGTCAATATGATCTAAGGAACCTCTTATTTATTCAGAGGTTCCAGCAACACATGGATGGCTTTAACCAGAGCCCCCTAAGTATGTTTGGTTACCTAATCGCCTGTAACACCCTATCCCAGGGGAAGGTGGGGCCGGGGTCCTGCTTGGTCTTGATCTCCCGACCACCACAGGCAAAACTGCGTCTATCCACTGCGCTATGCCCCACAATGGCCGTTTTGGCTATACCCCATCTCTTGGTTATAGAGCGCAGGGCGGCAACCAGCATCCCTAGCTGCCGGTCTGGATAAGGGTCCGTCCCATCACCACGATTCACCAGCTCAATCCCGATGGTGTCACTATTGTTTCTCTTGGCATGATTGGCGATCTGATTCTCTGGCACCCCTGGTTCAATCTGCCCGGACTTATCTATTACATAGTGAATTCCCAGCACCCGATGCCGATTGAAAAACTCAACCCAGCGTTTGGCATCACCCTCCGCCGTGGAGTAGACCACCGAACCCTTATTGCAGGAAGGGCCACCGATGGAGTGAATGATGATCCGGTTTACCACAGTCCTGCTCTTTCCCGAAGTTCTAGCCTCAGATAGCAGCGGCATCATCCACATAAGCAGGAACACTAGCCACGCTGTTGGCCAGTACACCAATCTGCAACCAGATTCACCCATGGGGGGCTTTATCTGACCAGACCGCAAACTCATTTCCACTAGGTTCGGTAAAGTGGAAGCGTCGCCCACCGGGAAACAGAAATATGGGTTTGATGATCACGCCACCAGCCTGCTCAATCTTGGACTGAGTAGCCTCCAGATCACTGCTGTAAAACACCACCAGTGCCGCACCATTGCTGGTGGTTGAGTGTAGCTCCGAGAGGAAAAAACCGCCCTCGATTCCCTGGTTGGAAAAGGCCGCGTACTCTGGACCATACTCTGCGAATGACCAATCAAAGGCCCGGATAAAAAAGGTCTTGGTTGCGGTTAGATCCCTGGCTGGAAACTCTACGTAATTTATTTTTTCATGCTCATTCATGGCGTGGGACCATACTTTTTACTAGAGATTAAACCAAGTGTAGATCACTCCTGGAACTGCACACCCGGTAGATTGGTATCAATCAGCCTGTGGGAGGCGCGTCCCGCGCCGATGGAGTATGGCAGGCTGATTGCCAGGTTCATCGTGGCGAGTCGCCACTCCCACTGGTGAACAAACTCACTCTTCTACAAACAAGTGCCACTTGCGCCATTTCGGCACTATACACAGGAACGGCAAAGCCTTTTGGTATCTCACCGCCAGAGGCGGTGGTTTACCTGGATTTAATTACAACTCTACGCTTCGGCGCACTTGATACAGAGGGTATTGGTTGGATCCACAAGCAGTCTGCGCACGTCTATCTCTTCGTCACAACGCAGACAGTAGCCATACTCGTCCGCCTCGATCCTACCCAGGGTGCTCTCTATTTTCAGCAGCTGTTGCTGACGCCGCCTGGAACTCTCCAGCGCCATCTGTTGTATCTGCATGGCATCCATTCTGGATAACCGACCCACCTTGGTCTGATCCAGCTCCACGGGCTTGCCATCACCTTTGAACTCCGCCTCCCGTTGCTGAAGCTCCAGCTTCAATTCATGCAACTGCCGGGTCAATTGCTCAAGATCAGTTGCATTCATTTAGCAGACCCTGCATGCGACTACTCCTGGGGCGTAACATATTTGGCAACTACCTCAGCTTCGGTCATATCATCTGTTTTATTGGCAAAGCTGTAAAACCCAGGCTTGTTATCAATAAACACCTGGTGATCAAACACAAAACCATCTTGGTCATCGAACAATCCAGCCGGCATTATGTGCTGGCCATTCTGCTTTAATCGATAAAACAGATGACTACCACACCTGCTACAGAAACCACGTTCAGCCCATGCAGAAGAATCATATACAGTTATATTCTCTTCACTCTGAAACACCACATCCGCACCACAATCTATCGCCATCAATGGTCCACCACCCCATCTCCTGCACATACTACAATGACAAGCGCCAACATGAGGACTTACCATTGCAACATTGAACTGCACTGCGCCACACAGACAGTTACCATTTCCCGATCTAGCTTCTGACATAATTACCCCCAACTACTAATAGATAGAAAAAAACAGAATAAATATAGCGTTCATAAATTACCAGCGCCTGCTCTACAAGTGCCATGTCATGCTTTGGCAATAACGTATTTCAGTATTTCTACCACTTGTTCTGGTCTTGTTGCCCAGGCCATGGCTGAGGCATCCACCTCTTTCAAGGGATGGATAATGTCTTCGTCATGCAAAGTGATGTAAGGCTTACCTAATGCGGCGCAATAACCGGCATCAAACGCGGCATTCCACTGTTTATATTTGTCCCCAAACCGCACCACTGCCACATCACATTTCTCAATCATAGTCTTGGTCCTGATGGAATTCACCTTGGATGATTTGTGATCCCGCCAAAAACTGTTCTTCTCTGCACCGAGCAGATCTCCCGCACCATCACTGGCTTCGTGGTCGGTAACAGCTGAGGTGAATATAATGGGCAGTTGCAGATCTTTACAGCCGGCCACTAGCCGCTGCCTCCAGTCGGAATGTATTTCACCGGACAGGTAAACGTTCCAATTCATCTTTTACACCTACAGTTATTGGGCAAATTGGGGATATGGGAGTTAGAGTAAAACTAAACTATGGGGCCAATTCTGTAAACTGCAAGGTGGTCAGTTTTTTTCTAAACCCAATTCTTAATGGCACCACTCTTAACTTCTCGCTCGAGTACAGAAGGATTACCACTATTGCTTCTGTGTGTGACTTACTCTTTTTCTACTGCCATACAAAACAAAAGCTATATTAGAAACAATTACTCTCCGACCGGTTTTAGCCCTCGGCTTGGCTATACCAGCCGGGTATAATAAGGCCTGAAAATTAATTGGCACCCAATCCACATTTTACCCATGATACCACCTGAATCATTTTCCATTTCCTTGTCAACCTTCAGCCTCATTGCCTTAGCGGAGATTGGGGACAAGAGCCAACTTGTATGCATGACTTTAGCGGCCCGTCACCGTCATTGGCCGGTGCTTCTGGGTGCTGCAACAGCATTTTTTATCCTTAACGCCTTGGCCGTAATGTTTGGCGCCAGTGTTGCAGCTTGGGTGCCGGAGCGCGTAACTGCCATCATATTGGCACTGTTATTCGGGGGATTCGGCATACATGCATTACGCACCCCGGACGACGATCAGTCTGAGGAACCAGTAGAGCGGCCTGGACATGGTATTTTTTTCACTACTCTGCTGTTAATTATGGCAGCTGAATTTGGCGACAAAACACAGATCGCAATAGCAGGATTAGCCGGTGGTATGTCCCCGTTCCCGGTATGGATAGGCGCAACCATAGCTCTGGTTATGGTATCTGCACTGGGAATCTGGGCCGGGCGCACTGTATTGCAGCGCCTGCCGCTCCATTGGCTGCATCGCGTGGGAGGGGGAATTTTCCTGGTCTTTGCGCTGATAGCCGGGTGGCGTGCATTTAGCTAAATCCGGCACTAGATGCGGCAGCAATACTACCAACTTGAGCAAAAACCCAGCACTGCTACTTCTGAGACAATGAACAGCGCCCTGACAACTCGCTAACAAAATGAGCTATCAGGGAAAATATGGAGCTGGCGGCAGGAGTCGAACCTGTGACCTGCTGATTACAAATCAGCTGCTCTACCAACTGAGCTACGCCAGCATTTTTGAAGAGGTCGCTATTTTAGATAATTCATTACCTTGTGGCAATCGGTTCGCACGTTTGTTCACTAAACTCGTGTTTGGAGTATTTGTTCTCGACCATACGCCACATGAGGCGGGTTACGATTTTTGGTTTTTTGATGCTGAATTTCACCAGATAGCTGGTTTTATTCAGGTATCTGGGCTGCATCTTGGTCTTAAAGCCCTTTTTCAGCACCTTTCTGCTGAAGTTCTCGGCATTCTCCTTCTTGGAGAACATACCCAGGGAGATGGCATTCTTGAGGCCGCCACCCCGGAAATGCCAGATATCTTTGAGCCCCGCCTTGGCTAGTTCATCTATCTTGGCTTGGGCTTGACTACCATCGGTCATCGGTGGAATGACTACCCAGAAACCGATCTGCTGCTTCTCTACATTCCGCTCCACTTTTGCCTTAAATTTGGATTTTTCCAGCTCCTGTACAATCTCTCTTGCCAACTTTCGGTCTTTTAGCGGTCCGATACTGCCGCATCTACTAGTGATCTCGGGTTTTGCTGGTGCTGACTTGCCATCTGCAACCGGCCTTTCCAGGACGGGTTTTTCGGTCTCGACATCTACGGTTGCAGGCTGCTCTTTTGGGGCTGGCTCTGCATCAACTATAGGCTTGGTCTCAGCTTGGGGCCCTGCCTGCTTTTCGGTTTCGGTATCTACGAATGTGGTCTGTTCTTCCTCAGCTTCCGCCGCAGCTACAACTAGTCCGGTATCAACTTGGGGTTCGGCCTCTATTACAGATTCCGTTTCAGTCTCTTTCTGTTGTTGCGACTCAGGTTGTGTGTCAGCCGCTATTTCCACTGGGGTTTCCGGTTTCTCGGGCAACTCTGTCGCACTGGTGTACGTCACTTCCTCTGCGGTTATTGGTGTCAGCATGGTCGCAATTTCGGCCTCTGCCTCCAGGGTGGCAACCTCAGGCTCCAGCTCTGGGGTTGGCTCTGATGGCTCCGACTCTGGCTGCACCTCATTTAGCAGGCGCATGTCGCCCACATCTGACCCGGCGACTATGGACATGTTCTTCCGCATCTGCTCATGCTGGAAGCCCCAGGCAAATATGCCCAGGTTAATTATCAGCAGAAGGAGAAACAACCATTTCATCGGGACATTATCCTACTCATACTAACTGTTGATCAATACGATAAGACCCTGCATCACCAGGTCTGATTCAATACTGGCCTCAGCCAGAATGGCCCTCTGCAATAGTTCTGCATCGCTGCCGGTCAACACCAGAGTAATAATCGCGCCAAGCTCTGCGCCAATACTGCCCTGGATATGTTCCACCAGGGCCGCCACCGCATTCACTCCGCCACCAGCGATGGCCGACTCGGTGTCGGTCGCCAGCAGTCCTTGCAACTGCACATCTCTGTTAAACGGGATGGCGGTGTGCTCCTGTAGTGCATGTTGCATCAGGCCGAACCCTGGCAGTATCAGACCGCCCTTGTGTTGCCCGGCCAGCCCCAGGACATCTATTGTAACCGCAGTGCCGCAATCCACCACACACACAGGTCCGGGAAATCTTGCATGCAGGGCAATCAGGGTCAGCCAGCGGTCCACACCCAGCCGTCCGGCTTCCTGATATGAGTTACTAACGCCACAGGCGCGGGCAGTTGCCCTGACGAAAATTGGTTCATGATCCCAGTGGCTGGATATCCAATCAGTCAGTTCCGGTTCAAGGGCAGGACCTGCCACGTTTGCGATGTAGGTTTGGGATGGGGTCTGGATATTGGTCCACTCTCTGGTGACCAGCAGTTCTATGTCGCGCCCCTGGTGGGAGACGCTGGTTATCTTGCCAGGACGGGTATCCTGTAACCATGCCCACTTCAGATTGGTGTTGCCAACATCCAGCAACATGATTTGGTGGTTTTTGCTCACGTGGTCGATAGCCGTTATCTTTCTTGGTTAGGGACAAGTATGAAGTAATGTATGACACAACATGCTACCGAGGCTGAGGACCTATGACCAGTAGGTCTTTTCTAGCGTCTCTCGTTGTGGTTGGAGTTGCGCGTAATCCAGGATGCTGCAGGCATGGTCTGGACAGGTTAGTCCGCTGCTCTCAGGCTTACCTCTCCACCATGAAAAGGTTGTATCTCTCCATCATATTCTAGCAACAGTGCGCCGGTGGCATCGATTCCGCGATGTACGCCGTTGATGCTTCTGTTTCCCTGCTGCACGGTAACCGGGCGATTATAGTAGAGGTCATAACGCTGCCACTCATCCAGCAGTGGCTGCAATCCGTCACGCTCAAAATCGGACATGGTCTGGAGCAGATTACCCAACACCAGCCCGGCAAGCCGGTTTCTGGAGATGTTGTTCCCACCGGTTATTTCACGCAGTGACACCCAAGGCTGATCGATAGATGCACCCTGTGCCGCAGACATGCCGGTATTGATTCCGATCCCGAGCACCACACTGCTAGGGCCATCTGCTTCACCTGTAACCTCCAGTAGCAAGCCCGCCAGCTTACGTTCCCGCCAATAGATATCATTCGGCCACTTCAGGCCCACTTCACTCACACCAACGGTCTCAAGGCTGCGCACCACAGAGAGACCAGCGGCGAGACTCAAACCACTCAATTGGGCTGGTCCCATGGGGAATTCCCACAGCAGTGAGAAGTAGATATTGTTGCCGAAGGGCGAGATCCACTGCCGCCCACGCCGCCCACGACCTGCTGTCTGCTGTTCCGCCAGACAAGCTTGGCCTGAGACCTTATCATCTGCATCCAGCTTCAGCAGGCAGGCATTAGTTGATTCGATTGATTGATGAATCTCTAATTGTTGCAGCAGCTCCTGACTCGCAGGGCTCATTGCGGCAAGAATCTTATCTCGATCCAGCAGTTCCAGTGGCTGGGTCAGGCGATAACCCTTGCCACGCACGGAAAATATCTCCATTTCCAACAGCTCCTGGATTTTCTTTATATGCTTCCAGATTGCTGCCCGGGTGATGCCACAGGAGTCGGCCAACTCTTCACCGGAGTGAAAACGTCCATCTGCCAGCTGCTGTATTATGCTGTAGCGTAGGGTCATCAGAGCATTGTACCAGAGATCACCGTTAGTTATTGTTTTCGTGCACTTTTCATGACAGGTTTCACAAAGATGGCCATTGCTGTTTTTCTGGCTGGCTCAATGTCCGACGTGAGAAACTGAAAGAAATATATCTCCTACTCCTCCAGCTTGAGCCACTCCTGTTGCTGCCTCTGCTGCTCTGCTGCTGGAGCCAGCATGCGCCACAGGTAGCAGGTGTTGGGCTCCGCAGGTTTCATCACCACCTCAAACCGCATCAACTCATCGCGTCGAAAGGCGTGCACTTTCAGCCTGTCGCCGATCGACTGTCGAGCCACTACCTGATCAAGAGTGTCTGATGTGACCTTAATATCATCTAGGGCGATCAGGACATCCCCTGCTGACAAGCCTGCCTGCAACGCCGCACCGGTATCATGAACTGTGGCAACTCTCACGCCTGCGGCGTTGGGCCTGTGTACCAGACCCAGGTCCGGTTTCGGCTTTAGAGGTTCTGAGTAGACCGGTTTCACTCCGCCCTTGTCCTTGGAATCGGTAGCTGGACGCAACTCATAACCGACGGCCACCGTTTCCAGCAAGTCATCTATGGGGAGATCGTCCACACTGCGCAGGGCAGTGTCAAAGAAGGCCGTGAGATCAAGACCGGTTACCGCAACTGCAAGCGCCTCCACATCGACCTCGCCTACACCAACATCTGGTTTTCCGTGTTTGCGCCAGAGGGCAAGCATCACATCATCCAGTGACTTCTGGCCTGCAGTTTCGCGCCGGATCATCAGGTCCAGTGCCAAGGCGATCAGCGCCCCCTTGGTGTAGTAGCTGACTATGGCGTTCGGGGCATTTTCATCCTGCTTGTAGAATTTGGTCCAGGCATCAAAGCTGGACTCCTGCACCGTCTGTTTAAGCCGGCCGCTACCACGCATAACCCGGGTTATGCCCCGCCCCAACAGCTCCAGATAACTATCTGCCTCTATCAGCCCGCTGCGCACCAGGGCCAGATCATCATAGTAGGAGGTGATCCCCTCGAAGGCCCACAGCAGTCTGGAGTGGGTCTCACAGGAGAGGTCTGCATTCTTAAACACTTCTGGACGAATGCGTTTTACATTCCAGAGATGGAAATATTCATGGCTGCACAGACCCAGGAACTGACGGTAGTCATCGGTAACCTCGTCCACTCCAGGTTGTGGCAGGTCACCCCTCTTGCAGATAAGCGAGGTGGAGCTCCTATGCTCAAGACCTCCGTACCCATCCCCCACCGCCATCACCTGAAACAGATAGCGTTCCATCTGTGGTAGTTCGC
Source organism: uncultured Gammaproteobacteria bacterium (assembly GCA_964628835.1). Lineage (GTDB taxonomy): Bacteria > Pseudomonadota > Gammaproteobacteria > Chromatiales > Chromatiaceae > JAAGZL01. Next base: position 1,914 of record CAZVME010000026.1, on the reverse strand, counting down.
CAAACATCTCCACATGGGTTGCACAAATCTTTTGCAGATCCCGGCATAACCGCTCCATATCACAGTTGTGCCTGCCGGTGATGGCGATCTCATGCAGCGTTCCATTCACCTCAAAATCAGCAAGAGTGAAACTGCCCATCTCCACTGGATGATCAATAAGTTCGGTATAACTATCCGCCCGGTATAAACCGAAGCCAAGCTGCTCGGCCTGTTTTCGGGCCAGGGTTGTGGCCACTCGCCACCCACTGTAATCGTTACCTGCAGGTGGTTGAATCTCAACCTCACAGGAGACTGACTCCTGTCCTATAACCCTTAGAAAAACCGAGGTTCCATTGAAGTAGCCATGAGTGGTATCAAGATGGGCACTGCGCACCGACAGATCCCAGGCATATACTTGATACTGCACCTCAAGCTCCCCGTTGCAGGGCCCACACTCCCAGGTCTGCTTATCGATCTTTATCGCAGCTACTGTTTCGCCATTGCAACTGGCAGCTAGTGTGACGATATTTCTGGCAAAATCCCGGATCATGTAGCTTCCCGGGATCCAGGCAGGTAGCGCCAACCTTTGCCCGGCAGGGTCTGGTTCAGGAATGTTCAGTCGAATGCTGAATATATGCGCCTTTGGCGCGCTGGGTTGGATTTGATACCTATTCATTTTTACTTTACCAATCCTTCAGAACTTCTGCGGCGGGCGCGTTTGTGCTACGAACCATGAGACCACTATGGGAGGCGGTAACCTGATACCTGGCACCAGACACTAAAGGCACATACACAGAACTTCCATAATAGGCATCCATAAAAGACATCCACTGGGAGTACTTTCGGCCATATTTCCATATATCCAAACCAGGTTTGGAATTGAGAGAGTGGACGCTACGCGCTGCCTTACGCTCCTGCTCTATATCACCATACCTACCACTTAGTCGTTCCAGAGCGAAGAGGGGATCCTTTCCAAGCAGAGTTGCCCAGGATTTCCAACGCAAAAATCTGGCATCCAATTGCCACTCATCACCATACAGAGTAAAGCTGATCGGTGGCTTGTCCGCCTCAGTTATTTGCAGTTCGAAGGAGTTCGGCGCCGTTGATCTAATTTCAATCTCGGCAACAGCTATCTCCCTAGTGAGCCGGTGATACGTATACAGATTTGCAGCCGCTGCCAATAGCAACACACCTGATAACATGGTGACCAAACCACTGCTCCAGTAGATGGAACAGCGGAGCCTGCGCCGCAGACGAAAACGTGATATGCCCCTGATAATCAGGACAATACCGATAAGTATCAAGCTGAAGGCAAAAGGCAGCATAGTAGGTGTTATTTACAAAGTGACCAAGGTGGATAGTTACACACTTTTTTTCCATTCACCATAATTGCTGGCAAGCATTTATAGATTTGATATTTATTCCAGGCAAAGAAAAACCCCGATCTTTTGTAAGATCGGGGTTTTGGTATTAAAGCCTGGCAGTGACCTACTTTCACATGGGGAAACCCCACACTATCATCGGCGATACACCGTTTCACTTCTGAGTTCGAGATGAGATCAGGTGGTTCCAGTGCTCTATGGCCGCCAGGCAAACTGGTTGAAAAACTAGGATCTTATGATCCTGATTTTTCGAAACTGGAAATATCGTAGTCAGGTATGTGTTATTCGTAACAAACACACCAAAACTCTTGGGTGTTATATGGTCAAGCCTCACGGGCAATTAGTACTGGTTAGCTTCACACATTACTGCGCTTCCACACCCAGCCTATCAACGTTGTAGTCTTCAACGGCCCTTCAGAGACCTTAAAGGTCTGGTGAGATCTAATCTTGGGAGGGGCTTCCCGCTTAGATGCTTTCAGCGGTTATCCTGTCCGAACGTAGCTACCCGGCAATGCCACTGGCGTGACAACCGGAACACCAGAGGTTCGTCCAC
>CAZVME010000025.1:0-40749 GCA_964628835.1 uncultured Gammaproteobacteria bacterium | reverse complement strand
GATAAGCGAGTCTTTGATCTCGTGATGCCTTTTGGGACATCCAAGTCCCCAAAAGGCACTCGATCTTCGACAACCTGTTATTGCCCCGGCCGTCCCGGTCACTGGCACTGCGCGACAACATCGCAAGCTCGTTACCGCTCCGTTGCCAGTTCCCGAATGACTGGACGCCGTGCTCGGAAGCCTACTTTGCTTCCCCTCTGGCGCTATGCGCACGACGGGTAAGCAGTGCGGCCTCACGACTACCGGGGTTTACCAGCCTTCGCTTCGCTCTCCATGGCTGGCAGCGAGGGTAAGGTTGCCGCTGTCATTGATCGTCTGCATCATGTTGTGCAGGTGCCCAATCTGTCCTGAGAGCTGGCGTATAACAGTGAAAGAGATAACGCCGGCCGCCACTATGAATATCAGAATTACCCCACCAAGTGAACCGGCTTCCTGCATAAACACCTGGTCTACGTCATCAATATAGATACCTGTACCAATCACCCAACCCCAGGGTTCAAAACCTTTAACAAAAGATAGTTTTTCCACCGGCTTATCAAAACCCGGTTTGGGCCAATAATAGTTGGCAAAGCCGGAACCAGCCTTGTTTACTTCTTTAACCATCTCATTGAATAACAAAAGGCCATTGGCATCTTTATGTTGGGAAAGATCTTTGCCGTCCAGCGCTGGTTTAATGGGGTGCATCACCATCTTTGATTGCATACTGTTAATCCAAAAACAGTTGGATTCGTCATATCGCATTTTAGCGATGGCTTTCAGCGCCTGGCTTTGCGCCGCTTCTTTGGAATGTGTGCCAGCCATCTCTAAGTCATGATAAAAAACAGTTTGGCTGTGGACTACTTCCACCAACTTCTGGATCTCCGCCCTTCAGTCCTCAAGCATGTTGTGTTTAAGTGAGAATAAGGACATGCCTAAGGCCAAGAAGCTGCCTATAAAAGCGATTATACTGATGAGCCACAGCTTGTGGCCTACCTTTAAGTTGCCGAGTACCTGATTCATATTTTTACCTGCATTATATTATGATAATGAACTGGGCGTTGTAATCTTTTACCGCATCCCGTGCGGTGTAAAGACGGCGTCGGCCCCATCAAAAAGTTGATACCGGCACCGCACTAACCAGTTTAGCGGCCACGAGACAGGGGGCTTTAGTTTATTTTGAAACTAACAAAAATTAATGAGGATTAAACTTGTAAGGTGTAAATTTGCTGTTGCCGCAATGTAACCTTTGACCTTCCGCATAAGGTCAACTTGCTGTAGCCAGCATCGATTATAAGTAGGTTATTATCAACAGGACAACTGCCACTCGTGGCTGCATTCCCTACCCTTCCTGACTGACGGTGACCGCCTCGGACAGCTCAGCACTGACCTGCCGATAACGCAACACCACCTGCAACAGGTTATGGCCCAACAACACAAATGACAGCCCCAGCAACACACCCGCCGGGCGCACCAGTAAAGCCGGAGCGAATACAGACAACAGAGTGGTGATCAGCGCCAGCAGATAGAGCCAGAACTGGCGCTTGGCCCATTTGTCCGGCAGGAACTGTTTCATATTCGGGACCTTTACGGTCATGCACATTGTGGCCAGTTGCCGATTTTGCAGATGGAACCAGGAGAGGAACGGCGCAATCTTGTAGAGCATGCCGTTCAGCAGTGGGATAGCCACACCAAAGATCATGCATGCCCCAAGCAACAGATCCAAATCCACCAGCTCCTTGACCGCAGGAAACAGTCGACCAACACCCCAGATCAGAAAACTGATTGGGATTGCAGTCATTCCAATGCGCCAAAACAGCAGCGTGACATCGGTAATCTTGCGCCTGCGCTTCTGTTGTAGACGTAGGGTAACAACAGCAAAGGCGATATAGCCGGCCAATATGATTATCAGCCAGAGGAAGGACCAGGATTCCAAGGCCGGTTTTTTAATCGCGGCAACATGCAGCATGGTCCATATGGCCAGCCCAACCAGCAGCAGTCGAGGCAACTTGTGCCGCATCCACTCTGGATATTCCGGCGTTACCTGAAACATGGGAACCACCTGAAAAGAGACCCCGATAAGCAGCAGCGCCACCCAGCCCAACATACCCCAGGTGAGATGAACATCTGTATACAGAGCTGGGTAGGTCAAAGTCTCCCAACCGCTGAGACCGGCCGCCAGACTCAGCCCCAACAGCACGGTCACTGCCAGCGCCAGGAGCGCCATGCGCATCCCGGTGACGGTATTGTTCGGTATATCCACCCGCCACAGGGCCACGGCAACCGCCAGAATGTAGATAAGAAAACCAGCCGCTAGGGCCACCACAGCAAGCTTGAGCCATGCAGTTGAACCCAGCAAGAACCCCACGACCAGACCCAGGGTTCCAGCTGTCAGCAGTGGATGCACCAGATTCCCCACCAGCACCACCTTGGGTACGGCAACCCCGGCCAGTACCGGCAATATCTGTAGCAGTGCCCCAGTCATAACCAAGGCCAGAAACCCCAGGGTAAGAAGATGAGTCAGGGCCAGCATCTGGGGCGACCAGCGCGAAGCCATCACTTCGGGGCCGTACCAAACCATCAGCAGGGCCGCAGCAATTCCAAATAGGGGGGCAGTCAGAAAAAAGCGCAACGGAATAGATATTGGAGGCGCCTGGTCCAAGGAAAGATTAGCAGTGTTGAGCATAGTACAGAGTCTAGCTTGATCGACTGGTTACTGCAGCTTTAGCAATCTGGTCATCCCGATGCCAGATGTAGATCTGAAATTCAGACGGTCCGCCCGGCTCGGTTAGCCAGGCAAAACCCGCCTTCTCCAGCATGGGATATATGAGATGAGGTTCACGCCGATGGATCACCTTCAGATAATCACCCTGAGGCAGATTCTCAATTGCCGCCAGCGTCTGCTCCATGGGTTCACATGGCTCCAGCATACTGACGTCAAGATAGTGTTCCATATCTAATGACTCGCCGGCCCGGGGCCGGCCCATAGGTTATACCGCGTTCATCTTTTCCAGGACCTCATCGGCGCCACCACCAAAGGTGCGATCGGTCATGGGGTAGAGCATCTGCTCCTCTTTCATATTATGCTGCTGCATAATCATCATCAGAGTCTCAGACAGACCCAAATAGTCATCCTTATCCTGTTTTTCCACCGCCTGGGCCATATCAGAAAAGAGCTGGCGCATCTGGGTGTGCTCCATACGCATCATCTGAGTTGGGCCCATGGTCATGCCAGATGCCTCTTCAAATGCCGGGAACAACACCCCCTCTTCCATGGAAAAGTGGTGCTCCATGGCGGTATGAAACTCGTTGAACTGCGCAGTTCCAACATCCCAGTTTGAATCAGAAACAGAGGCCTCGGCCTCAGCAAAGATAAGATCGCAGCGACGATGGTCACCCGCCATAGTGTCGGTAATTCTTGCCATTTTCTACTCTTTCCTACTTAACAAAACGAAAAATGGATAAGGCTAAGCATCATGGTTGCATAGCCTGCTTGCTGGAATACGAACCTGAACCAGGCCCAAGTTAATCCGGGATGAGATTTTAACCCAACTGCCATCTGGTGTGAAACCCTATGTTGGCTTCATCTTGTATCAGGATTATCTCCCGGCGGATTTTCATCCAACACCATCTTTTTAAGCTCCCGTATGCGTGATTTTAGAGCATTCATCCTGGAGTGCAGAGCGTCATTCTGCTCATTAATGACGTTAATCTCTGCCAGGCTCGCTGCGAGATCCTGCTGCAAGCGGCCAATCTCCTCCGTTTTTGTGCCAGACGCGACTGGGGCTTCGCTTCCGGTCGGCGCCGGTTCAGAAACCTGATCGGCAACCGTACCGGTAAAAACCAGGCCTGGGAACATAAATCCTGCAAGCAGCAGCAACATTTTGATATCCATATGTATTTGCATCATTCTACCATTGTAGCAAGAGGTTAATCCTTGACCTACCACACTCTTACTGGGTAGATTGGCACTCCATCACACTTAATCCACTGCGACAGCTCAAATCGCACCACTTGAGTATGCATCAAACATGACGCCCACCCGCCTAGTCTCACTTGTCCTGGCCTGCCTGCTTACCACTGCCTGTATCAGCAATGCCCAGCGACATCCGGCCAAGGTGATACATGAAGACGCACACTCCGGCGGCAGCACCCTGGCATTCTCCAACAACTCCAGCCTCGCGGCCAGCGGTGGTTGGAGCGGCTATATCCGCCTGTGGCAGATGCCAGATGGCTCGGATGTCCGAAAATGGAAGGCGCATACAGGATCGGTCAACGGCATCCTGTTCCTACAAGGTGACGACAGGATGATCTCCGGCGGTTACGACGGCAGGATTGTGGAGTGGAGCCTGAACGGTAAAGAGTTAAGATCCATCACCACCCCATCACCCATCACCCACCTTATCGCCAATGAGCAAGCGGACCATATCCTCACCGGCCACGAAGATGGCGTGGCGCGACAGTGGCGCCTGTCCGATTTTGCCGCTCTAGCCAACACCGCCAAACACAGCGGAGCGATTCGCGCAGTGGCTGCGCACCATGAGAGTGACTGGATGGCATCCAGCGGAGATGACGGTAAGGTGTGGCTATGGCACAAAGACCAAAAGCCAAAACGGCTGCCTGATCCCGGGTCAGATGCCCGCACCCTGGTTTTCTCCCCAGACGGCAAACAGCTGTATGGCGGAGCCTGGTTTCACCTGTACCGCTGGAGCATCCCGGATGGCAAGATGCAGCAGCTGAAGACCGAGCACAGCGGGATCATCAACGAAATCCGATTTGGGCCCAAGGGTGACTATCTGGCATCCATAAGCCGGCAGACCGACAGCGCGGTGCTGTTTCTTAACCCGGCCAATGGTGAGACGGTGCAGCGTTTTCAGAAACATGAGCTGTGTGGAGTGGCAATTGCCGTATCCCCCAACGGCCGCTACATCTCCACCACCAGCGACGATGCAAGCGTACGTTTCTATGACCTGAATCAGAATACGGCTAAACAGTAGCAGTACACTCCAAAAATCAATCCATTGACCCATGCCCCACTCCCAAACCTACGCCGAAAAGTTCTCCAGCATCTCCCGGCAGACCTCGTTCCAACACCTAACCTCTGAGCAGCAGCTATTCACCAGCGAGACGGCATCCATACACCGTTTCACCCTACAGGAGTTGCGGCAGTTTGTGGAGATTGCACTGGATCTGAACCGCTGGGACGAGGGTGACATCACTGGGCTATGGTCCGGTCTTTCAGCCGACGGGAAGCAAGGGCGGGACAGGAAGAAGGCCCTGCTGCGGCAACTCACCGACAAGTGGCTACAGCTAAAGGCGGCACCAAATCAATACCACACACCACCGACCGAAGCCACGGCCACCAAGCCAGTCCCGGTCACAACCTCCAGAGAACATATGGGACTGGGCTACTGCCCGGTGGCATCGGAGAAGACCCGCTGCTGTAACCTGCTTACCCTGGATGCGGTGGAGAACTGCGGCTTTGACTGTAGCTACTGCAGCATCCAATCGTTCTACCATGACAATCAGGTCATCTTTGACACCGGCTTTGCCGATAAGCTGACGCGACTGGAACTTGATCCGGAAAAAACCTACCACATTGGCACCGGACAATCCTCAGATTCACTCATGTGGGGTAACAACTACAAGCTGCTGGACGCCTTAATTCAGTTCGCCGACAGCAACCCCAATGTGATACTTGAGCTGAAGACGAAGTCCGCCAACATAACCCATCTCAGCCGGGTGGATATCCCGGCAAATATAATCTGCACCTGGTCCCTGAACACCGAGACCATCATCCAGAATGAGGAACATGAGACCGCAACCTTGCAACGACGGCTGCAGGCTGCCAGGGAGATCGCAGATAAAGGAGCGGTAGTTGGGTTCCATTTCCACCCCATAATCCACTACGCAGATTGGCAGGAAGAGTACTCCAGGCTATATCAGCTACTACAGCAGACGTTTGAACCATCCGAAGTGGCAATGATCTCACTTGGCACTCTGACCTTCATAAAACCGGTACTAAAGAAGATCCGCGAGCGCCACTTCAGCAGCAAAATTCTGAAGATGCCCATGGTAGAAGCAGCGGGTAAAGTCTCATACCCCACAGAAACCAAACTGGAGCTGTTCTCTCACGCCTATAACAGTTTCTCACCCCGGTGGCAGGATGAGGTGTTCTTCTATCTCTGCATGGAAAACCACACAATGTGGCAACCGGTGTTCGGTTACCACTACCAAAACAACGCTGAATTTGAACAGGCAATGAAGACAAGCTACCTGCACACCATAGAACAACGGATGCAACATGGATAAAGCCGCAGAGATCAACCTGAAGATCACCAGCATAGAGCTAAGAAAATTCTGTCAGGAGGTTGCCGTTGGCTCTGCCAACACCAATCGCAAGCACGCTGCATTTATGGCGTTAGAGGCCTTTATCAGTAGACATGCCGGGGCTGATGCCCACACCGAACCATACCGTGTCATACAGGATATTGTGGAGGAGTTCTCCGTTACTACCAGGGAGCAGCTATTGGTTGAAAACGCCAACGCCCTGGCCTCAGCCCTGAACGGGCAGAATATACACTCAATTGCCAAGACCTTCTCCTCGGTCTCCAGAAATGGCTTCCAACAGATATTCACCAAGGCAACCGCAGAGATGACAGCCAACCAGCTTGATCACATCAGGCAGTGGATAGACGAGTGGTGCAGAACGGCCAAACAGCAGGCCGAACAGGCAAGTGGCTATCCAGATGCGATGGATTTCCGTAACATTGATATAGATTTAATTGAATACACAGCGCTATCCGAAATCAATACACTATTGATAACCAGATAATACAAACCACACTGAGAAATAGATTTATGCACAGAGCAACACACCCGCTTCCATTAGTACTGGTACTGATACTAATTTGCAGCATGCCGTTCCAGGCCCAATCCAACGACGCTAGCAATGAAATAACCGAGACCACCGACCTTGCCAAGTTGGGCAAAGAGTCGGAACAAACCAAACGGCCTATACTACTATTGATGTCACGGCAAAATTGCCCATACTGCTGGTTAATCAAGCAGGAGATACTCAACCCAATGATTCTCAGCGGGGATTATGCGGATAAAATCATCATACGTGAACTGATGATTGATTCGCCCATAAAACTGAGCGATTTTGATGGCAATATGAAGGACCCATCAATCATTACCGGGCGCTATAACATAAAGGTGACCCCTACCATATTATTTTTAAGGCCAGATGGAACAGAGCTGATAGACAAAATAGTTGGCATCAACACACCAGAGCTGTTCTATTTATATGTGGACAAAGCCATAAACGAAGCAGTGTTAAGGTTCACAGCCGAGTAGATTACATCAGGGAGCATCATGCCAAGCCAGCGTTACGATATATTTTTCACCGGTCAGATCATGGATGGCAAAGACCAGCTGGAAGTCAAACAGCTTGTGGGCAACATGTTCAAGGCCGACCAGAAACAATTGGAAAAACTGTTTTCCGGCGCCAGGGTGAGGATCAAAGCAAATACCAACGAAGAGACTGCAGCAAAATACCGGGTTGCATTCAGAAATGCCGGAGCACTGGTTGAGATACTGTCAGCAGACAGCGGGGCGCAAGAGGCTGCAACCCCCAGCAACACAAACCCACCCGACCCAGACCCATCCAGTGAGCTGACTCTACTCCCAGCCAATACCGGCAGTCTGGAGCAGTGCGCACCCAACGTTACACCGCAACCCATACCGGACATTGAGCATCTCTCTCTTGCCTCCGCCGGCACCACCATTGATGAATCACCTGACCCAGAACCACCCGAGATCAACACCGACGATCTAACCATGGGACCGGCGAACAATGGCAGCCTGGAAGATTGTAAAAAAGAGGTGGAGCCACACCCCATCCCGGACATCAGCCACCTGGATCTGGACAAGCCCTAGATCTTTACCATACTGCTCCAGGCAAATATTAATGAAGACCTCAATCAATATAAAGAGCTGGCACACACGTTTAAGGGAGCGGCCGTAAGTCTGGGCATGCATGAACGAACACAACTATTACAGCAGGCAGAACTGAGCACCTGCGGTCGTTTTCATAGTGAGGGACAGGAGTATATTGCAAGACTGCGAGAGGTCTTTGAACCTGGTATAACCATGTTAAAAAAGCGCTTAATTACAAGACAGCAAAAACCGAGCACCCATAACCTAACACCCTATGCCAGATAGTGGATTACCAACGGCATGGTAACCATAGCAAGCAGAGTCTGACCAGTAATGATAGCCGCCATAGACGGTGCATCACCTCCCAACTCGCGCGCCAGAATATAGGCGGATGATGCTGTTGGTAGCGCAGCAAACACCAACACAACAGCGGTTACAGATGAGGACTGTCCCGCAATCACACACAACATATAGGCCACAACAGGAACCATCAGCAGCTTGATAATTGATGAGATAAAAAAGGCGCTGGTGGCATTTCCAAGGGCGCTAATATGCACCCCTGCACCCACTGACAGCAATCCCAGGGGCAAAGCGGTAGCGCTCAACAGTTCCAGTACAGACACCAGCAGGTCCGGCAGGCCCCAACCCAGGTAGTTCCAGAAGATACCAAGCACGCAGGCAATGATCAGCGGATTGGTAACTATATTCCTTGTTACCAGTGCCAGGCCATTACCTGCACTGTTTCCAGCGTAAGCAAAAACAGCTATACACAGGAGATTGATGACAGGGATCATTATACCCACCACCACAGCTGCCGTTGCAAGGCCATCTCCACCCAATAGACCATCCACCACAGCTAGACCCACATAGGTGTTAAACCGGATCCCACCCTGATACAGCGAGGTAAAAGCCGCCCCACGGATATTAAACATGTAACCGGCAACAATAATGATCACGCTGACAATAAGCAGCATGCTAACCAACATGGCAGCCAACTCTGGTAACTGCATGGTGGTGGTTTCAGTTGTACTCAACTTAAGAAACAGAAGCACTGGAAATAGCAGATAATAGGTGAGACGCTCCGCACCTCTCCAGAAGGCCTCGCCAGGAAATTGTAGAAGTCTAAGGATTCCGCCAAAGAGAATCAGGATAAATACCGGTATCAGTGCATTCAGCATAGAGTTCTAGGTCAATTAATCTAGTGGCAACGTGCTCATCAAATCATGGCGTTGTCTAAATGGCATTTACAACCAACCACAACTATTTTTCTGCGGTTTGTGTCAGCACTGATTTAGCCATACGTTTGGCAAAATAGTAGATGCGTTTCTGTTTCTCGATAATATCAATCTCAATCGTATACGCTGGGATACGATTTGGTTCATCCGCCACCAGGCGCTGCACTTGATGAATCGCTGCGGAGTTTACGAGACCCTCAATCTCATGTTTCATGGCGATGACGGTGCGGGCCACCTCCTCATTATTCTGTGATACAGCCTGCACAGCAGAATTAACTGCCTTGAAAACCACCTTATGGAATCCAGTGAGTACCTCTCTGGTTGGATTGCTTATAGAGACACCTGAGCTGATGCGCTCATTCCCCAACACCACAAGATTGGTCTCAACAGTATCGCCGATATTCTCTAGGTCAGAGACCGCCTCCATAAGCTTGAGAAATTCCGTTGTCTGGGTGTCAGTCAGGCTATTCCGACTGATCTTGCCCATATACTCTATTATCTGCTCGTACAGGTGGTCCACTTCATCATCCATTTTCTTTATGGATGACAGCGACTCCCGGTCCCCGTCAAGAATGGCAGGCATTATCCTTTGCAACATGGCATCAACCTGCTCACCCATATGCAGCACTTCCAGTCGCACCCGGTCCAGGGCCAGAGATGGAGTTGACAGCAACTCCTCATCCAGATATTTCGAATGCGCAATCAGGCCCTCATCTTCCAGTTCACTATCCGGCACCAACCACTCCACCAAACGCCCAATCTGGGTGGTAAACCAGATAAATATAAGTGTGTTACATAGATTGAAAATGGTATGCGCATTGGCGATCTGACGCGGCGTTTCTGCACCTAATCGGTTAACCCCGGAAAGCTCTGGATAGGTGGGTGAAAACCAGACCACAAATTCAGCCAGATACGCGACAAACATCACCCAGATCAATACGCCGCCAACATTGAATATCACATGTACCAACGCTGCCCTTAGCGCCTCTCTGGTTTTACCAATGGCGGCCAACATGGCAGTAACACAGGTGCCAATATTGGCGCCAAAGGCCAGAGCAATACCAGCGGGAAGTGTAATGAGACCTTGGCTGGCCATCACAATCACAATACCTGTGGTGGCAGACGATGACTGGATCAGTCCGGTAAATGCCGCTGCTACCAGAATCCCGATTAAGGGACTTTCCATCTGAATCATAAAATCCAGAAAGGGCTGAAAGGTACGTAGCGGTTTCATGGCGTCACTCATGACGCTCATACCAAAAAACACCATGCCAAGCCCCATGATCATAGCGCCATACTGCCGGATCTTCTCCTCCTTGGAGATAAACAGCATGCTGAACCCAACACCAATCATCAGCATAGCGGCCTTGGTCACCTTGAACGCCACAATCTGCGCCGTGATGGTGGTGCCGATATTTGCTCCCATAATGATGCCAATGGACTGAGACATGGACATCAGGCCTGCCGTAATAAAACCAACCACCAGAACTGTAGTCACCGATGATGATTGAATTACTGCGGTAACAAAGGCCCCAGTTGCCGCTCCGGCAAAACGATTGGCGGTAAGTTTCGCCAGGATAAACTTCATGCGCTCACCGGCCACCGCCTTGAGTGCATCCGCCATCTGCTCCATACCAAACAGGAACAACGCCAGACCACCGAACAACTGCATGGCCATCACCCCCCACTCCATCTCTTGGGGGCTGCCATCTGCTGCAAACACTGGAAAAGAAATAGCTATAAAAAGAATGCCCAGCGACAGAGTAAACAGGGCTCTTAGATCAAGTTTTAGATTAAGAATGGAGTTCATCAAAGACACACCATTAACCGGAGGTTGACGGGGCTGATTTAACTATTGTGACCGGTATTGGACATTGACGCACTACCTGCTCCGCTTTTGACCCAAGTAAAACGTGATCAAGCCCGGTTCGGCCGAGGCTTCCCATAACCACCATGGAAGCATTAACCCTCTCCGCAACCTGAAGAATGCGTGTTACCGGAAGCCCCCTGACCATCATGGTATCGATCTTTTTCAGCACCTTATTATCCGGGTACTTTTCCTTGACCGAGCTGATAAACTCAGCAAAGATTTCGGCGGCGACATCCTCAACCCTTACCAACTGTTTTCTTTTGGCAATCTTTGAGAAGTAACTGGGCATAGAGCCTGGGTCATGCACCACGTGCAGAACCACTATCGGTAGCTTGGGACACTCAGCAAGCTCACAGGCCTTGAGTAGTGCAGTCTCTGAGTGAAGGGAAAAATCTACCGGAACCAGAATTGGCCTTTTCTTGGAATTTCGCGCCATTCGCACACCCTCCATCCTTCTAAGATAGCGTAACTAACATGGTATTGCCCACAGCCATAACCATGGCCGAGCGGTTTCAACAGGCAGAAACTCTAGAGGCGCTCCACCCGCACCTTTACCACTGATCTGGCATCTGCTTCCAGCACAGTCAGGCTATAGCCTTGCTCTTCAATGGTATCACCCTCAACCGGTATATTGCGTATACGACTAACAATCAATCCACCAATGGTATGGGCCTCTTCCACCGGAAAGTGCACATGCAGGATATCGTTAACTTCAGAGATAGGAGTGCGCCCACTCATCAGGTGTGAGTTCTCGCTCTCGTGCTCAATATAGATCTTGCGTTTTGGCTGGTACTCATCGAAGTCATAACCCACATCGATCTCACCCACCACCTCTTCAAACACATCCTCCATGGTGAGGATGCCAGTGGCAGAACCAAACTCATCCACCACTATTGCCATATGGTCTTTCCTGGCCTGTAACTGTGGCAACGCCCGGTCCAATGTCTGTTTTGGGGAGAGATACAGGGCCTGGCTTACATAGTCTGATAACAGATGTTCCATAAGATCAGGCTGCATCAGATCCCAGGTGTTCAGGGTGAGCACCCCTTTCACATTGGTGATGTTACCGCTATATACCGGCAGCCTGTTGTAGCCATGTTTTATTACCCTGCGCGCCGCCTCTTCCATGTCCCGAATCTCGTTAAAACCTACCACATCCGCCAAGGGGATCATGGCCTCTCCCACGGTGGTGTCGGCAAAACGGATGATGCGGCGTATACGTTTGCGATCGATGGTAGAAGGCGAAGCCGCAGTCTCGGTCACATCCAGCAATACACGCAGCTCTTCGCGGGTGATGAACATATTTTGTGGCTCTGCCCCACCGCCCACTATACGCGTGATAAAACGCGCCACACGGCTAAAGATAAAGATTACCGGATAAAACAAATATGAGAAAAATCTTAAGAGGTAGATCAGGCGGGTTACCAGATTATCTGCATTCTGCTGGAACACACTCTTTGGCACCACCTCTCCTGCCACCAGCAGGATGGGGGTAAGCACCAGAATAGATATAAGATCACCTGACACCCCAAATAGATCGATAAAGATCAGAGCCCCGAGGGTAGATATGATGACCGTAGCCAGGTTGGTGCCAACCAGTGTGGTGCCCAAGATAACATCCGGTTTCTTGAATAATTTCAGTACCAGACTGGCGCCACGATCACCAATCTTGGCCTTGTGCCGCAACTTGAGCTTGTCGGAGTTCACCATAGCGATCTCCGAACCTGAAAAGAAACCTTTCAGGATCAGAAAAAATGCGATCAGGAGAGCTTCAAGTATCCATTCCATCACTCTTCTCCTGTGTATTATCCTGGTCTGAATCATCACCCGTGGCCTGGTGATCAGTCACTTCTGCATCATCCTTCAGCACGTTTATCTCTTCATAGATATCGGGCTCTTCATCGGCTGGCGACTTGCCCTCAGACAACTTGCACACCCGCACCTTGCTGATCCTGAGGCCACTTATCTCCTTTGCGGTAAGCTCATAATCTTCATATAGAACCTTATCCCCAACCTCTGGCATGCGATCAAACAGTCTGAAGGCAACACCACCAATGGTGGTCATAACCGGATCTTCGATATCGAAGTTGGTCAGGTTGTAGAAATCCGCCAGACGCATATCACCAGGTACGGTGTAGCTGTTTTCATCTTGCTCCTGGTAGAACTCCTGTCCCTCCATACGACCGGATATCTCACCAAAGATAAAGGTCAACACATCTTTCATGGTGACAATGCCCAGCACCTCTCCATACTCCCCAAGGATGATGGCGGCCCGGGTATTGTGTTCCTGAAAGTAGTCAAACATCTCATCCACCTTTTTGGTGGGAGGAACGAAATGTGACGGTTTGATAATCTGATCCAGGGTGACCTGCTCCATGTCACCACTGCCGCGGGTGAGCTTCAGGATGGTCTCAGAGTGCACAAAGCCGATAACGTTATCCCAGTTGCCCTGATACACCGGCACTCGGGGATGACGCAGACTACGGAATTGTTCCATCAACTCCGGCACTGGCAGGCTGGCGTCGAGAAACCTGATCCGGGGGCTGGGGGTCATAATACGAGAGATGTCGGTCTCGGAAGCTTCCAGAAGATTATCGATCAGGACCCGCTCAGTGGCGTCGATAATCCCGGTCTCCTCCCCCTCCTCCAGCAAGGTACGCAGCTCATCCGATTGCAGGATATTCTCACGGCTCACCTCATCCCCCACGATGTGGGTGGTAATCCGGTCCGATAGCGACCGCACCACTTCGCGCAGTGGGGTGATGAAAACTATCCAGCGCGGCAGAAAGCGTGCAGTGACCCTGGTGGCAAACTTTATCGGGAAGCTGACTGCGATGGTCTTGGGGGTCACCTCACCGATAAGAAGCAGCAACGGCACCATGATAAGGATATTGATCCAACCCACATCCTCACTACCGAACATCGGCAGCAGGATGGCCGTCATATTTACGGCCGAGGCGATATTAACCAGTTCATTGCCGCACAGAATGGAGATAATCAACCGCCGCGGCTCATCCAGCATGGCATGGATGTGCTCTGAACGCTGTCCACGATCGTGCCTGAGCTTCTGCAGATCTATGCGGCTGAGGGAAAACAGGGCGGTCTCTGATCCAGAGAACATGGCGGACATAACCAGTAACACCACCTGAAACAGGCAGCGCAGAGTCAGCTCCCAGTCCACTGAACTAAGTTGGAGTGTTTCGTAAATGGCTTTTAGTTCATCCATTTGCCGTATCCAGATCAGGTAAACGTTGTTATTACTCAAGGAGAGAGTGAGTTTGTGCAATTTTTTACCTGCAATCACACAATATTACATCACATACCTAATCTAATACAGTAACTATGAGCCAAAAATCTGCTAATATCTGGTGTGTTCAGACGATTGTCGAGCCATGAAGTGGACTTGGCCCATGATTTGCAGCGCATGGATAACTGCAACGAATTAGTAGCGACAACGTCAATTTACCGGCTAAACAGGAGTAAACCCAGTGGTAACACCCATTACCAATGACAAGATCCTAGCATCCGAGGGTACACACACCTCTGTCTCTAATAAAAAGAGTACTGAACAAGGTGGGACGCACCAGACGGACCCAACTAGTTCCACCGTAACTCCAAACGACACCACCAGCGTTGAGGCAAATTCGGTTGACGTGGAACGGGCAAACCAGATCTTTAGCCAGTCACAATCCCAGGCGTCTAGAGAGATCTCCATAACAACCCCCGAGCAAGCTCGCCTGGTGGCTGCGGATATCAGGGGGATGATAGAGGAAAACGGTCTCCAAGCACTGCAGGCACAGTCCGGACCCGGGTCGGCAAATCTCTCGGCTCTGCTGGAAGCGGCGCCGGTGTAACAAAACACCCTGTCAGGACAGGCTACTCCCCACCCATCTCCAAGCGCTCCACGGCAGCCATAGTTATTGTCCTGCCGTCTACGGTGTGAAAGGTGCTCTCACCCGCAACCACATCTCCCTTATACACCTCATAGCTGGTTACCGACCCGGTGTTTGAGTTGATAACCCGCACGGTGATTATGCGCGACCCATCAAACCAGATCTGAAACAGATAATAGCCCACACCCGAGAGCATAATCAGCAGCAGGCCAAGGGCCAGATAATATACCATCCTGGGCCGCTCCGGTGTCACCGGGCGCGGCAGTGGCGGCGCCATAGGGGCCAGCTCACGATTCCTAGCCCTGACTCTCACATAAAATATCGCTGCGATGATAATAAATAACGTAAACAAGATTTTCAGTAACATGGCTGTACCCTAACACGCCGCTACTATCCACGCCACGCAATGCAGCCTTGCGTTCCAACTCCTGCGACCCTAATATTAAACCTAGAAAGCGCAGTTGACCCCATACGGAAAACCTAACTTGTTATGGCCATTAAGAAAGCCGATTTACTCCTGATTCCATGCCTGATCATGGTGCTGTTCGTAATCACTGGATGCTCTGACCCAGACCGTCCCAGCATCACCTTCCACCTCGCCCTTCAGCGGGGTGATATTGATCAGATTGAGCGCCATATCTTCTGGGGGGCAGACATCAACCAGGCCGGCCCCAGCGGTCAGACGCCACTGCATGTTGCAGCAGAGAAGGGACGACCCATCATAACCAAACTGCTGCTCAAGCATGGAGCGAAAATCGAAGGCCCAGACAGCCACAACCACACGCCGCTGCACACCGCAGTAATGTCCGGCCGCACCCAGGTTGCAGAGCTGTTACTGCAACAGGGAGCCCAGTTCAATCCAGACCAGCTGTTAGCGGACAGCGTGCGCAACAACATCAACGACCGAGATGTGATCAAGCTACTGCTGCAGAAGGGAGCAGACATCAACCATATCTCTGCCGACGGCGTAACCCCACTGCTTGAGGCCATTAGCCAGGGCAACCGGGTGCTGGTGAAACTACTCATAGCCAATGGTGCTGATGCCAACCAGCCCGGTGGATCAGGACAGGTTCCACTGCAACTTGCAAACCAGAAAAACGACGGGTCGATAATCCGCCTGCTGAAAAGAAATGGTGCGGTCTCTGACCAAAGACCGTGACCTTGAAGGCATGTTCTGGTAACTTTCAGGCCCACAATCACACAGATATAGAGGACAGAAACAATGGCATCCAGTGTCGAAGAGCTGACCGTAAGCTACACTGAAGACGGTATCGAGATAGTAAAAGAGCTGGACAAGCAGGTCCTGACCAAAGGTGCCTGGTCCACCGTCATCTTTCAATATCAGGACTGGAACCGCAGCAAAGAGGAGTACGGACCGGACAAGTACACCATCCGCCGCTATCAGAAGCGCAATGGCGAATACATGCCAAAATCCAAATTCAATATCTCCAGCAAGGATCAGGCAAAGAGTATCATCGCTGCCCTGGAAAACTGGACTAAAGATTAGCTATCTACTTCAGTAGGCCGGATAAGCTAACACTTTTCCTGGCCTACTGCTCCTCACTCCTGTCACTCATTCAGGATCACCCTTGGCCAGTCAGCCAGTTCTGATAAAATCCCCCGCTCCCGCTCAGCCAACTCCGGATCAACCATCATCTGCGCCAGCCTGGAGCGGTAGTCATCCAGGGTTATACCTACGTCTGCCTGCGGATCAGTCAGGCGACCACGGCGAAAACTATCCCAGCGAACCTTCTCCGCAGCCGATAGGGTGCCCGGCCAGTTACGGGCACGATACCTGAACAGCATCTCTGGCAGGCGTACATCGTCAAAAGATTGCTGCAAAGATGCGAGATCAGAGGGCGGCGTAGCCTGCACCTGCTCCATGCTCCGTCGGTCAGCATCGGAGAAAAAACCGCCTCCATACAGGGCCTGATCCGGGTCGGCTATGGGCGCAAACTCACGCCCGGTGTAGACCTGCTGTACCTTCGCGACCAAGGATGCACCGCGCAGCATCTCCAGATGCTGTTCCGCCATAGCCACATCAATCTTCCACTCGGCAGCTGCCTCATCAGTCAGGGTGCTCATGGGAACCACCACCGGACATTTGTTGATGTGCACCTCCTTCAACGGGATGCGTTCCGTACCTTCCGGCAGTTCACTCCTTGAGGTAAACACCCTCTGCCTGATCTCATCCACTCCCAGATCCAGTAACGGAGTCGGATCAACACGCAGATCATAGACAATCACCGCATTACGATTGACCGGATGATTCGCCAGCGGCGTCACCATGGCGATGCAACCATCCTTGGCCGGGTACCTGGAGGATACATGCAGCACCGGGGCCATAGTTGCAACATTCAACTGCTCCGCCACCTTGCGTTTGTTCCGCATCTGCAACAGATAATCAAACAACCGGGGCTGGCAGTCTTTTACCAGACGTGCCATGGCAATGGTGGCATACACATCCGACAGGGCATCGTGCGCCTCCGTATGCTCTATATCGTTGGCCGCGGTCAACTCCTCCAGCCGAAAACTGCTCACCCCATCCTCTTTCACCGGCCACTCTATACCCTCAGGCCGCAAGGCTCGGGTCAAGCGTACAATGTCGATGATGTCCCAGCGCGAGTTGCTGTTCTGCCACTCTCTGGCATAGGGATCAAAAAAATTACGGTACAGCCCATAGCGGGTGAACTCATCATCAAAGCGGATGCTGTTATAACCCACGGTGCAGGTTCCCGGGTGCGCCAGTTCCCGGTGGATTGCACTAAAAAACTCCGCCTCACACACCCCTTCCGCCAGCGCCCGTTGGGGGGTAATTCCGGTTACCAGGCAGGCCTCGGGATGCGGCAACATATCATTCGCCGGCTTGCAGTATTGAACCAGTGGTTTGCCTATGACATTGAGATCAGCATCGGTACGGATACCGGCAAACTGGGACGGCCAGTCACGCCTGGGGTCCGTACCCCAGGTTTCGTAATCATGCCAATAGAAGGTAAGTGCCATTCTTGCTAATCCAGAGAAGATATTATTGGACGTTACATTAGTGCCTCATCCAGTGAGATTCAATCCCCAAAACACAATAGCACAAACAAATGCACATCATCAGTGAACTGCATTAATGGATCAAAAAAGTAGAATAGAGTACCGCTCATTCCCACAAGCAATCTATCAGGTTAATCAGACAATTCCGGACTGATAATCTCCTCAAACTTTATTATGTCCTTGCGCAAGGCGAAGATGATGGTATCCAGTGCATTGCGTTCAGAGTAGCGGTAGCGCTTCATCATGTTGCCCAGGATGTTCTGTATGAACTCCTTTATCTCAGTTGGATAGGCAGCAAATTCATCCGAGGAGTTACGCTTGTGCACGAATGCCTCCTTCAGCCGTTCAGGGTCAATATACTCCACGGTCCTGCGGTGAGATAACAGGCGAGTGTACTCACTGCCAAAGCAGGTCAACAGATTATCATTGCGCGATGCGACAGCAGATTTACCATGTTCCAACACCAGCTCGCCACTATTCTGCAGCTCTAAAAAGCGCTGGGCTATCTCGCGCCTGTAGATGGCACAGGCATCTGGAAGGGCGAGTATCCGCTCTATTGATTCCATAAACCTCTCGTCTGGCTTATCCACCTTGGCGCCGGTTCCAGAGTCCACATAGGTGAATTTGGGGATCATGATATGGGCAAAGGCCTGATTCTCTGCCGCTGTGGCCAACAGTGCATGTTGCAGATAACGCCGCAGATCCACAGCTATCTCTTCCGGGTCACGGTCCACTGTGCAGACGGTAATCTCTTTGCAGATAATGGTGAAATAGACCGCCTGCAGCACCTTTACCAACCCCTGATAGTCACCATAATCACCCTCCCCTTCGGAGAAGACCACTGTGCCAACAGCGCGTGGAGTAATCCGTACATTATTTAGATTTTGATTGTGATTGATGTTCAGCCAGTGGTGAATGGTTGAACCCTGGATGAAGACTCTTTTTAGCTGACTTAGAAAGGTCCCCACATGGATCTTGGTGCCATCCGAAACCACAATAGTATTGCGCATAATATTCTGTAGCTGCCGCACCGAGATTCCATGCTTCCCCTCATTTGGATAGTGCTGATTCCACAGCTCGCGCATGAAACTATCATCAATCATCTGTAACTGCTCAGCGCTGAACAGACCTGTCTGCTCCAGTGGCACGCTATCTGCGCGCCGGTTTATCAGCTTTGAGTAGCCATCTGGCGCATCTATATCAATTTCCAATTTTGCCGCTTCATTCCGGAACGGATGCCAGAATGGAAGATTACGTATAGTGCTTACTGGGTCGTCCGATTGTGCAGCATAGATGAACATCTTCTGCTCCGGGGTAATGGAGACGAACAACGCCTTTTTCTCGGTACTCCACTCCTCTGGCAGCCCATCTTCCAAGGGGGTCATCAGCCGGGTCATCACTGAGTAATAGGCGGCGATGCGCAACAGATTCGGATCCACATCATACTGCTTGCGCATATTGGCCATATCCCGGCGCAGAATATCCATCTCAGCATTGGCGTCCAGCAGGTAGTTGACCGGAATCTTCTCAATCCGATCTAACAATTTGGAAGAGGTAAGCTGCCGCTCCAATAACTGCATCTCTTCAATGTTGGTGGTAATTATTACGGTTGTGTCTATGGCTGCCTGGGTTGACTCGATGGATGCCTTACCACTACCCAACAACATCAGCAGAGGCTTGTACTCTTCCTGCGTGGCACTCTCTTCTGAGCCTGAGGTGAAAGCATCGTGGACATGCAATACTCCCCGGTTGGCGCTCACCAGTGCGCCCTCATACTGAGCAATATTCATACCCGGTAGATGTTCGGCCAAAATAACACTCAACTTCTCGCCCATCTTCATGGGCGTGGTGCGTACCCTTAATTCTCCCATATCATCTATGTTTGCGATGCCACGCGCCTGGGCATTGGAAAACTCGATCTCTTCCACTCGCACATACTCTTCAATAATCTCAGATAGAGACTTACCCTGATTACGCGGATTCTCCATCAACGTCTGTAGCATATTCATACTGCGCTTATCTAACGCGGCATGCTGATAATAGGTGGGGACGCGAATGGGGTCGCCATTGCCATCCTGCTCTTTTTGCAGACACTCAAAGAACTCATGCCGCGGATGAATCAACTCACCGTCCTGCTCCAGGGCGGTGGGGAACAGTAGAATAGGGTTCTGCGCAAATGTGGGGCGAATCTCCAGGCGATAGTCCTGGCCATCGCTGAAACAGAAGAAGAGTGAATAGAGCTTTACCGAAGGGAGTTTGCTGTACTCCTCCAGCGCCTGGCAGATCAGATCAACAATATTGGTCTTGCCAGATGCCGGCGGCCCCACCAGGATGATGCCGCGACTGGGCCCAGACTCCTTGCCCACAGACTCTATGACATCAATTATCTGCTTGGCGCAAAACTCCTGGCCACACACTTCGTTGATCCCATTGGCAAAGGGGTCGGCAAAGATCTTATAGTTGATGGTCGGCTCGCCCGAGCGCACCACAATCTCGTAGCCAAAATGCTTCACCGCCTCTGTAATCAGGGAGGAACTGGTGTGTAGACACTGTAAGGGATTATTTACTGCCTCGGTTACAAATTCATTGAAGCTCAGACTGCGCTTTTTTGAGTAACCCAAAATGCGGTCGAAATTAAAACTATTCATATACAACCCCGCTTTTTAATCTGTCCGCAGCAGACTCCTCAGGCGGCCTTAAACGGTTGCTGCTGTCTAGCTAGACGTTCGGTAACATCCTCAAAGGACACTTCCTTAACCTCACTCTCCTTGTACCCTCCAGCACCTGCCGAATAGAGCTTGTCCCTGGAGAGCAGATACACCGGAGCTTTCCACATACGGTTCAGATTGCTTAAGGTTGGTCTTATCCAGTCCACTCGCAACCGCCTACCATCATCCCGGTGCATAAGCAGTAGACCACCATCCAGATAATTAGTGTCAACTATGTAGACCCGGGGACGGTAGTAGTGAGCAAAAAATTCCAGCATCTCATTAAGGATTGGCTCAGGATGCAACCACACCCACTGCCGATCCGCCTTAACGATATCTTCACTCTTCACACCCAGCTGCTGAGCCATGGTTTGATCCAGGCGGTTAAGGTGAAAGCGTCCCACCAGTTCCGGGGTAAGAAAGCGTCGCAGGAACTCATAATCCGTAATGGTTTTTACCAGGTGTCGCATACACTCGTGCGGCTTTTCCTGTTCCGGTTTTTTCCACTGTTGCTTGGCATCCAGGTCGGTCTCTTCATGATAGGCCAGGCTGATCTTGCCCTCACCGTACAGCTCCTCTATGTGCAGCCACATGTTGTAACCAAGATGGTAGGGATTACGCTGAAAATAGGGCCGGGGCAAACAGACCCCTGAGAACACCCTGGCATAGTCGATAGCGCCACGCACCGAATCTTCTGCAAACAACTCCATCAGAATTTTCTTCTCCCAGTACATGGCCCAACCCTCATTCATAATCTGCGTACGAGCAATAAAATCCTGGTGTTGATGACTGATGTACAGGTAATCAAGAATGGCGTGCTCGGTTTTACTAGTGGGGGCATACTCACGCAGAAAGCCCAGGACATCCTGACACGGGGCGTGTAGCGTATAGCCTCTGCGACTGAGCATCTCCTGACGCACCCGCTTCCTCTCCAGCTCCATAAAGGGCTTGGTTTCATCAGTTTTCAGAATTGCATTCATCGTATCTGACACCAGATTCAATGGTGGATTTTCACTATCTGGTTTATCAGCAGACTCCACTGCCCTGGCGATCATGGCACTCTCTTGATGAATACTGTTGGCCAGATTGTACTGGGAGTTGGGGGCAATAAATGGCAACGCAGATTCGCAGGCATTCCAGTAGTCGATGTAACGCCGCTCTCCCATCTGCTGCCTGGCCAAATCCACTTTACGCACCAGATGCATTACATATTCAGTGCGATCAGAGTCAGAGTCGTTCAATACATTCAGCTCTGAAAACTCACAGTGTCCTGCCACATGCGCCATCACCGAGGCCTGGGTCAGGGCCGAGTTGGTCGCATTCAAATAGGCGTAGGATGGATTACCGGTCTGCACCACTTCGTAGTAAAGCGCAGACTCTTGGCCGGTCTCTACCCGGTGCTTTTTGTTAACTATATTCTTCCCCTCCCAGATATTAACCGGGCTGGTAGGGTAAACGTTTTTCTCCAGTAGAGAGGCAAACTCCATGGGGTCCAGGATAAAGAAACGCATCTCCGGCAGTGCCATGCCGAATTTATCCCTGGCAAGGTACTCCACCCGCCGTAGCAGCTCCCGCAGCTTTGGATCTGAGCGCAGACTAAGCATCATGCTCCTGAAACATCTGCTTGATCACCTGCACTATATGTTGTTTGGCCTTTAGTACGGTGGTACGAATCACCCGGTCAGTGCCAAAGGCCTTGGCCACCTCGCTATTCAGACAGCTCATGGAACCGGGCTGCACCTCTACCAGGGCCAGGCGGTTAAACATGGAGTGAAGCCGCTGCTGCAGAATCTTGGTGATCTCTTTGGCGTCATTGCCAAACAGCTCACCATCACCCACATAAAAACCGTAGAAGTTCGTAGTGGCCGGATCATAATCATTAAAGGCAACATTGGCCACCAGATCAAACACCGGCGCGGCACGGGTACCACCAATATTACCCACCTGATAGAACTGCTCGGGCGTAACTTCATAGGCCTCTACATCATGGACGAAAAAACGGTGTTCAACATTGTTCTTACCATAATTGAAATCCAACCAGTGGTGAACAAAGTTCAACAACCGTTTCTCCAACTCCAGCCGCTCACCGAAGGTGGAGTATGAGATGTCGCCCATATAAAACACCACTGCCCTGAATTTCGGGTTCTCTTCCCGCTGCGGGATCTTGTAACGCCGATCCCTGCGCCGCACTTCCACGTCGTATCGGCCCTGCTCCGGCTGATAAATACCCATACCGACACTGGATTTCAGGGCGCGCTTGAAGGTGCGCTTCTTATCCAGGATCACCCCGACAGGACCAAATGTCTTGTAGTGGTAGGAGACCTCTTTGATCTTCCCCTTACCCTCTTTGGTCAAATCCGGCAACCTCAGCTTATCTGCCACCAGCTCCATAAAACGCTCAAAGGAGACCTCAAACTTCAGCTTACCCTTGTCATCACCAGGACCTGCACCACGGAAACCGCCACCACCTCCATCGCCATAGGTGAGAGTGGGAGGGGAGATATCATCCATCTCAATAATCAGATCACTACCGTGGGCATCCGTTCGATCCAGGTCCCCTTCATTGAGAATATCTTCCGTCAGATCACTCAGCTGCTCTTCAATAAAATCATTAAAGAAGCCTTCTGATTCATCTGATGTGATACGGTCAACGTCCATAGTTACCTTCAGGTTAAATATCGATACTGGAGGCGTTGGCGGTAATGGTCAGGGCCTGGAATGCACACTTGCCGCAGTAGCCCTGATGTTCCATCAAGTACTTCACAGTCTCATTCAGTTGTTCCTGCTCCTTGGAATCCACACTGGCGGCACTGCTACCGCTCTTGATCCATCCCAACAGCTTGATGTTCTCACCGGATTTAAACTCATTCTCAAACACAAACCGTTTTATCGCCGCCTGGTAGGACGGTTCATCTGCCAGCAGCACCTTGCCACTAACGCTGGCAATGGCATCAGATAACTCCTTACGAAAAATATCTTTCTCCGGGATACCCAGATACTGCTCGATGGTCTGCATGAACTTCTCATCCGGTTGCACATCCATCTGCGTCACCTCATGTTTAACCTTGGTATTGTGGGCATAGGCTCGCACATGATCGGTATATTTTTTCCAGGTACTCTCCACAATCGTGGTATCCCGCAGCACGGCGGTATAGACATCACTGGCAATCTGGCCAAATATCCACCCCTTGGCTTGGGGCAGGATCTTGGTCAAATAGTGATTAAGCAGGTTCTTGTTAGTGGCAAACGCATCTTTCACCGCATTTTCCATGCGGATATACAGATCCAACGGCGAGACACAGGGGTTGTTGAGGGCAATAGAGGTCAACATGGTGGGCTCACTCTGCTCATCCTCAAGACGCTGGATATTGGCGGCATATTCATTGATTTGAAAATGTTCAGTATTCTCAAACACATTCTGAATAAAGCGTGGATCCAACCCAAAAGCGCCCTCGGACGGCTTAACATACTCAAACTCATCCAGAATCGCCTTGGACATATTGTTGTCCACTCCACTATCTGCCCGCCCCGCGTAGATTAACGCCTTCTGTAACAGGGACAGATTAGGGTTTTGCTTGGACTCATACAGACGGGTCATTACTGCCACCAGGCTCAGCAACTCAATGCTGTGCGGCGCCACGTGGGCCACATGCTTCTTACTGCTGTTCCAGTCACGATAGTCGTTGGAGTAGGTCAGATCATAGATCATCTGTTCATCCTTGAAGGTGACCGACAACGGCATTTCGATAAACGTGGTGCGAGAACGCAGGGCCTCAAAACTATCGTTAGCCATGAACATATTAAATTCATGGAAGTTGGTGTGTCCGATGATGACACCATTGAACGGTACCGGTGGTTGCCCCTCAGGCTTAAAAAAACGATCCTGAGTTGCAAACAGCAACTCATACAGAAACTTGTCGGAAAGTTTCAGTATTTCATGGATCTCCACCAGGCCGTTGGCACCGGCGCAAAGTTCACCCTGATAGTCATGCACCAGGGGATGCGACTCACTACCAAAACGCGGCAACAGACTGTAGTCGATATTGCCCACCAGAGAACCTGCCTCCTGGCTCTTTTCATCCCGTGGGGTATATGAGCCAATGCCGGTCTTGGTGCGGGCATCGAAGATCATCCGCTTCACCTTCAGGTAAGGGAGCAATTCCCACATATCCAACTTCTTGGTCCGCATGAACTGTTTCAACACATAGTCGGAGTAAGGTGATATGCGGCCATCAATGGCAATCCGGTATTCACCATCATAGTGTGGGTGTTTATTTAGGAATTCCTGCAGCTCACCACCCATGATCCCTTTGTTCAGATGGACGCAAAAATCATCCCGCAGGGCCTGGGGAATAACTTGCAGGGGCTGTTCGAAGATGGGGCTTTGCAGATAGTAGACCCCATCTTCTTCAAACAGGGCCTTATCTTTCAGCCTCTCATCCACTGTGGGCAACAACAGGGTATAGGTGCGTCCTTCATCGCTAGCCGAATAGAGGCTAAGCGCATGTTTAATGCCATCCATGGAACGAGATTTTGCCGCCCCGGGCGGACCCAAAAGTATCCACAAGCGTTTGGACGACTCCAACCCACGACTGGCATTATCAATCTTCTCCACCAGATTCTCTTTGGCCTTCTGTTGCCCAAAGACGGCGAAAGGACCAATAAATTTCTCATCCTCAAAAAAGCCGTAGCGATGCTTGATTGGCTTGCCCGGCATAATAGAGTGTTCAACACCTGAACTCAGCATCATGTCATGCACCAACTGAAAGGTGTTCCTGGTAATCCAGGGCTGCTTAACCGTCATGGAGAGATAGTCAGGAAAAGAGATTATTTCCTCTTCTAACAGATCCTGTTTATAGGTATTAAATACCGTGCGCAGATCATTCAGCATGAGCTTGGCCCTTACTATTTGAAAAATCTCAATAGTTCAATTTAGAAACTCATGGCTTGCGTCCAAACAACATATTCTCTTGCAAACCCTGGTAATGGCTCGATTCTCCATCTGCAAGAAAGGCCGAGGCATGAGGTGAAAAACAAGGAGTTAGGCTCCTTTTTTTCTCTCACTACCCTGGTCTCCCGGCTAAGAGAAAGAAGACCCTGTACTATAATATTTAGCACAAAAAGCCCAAGCGGCATGGATTAGCAGAAAATGAATTGCCCAAAAACGGTGTGCCTACTCCAATCAGATTCAGGGGCATCCTGGTGCTGTGCACAGGAGTCTTGAGCTAGTGTAGGGCTTTGAATTATAGGGGTTTCAGAGTGAATAAAGGATGGTACGACGAGTCCAGACTGACTGCCTACAAGAAAGGCTATGATTAATTGAAGTGACCATGGCTACTTGGTAACTCGACAGCATAAAAAAAGCCACCCAACCGAAGTTGGATGGCCCTGTTTGGGAAAGAGAACCCGGGGTAACTCTAGATCTTCTCTTTAATCCGTGCGGCCTTACCGGTGCGTCCACGCAGGTAGTAGAGCTTGGCGCGACGTACGTCACCACGACGGGTGACCTCGATTTCGTTAATCAGCTGACTGTAGGTCTGGAAGGTACGCTCTACACCCTCGCCGTGTGACAGCTTACGTACGGTGAAGGCTGAGTTCACCCCACGGTTACGCTTGGCGATTACTACGCCTTCGAATGCCTGCAGACGTTCGCGGTTGCCCTCTTTTACTTTTACCTGGACGACCACGGTATCTCCAGGGCTAAACTCCGGAACCTCGCGGCTCATCTGCTCGGCTTCAAGCGCCTCGATGATCTTGCTCATGGTCGTATTGCTCCTGTATCTCAACGGGCGCCTGTGTGCGCCTCAATAAATTCTTCAAGTAAAAACTGCTCTTCTCTGGTCAACTCCCGCCCATCTAACAGATCTGGCCGGCGTAACCATGTACGTCCCAGCGACTGCTTGAGTCGCCAACGGCGGATGGCTTCATGATTACCACTCTTTAGCACATCTGGCACCGGCATATCTTCGATCAGCTCGGGCCGCGTGTAGTGCGGGCAATCCAGCAGGCCATCTGTGTAAGAGTCCTGCTCTGCTGAGTCTGCGGCCCCCAGTACCCCTGGCAGCAAGCGCAATACAGCATCCATCAACACCAGTGCGGGGAGTTCTCCACCGCTTAAAACATAATCGCCAATCGACCACTCTTCATCGACGCAACGATCAATAATTCGTTCATCTATCCCTTCGTAGCGCCCGGCAATCAGTATCATGCCGTCCCGCTTGGCCAGCTCTGTTACCGCTGACTGATCCATCTGCCGTCCCTGTGGCGAAAGATAGGCCACCTTGGTATTTGGCGGCGCTGCCTTCCTGGCATCTTCGATGGCAGCCTGTAGCGGCTGCACCTTCATCACCATTCCCGGACCACCGCCATAAGGCCGGTCATCCACGGTGCGATGCACGTCGCTGGTGTAGTCTCTGGGGTTCCAGGTGGCCAGTTGCGCCAACCCCTTATCAAACGCCCGTCCGGTGACACCGTCACCGACCATGGCCTGGATCATCTCCGGGAAGAGGGTCACTACGTCGAAGCGCATATCAACGTCCCTCTAAAATTCAGGATCCCAGTCCACCATCATTACTTCACCAACCAGATCCACACTCTTTACTACATCATCGATATAGGGGATCAGCCGTTCACGCTCACCCTTTACCACCATTACATCGTTGGATCCGGTCTCGAACAGATGGTCCAATCTACCCAACTCAACTCCATGAATGGTGCGGATCATAAGACCCTCAAGATCGGTCCAGTAGTAACTATTCTCACCCAAGTCAGGCAGCTGGTCTCGCGGTACAGCTATATCCGTATTGATCAGGCTTGTAGCCAGATCCCGGTCATCAATCCCGCTCAGTTTGGCAATTATCCCTTTACCGTGAGCCTTACCGGTTTCCAGCTGGTACTCCCGCCAACCGTCATCGGTATCCAGATACCAGATTGCATAGTCCAGTATGTTGGTGCGCGGCGCGGTGTGCGAAAACACCTTCACCCAGCCCTTGACACCATACAGCCCGGATATCCGGCCCAGGGTCACATACCTTGAGCTAACTGCTGCAGTCACAGAGATAGCCCTCTAGCAATTCTGTTCTCTTCCAGCCATCTAAATCAGTACTTGGCAACATCGCGCCAATTCACACTGATCAGGCGGCCTTGGCTTGATCCTTGAGCAGCTTGGCTACGCGGTCACTAGCCTGGGCGCCCTGTGAGATCCAGTGATCAATACGATCATTTTCAATACGCAGACGCTCTTCACCACCCTCAGCGATAGGGTTAAAAAAGCCAACACGTTCGATATAACGACCGTCACGTGCACGGCGGCTATCTGCTACTACTATATGATAAAACGGACGTTTTTTAGCGCCGGTCCTTGCAAGACGAATTGTTACCATGCCCCACCCTTAAGTTGATTCTGTCGCGCGCATTCAGCCGAACCGGCCGAAGGCAAGTAAACCGGGCATTCTACGCTATTTTTTTGGAAAGTGAAGCCCTTTTATCAATGAATTTTACCTAGAAAAGCAGGATTCGCCCCACAATCAGACAGAGGGCGCTTTTCCGGGTATAACGATGTTTATTGAAAAGGGAACCCGCCTGGACCACCAGGCCCTCCAGGACCGCCAAATCCACCTGCGCCACCGGGACCACCCTTGAGCCCCCGCATCATCTTGGCCATGCCGCCACCCTTCATCTTTTTCATCATCTTCTGCATCTGGGTGAACTGTTTTAGCATCTTGTTGATGTCCTGCACCTGGGTGCCGGAACCGTTGGCAATGCGGCGTTTGCGCGAACCCTTAATCACCGCCGGGAATCGTTTCTCCTGGACGGTCATGGAGTTGATGATGGCGATCAGCTTCACCAGTTCGCGGTCATTTACCTGATTCTTTACCTGATCCGGGATCTTGCCCATGCCCGGCATCTTGTCCATCAGCGCACTCAGCCCGCCCATTTGGGACATCTGCTCCATCTGCTCCTTGAAATCATCCAGATCGAAGCCTTTACCCTTCTGTAGCTTCTTGGCCAGTTTCTGCGCTTTTTTGTGATCGACCTTGGCGGAGACCTCCTCCACCAGCGACAGCACATCGCCCATCCCCAGGATTCTTGAGGCGACACGGTCGGGGTGGAACGGTTCCAGGGCGGTGGTCTTTTCGCCCACACCCAGAAATTTGATCGGCTTGCCGGTGATCTGGCGAATGGAAAGCGCAGCACCACCGCGGGCATCACCATCGGTCTTGGTGAGGATCACACCAGTCAGAGGCAGCGCCTCATCAAAGGCCTTGGCGGTATTGGCCGCATCCTGACCGGTCATGCTGTCCACCACAAACAGGGTCTCAACCGGGTTGATGGCAGAGTGCAGCTCCTTGATCTCGTCCATCATCGCCGCATCCACGTGCAGGCGACCGGCGGTATCGATAATCAGCACATCCTGGAATTTCTTGCGCGCCTGCTCCAAGGCGCTGCGCGCGATATCCTGGGGTCTTTGATCGGTGCTGCTGGGGAAAAACTCCGCTTCCACTTCTGCGGCCAGAGTCTGCAACTGGTCTATAGCGGCAGGACGGTAGACATCACAACTAGCTACCATTACTGACTTTTTCTGGCTCTCATTCAGCCATCGGGCCAACTTGGCCACGCTGGTGGTCTTACCTGAGCCCTGCAGGCCGGCCATCATGATTACAGCCGGGGGTTGGGCGGCCAGGTTGAGGCTCTCATTAGCCTCACCCATCACCTTCACCAGCTCATCGTTGACCACCTTGATCAGGACCTGTCCTGGGGTGAGGCTCTTCATCACCTCTTCGCCCATGGCCTTCTGACGCACCTGCTCCACAAAGGTCTTTACCACCGGCAGGGCAACATCCGCCTCCAGCAGCGCCATGCGCACCTCACGCATGGTATCTTTGATATTTTCTTCGGTGAGTCGGCCCTGCCCTCGCAGGCGGTCCAGTACCCCACCGAGTCTATCTGTCAGATTCTCAAACATATCTTTATATTACTCGCGGAACATTTGATTGGCCGAATATTATAGCCGTTAGTTGGCCAACTTAATAATCGCCACTCTTTTCCAAAATTTATGGCCACCTCAAGCAAACCATTGACTATCGCAGAGACGCCAAGGACGCAAAGATATAACAAAAACGTTTCAAATGGCTCTCTTGGCCTAGCCAGGCTCTATGCGCGAGTATCTACGGCCCGGTTACACGCTCCTACTACAAACTAAACACCTGACCATTTTTCTGCATAAAGTGGTCCCTCAGCATTTCCCCGGGGAGGCATAGTTAGGATTAATGTGCATGAACCACGTAACTACTGACACAACCCCTTCACACCCGGCGGTCTAATATGCGATTATCCCCCTATATGAGTACAACAATTGCAGCATTCCTGACCATCGCCTGCTACGCCGCAGCCGGACTGTTCATCAGCATTCGACTTTTCAAGGACCAGGGGAGTGAAAAACCACCCCGGGCAACCGGTATCGGGCTGGGCCTGGCTGGTGTGGTTATGCACACCTACGTGCTATCCCAGAACATCCTTATAGAGGGTGGGATCGACCTGGGATTTTTCAATGCAGGCTCCCTGGTGATGTGGATTATCCTATTGCTGCTGATGCTCTCAGCCATTACCAAGCCGGTGGAAAATCTAGGCATCCTATTGTTGCCGGTGGCGATCCTGGCCCTGGCCCTGGAGTTGTACTACCCGGCGACCCATTTCCTTCCCACCGGATCGGCCTGGGGGCTGAGAATCCACATACTCATCTCCCTGCTAGCCTATAGCCTGTTCACTCTGGCCAGCGTCCAAGCGGTGCTGCTTTCGATCCAGGATCACCACCTGCGACATCGGCATCCCGGTGGTTTTATCCGCGCCCTGCCGCCACTCCAGACCATGGAGCTATTGCTGTTTGAGATGATCGGATTGGGCTTTCTCCTGCTCACATTTGCCCTGGTCAGCGGTTTTATCTTTCTGGATGATATCTTTGCCCAGCGCATGGTGCACAAGACGGTTCTATCCATCATCGCCTGGCTGGTGTTTGGCACCCTGTTGTGGGGACGATTCAAGTTTGGCTGGCGCGGGCGGAAGGCCCTGACCTGGACCCTGGCGGGATTTGCGGTGCTGGCCCTGGCTTATTTCGGAAGCAAGTTTGTAATTGAGTTACTGCTGGGCAATTAGTTACTTCTTCTCAACATCCTGGTAGGCCGCAACGGCATGACGGCCAGTGTTTATCTTACTCAACAGACCGGAAAACTCTTTGCTGCTTTTTCCCACAAGCTGCATGGTTTCCTGGTCCAAGCTGGCAATCTTCTGAACCTGTTCGATTATGGATGCAATGTCACCGCTGGTGTCATCCAGGGGAAAGGTCTGATCTATGAGTTGCCGCCTCTGCGGCTCCAGTTGTTGTACCTGCTCCCACTCGCCAGCGCAGGCAGATTCAAGCATGGAACTGGATAGCCCTATTATCTCTTCCAGGTTGGTTACAATCTGACCAGTGGTCACACTAACCTACACTTGAGACAGTGGTTTCTGGAGCACCCTGTTTAACCTCACCTGGCATGGCGTCCCAGGCACTCTTTACCTCTCTAAGCAGTGACGCCACCTCTTCCAGGATCTCCACATCGTTCTCTTTGTTTGCCTCCAGCAGTCGCCGCACCATATAGTCGTACAACCCCTCAAGGTTGGCCGCTATCTCGCCCCCAGACTCCACGTCCAGGCTGGAGCTTAACCCCTGAATAATGGATATGGCCCAGGTAATATTCCGACCCTTCTCGGAAAAATCATCACGTTCAATCTGCCCTTTGGCAAAGGCAATCTTGTCCAACGCCCCCTCCATGAGCATCTGGATAAGCCGGTGCGGAGATGCGAAGGAAGCCTCTGATCCTACCGCTACCTTCCCATATTGGTTTAATCCGCGTTTATGCATGGGGCTCATCAGTGATTCCTTTTTTAATTATTGCTATTGCCTGGTATTAAGTTAGCCAGGATACTCAGCTGCTGATCCAGATAACTGCTGGTGGCCGACAAGTCTGCCATCAGGGTATCCAGGGCCGCATACTGCGCCCTGTATCTGGCTTCAATCATCTCCAGGCGCAGGGTAAAACTCGCCGCTGAATCCTGGACATCTTCAATCTGTGCATTTAATCCGTCTTCTTTCGCATCGAGCAGGCCATCATCATCCAGGACACTATCCAGTAGTTCACTGAGACGAAAGGCAACCCCCTGATCATCATCAGAGAACAGCTCAGTCACCGAGTCCAGATTGGTATTCACCGCATCATTCAGCACGGCGCTATCAACCGACATGGTTCCATCTTTCTCAAACTCAATCCCGATATCAAACAGGTAGGAAAAGTCACCACTCAATCCGGATGGAGCGGTGTTGATAACCGATGTTATCTGTCTCTGTAGAATGCGGGAAGTAGAATCCCCTGAGAGCTCCCCATCACCGAGTTCAGTCAAGGTTGATTGCAGGGTATTGTAGGCGTCTGCCAACCTCTGAATAGCGCTATTAACGGCACTACTATTGTGGGTCACATCAAGCGTTACCGCAGAGGTGCTGGTCTCCAACAGGGTGATACTTACACCATCGATGGCATCGGTAATGGTATTGGAACTGCGCGTAACAGTATAGGTGTTATCCACCAGGATCTGGGCATCAGCCGCAGCCTGGGTTTGAGCCACTCCCAACGGATCAACAATCGGTGAACCACCGCTGTCTTCAAAGGCAAGGGTCATGGCGTTTGCAGTGCCGGTGGAATCACTGGAGAGGGTCAGATAATAGTTACTGGCATCTTCCTGCAACACACTGGCGGTAATGCCTACGTTATCCGTGGCATCATTAATAGCAGCGGCAATTTGAGTGAGCGTCTTGCCACCTATCTCCACCGAGAAGGTGTCTGAACCAATGGTGATCTTGATCTTGTCACCGGCACCGCCCACCGTGGTGGTATCGGAATCAACAAAGGAGTTTGACCCCTGCTTCTGCGCCGTGGCCAGACTCTGAACCTGAATATCGAAGGTACCCGCTGCGGCAGAACTGTCCGCAGAGGCGGTAAATTTTGCCGTATCGGCAGAAGTTGCCGCAAACACATTGAAATCTGCTGCGGTTTTTAGCTCATCGGCAGCGGTCTTGAACGAGGCAACGGCACTGCGCATCTGCCCCATGGCGCTGAGTTCGGCCAGATAACCTGCCTCTTTCTGCTGCATGTTGACCAGCGGCTGCTGTTCCAGGACCATGAGCTGCTCCACAATGGAGTTAGCGTCCAGTCCTGAACCAATACCCAGTGCTGTTAAAGTTGCCATGCCACTATCATCCTGATCAATATTGTCGAATCACCAAGATCCTTCTTATTAGATTGTACGCCATTTCCACTGACGCAACCCTGGCTCGCTACCAAACGCTAGTGGTGCTGCCAGCTAAAGTAAATGCAACATTCAGGCCAAAAATTCTATGGTCACACTCAGGCCGTTGTCTGGATAATGACACCCACGGCACCATCGGCTGAGGCATCACTCATAGGACTGGACTGGGAGGCTTCAAGTACCTCGCGGATGTGTCTGGAAACAGCCAAAACCTCATCTGACGGTAGCTGCCGGATCATATCACCAGTTTCACTGTCCCACACCTGAACTATGGCACGACCACTATCTTTATCGATGCTGAATTTAAGCTCACGGCGAACGCCGAGTATGGATTCATTCAACTCATTGACCACCTCATCAGTGACCTGACTCTGAGCAGACTCCGATGCCTGGCTACCCTTTCCACGCATCACCAGATCCTGCGGATCAACCGTCTTCACTGGCGACACTTCCTGAGTTTTAGAGGACTTTACCTGTTGCGGCTTAGTACCCGCTAATTCAGTCGCAAAACCTAGCCTATTGACGTTTTCAATTGTCATGACTGTCACCTTTCCTTAAACAGGCCCTCCGGGGCATTAGCCCCGGAGGGCGCTACTATGTCATTCCTACTGAAGTAGTGAGAGAACATTCTGAGGCTGTGCATTGGCCTGAGCCAACATAGCTACACCAGCCTGTTGCAGGATCTGAGCCCGGGTCAGGGCTGCAGTCTCAGCTGCGAAGTCAGCATCTTTAATCCGCGAACGAGCAGCGGATACGTTTTCCGATACACTGGAAAGGTTAGCGATGGTCGACTCCATCCGGTTCTGGATAGCACCCAGGGCGGCGCGCTGGCTATCGATGGAGCTGATGGCCACATCCAGTACGGCCAGAGCTGAGTTGGCTCCGGTAATGCTGGTGATATCTAAAGTGGAAACGCTGGTGCCGGTATCAGTAAAAGTAGCGTCAGCGGCTGTGGTGGACATGATGTCACCCACATCACTGTCTAGGTTGACGTTGGTGGAGTTATCGGTCGTATACAGCTGGATGGCACCAGTAACTATGGTCTGTTCGCCCTCAGATACTGTTATTGCGCCACCGGTGTTACCAGCAGTATCGCCAAAATTGCGCGAATCAACATCAATATCGGCAGAGCCAAGGCTATCGCCCGTAGCACCGTAGCCAATATCAATATCCCCACCAGTTGTATCAACGATGTCTATCTGACCAGCAGCACCTGTCGCGGACAAGTTCTGCAGAGCGCTCTCGGCATTAATAGCGGCAGCAAGACCGGTATGAACCTCAGCCACAGTGGCAGAGGAATCAGCGGTATAGGAGACGCTAACGTTATTGATGCTCAGGGTGTACACACTGTCGTCGGTAGCGCCACTGAAGGTCACATAAGCCCCAGTTCTGGCCTCAGCAGAAACACCGGAAACCTGCTGGGATATGGCATCAGCATTATCCTGCGCGGAAGAGCCGGCAGAAACCGATACGTTGGTAGTAGTAGAGCCACCTACTACAAAGGTCAGTGTTTCAGCTTGGAACGGATGGGTAGCCGTAGCAGCGGCAGCTGCAATCTGGTTGGATTGCAAACCGGTTACTGATAATGAATACCTGCCACCAAGATCATCAGCCTTGGTGGAATTAATGGAAACACCGATGGTCTCGTTGGCGTTGGCACCAACGTGGAACTTCTGGCTAACGAAGTTACCGTTCAGCAGTGAGCGGGTACCAAATTTGGTGGTGTTGGCGATACGGTCAACTTCCTGAACCAGCTGGGTCACCTCGTCCTGCAGAGCCTGGCGGTCACTGGCGCTGTTGGTGGAGTTGGCTGACTGAATTGACAGTGTACGCATACGCTGCAGCAGGTTGGTGGTCTCTTCCATCGCGCCTTCAGCAGTCTGGGAGAGAGAGATACCATCGTTGGCATTACGGATGGCCTGGTTCAGACCATTGATCTGGGAAGTCATGCGGTTGGAAATAGCAAGACCGGCAGCATCGTCTTTCGCGCTGTTGATGCGCAGACCTGAGGACAGACGTTCCATTGCGGTTGCTACAGAGTTTCCTGACTGGCTCAGCTGACGCTGTGAGTTCAGGGACATAATATTAGTGTTGATTACCATTGCCATGATTTTTTCTCCTAATACCCCTCAGTCAATACTTAACAACGGCCTTGGGGTCAGGTTTATATTTGGCGGATATACCTGAATTTGGTTCTGGTATTTACCGCCTCCGATAATTGTAGCGGCAGATGGTAGTAGAAACTTTAGTGGTTAATCAGGCAAAACTGCACCTGGTTCACAATACCGGCATATTTCAGTATCTTGCTGAATATACTGCATTTATTGCAACAATAAAGATATTAACTCCCATGCCAGGGAAAAAGGTTCCCGACTTTCACTATCACTCAATGAGTGAGACGGGTAATTAGGGAGTTTGTTGGAAATAATAAGTGGTCAGGGGTCGGAGTCGATTGCTTTATAGAGACGGCTTTAATTGCCACTTAGCGCGTAATCGACTCCGACCCCTGAGAGTACGCCCTCTTTACAAGGCAGACATTTTCTAGAGGAAATTAAACAGAGAGAGGCCTTGCACTTTCACATAGGCCTGTTGCGCCGCCTCCAGCGCCACAGTCTGGCGATTAAAGCGGCTTATGGCCTCGGTGTAGTCCAGGTCCTCCACATTTGACAGGTGGGTCTCAAGGGTCAGTTTTATGTCGGCGTTGACCTCCACCTGTTTAGCAGCGGCATTAAACCTGGCCCCCACCAGCGAGTGAGCGTCAGATACATGACCCATGGCCAGATTTATGTCGTTCAGGTAGCGATCCACCGTATCACCGGCCTCCAGGCTGGAGGCCATCTGCAACAGGGTTTCCATTATGTTGCGTTTGCCGGTGGTGGCGGCTGTGGTACCGGTGGTCAACCCGGTATCTGCGGCAGAAGCTGCAACCACTGCCACATCTCCAGCACTTGAGGATAGGGTTACCGTACTTCCCGAAGCCAGGTCAGCAGAGACATGGGTTATGTCAGATATGGCATTGATTGCATCCATGATCTGCCCCGCCCGTTCGGTGGCGTTGGCCGCGGCAGGAATACCCCCCACGCTGATTCCATTGATAGTCAGATCACCATCAGCAATGACGCCAAAGCCGGTGGCGGCGATACCTGTGGCCGAGGCGAATGGCCCTGTATCCACATCCACGAACAGATCAAAACCGTTGTCTCCATCCGCAATGGTGCGGTCGGCCGAGATCTGCAACTGCCTCTGCCCCTGATCGCCACTATAGGTGTAGGCATCGGTTGTAGTGCGGGTAAACGGCTTGGTACCACTCTTGTACCCGGAAAATATGTAGTCGCCACTGGCATCTCTGGTATTGGCCAGCCCTTCCAGCTCATCTACCAACTGCCGGATTTCTGCGGCAATCGCGGTGGTGTCAGATACAGATAATACCGCCGTATTATTACCCTGAACCCCAAGCTGATGGCTACGTTGCAACAGATTGGTTACACCAAATAGGACACTCTCCTCCTGCTCCAACCGGGAGTTGGCGCGATCTGCATTGACCTGATACTGGTCAACACGACCGATGGCACTCTTTAGATCCACCACCCGCACCGAACCTGTGGGGTCATCCGATGGCGTAAGGATGCGTTTACCGGTTGAGAGTTGCAGTTGGGTCTTGCTCAGTATCGCCTGCTGTTGCAGCATGGTACTGACCGACTGATCCGCCATGGTTTTGGTCGAGACTCGAAACATATCTATCTCCTGACAGCGCTAATCAGGCTGTCAAACAGGGTATTGGATACTGATATCACCTGGGCTGCGGCCTGATAGGCCTGTTGGAACCGAATAAGATTTGCCGCCTCTTCATCCAGGTTCACCCCGGATACTGAAGAGAATGACCCCTGATTAAAATCCAGCAATACTTTTTGTGCCGCATGGTTATTTTCCGCCACACTGGTCTTGGTACCAACATCCGCAATCAACTGGGCGTAGGTCCCCTGCAGGGTAGAGGTTGCAGCAAGGGAGTTTGCCGAGTCACCCTGGAGTACATTCTCGGTCTGTATCTGTCCCAGGGCCAGGGCGTTGCGGTTGTCGCCCACACCACCGGTGTTGTAGCCAACGGTAAATTCATCCCCAGTGGCGGGCGCACCGGTGATCTGAATGCTGTATCCGTGGTCCAGGGCGCCTGGGGTTGGAAACACCTCTCCGCCCGGTGCGTAGGTTATGCCAGCCTCAAGCAGAACCGGGGTCGCAGGGTTGGTGTTGTTGTAGACACTGTAGGTAGTGGCGGAGGTAAAGCGGATCATCACCGGCGGCGTCAAGGCGCC
This sequence comes from uncultured Gammaproteobacteria bacterium, assembly GCA_964628835.1. Lineage (GTDB taxonomy): Bacteria > Pseudomonadota > Gammaproteobacteria > Chromatiales > Chromatiaceae > JAAGZL01. The sequence continues at coordinate 3,435 of CAZVME010000025.1, read as the reverse complement.
AGCGGTGGCGGTAAAAGCCGCATTGGAGATATCCACCACTTCACCGGCGGATATGGCGCCGGTGGTACCGGTGTTGCTGATTGAGGCCCCGGTGGTGATGGGAGCGGCCGCCGCAAACTCTCTGCCATCGGTCAGATTCAGCTCAATATTCTTGGCTGCCATCCTGGTAGGACGGATGATAGTGGTCTCACCGGCGGCTGGCAGGCCACCCAGAGCCAGGGTAAATCCATCATTGGTCAGGGTGGCAGGGGTCGCTGTATCCAGACTGAAAGTGGTGTTGTCGGACAGACGGGTCATGGTATAGCTGGTACCACTGTTATAGACCAGCCGGTAATCACTATCTGTAACATCTGTAATATCGGAATAACTAAAGGCCACGGTACCCGTTGCCCCGGCCCCCTGCACCACCACCCCCTGGCTGGTCTGAGGAGCTGTGAACATTAGGCCGCCCAGATTCCCATCCAGATCCATGCCGCTCTGGTGCTGGGTATTCAGTTCATCCACTATCCCCAACGCCACCAAACCGAGCTTATTCTGGCTGGCATCCAGAATATCAGAGCGGAATGAGATCATGCCGCCCACCTGGCCTCCAGTCATAAAATCGGTAATCACCTGGCCTACACCCTGGCCAGAGTGGATGATATCCAGGTTTTCGCCATCAGCAGCTACAGCGGTGGAGAGGGTCGCAGAGGAGACGCCAATCACCAGGGCCTGCCCCTTGCCAGCAAACACATTTATCGCGCCATCGGCCTGTTCAACCGTGGATATACCTACCAGCTCCGACAGATCATTCAGTAGTTGATCGCGTTTATCTAACAGATCATTGGGGGAACCGGTCTCATTTACGATCTGGACATTTAGGGCGGCAATGCTCGTGGAAATACTGTTGATCTCACTAACACTGGTGCTCAGTTCATTATTCAGCTGCCTGCGGGACTCATCGATCTGCAGGTTGAGATCATGGAAGCGATCGACCATGGAGCCACTCTCCACCAGCAGCACCTCACGGGCGGAGATGGAGGTAGGATCATCTGCCACCGCCTGAATAGAGGTAAATAGGTCCTGTATGGCTGGATCAAGCCCAGTGTCCGAATTGGCCAGCAGATTATCCAGGCTACTGGCGCGGGTAAAATAGGTCTCAAGCTCGGTGGTCGAAGAGAGGCTGGCACGCACCGAGCTGGCCAGGAACTGGTCATACTGGCGTTCGACCTGGGAAACCCGCACCCCGGAACCAAGCCAGTCATTACCAAATTGTTGCGGAGTACGAGTAGTCAAATCGGTACTTTGGCGGCTGTAGCCCTCGGTCTCGGCATTGGCAATATTATGCCCGGTGGTCGTCAACGAACGTTGAAACGACATCAGAGCCGAGACACCTATGTTTAGTATTCCTGCCATCTTCTCACCTGCTCATCGGGTATCTCTGGATTGTGAGTCGAGCACAACTCACCCGAAACCAATGTAGATCCCTTGTCTGTTATAGCGACCTTTGGCCACTATCCTTAAGCTGTTGCAACGCCCGCTGCATATCCTTACTTTCCATAACTGAGGTCAGCTTGGCCGCATAGCGCGGATCTGTGGCATAACCGGCCTTCTGCAGCTCTTGGAAAAACACCTTGCTATCAGAGGTATTGGCTAGCGCCTCGGAATATCTTGGATTTGAGCGTAAAAAGTCCACATAATCGTTAAAGCTGTCGCCAAATGACTGATATGCGCGGAATTTATCTTTTTTGCGCACTGCCACGCCCTGCTCATACTCCAGGGTGCCGATATTCACGCTCTCACCCTTCCAGCGCCTTCCGGTCTTGATACCGAACAGGTTAAAGGCAGAATCACCTTTGCCCTTACCCGAAGGCATGATATGCCGGCCCCAGCCGGTCTCAAGAGCGGCCTGAGCCAGCAGTGCCGCAGGTGCTACACCCAGCTTGTCTGCTGCCTCGCGCGCCCAGGGCCATAGCTGTTGCACAAAGTCGGTCTTGTTCCAGCTCTTTGGATCGGTGGCTGCGACATGCTGCTGTGGCTGCACCTCAGGCTTTGGACTGATCAGGGGCTGCGGTTTTGACTCAGGAGTCACATGCTGCATGCCGATCCTGCTTCCCGCCACCATCTGATCCTGGCCCAGGGCAATGATTGGCTTTCCATCCTGCATGGAGACCGGCATGTTGGAACTACGCTCCAGCATACTAATTACCTCATTGTGGTATTTGCCGTAGCTATTTACCGGGGCGCTGTCATTTGCGGCTTTGGTGCCGCCCAGTTGACGCTTGATCACATCTGCCAGACCCAGGCCCTTGCCCTCTGACAAATGAACAGCCAACTGCTGATCATACATATCCTGGTAGGACTTGGTCTGATCACTATCCATCAGCCCTTCAGCCAGTTTTGCCTGACGCATACTCTTGATCATCATCTGGGTAAACAGGGATTCAAACTGTTTTGCCACCTGATCCAGGGAGCCATTGGCATCGGTCCGCGCCTTAGCCTTGAGTTCGGCTACGCCTTGGAAATCTGTATATAGAGATGCGGATGCTGTGTTCATAATGTTAAATGACTATCAGCTCTGCCTGCAGGGAACCGGCCTGCTTGAGCGCTTCCAGAATCGCCACCAGATCACTGGGGGCGGCCCCAACCTGATTTACTGCCCGCACCACCTCACCCAGAGTGACACCGGTGTTGAACAGGAACATACGACTACTACCCTCTTCCACATTGAGCTGGGTGCTTGGCACCACGGTGGTGGTTCCACTGGAGAGAGCGCCGGGCTGGGATACCTGCTGGTCTTCGCTTATGGTCACAGTGAGATTACCGTGGGACACGGCAGCGGGTGATACCCTGACTTCACTGCTTATGACTACGGTCCCGGTACGTGAATTCACCACCACGCGGGCCGGCGCCTCCCCCGGCCTGACTTCAAGATTCTCAATCAAGGAAACAAAGCTCACGCGCTGGGCCGGATCCAGTGGCGAATCTACCCGAATAGAGGTGGCATCCACAGCCTTGGCAGCACCAGGACCTATGGCCAGATTGATACTGTCCACCATCCGACGCGCCGTGGTGAAGTCACCCCGATGCAGATTCAGCACCAGGAAGTTGTTCTTGCTAAAGGGTGTGACCACCATACGTTCGACACTGGCGCCATTGGGAATACGTCCCACGCTGGGAATATTAATAGTAATGCTGGAGCCGTCAGCTCCAGAGGCACTCAGCCCACCAACCACCAGATTGCCCTGGGCAATGGCATACACCTTGCCGTCCGCGCCTTTCAGCGGCGCCATCAACAGGGTGCCACCACGCAGGCTCTTGGCATCACCGATGGAAGATACGGTCACATCGATCTTCTGACCCGGCTTGGCAAAGGCAGGCAGATCTGAATGGATGGTTACCGCCGCCACATTCTTGGGGTTCAGTTTGGTCCCGGCTGGTACCACTATGCCCAAC
>CAZVME010000024.1:0-40819 GCA_964628835.1 uncultured Gammaproteobacteria bacterium | reverse complement strand
CAATCCTAGTCCATGGGGCAGAGTTGACGCCGAGGGCTCGGGCCTTCTCTGGATGCAAGGCGACGTTGATCACCTCCAGATGGCCTATGATCCCCTCTTTTACCATTCGAGACAGGGCGTCCAATACCGGTGGGCAGTGGGTGCAATCCGGGGTGATAAGCAGTAGTGCATGCGGTGGTATAGGGTTAGAGCTTTTCATGGTTTCGATACCGCCAGACCTTGGAAAAGAAGATTTGGGCCAGTCCTCCGTAATTAACGCCAACTTTTTTCATTATTGGTTCGTGGTGATTAACCAAGCGGTTTGCTAAGTATTGTTCTGCTTGAAGTGGCGGACAACTGCTGAGGGTGGCTGCTGGTAACTGATTGTTTGTGCTTAAAATATTCCAATTCAAACGTCCTCGGGAAATGTCTGCATCTGTCCAGAGTGTACGCCATCCTGAGGCCAACTACATTAGTATAAAGTTATTTTATGATGACCTCCAAAGAACTGTTTGGCACTTTTGTCGGCAACTCTTTATGTTTATCCGTCCCGGGAGAGCCGAATAGATGGAATTGGTGGGTGTTTTAACGCCGATTTTCCCGGTTGGTTAGTAGGATTTAATGAATTAACTATTGCCGCCGTTCTCATTGAGTTGGTGGTAACTAATCAAATTTAGAAATTAAGAAGCTATTGCCGGGTTATCCTGGGAGCAGTGAATAAATTAGTTCGCCATTGTCAGATGGCGATTAAGATCACATATTTAGTGAGATTTTAGGAGAAAAGCACCATGCCAACTTTTGTGCGTACCGATAAGTGTGATGGCTGCAAGGGCCAGGACAAGACTGCTTGCATGTACATCTGCCCGCATAACCTGATGAAGCTTGATATGGACGGTTCAGAAACCGGCCATGCGAGCCGTGCCTTCAACCAGGAGCCGGAGCAGTGCTGGGAGTGCTACTCCTGCATCAAGATTTGCCCACAGCAGGCCATTGAAGCACGTCCTTATGCTGATATCGTCCCACTGGGAGGTTCCGTACAGCCTCTGCGCGGTACCGATTCAATCATGTGGACCATCAAGTTCCGCAACGGCACCATGAAGCGTTTTAAGTTCCCTATCCGCACCACTGCGGAAGGTTCCATTGATCCGTACGGCAACACGCCTGAGGCCGATATCAACAAGATCAACGAGCCCGGCTTTTTCAACCATGATCAGCAGAATGGCTACCGCTCCGGCGATGCCAGCGAGCTGATCTGTAAGTAAGCAGGTTTCAAGCCGTAAACCTACTTTAACAAATTTATATTGAGGTGATTGAGAATGGCTGGAGAATTTGGAAATCCTGAAGTCATCGAAGAAGAGGTTGATATCCTCATCATCGGTGGTGGTATGGGCGCCTGCGGTGCCGCTTATGAGCTGGGTCCCTGGATCAAGGCTTCTGGTGGTGACATCAGCGTTAAACTGGTCGACAAGGCCGCCATGGACCGTTCCGGTGCTGTGGCGCAGGGTCTGTCTGCTATTAACACCTATATTGGTCCTGAGCAGGATCCTGCGGACTATGCCCGTATGGTATCCAACGACCTGATGGGCATCACCCGTGACGATCTGACCTATGATCTGGGTCGCCATGTGGACGAGTCTGTGCATCTGTTCGAAGAGTGGGGCCTGCCAATCTGGAAGCTCGACGAGAACGGTGAGCGTTTTGACGGTTCCAAGGGCATGACTTCGCTAAAGGACGGCGGCAAGCCAGTACGTTCCGGTAAGTGGCAGATCATGATCAACGGTGAGTCCTACAAGTGGATCGTCGCCGAGGCCGCCAAGAAGGCCTTGGGTATAGACAACATCCAAGAGCGTATCTTCATCGTTAAGCTGGTAAACGACAAGAACGACAGCAACCGCGTCGCCGGTGCCGTTGGTTTCTCTGTACGTGAGCACAAACTGTTTGTATATAAGTTCAAGGCCTGCCTGCTGGTTGCCGGTGGCTGTGTGAACATCTTCCGTCCTCGCTCCGTGGGTGAGGGTCAGGGTCGTGCCTGGTATCCGGTATGGAACGCTGGTTCCACCTACACCATGGCTGCTCAGGCTGGCGCCGAGCTGACACTGATGGAAAACCGCTTCGTACCTGCCCGTTTCAAAGACGGTTACGGTCCTGTTGGCGCTTGGTTCCTGCTGTTCAAATCACAGGCCACCAACGCCTTCGGTGAAGTCTACATGGTTCGCAACAAGGAGATGTTGAACGACTATCCTCCTTATGGTCAGGCTGCTGTTCCTGCCTCCTGCCTGCGTAACCACCTGATGCTGAAAGAGATGAAGGAAGGTCGTGGTCCTATCTGGATGGACACCGTGACTGCCCTGGCTAACCTGCGTGAGACCCTGTCTCCACGTGAGGTAAAGCATCTGGAAGCAGAGGCCTGGGAAGACTTCCTGGATATGTGTGTCGGCCAGTGCGGTATCTGGGCTGGTGAGAACATCGAGCCAGAGAAGAAAAACTCCGAGCTGATGCCTACCGAACCATACCTGCTGGGTTCTCACTCCGGTTGCTGCGGCATCTGGGTATCTGGTCCTGAGGATGTGGGCGCGCCTACTGAAGAGACCGAAGCCGGCGTTCCTGAGCATCTGCCTTCTGGCTGGAACTGGGGCTACCGCTCCATGACCACAGTACAGGGCCTGTTCACCGCTGCTGATGGTGTTGGCGCCTCTGGTCACAAGTTCTCCTCCGGCTCCCATGCCGAGGGTCGCATGTGCGCCAAGTCCATGGTTAAGTTTGTTATGGATAACAAGGACTGGAAGCCTGAGCTGGATACCTCTGTAGAGGATTTGATCGCTGAGATCTACCGTCCAGTGCGTAACTTCCTGGAGCACAAGGATTACAGTACCGCTATCGACGTGAACCCGAACTACGTTACTCCACGGATGTTTCAGTTCCGTCTGCAGAAGCTGATGGATGAGTATGTAGCTGGTGTTGCCACCTACTACACCACCAACGAGCACATGCTTGCTGTGGCGGAAGAGAAGTTGGGTACTCTGAAGGAAGACTCCTTGAAGATGCGCGCCAAGGACCTGCACGAACTGCTGCGGGCCTGGGAGAACTACCATCGTGTCTTCACTGCCGAAGCTCACATGAAACACATTCAGTTCCGCGAGGAGTCTCGTTATCCTGGCTTCTACTACCGCATGGACAAGAACTTTGTCGATGAGGAGAACTGGAAGTGCTTTGTGAACTCCATCTATGACCAAGAAGCCAAGACCTTCAAGTGCTTTAAGCGTGCACATGTTGATCTGGTGGATAAGACCAAGCTGTTCAAATAAGCATTTTTGACAGCCTAGGATCTTAGGGAAGTCCGGGCGCCGTGAGGCGTCCGGACTTTTTTCGTCATATGCCGCAGGGATGTTGGCAACTGAGGTACGCCGTGTTTCGGTGCATCTCACAACTAGAACCCAGAATAGATCCACCCTGGATCCATTGCGGGAACAGAAAGTAAAGGCGTTGCTTTTATTTTCAGCAATTTCAAGTAGTTGCGGCTTATTCAAATAGTGGTGCATTCTGGTACCAGAAGAAATTTTAGGTTAATCAGAGGCTCCATTGCTACAATTGTCGTTCAGTAAGTTCAGAGTAGAGATAAACCATGAGTGAAAAATTTAAAGATATACCCTTCGAGAGTGATATGGTGCCGGAGATGCTTGATCTGGGCACCAAGCTCAAGTTCAGCTGCCACAAGGGTATATCCTGCTTCAATGCCTGCTGCAAACAGGCGGACATCACCCTGACCCCGTATGACATCATTCGTCTGAAAGAGAGTCTGGGGAAAAATTCCACCGAGTTTCTGAAGGAGCACACGGTACCGTTCCAGATGGAACAGGATGGCCTGCCCGGGGTGAAGTTACGCACCACCGATGATGGGGTCTGCCTGTTTATGACCGACGAGGGATGCAGCGTCTATGCTGATCGTCCCACCTCCTGCCGCTACTATCCACTGGGGCATATGTCCATGCGCCAGACCGGTGCCGAGCATGAAGAGACCCACTACTTTCTGGTTCAGGAACAGCACTGCAAGGGGCATGATGAGGCGCGCGAACTAACCATCCAGGAGTATCTTAAAGAGCAGGACACTGCGTTTCACGACGAGATGAATAAGGAGTGGTTGCAGGTTATGCTGAAGAAACGCTCCGCCGGTTCCACGGTAGGCGCCCTGCCCGAGAGTACCCTGCAGATGTTCTTTATGTGTTCCTTCGACATGGACCGTTTTCGCCGCTTCGTGCTTAGTGATGCCTTTCGCACCACCTATGAACTGGAAGATTCCGTGTATGAAGTGCTGGAAAAAGAGGATATTCCACTGATGCAGTTTGGCGCCAAATTCATGAAACAGGCATTTTTTGGTGAGCGCTCTATCCCTGAGAACAGTGAAGCCTGGGATAAGCGAGTGGAGCAGCGTCAGGAAGTATGGGATGCCCGGCGTGAAGCGGAGGTCTCCCGTCAGCAACAGGTGGAAGATGAAAAATATAAGGATGATGCTGCAGACTAGCAGTTGAGTACCCGCTGTTTTAAATAGATGGCAGGGCCGTATAGAGCGGCCCTGTCATTCAGTATCACCCGAACCGGCATGGACTCCATCAGGCCCCGCATCTTGCCTTTGTTGTGGAAGGCCTGGAGAAAGGCCGGGGTCTGGAGCCACTCCAATATCTTGGGCGCTATCCCCCCCCCGATATAGACTCCGCCCCTGGTCATCAGCTTGAGGGCCAGATTTCCCGCCTCCGCAGCGTACAGGCGGGTGAACAGCGCCATCGTCTCGCTACATATCTGGTCACTGTTATCCCTTGCCAGCCTAGCTATTTCTGCAGCCGGGTCTCCACCAGCTGTATCTGGATGCAGCCACTCTGGAGTCTGGAGTTGATGATGGTTGAGTAGGAACTGGTAGATCCTGCTCAGGCCGGGTCCAGAGAGTAGATCCTCCCAGCAGACCTGGCCGGTTTTGTGTTGCAGTGAGGTAAGCAGCTCACACTCCAGTTGATTTGCCGGGGCAAAGTCGCAGTGGCCGCCCTCGGTGGCGAAGGGGATGTGTTGTGTCCCATCCCATAGCATCCCGGCCTGTCCCAGCCCGGTTCCAGCGGCAATCACAGCGCGGTTTCCAACGGAGTCTACAGATCCGGGTTGCAGGGTATGAATATCCTGTTCACCCAGCGCATCTACGCCCCAGGCGGTGGCCTCCAGGTCGTTAATCAGGTGGATGGATGGGATGTTTAGATCCAGTTCCATCTGCCTGGCATCGATGATCCAGGGGAGGTTGGTGGTACTGCAGTGGTGCGCCAGGACAGGGCCGGCCACGCCAAATGCTGCATGCTTAACCGATCTGTCAACCTGGTGGCAAAATTCCGTAATGATCTCGGTTAAGGAGTTGTATTGCGCGCTGGGGTAGCTATGTTCCTCCAGGCAGCAAAATGATTGCCAATCCAGCTCAACAATAGCAAGCCTGGTCTTGGTCCCGCCAATGTCACCACACAGGATATTCATGGATAATATACCTGACCATTTTTTGCTGGGTTGAATGTAAGGTTGTTCAGTGGAAATATCATAAATGTTTTTGAGTAATCATGCTTGGTTAACTTTATGATTAAAGACGGAAATCTGTCATAGGCTCCATACAAGACCAAGTGTTTAAAGATTGGCCGTTAGCCGCCGATACTTAATCCAGCGACATGAAAATGAATGTGTGTACAGAAGCTTCATGAGAGCCCACTAATATAGTATGCAGCTAAAAACCAAAGTATTAGCTACTGTTGCGGTCGTGTTCCTTGGCCATTTTGCTTTGGCTGAGTTGATCTCCCATCAACAGATAAAGGCCGATGTCATAAACGACATCAGGGATGATGCCAGGACTGTCAGAGGGATGCTGATGGCGCTGAGGAACGTCTATCAGAAGCAGTTTATCAAACACGACATCCCCATTACCAAGAAAACCCTGGGTTTTCTCCCTGCACACTCAATAAGTCGGATATCCAAAGATTTCCGTAATTGGGTTGGTACCGGTCTCAGTTTTAATAACGTTTCAGATGTGCCGCGCAATCCAGGCAACATGGCGGATAGTTTGGAATTAGAGGCCATGGCGCATTTTAGGAACAGGCCCGATGAGAAAGAGAGATTGGTTCCATTTACCAGTCCTGACGGCGAGCCCTTCTACCACTTTTCCCAACCCATCTGGATTAAAAAACAGTGCCTGAAGTGCCACGGTAATGAGGTTGAGGTGCTGGAGACGGTCAGGCAAAACTACTCCACGGCCTACGGGTATAAGGTGGGTGATCTGCGTGGATTGATGAGTATCAAACTGCCCGCATCCATTATTGAGCAGCGGATTGGCAAGCAGTTATGGAATAATGCCCTCACCCATTTTGGTGGTTTTGTTATCACTTTCTTTGTCCTCTCCTGGCTGTTACAGAGTACCGTGCTGTCACGTATCAGCGTACTTAAACATGCTGCGACGGCTATGGCCGGTGGTGATTACGGGAAGCGAGTTCGGTTGCCAGGGAGTGATGAGTTAACCGAGGTGGCTGTCGCCTTTGATGACATGGCTCGGAAGATTGCGCAACGGGAGCGGTCGCTGGGGATTCAGAAAAAGCTCTATACAGCTTTGTCCAAGACCTCCAGGAGTATCACCAGGTGCGACACGGAGTATGAATTGTTTGCCGAAACCTGCCGCATCGCCGTTGACCACGGAGGTATGGATATTGCCTGCATCGCTGTGCTGGATGATCAGTGCCAGAATTTTATCGTGGTGGGTAGCTCAGACCTGGAACTGTTAAATTTCGGTTTTCCGATAGCACAAGAGGCATCAAATCAGATTGATCCGGTGCGTTCTGCAATTTATGAAGATCATGCCATCATCATAAATGACTCTGGAAAAGAGGGTCTGTCCAAAGCGTGGCAAGACATACTGAGGCAGAAGGCCATGCATGCCGCGGCCATCTTTCCACTGCGGCAGGATAATAAACCAGCCGGTGTGTTTTGTGTGCTGGCTAAGGATCAAGGTTTTTTTGCCGATGATGTAATCGACCTGCTGGATGAGATGGCTTCTGAGGTATCCTTCGCTATTAAGAATTACAAGCTCACCTATGAACACAAAACGACCCATGAGCGGTTGCATGAGTCCATCACCGAGCTACGGCGTCTGAATAGCCAGATGTCCCTGTTGCTGGAATCGACTGGCGAGGGGATATTTGGGGTGGACAACGAGGGATATTGTACCTTCGTGAACCAGTCTGCATTGGAGATGCTGGGTCTGGCCAGAGCCGAAATTATCGGTAAATGTACCCATACCCTGACCCATCACAGCCATGCTGACGGTTCGCCCTATCCCATTGGGAATTGCCCGGTAAATGACGCCTTCCGTTCCGGTACCCCCTCTCGGGTACAGAAAGAAGTGTTCTGGCGCAAGGATGAGACCTCATTCCCGGTGGAATATTCGGCCTATCCGATTATGGAGGGTGAGGTGGTATTGGGTGCAGTAGCTGTCTTTCGTGATGTCACAGACAGCCATGCCATGGAGCAGCGGCTGAGTTTTCTCGCCACCCATGATCCTTTGACCAGGCTTTTGAATCGCTATGCATTTGAACAGAGCTTGAAACAGGTGCTGGAAGATGCGCAGATTAACCAGGGCCAGCATGTGCTGTGTTATCTGGACCTGGACCAGTTCAAAATAGTGAACGATACCTGTGGCCATGTGGCAGGTGATGCCATGCTGCAGATGATAGCCAAACTGCTGCAGAAAAATATCCGTCAGAACGATACTCTAGCCCGCCTGGGCGGGGATGAGTTCGGTCTATTGCTGGAAAACTGCACGTTGGAACGGGCAGAAATTCTTACCTTAAAGATGTGTGAAACAATAAAAGGGTTTCGCTTTTCCTGGGATGATAAGACGTTTTCTACTGGGGTCAGCGTGGGTATTGCTGCCATGACTGAGGAAACAACCAGTATCGATCTGGTGTTGAGTGCTGCTGATGCAGCCTGTTACATAGCTAAAGATATGGGGCGCAGTAGAGTGCACATCCATATGGCAGATGATGATGAAGTGGCCAAACGCCAGGGAGAGATGCAGTGGGTCTCTGAAATTCAGTCGGCAATAGAGGAGGGAAGACTCTATCTGCACCGTCAATCGATCATGTCACTAAATGAGGCAGAGAACGAAAGAGATCATTTTGAGATCCTGCTGCGCATGCATGACCGGGAGGGTAGAGATATACCGCCAGGTGCGTTTATCCCGGCGGCAGAGCGCTACGCCATGATGCCCATGCTCGATCGTTGGGTGATCAACAGTACATTTTGCTGGCTACAGCAGGCCCAGGCTCATGGCAAGCACCTGGGTCTGTGCGCAATAAACTTGTCTGGGCACTCGCTGGGTGATGGAAACCTGAAAGAGTATATTGTCGAGCAACTGACCACCTATGACATACCACCAGAAAAGGTGTGTTTTGAAATAACCGAGACCGCTGCGGTAAGTCGTCTGGATCAGGCGATCCATTTTATGGGAGAAATGCGTGAGTTGGGTTGCCGTTTTGCCTTGGACGACTTCGGAACCGGAATGTCCTCCTTTGCCTATCTGAAAAACTTGCCGGTAGATTTTCTCAAGATAGATGGTAGCTTCGTTAAGGATATCCTGGAGGATCCGGTTGACTGCGGCATGGTTGAATCCATCAATCAGATAGGCCATCTCATGGGGCTCAGGACTATTGCTGAATATGTTGAAAATGACCGCATTCGCCAGCGTCTGGCCGAAATCGGGGTGGATTATGTGCAGGGCTTCGGTGTGGCTCGCCCAGGACCGCTGGATTAGTAATGATGTCAGCAAATGAACGTGGACAATTTACTTCCTGAAATCATATGTTCAGATAAGCTGCAAAGTACGCAAAGTACCGCGAATTTTTCTGTTTGCCGGGCCTTCATGCCTGGATTGAGTGCCGAGGAGCTTCAACCCGCCACCGATAACACGAAAAAAGTTTTGCGGCAATTTGCGGATAGCTTTTTTGTGCTGAATCAGAAAAAGAGAAGCCCTCAGAAGAGGGCTTAATCTTATTCTTAGTTACTGCTTTATTGTATTGTTATTTGGCGGCGATATCTTCCAGTTGTTTGGCTTTGATTACCTGCCCATCGAGAGCTGCATCCTTGGCTGAACGACCAAATGCCACTGCCATGAGCTGGCTGTAATACACCACTGGCATATTAAACTTGGTACCCTGACGGGCGTTAATCTGATCCTGATAAACTTCAACGTTCATCTGGCAAACAGGGCAAGGGGTAACGATCATGTCCGCACCAGCATCATAGGCTGATTCGATAATGCCCTGGATCAGCTCGTAGGACTTTTCCGGTTCTGAGAAGGCTAGAGCGCCGCCGCAGCAGCTGACCTTTTTGTCGTAGTCGCGAATAGGTTCTGCGCCGACGGCTTCGATCATGTTGTCCAGATAGACCGGGTTCTCGAATGACTCCCCCTGGATACCAAAAGGACGGTTGGTCTGGCAACCCACGTAGCCTGCGATCTTGAGGCCGGTGAGGGGCTTTTTGACCTTGGCCTTTACCGCGTCCATTCCAATATCTTCCATCAACACCTCTACCATGTGCTTGGAAGGGGTGTTATTTTTCAGATTCAGGTCAGCCTCTGCCAGGGCGATATTCGCCTGGTCCTTCAGCTCTTCGTTCTCTTCTAACCGCTCCTGGGCCTCGCGTGTGGCCAGCCAGCAGGCAGCGCAGGTGGCGACAATTTCCTGGTCCGGGTTGTGTTGCTCAGACAGGGCGATGTTGCGGGCTGAGAGGGTTAGACGTGGCAGTTCACCGCCGCCGGCGTAACCGATGGAGGCGGAACAGCAGTTCCAGTCCGGGATCTCATTCAGGGTGATGTCCAGCTCCTCGCACATGGTATCTACTGAAGCCATGAGGTTAGATGCTGATCCACCTTTTTGCGAGGAACAGCCGGGATAAAATGAATACTCTTTAGCCATGATTATATTTCCTCGCTTAGTTCAGGTCCTGGATCTTGGCGTCTTCCAGTTCCTGAGCTTTCTGTAACATTTTGTGCAGGCCTGAGGTGTCCTTTATGCTGTGACCGCCCCAGAGTTCTGAAACTGACATGCGTTTGGTCTTGACCATGTTCAGGCCTAGCATTGCATTACCCATGGCTACCTTGATGCCCTCGACCAGACCGTTCATGAAGTAGAGGCTGATTCCCAGCTTCAGTTCATTGCCACGGCCCTTCTTGGTGATGTTGTCCCAGAATATTTGGGCGAACTTCTCGGTCTGTTGATTTGCTGGTACTTTGCCCAGACGTTTTGCATAGGTGGCGAGGCCATGCATGATGTGGGTAATAGGTAGGCCGCGAGGACAGCGTGCAATGCAGTTGTAGCAAGAGGTGCACATCCACATGGATTCAGAGCTCAACACTTCATCCCGTTTCCCGGCACGTATCATCATGAAGAGCTCTTGAGGTGGATGGTCCCAGTGCTTGCCGAATGGGCAGGAGCCCGCGCAGACGCCGCACTGCATGCACATCTTTACCCATTCGCCCTCTTCCACATTTGCCTCAACCTCCTTCAGGAAGCTGGTGCGGTATTTGTTTGACATAGTGGTGTTCATGTCGCTCATAATTTCTTCCTCAGAACTTGAATGGGCTCAGGCCGATCTTCGCGACGGTCTCCGCCATATCGTTGATCAGCTTGGGTGCGCGTTCCACGTCGGTGATCGCCACCTCGTGTACCACCACGCGTTCCGGCTCCAGGTTCAGGGTCTCAAGGGTGTCGCCAACCTTGCTCATACGCTCGGCCGCCATGGCAGAGCCGCGTACAAAGTGGCACTGATAGTCGTCGCCCTTCTGGCAACCCATCATGACGATACCGTCATAGCCGTTATTCAGGGCGTCGGTGACCCAGGAGAGGCTTACTGAACCCAGACAGCGCACTGGGATCACCCGCGCCCAAGGGTTGATTTCAACCCCGTTCATGGCAGCCTGATCCAAGGCTGGGTAGGCATCGTTCTCACAGGCCAGAACCAGGATACGTGGCTTCTCGTCCCACTCCTCCGGGACTTCTACGTTCTTGATCTGCTGGCCCACGGTCTCCACCGAGTAGTTCTCGAAGGAGATCACGCGTACCGGGCAGGCACCCATGCAGGTGCCGCAGCGGCGGCAACGGGATTCGTTGAAGACTGGATAGGTCTCCTCGTCCTCGTTGATGGCGCCAAATGGACACTCCACGGTGCAACGTTTGCACTGGGTGCAGCCTTCCTTGCGGAATATAGGGTAGGAGAGATCTCCCACCCTGGGGTGAGCTGCGCTGCCCTGGCCGGCGTTCTCGGCGGCCTGGATCGCCTTCATGGCGGCACCGGCGGCATCGTCGGTGGCCTGGCGAATATCCATTGGTCGACGCACCGGTCCGGCGGCATAGATGCCGGTGCGGCGGGTCTCGTAAGGGAAACAGATAAAGTGGGAGTCGGTAAAACCGTTGCTCAGATGCGGTAGATCGGTGCCCTGACGATAGTCCAGGTTGAGAATGGATGGTGGGGCGACCGCAATGACCTCTTGCTTCTTGGCCTCACGCTCTTCCAGGTCCTCTATATCATCCAGTTCCAGCAGGGCATAGGGATCAGGACCAGTGTTCGGCACCATACCAACATCCAGCACCACCAGATCGGCCTCCATGCTGGCGTCTTCATTCAGGATCAAATCCTTGAATTTGACCTCCATGGTAGCGCCGGGAATGATCTCCGCTACATCACCTTTACTGAAGGTGATCATCTGCTCCTGCGCCGCACGATAGAAATCCTCGCCCGGGGCGCCGGGTGTACGCAGGTTGTTGAAGAAGATGGTGGCATCACAGTCACCATTCAGCTCCCTCAGGTACATGGCCTGCTTGATGGCCACCAGATCACCCACACCAGAGTGGTACTTCAGCTTGCCGTCTTCCCCGGAGCACTGGCCCACGTCCTGGATGAAGGAAACTGCAGTGACTTCACGGCCATCGGATGGACGTTTGATGGGGCTGCCGTTGGCCTCTTTGGCCAGCTTTTCGAACTCGCCGTTGGTGATGATGTCCTGGCTTTTGCTGTAGTTGAGCCCACTGATTTCAGATGGATCAAACAGGTTGAAGCCGGTGGCCTGGATGATGGACCCAAAGCTGGCTTCACTGCTACTGCCGGACTCGGTGGCTATCTGGGCCTTGAAGCGACCCGGTGCGCCCTCGGTCTTGGCCAGGGTGCTGTTCAGATGCACGGTGATCTTGTCACTGGCCTCCACTGCAGCAATCATCTCCTCTACGCCCGTAGCCTGTGGTGCAGCATATGGGGCGCGGGTGGGGATGGACTTATAGTAGTTGGCTACCTGGCCGCCCAGGGCACCGCTCTTCTCTACGATGGTGGCTGGATAACCTGCGGCCACTGCCTCCAGGGCTGCGGTCATGCCGGTGACACCGCCACCAACTACCAGGATGTTTTTGTTCAGCTCCTGCTCACCGGATCCGGATGGCAGGGTCATGGCCTTGACCTCGGCACAACCCATACGGATGTAGTCGTCCGCCATCTCCTGGGTGGTCTCGCGGTTCTCGTCAGTGTCTGGTCGTACCCAGATTACCCCCTCGCGTAGATTGGCGCGGGACATGGCAACATCGGTAAAGTTGAATGCCTCCACCTTGGCGCGCCGGGAACAGGCGGCGATCATTACATGGGTGACACCCTCATTGGCGATGTCGTCCCGGATCAACTGTACCCCTTCCTGGTTACACAGCATTTCGTGTTGTCTGCAGATCTGCATCTTGCCATCACGAGTTGCAGTGGTCTCCAACTGGCCGGCGTCTAGACGCTCGCCAATACCGCATCCGGTGCAGATGTATCCGGCAAATTTCTTATCTTCTGCCACTGTATTAACCCTCCGTTCCGGCAACGCGGTTGATTACTTGAATGGCGCGCAGGGCGGCGCCGGTGGCCTGCTGGACTGCGCGGTTTACGTCTAGCGCATCCGAGGAGCAGCCGGCGGCAAATACGCCGCCATTCTCTGGTGCAGGCTCGATAAAACCCTCTTGGTTGATCTGGATGTCAACTGGGAAGGCCTCTTTATCCACGCTGGGCTGCATGCCCACCGCCAGGATCACCAAGTCATGCTCGTTGGCATAACGCTTGTAGCCCTCGGTGTCTACGCCATGCAGGACCGGGTTGGCGCTCTCACCGTTTTCGACGATGGAGGCAACCTTGGATTTCACAAAGCTGACGTTGGGGTTGGCCTTGACCTTGGCGTAGAACTCTTCAAAACGATCGATAGAGCGGATATCTATATAGTAGATAGTGGACTTGCCCTCATCACCCAGGGATTCCTGAACGTAGTGGGTCTGTTTCAAGGTGGCCATGCAGCAGATGCGTGAGCAGTGCAGCAGGTGGTTGTGGTCACGGGAGCCGGCACACTGGATGAAGGCGATGTTCTTGGCTTCGCCGCCGTCGGATGGACGCAGGATCTTGCCGCCGGTGGGGCCGTTTGGATCCGCCATGCGCTCGAATTCCACATTGGTGATCACGTTGTCGAAACGGTCGTAGCCGTAAGGCTGGATCTTGTTGGCGTCGTATGGCTGCCAGCCGGTGGCCCAGATCACGGCGCCGACCTTGAAGGATACGGTCTCTTCCTGCATCTCCAGATCGACTGCGTTTACCTTGCAGGCCGCCTTGGCCTTTTCGGCATCGTCGGTGCCAAGGATCTGCGGATCGATTACATACTGCTGGGGATAAGCCATGCTGTAGGGCAGATATGCGCCCTTGCGCTTATCCATGCCGTAGTTGTGCTCGTTATCAAACTCGGCCTCAACGGCACTGTTGCAGTCGCCACAGGCGGTACAGTTGTCGTTGATGTAGCGCGGGCTGATCTTCACGCTGGCGGTGTAATCACCGGCCTCGCCCTGAATGTCAGTTACCTCGGCCATGGTGATGACCTTGAGATTAGGATTCATCTTGGCGCGGCGCTGGTTGATCTCCAGACCACAGGTCGGGAAGCACAGCTTGGGGAAATATTTGTACAGTTGAGCTACACGGCCACCTACGTAGGGGCGCTTTTCAACCAAAACTACTTGCTTTCCTGTCTCAGCGGCTTCAATGGCAGCAGTAAGTCCGCTGATCCCACCGCCAACCACCAGGATAGTCTGGTTGGTTGCAATTACTTCCGTCATGGATTTTCCTCCGTTGCGGAATGAGGTCTTAAAAAATATTTGTCTGTTGGGCGTGACGCGCACCACTTCGGTGCTTGCCGGGCCGTTTTTTACGTCTTGAGCCCCATGTGGGGCGGCTCAGAGACCTAGACAGGGTAAGATACTCCCCTTCGCCCTGTCCCGCTATACAAAAGCTGTATTAATTGGATCGAATTTTCCAATGTACTAATAGAGCCTCTGTATAGATGTGTGCGTCGATGGGGCAGGGATACCACTTTGGTGGTGGTTGAGTCTGCTTTCCGGTACAAAAAACCAAGCTAAACCATTGGTCTTTGGTGGGCTGTTTGTACGGTTAAAATTAATGTCTATACTTTCAGTTACATCAAGACAGGGTGGTGTGTTTGGTGCGCGAATACGACCCATGGAGGATGGATGTGGTAAGTGCCAAAAGAGACAACTTTTTTCTGCTACAAAAGAGGCATAGCTCGTCGGGATCGAGGGATAAGTTTGGACTGAAGATAATCAAGAATTGGGCAGATAATTTGTCCATAGGAGATATAGGGAAACTCTCCCATGATCTGTATGGCAAGCTGGAACGGTTGAATCGACAGGATATTCCACCTCTGGAGCGGTTTGAGATCCTTGGGGTGTTGCAGACCCCGCTGTATTTTGCCCTGGATACTCTGCTACAGAGCTGCTCTGAGGGAGATATACCCCTGAGCACCAAGGCCCGCCTGGCTGCGGATATGCGTCTTGAGCTCATGGTGCAGAGCGTGATTGGCTACAAAATTGTGTTATCCCAGTTCCATGATGATTCGATTGCCG
The DNA here is from genome assembly GCA_964628835.1 of uncultured Gammaproteobacteria bacterium. Classification (GTDB taxonomy): domain Bacteria; phylum Pseudomonadota; class Gammaproteobacteria; order Chromatiales; family Chromatiaceae; genus JAAGZL01. The sequence continues at coordinate 25,862 of CAZVME010000024.1, read as the reverse complement.
GGTTTCTGCTGCATCGGCATGCCAGATCAGAGGCCTTGCACAGCGCCTTGTTCTACCTGGGTGAGATTCTTCTTCACACCTACATCGTTTTTCAGCCCTGTTTAAGCCATGTCTGGAAAGAGTTGCATGGTATCTATTACTACTCGGTTACCAATGAACTGCATATTACCAAGTCAGTGAAGACCGCCGGTGGGGCATCTGAAAAATCGGATATTGAGGGGTTGTACAAGCAGATCTTATTGTTGGCCATGGCAAATCCCAATTCACTGCTCAGAGGTGAGGTTGAGAAGGTCAATGCCGCCCTGGTGCAATGGGCAGCCACAGTTGAACTGGTTCCCATTCGAGAGCCGGTTTGTGCCAAGTCATTTTTCCTGATCGATGCGCAGAGTGACGCCATGCCATGTGCTCCCAATCTCTGTAGTAAGGAGAAGATTGATATTGGCTGGACCCTGATTACAGATGATCTGGACCGATTGCTTGAACAGAAGTTAACGGCAATGGATGTGTCCGGTAAAAAGATGCGGCCGGCTGATGCGGTTTCCCGGAGGCTGATGCATAAGTTGCGGGCTGCCTGGACGCAGCAGATCAGAACGCGGGAGGTTCGCAGGCATACCTCTGGTATGGTGGAGGTAGTGTGGGGGTTAGAGCCACTGTATACCCTGCACGGCGGTAGGCAGCTTGCGGGCACCATAGGGCAGCGGTGGCGATCCAAGCCGTTTTTAACCAGCCCGGGTTATGCCGAAGTGGACTCGGGAATGCTGAATTGCCATGAGGTGATGATTGAGATTGATCCCGCTATCCTGGAAGGTCAGGGAGTGATGGGAGCAGATGTGCTGGACCTGCGTGAAGCAAGAGTTCAGCGCAAGGAGTGCGTCAGTACGAATAAAAGTGAAAATGGATACTATCTCAACTGGTCGGAGAATGGTGATAGTGGCACGCACGTGGGCGAGTTGGTGGGAGTCAATCCTGTGGGCTACAAACAGACTGGTGTGGATATAACTCTTGGTGTCATACGCTGGATGCATCTTGAACGGCCGGGTTTTTTGGGGCTGGGCGTGGAGCTACTGAGTGGGCTGGTGGAGCCGATAATCCTGCAACGCATACGTAAGGGAGCGGTTGAAACCGAAAGCATTAAGGGCTTTTTACAACATGAGGGGCAAGGGTGTGTGTCCCTGATTACCATGCCGTTCTATGTTGATGAGGAGGACCTGTTCAGAGTAGTTACTAATGGCCAAAGGCAGCAGGTGGAGCTCAGGCAGGTTATTGAAAGTACAGACTCCTTTGTGAGATTTCAGTTTGAACAAGCTGCCAGTGCGCATTAACAGACCGTTTGCTCTTACTCTGTGCGCTCTGGGCATTAGATCGTTTCCCTGATGGAAATACAGCGAGTTTGCGTGAAACCAAGGTTTAAATCTCATGTCTATACTCTGTATGAAAGCGTGAGATACTGCCCGCCCGGCTTGGGGGCTACAGACCTACGGGAGGAGCGCGGTGGCAGGCATAAATAAAAAGAATCCATTTATTCTACCGGAAAGATTGAATCCAGCGAATCTTGATGATGAGTATGATCACAAGAGATTTAAGCAGTTGGTTTTTGATCTGCCACTGGGTAATGTCAGTAGTGCAGCCCGCGCCTTGCATTCAGAGTTGGGTCGGATGAATCACCTTGAGATGTCACCGATGGAGCGCTTTGAGGCGCTTGAGTTATTGATCTCACCCCTAGGTTTTGTCCTAGATAAACTGCGGGTTTACTATACGTCAGCACCGAGCCCACTATCCAAAAAAAACCGGCTGGTGGCCAGATTGCATCTGGAGCTGATAGTAAGAGTTATTATTGGCTACAAGACAGTAATGGCGCAGTTTCATGACGGCTCTTTCACCGGTTACTTCCTGCACAAACATACCCGGGTAGATGCCTCCCGAAGACTGCTCTATTTTCTGGGTGAGCTGCTGCAACATGAATATTCTATTTACAATGCGGGCCCCAAGTTCGTGTGGAAAGAGATACATGGGGTCTACTATTATGCGGTACAGAATGATCTGGTGAGTGGTGAAGGCGATATCCCAAAAGATGACCCGTGTGGTCCTCTTGGGGCTGTGGGGCATTATAAACGAATCCTGTTGCTGGCGTTGGCAAACCCCAGCAGCCTACTGAGGGGAGAGGTGAAGAAGGTAAGCAATGCTCTGCCGCGCTGGTTGCCGGAGGTGTCAGTTCTTCCATTAACAGATGAGGTCTCCACTCAAACCATATTCATTGTGGATGCGCAAAAAGATGCGCCACCTCGCGTGATTGCTGCGTGTGACAAGGAAAAGATCAAGAAAGGATGGATTCTCGATACCAGCAAATTAGATGGGGTGTTGCAGCGGGAGATAAACTCCATACAGGGTAATAACGGGACCCGGTTGCGCCCAACCGATGCGGTTTCCATAAAGTTATTGTCAAAATTGAGAGCGGCATGGGGGCGGGGCATAACTCTTAGGGAGGAGCGACGCAAGAAAACGGGCATCATAGATGTAGCATGTGGTCTTGGATCTTTGTACCAGTTGCTGGGTGGTGAACGGCTTTCACTCCCTCCCGCTGAAGAGACTGGCTCACCTTTTTGCTCAGTTGAGACGGGTGAAGAGGGGCTGGCGGTGGAAAAAGTTGACCATGATGAGTTTATTATTGATGCTGGTTCTCAGCTCTCTTCTGGTTTTGCTTCAGAGTCAGAGCCGGTGAATGAAATGGAGATTGAGCTGGACATAATCGACTCTGTAACCGTGGAAGAGATCGACAGTAGAGAGTGTATCTCCGTTAATGAAAGTAACAAGGGATGCTACCTGACCTGGCCTGGAGAGGGTGAGTGCAAGGTGCACGTGGGTGAGCTGATTGGGATAAACCCAAGAGAGGCTATGGATCTCAGTGGGGCTTGGAGCTTGGGTGTCATTCGCTGGGTACGCATACAGAGTCATGGTCTTATGGGGTTTGGTGTAGAGTTGCTGGATGGAGAGATTGAGCCGGTTAGTCTGGAGCGATGGTGCAATGGTGATTCCCAGGTAGATACAATGCTGGGATTTCAACAGAAGATTGCTGGCAATCTTGTTAGCGTAATCACCCAGCCTTTCTATGTGGGGGATAAAGATCGGTTTCTACTGGTAGAGGATAACCAGCAGCTTACAATTGTCCCAGGCCAGATCCTGGAGTGCACGGATGCGGTTATGCGTTTTACTATAGAGATTGCTTCGGACAGTGTTGGTCAGGCAGATGAGAACGCAAGGACATATTCTGCTTCAGATGATCCCTTCAACACCATATGGGATGATTTGGATAGCTGATAGCTACTACCGTACTGAAAATGTTGTTAGCAACACTTTGCCGTCAGGTGTTATTACAGATTTTTTTATTGTTCTTGGTGCGGTTCTTGGCCGATCAAGAGCATTCTCCAGGAGTGTGTCCGCACTTATAATCCATCCCATAGAGCCAGGTTGTTGTATGCAGCATGCGTAAGATAGATAACAGATCAGAACGAGAAGGCCAGCGACGTATGGGTAAGGGGATGATTATCGGCGCCTGGGTGTGTCTGCTTGTTATCTTGACCCTGTTCTTCAGTGCATATCTGGAGCGACAAAATAATCCCAATACCAATCCGGTAACATCCAGCAACGGTTTGGTTGCAGAGGTGGTGTTACAGCGAAACAGGTCCGGACATTATGTGGCCAGCGGCAGAATCAATGGGAGAGAGGTTACATTTCTCTTGGATACTGGGGCCACATATGTGGCAGTTTCAGATGAGCTTGCCGATAGTCTTGGGTTGCGTCGCGGGATGCGCATAACAAGCCAGACGGCAAATGGTGTGATCTCCGCATGGCAGACCCAGCTATCCGAGGTGAGCCTCGGGGATATCAAGTTATTTAATGTCAGAGCCAGTATTCTGCCAGGATTGCCGGAAGATGAGGTGCTGTTGGGGATGAGTTTTCTACAGCATCTTGAGATGGTGCAGCAGGGCAAATATCTGTTTCTGCGTCAGCATTAAACCGGTTGGCAAATCCTTCATGCTGTACCACGGCGCCGCTAGGCAGCGCCGCAGTACTCATGGCCGGAACTGTTCTAAACCAGGGTGTCCTTCAGGGCCTTCAGGGCAGCAACCTTGATCACGGTTGATGCAGGTTTGGCGGCTATCTTGATGGTCTCGCCAGTGGCCGGGTTGCGCCCCATGCGTGACTTGCGTGCCGGCTTGCGAACACGGCGAACCTTTACTCCGGTCTGCGGAATGGTGAACTCACCGGAACCACGTCTTTGCATGTGGCGTTGAATCAACGCTGCAAGGGAATTAAAAACCGCATCAACCTGTTTTTTGGTCAACTCGGTATCTTCTGCAATGGCCTGTATGATCTGAGTTTTGGTCTGTTTGGCGGCAATCGATTTCAGTTTTTTAGGTGCGACCACAACCTTTTTCTTAGGAGCCGCCTTCTTCTTGGCAACGACCTTTTTCCTTACTGCTGGTTTTGCAGTGGTCTTTTTACGGATACTTTTTTTGGCTACTTTCTTTTTGACGGCCATATCAAAACTCCTGATGTTGTTTGGATAAAAACTGAGCGGATAATAGCACAAACAGATAAATTACTAAGCACCGTTGTGTGTCAGGTGCGAAGTCGGTGGCAGAAGAAGAGTTAAGCAGAGCACGTAAGTGGAAAATGTGATTTTCCACTTACTTTATTTTCTACGGTTTATAGCCATAGAAAATGGCAGCATATCCATGTGCTGCCGGAACCTCTGAATAAATCAGAAGTTCCTTAAATCTGGATGCAGACTCCGCCGCGGCGGCTATCTCCCTGTCCGTGCGGTGATCCATTCTCTCCGAGCATGACGGTATGCGTTCCACCAAAAAAGAGATTTTTTTGTGGCCACAGATGGTGCTGGGGAAATTCTCTGGTAAGCTCCTCAACGCTTGGATCGGGTAGGCCATGTTCCATGTTCAACAGGTCGGTTTCAAAATGGATTCTGGCCTGCTCTACGGCTTGTGGTATATCCATTTTGAAATCGATCAGATTGATCAGTAGTTGGAGGATGGCGCTACGGATTCGATTTGACCCGCCGGAACCGGTGGCAACGCTGTCGCCATTCGGCATGAATGCCAGGGTCGGCGCCATCATGGAGGCGATGCGGCGATCTTCCGGCCACTGGTGAAATCCATGGGGATTGATATCCTCTTCCCCCAGCATGTTGTTGAGCATAATGCCGGTGCCGGGGAGTACATAGCCGGAACCCTCTCCATTTGACAGGGTCATGCTGGCCATATTGCCTTTGGTGTCGGCCACACTTATCTGTGTGGTTCCACGTGAGCAGGAGGCGTGGTTGCGTAAGGTGTCCCGGTAACTGTCGATAAAGTCGCTACCTAAAATACGCTGGCTGGTTTCGGCATCAAGATCAGAATCAATCTTATGGCCTTGGCGCAGTTGTTGGGTTAAGCGCATGGCGTGGGCCAGATGCGCCAGATGTTTTGCGCCATGGTATGGCATATCGCACAAACCCTCTTGTTCCAGCAGTGTGAGGGTAAATGCAATCAGGGTCCCGCCTATGGATGGCGCCGGATTGGTGAATAACCGGGTGTTCCGATAGTTCAGGGAGAGTGGGGTTCTGGCCTCAACCCGGTAGCTCTCCAGGTCCACCAGACGGATCGCCCCTCCTCGGCTTTTGCAGTCGTCAACCAATCTATGCGCCAACTCTCCCCGATAGAACAGATCCTCCCCCTCCTGCGCCAGGGCGGAAAACAGATCAGCCATCTGGGGCTGTTTCATTATCTCACCTTCTGGGGCGATGATTCCGGGGTGGTTGTAGCTCTCATGTAGACGCAACGCTGCGGGGCTGGACTCAATGATAGGTGCCACAATGGTGGAGATATAGTGCTGAAAATTGTTTACCCTGACCCCTTCCCGGGCCAGATGTAAGGCAGGTTGCATAATTTCCTCAAGTGGTAGGCTGCACCGGTCGCTATGTATGGCATAGATTCCCCGCACCATGCCAGGTACGGCTATGGAACCCATGCCGATATGGAACTCCTGTTGGGCGGTTCCAAAGTCGGCAATGATGGGGTAAAAGTCCACCTCCTTCTGTGGTGGCTTGTGGGTGGGGGTGTGGGTAAAGAAATCGTATAGGACCGGATTTTCGCTCTGTGAGTGCGCCAGCAGGAAACCTCCTCCACCCAGAGAGGATAGAACCGGCTCGCAAACACAACTGGAAAACATGGCGGCCAGGGCGGCATCAAAGGCGTTGCCTCCGGCAGCAAGAATGGCGGTTGCGGCACTTGCGGTTTCCTGATGACCTGCAGCTACAATTCCAAGAGGATTTTTCATGAATAAATTCGTACAACCGGTAATTTTATACCAGACTCTAACATAGGGTGTTTGCCAGAGGTGAGATAGCTGCCTCTGGTGCGTGTGGGTATGGTGTGAACGTGTTCATGTTTTTTGGTTGGTTATAAAGGCTATAGTAGCTACTTATATCCCTGCTGTGTTAATACCACAGGAAATTTACGGGCTCTGGTAAGTCCCTAAGTTGCACGAAGTCTTGAGTTCCCTGCTACCAAGCTATCTGTCCCATGACCTTCCCGTCGGGGCAGGAGTTGTACTGGAAAGGATATGTAATGGGCGTGATGCCAAATCACAATACTGTTCAGATGCTCAAGAAGCTGGTCCCTCTTAACCTGCTGTCGGAAGAGGATCTTGAGCAGTTGCTACAGAGCGCCACTTTTAACAAGGATAAATCCGGGACCTATCTTTTCCGCCAGGGCGACACCGATTACCACAATGTTTATCTGCTCTCTGGTCAGGTGGCACTCCTGGACAAGATGCGGGAGGTGGACAGGGTCACTGCAGGCAGCGAGACAGCCCGTTTCCCGCTGGCCCATCAGATCCCAAGAAAAAACTCCGTGCGGGCAGTCGGGCGAGTGGAGTATGTCCTCATAGATAACCGTAAGCTCAGCGAGCTGTTGGTTCGCTCCAGTGATGATGATTACAAGGTGACAGACCTGAACTCCGCTGTTACCGATGACTGGATGGCGCAACTTCTCCAATCCAAGGTGTTTCAGCAGATCCCCGCCGCAAATATCCAAGGCGTAATCATGCGCATGGAAGAGGTGAATGTTAAGCGGGGGCAGAGTGTCATTAAGCAGGGTGGAGAGGGTGACTACTTCTATCTGATCCATCAGGGGCAGTGCGTAGTTCAGCGTAAGGAGGAGGGTGATGAGAAGCCAAGCGAGTTGGCCAAGCTTGGTCCGGGAGACAGCTTTGGTGAAGAGGCCCTGCTGTCCGACAGTCCGCGCAATAGTAGCGTGCGCATGCTCACCAAAGGCACCCTGTTGCGACTGGCCAAGGAGGACTTTATAGAGTTTGTAAAACGGCCTCTGGCTAGAGGTGTTGGGCATGATGAGGCCCAATCCCTGGTAAAAGGTGGCGCGGTTTGGCTGGATGTAAGGCCCCCGGAAGAGTATGAGACCGGACACATTGGAAACAGCGTAAGCCTGCCGTTAGATACCCTGCGTTATCAGGCTCCAAATCTGGCAAGCGACCAACACTATGTCATCTGTTGTGGCGACGGCCAGTTGAGCGCCACTGCGGCATTCCTGCTTACCGATCGTGGCTACAATGTTTCTGTACTTGAGGGTGGACTAAGATCTGTCTCTGCCGACCTCCTGGTTCAGGAGGAGAGCAAGGAGGCAGGGACCAGCGCCAAGGTGATCAGTCTGCATTCTGGTGAAGAACTGGCCGAAGATACAACTACGGCCCAAGGCTCGGAACAGTTGGAAAATCTCCGAGGTAAGCTTGCAGTAGCCAATAAAAATATCCAGGAACTGGGGGTGCGATTCCAGGCCTACAAAGACAAACAGCAGAAAGAGACGACACAACGACAGGCGGAACTCAAGGCCCAGCAGCTTATTCTGGATAGCACCCGAAGCAGGCTGGAAGAGCTGCGGGGAAAAACGAGCAGCGAGAGAAAATCTCTAGAGCAGTTGGAACAGGATAAAGTCAAGTTAAATACCACCCTGGAAGATGCGTTGGAGGAGTTGAATAAGGCCAACAGCAGTGGTTCAGACCTGGGGGTGAGGCTCCAGGCGCAACAGGATTCAAGCCGTGAACTGCTCAAGGAGAGAGATGACCTGCAGGGGGTGTTGGATAGGCTCCGAGAGGAACAGAAGCAGCAGAAGGAGTTAGTAACAGGCCAGCACCAGGAGGCGGAGGAGCGTATTGCGCAACTGGAGCAGCAGCATGTGGAAGCGCAGGCCAGATTGGAGGAGGAGTTGCAGTTATCCCGTAGCACTCTGGAAGAGGTGGTGGTGACCAGAGCAACGCTGGAAAAAACAGTAGAGGATCTACGCCAGGGCCAGAGCGGGATTGAACAGCAACATGACACTGCGGTCTCTGAAGTGGAGCAACAGCTTGAGCAGTTACGCCAGGAGCTGGGTGCAAGTGAAGATAGATATAAATCTACCCTAGCGTCACTGGAAGAGTTACAACAGGCCCATGAGCGGAGCGAGGCTGAGTTACAGGAGCTGCAGGATATTCGCCAGCAGACGGAAGGGGAGCTGAAGCAGTTTCAAAGCGATCACCGACAGACCGAATCTAAGCTGGAGGGCCTTAAAGCCAGCTCTCGGCAGATCGAATCAGAGCTGGAGCGTGAACGCAGCCTACGTCGGGATGCTGAAGATAAATTACAACAGGGAGTCGCCAGCACCACATCAGATGATCAGGGTGATGTGGGGGTGCTGAAGTCAGAACTGGTCTCACTGACCGGGGCCCTAAGAGAGGCCGACCTTGCCTATGACGAGATCAGAGAGCAGGCAGAGCTTCTGTCGGAAGAGAAAGAGAACACTGCGGGGCTAATGACAGAGTTGGAGCGTAACACCACCGCTGCCAGAGATGAGATAGCGGCACTGACTTTAGAGCTTGAGCAGTTGCGTTTCACCCAGGTGCAGCCGGAATTAACTGTGCAAGACGCGGATGCGGTCAGTATGGAGACAGAGGCCCTGCGCGAGGAGTTAAATCTGGTTCAGTTGTATTCAAGCACCGAGATAGGGGAACTTAAGGCGGCCCTGCAAACTGCCAAGTCTGACCTGAAAGAGATGGAGGTAACACGGGGATTTGAGAAGGCGGAGGAGGAGTCCCTACGTCTGGAGTTGGAGGAATTGCGGGCCTCAACCCAGCGCTGGGAGCAGAGAATAACTGAGGCCGATGCAAAATGTAGAGGTTTTGAGGATGCAATTGAGGACAGGGATGGAAAGCTCGACCTGCTCACACTGGAGGTGGAAGAGGCGAGGCACAAATATAGTGAGGCGGAGAGTCTCCACCAGCAGCATGAGGAGAGATTGAATCTGCTGCGAGAGGGTGCCGAGCGGGAGGTGATAGTAGATGGGTATGTGGACCCGCGTCTTGCAGGTCCGCCCCATGCCCTGCATCTGGATGATCTCTATTCCGGGTCTTTCGCTAGGGGCCACATGCTGCTCTGGTTTTTCCTGGGGGCCGTTATCAGCTTTATCGTGCTGGACGGGGTGATGATGTTGGCTGGCAGGGGGGAGTTGGTTACCAGCCTACTGCAAAACGATACCGCCGTGGAACCGGAACAAGCTGCTTTCGACAACAAAACTACCGCTCCCGACCCCATACCAGAAAGAGCTGCAAGAAGTGTACCGGTAAGCCCCATAATCACAGATGCCAAACCAGTTGAGGTCATGGAAACAACAGGGGAAGGAGTTAAGCAGATACCCGTGTGGTCCATGTTGACAGATATCGAGTTTGGGCCGGCCATGGTCATGCTGAAAGGTGGTAGTTTCAGCATGGGCAGTAACACCAACCAGGTCTCGGGGAATGAGTGGCCGGCCCATGCCATTAGAATAGAGGCCTTTGCCATCAGCCGGGATGAAGTGACCTTCGATGAGTATGACCGTTTTGCCCAGGCCACCGGCCGCAGGCTTTCGAACGATGAGGGCTGGGGGCGTGGCAGACGACCAGTGATCAATGTAAGTTGGGATGATGCTGTGGCCTACACTGAGTGGTTGTCTGAACGTACGGGCAAACAGTACCGGTTGCCAACTGAATCGGAATGGGAGTTTGCTATTCGCAGTGGCAGTGACTCCACCTACTGGTGGGGCTATCAGGTGGATAAGGCCCGAGCCAACTGCTTTGATTGCGGTAGTGAATGGGACCGAAAAAGTTCCGCCCCGGTGGGGAGTTTTACCGCCAATAATTTCGGCTTACATGATATGGCGGGAAACGTACGTGAGTGGGTGCAGGACTGTTACCATCCCAACTACAGCGGCGCCCCTGCCGACGGTTCCGCCTGGCTGGATCCTGGATGTAATATACGTGTAGTCAGAGGTGGCGCCTATAATAAGACCGGCGACAGCATGCGTTCCACCTGGAGGGGGCATTTCAAACAGGATTCACGTTTGTCTGTGGCCGGATTTAGGATTGTTCGTGAGTTCCAGTGAATTAAAATAATTGAATCCCAGTGTTTTTCTCTGTACAGGGGATTTCTACAGAAGTCAGATGGTGGAAGGGTTGTGCTGTAACTTTGCAAATTGCCGCAGCTCTATTGGGAGGGGATGCTAAACTTAAACGTCGCACCGTTCTGATCATTATTTTGAGCTGTCATGGTTCCATTATGGTCTTCGATGATACTACGGCTAATAGAAAGACCTAAGCCCATGCCTTTTTCTTTAGTGGTAATGAAAGGCTCAAATAGCATGTTAACAAGATCGCTTTTGATGCCGTGGCCAGTATCTGTAACGCTGAATTCCACCATGCCTTCAGGTTGTTTGATGGTGCGCATGATAAGGTAGCGCGCCAGTCTGTCAGTGTCTCCCATCGCCGCAATGGCATTACGGGCCAGATTAAGTATTACCTGCTCAATCTGAATGGTTGATACGTTAATGGTCAGTAGATCAGAACTAAGCTCTTTACGTATAACCACGCCCTCTTTGCGAGCTTCCGGTTCTACTAATACGATCACCTCTAATACTAAATCGTTGAGGTTGACTGGTTTGCGATCAGTTTCATCCTTGCGGATGAATTGACGCAATTGACGTATAATATCTCCTGCTCTTTCCGCCTGAATCGCAGTCCTTTCCATTATATCAATAATCTCTGACGTATTTTTACTGCCGGATTTCAGCAGACGGATACTGCCGCGGGTGTAGTTGTTAATGGCGGCTAATGGCTGATTAACTTCGTGCGCGATACCAGATGCCATTTCACCCATGGTGCTGAGGCGGGCCACGTGAGCCAACTCCGCCAGATGTTTGCGATGTTTATCCTCAGCCTCCATGCGCATTGTGATATCGCGGAAGACAACAACAGCACCAACCGTTATTCCCCTTTGATCCTTGATGGGAGTGACGCTGTACTCAACCGGGATTTCCTGCCCGTCTGGACTCCAGAAAATATCGTACTCTACGAAGCGTGGGACAGAATCATGGGCAGTAGTGTATACCGGGCATTTTTCTGCCATGTGTGGAGTGCCATCTGCATGTGTATGGTGAAGTAACTCATGTTGGTTTAGTCCGATCATCTTCTCGGCCTTCCAGCCAGTAATCTTCTCCATGGCTTGGTTTACGAAGGTGGCATTGCCTGCCCTGTCGACCCCATAGATGCCGTCTGCGACAGAATTGAGAATCAGGTGGCGCTCATGTTCCAAAAGGCCTTTGGCCTGATGGAGTGCATTATTAAGCCGCCATACCCGTAACGTCAGGAAGACCATCATAATTATAGCGATGGCTCCTGTGATAATCATATGGCTGTAATGTTTGATTACATCGGTCAGGCTGACTTGTCCAAGATAGCCATAGGGAGGTAATCGCAGTTCCTGGAACAGCTCGTGTACTGGTTGGTAATCCAGTGGTATGGTCCAGTTTGCATATTTACCTGCCAGGGCGGCTGGGTGATCTGTGGGCATATTAAGTAGTGCTACGGCAACTTGTTGCGCAAGGGCGTTATTAGTGTGGGCGACCTTACTAAAGGGCCACTCAGGGTAGAGGTTTGTGCTCAGGGCGAAAGGGAATTTGGGGTGGTGTTTTGAATTTAGGATTTTGAATTCACCAGCTTTGATGACTCCGTCATTGGCCATACGTTCCAAAATATCGGTGCGAACCGTAGCAGCATCCACTGAACCTTTTCGTACCGCCATAACAACCTTGTCATGGGTGCCTCCAAAGCTTAGTTGCTTAAAGTCAGTGGAGGGATTGATCCCTTTCTTAGCCAGTTCAAGCCAGGCCATCTGAAAACCGCCAAGTGAGGTTCTGTCTACGGCTTGGAAGGTTCGTCCTCGCAGATCATGTAGATTTTTAATCTCTTTTTGATCAGACCTCGTGAAGATAACGCCACCAAAAACATTGTAGGGCACACCGTCACGACGATTACTCAAAGTGGCAATACGGGATACACGATAAAGCACCTCAAGGTTTACATAAATCCCTGGGTTTACCAGAATAAAATCTACGTTACCATTTTCAACCGCTTGGTCCACTTCATCGAAATCCAGGGGCTGTATTTTGAAGTGGTAATGAGGAAGATTTTTGCTTAGATAGTCTGCGGTTGCGGACCACATCTGTAGGGTTGCCAGATCTCCTCGGTGGCTAAGTACACCGATTTGTACAATGCCGCGGGCAGCAGCAAAATCGGCTGGAGATAACAGAATCAACAGCAGAAGGAACTGCAAGATAGCGCCCATATATTTGGGAGTTTGCTTGTGGTTGATCAGTGGCTCCTTGGTTTAAGGTTTTACGTCTATAGAATAGACCAATCTTTTTATTTCAGCATTGATTACAAATCTTCTAATGACTTACCTTCGGCGCGAAATGCCTGTACTTTTTCTGCTATGTATTTTTGAAAGTGCTGCTTTTCGTAGCGGCGTCCCCGTACAAACTCAAACATACTGATAAAATGAAATGGACGGAAATACCCTGGCATTACAGAGGCCAGTTGGTTCTGTCCCGGCTTGCCTTCTTTTAGCTCATGCTGTTCCACAAAGAAATGTACGGTTGGTGTGAAAACGACGCCCCATTTCCGTGCTAACTCTTTTTCAGGCAATACCTCGCCGTCGAAATCAGTCACCTTGCGGTCGCCCCACAGGTTTAGCTGAACAATGACGAAATTGTCGCGGATATATCGGTTAATGGATTTAATACTGAAATTTTTGGTATGAGTCTCTTTACAGTATGGGCATCCCCGCTGTTCCCACATAACGGCGAAGCGCTTCCCTGTCTCTTGGGCCTCAGCCAGGTCGTCATTTAGAAAGAGAAAACTTTCTAGGAACCAAGGCTGTTTGTGCAGGCCGTCGTCTCCAACTTCAAGGTTGCTATTGTGGCTCGTGTCTTCTGTTGCTAATGATATGTCTGGAGCTAGAATAGCCATTAATCCGACTAAAAATAGGGACCATGCGTAGTGTTTCATTGCGATCTCCTGTCTGCTGTTTCATGTATTAGAATTGGCCGATTTTAATAAACATCTGAAGATATTACTGTCTTTACTTAACGCTTTTTGGTAACTGCGCAATGATTTTCTGTAGTTCCCACCAGAAAAATTCGTCGCCTGCATAACCGGTAATGCGACCGATTTCTTGTTGCTTATCTAACACGATAAAGGTTGGGGTGTAGTGGATAGCCTTTAGTTTTCGAAGTCTGGATGGTAGAGGGTCTGTAATGTCCACATGGGTCAACTGGAGGCGCTTTCCTTCCACGGTGCGTGGGAACACAATGCCAATATCCTTCTCCCATGCTTCGCACCAGCTACAATTCGGGCTGCTAAACATAATCAGCTCAGAGGCCAGGCAATTGAAAGGGGTTATAAAAAGTTGGGCGATTACCAGCAATCGCAGCAGCCACTGTAGAATTCCTTTTCTCTTATTCAACCAACCAGGGAAAACCACGAAACATTCTCCAGTAGCCAGTTGCTGATGGTGCCTATAGTCCCGGTAAAGATCATCACTCCGGTGCTGATAAGCAAGATTCCAATGATGATCTCAATGCTGCGCATGTGTTGGCGGAAGCGCCGCATAAAGGCCATGAAGGGGCGTACGCCGAGTGCGGCGATCAGAAAAGGGATGCCGATACCTAGTGCATAGGCGGTTAACAGGGTAGTGCCGTTGGCTGCTTCACCCCCGGTGGAGGCAACCATAAGAATGGTTGCCAATATTGGACCCACACATGGGGTCCAGCCAAAGGCGAATGCCAAGCCCAGGAGGAATGCTCCCCATACCCCGGGTGGGCGGATATCCATATGGAAACGCTTTTCGAAATTGAGCAGGGGGATGCGCAGTATCCCAGAGTAATGAAGCCCAAATAGTATTATGAGCACGCCGGCAAAACGGCTTATAATAATCATATTCTGGGCTACGAATTGACTCAATATGGTGGCGGTGGCCCCAAAAATAACAAAGACTGTACTGAAGCCAACTACAAAAAAAATGGCAGATGTAAAAACACGCCGTTCCAGTTTCCGGTCTACGCTGTCTTTCTGAGTCAGATCTTCCATGGATGCCCCGCCAAGGAAACAGAGATAGGCAGGGACCAATGGTAGTACGCAGGGAGAAAAGAAGCTGAGGATACCGGCAAGCGCGGCGCCAAACACTGTAACGTCCATGCCTATGGCGTCCATTAGGACCCCGTGATCTTGATGTTGCTATTTTGCTGTAACCTGATATTTTGCGTCCGTTTGACATAGTTGGCTACTAAGTCATAGATGGGCGGTCCTACCGTCTCAGGATTTACCGAGGCCCAACCACCTACTATATAGTTGCGATTGGAGTCGATAGGTTTTCCACTTTTAATCAGGCGCATGTTACTGATGCGTTTGCCGATAGGTTGGGCAATGTCAATGTGATAACTCATACCACCTACCCGCACCATATCTCCCCCTTGCTGAAAATATGGGTCCGGGTTAAATAGGTTATCAGCAACATCCTCCAGGATATCCTTCAGTGTCTGACCGTTCATCTCAGAGCGGTAACATGCTGGGTAGGTAATGGCTGTCTGGTTGTATATATCCTCCATGCGTATCTCCTGCCCTGCTGGCAATGAACTGCCCCAGCGGAATCCTGGTGATAAAGCGATTTCGGTATCGCGTTCGCTTTGGATTGCATCCAGAATGAGGTTGTCGAAAGTGCCATTAAAATTACCTCTGCGATAGAGGGTGCTTTCGGTGCGGCCCAGTACGGTGTTAAGGAAATCACTATGGGGGGCTCGAAGCTTTTCGACTAGAGCTGCAATCTCTGTGTCTGGTTCAATGACATCAGATAATATGGGAATGAGACGAAAATTATAGTCCGCAACCTTGCGATTTCGCACGTCCAGATCAATGCGCGCAAGGAATTTACCGTGAGAACCAGCTGCTACCAGCAAGGTATTATTGACCTTGGTGACCGCTGGAATGGCATCGTGTGTGTGTCCAGTGAGTAGAACATCAATTCCTTCAATGCGGCTGGCCAGCTTACGGTCCACGTCAAAGCCGTTATGGCTGGCAACTACAACCAGGTCGGCACCTGCGGCACGCGCCTTGTTTACATTCGCGGCAATGACTTCTTCACGGATGCCAAACGACCACTCTGGAATCATGTGGCGGGGGTTGGCTACCGGCGTGTAGGGGAATGCCTGGCCGATCACCGCAATGTTCAGTCCACCACGTTTAAAAAAGGCGGTATCTTTAAATACCGCCTCTTGCCACTCATTGTCCACGACATTGCCAGCGAGGAATGGGAATTTTAGTTTTTCGATTAGCTCCTTAACACGCTCCTGGCCGTAGGTGAACTCCCAGTGGCCGGTCATGGCATCAACTCCAAGGCTATTCATCACCTCCACCATATCAGCGCCACGTGATTGCAGTGAGGTATAAGAGCCCTGCCAGGTGTCACCGTTGTCTATTAGCAGAGTCTGCCCCGGACGCTCCGCTCTGATCGCCTTGATCAAGGTAGCCATATGCGCCAAACCGCCAACGCGACCATATTCTGCAGCAAGGCGTTGAAAATCATGGTTGGTAAACATGTAGGCCTCAAGGGAACCTGGGCGTAGGCCAAAGTGACGGAGCATGGTTTCGCCAGTCAAATGTGGTGGTTTGCCATAGGCATTTCCTACGCCGAGATTTACCGATGGTTCCCGGTAGTGGAGTGGCATTAGCTGCGCGTGAATATCGGTGAAATTTAAGAGGGTGACCTGTCCGGTCGAGTTGAAATTCAGAAGATCTTCTTGGCTAATCCCTGATTTCATTGCATATGCATTACGGCCAGATGTCGTTAAGCCAGCGCAGGTAGTTGCCGCCATAACCTGCAAGAAATCTCTACGTGTCAACATTATGGGCCTCTCATTGGATCAATCTGGCGAAAAGGTCCGCAGCGCGATGGTGGTGTAAGGAGGAGGAGGTGCCACACACCGCGTGCGGATAATTACATGTA
Source organism: uncultured Gammaproteobacteria bacterium (assembly GCA_964628835.1). Lineage (GTDB taxonomy): Bacteria > Pseudomonadota > Gammaproteobacteria > Chromatiales > Chromatiaceae > JAAGZL01. Next base: position 9,448 of record CAZVME010000024.1, on the reverse strand, counting down.
CTACTAAACAACTTCTACTTACGTACCGAGGGACTCTCCACTGGCATGCCGTTGGCGCGCGACATGACGTACAGTTCTAGAGCTGTGTACTCTGGTGTGCCCTGCTTGTAAGGTTCTGCCCGTATATTTTTATTGCAGCCACGGAAGCGGCGATGCAGTGAGCCCAATTTTTGCCATTTCAGGCGGTATGTTGGAAAACCGTTTGGCATACCCTGGCTTAAAAGTTCTGAGCGGACTTTTTTACCATGGTTGAGCACATGGCAGTGGACACAGGCCATGTCTAATGTGCCGCGACGCTGCTCATAAAAGGCCTTGCCTTTTGCATAGAAAGGCGCAGCCTTGCCATCGGTCTTGACCTGAATTGGCATGCCCTTAGATTGCATCCGAACCAGAGCGTTCATGCTGAGCATCTCGTCAGATTCCCATTTCCATGCCTTGGCCTTCATCAGTCGGGTTCGGCAATCGTTTATCTGGTGTTCTACCGTAATCAATTTACCGTTTTGCTTGGAAACTTTGGGGTAGGTGGTAGATTTACCCTTCATGGATGAGGGCTCTTTATGGCAGGAGGCGCAAGATTTTTCAGCTTCCCCCTCAACCTTGTCCCACAGTTCAATACCATTTTCAACCCACATCATTGATGGGTTCTGGATATCGTTTAACTGCATCTCGCGGGTGGTAGGATCAGAAGTTACAAAGCCGGTATAACGCTGGCCGTCGGTGTAATCTTTGACTTCTGGATCTGTCAGGTCAGGTGCCTTTGCCAATGCCATGCCTGTAATTCCCAGGCATAGTAATAAGGTCGAGGCTGTCTTCTTTAGTGATTTCATCGAATGCTCTCCTGCAGCTGTGTTAGCTGACGGTGATTTCTTTCTTCAGTGTGATTTCTTTTCCGTTCTCTTCCGTCCAGATAAATACCAGCTCGCCGCTTTCTTCTGCGCGACAGTTGAAAGAGAGATATGGGTTGGCCGAGACTGCTCCATGCATATCGGTTTTTAGTATGAGCTTGCCGTTATAGTGGCATTGAAAAAGGTTGATGATTAGCCGTGGAATCACCTTGCCGGTCTTCTTGTCCTTTCTGCGACCACTCTCCATCTTGTGAGGAAAGATGGTCGCAATTTTGAATACTTCGCCTTTCTTGACCTTACGAGGTACTTTGATTCTGGGTTTTTTTGCTATAGCCATAATTACTTCTCCAATTCTGTTGTGTTAGCCGCCACAGCCGCCGATTGTGACTTTGACTGTTTGTTTGCCGATGTAGACTGAGCCGTCGTTCATCTGTGCCACCGCAACTACGTTTTGGGTCTTTGCGAGACGTATCCGCGTTGAAATTTCTGCTTTTCCGCTCATTGGCGAGAAGTGGAATATGGCAATATCAGGGGCAGGATTGTTTTCTGCCAGCAGATGAATAGAGGTGACGTGGTTGGCGTCAGTCATAGGGCTGTCTACGGTTACGGTTACTGGAACGGTATTACCGTTTTCAGCAATTTTAGGCAGCTTGATTGTGACTTTTCCTTCCTGGATTTTTTTATCGCCAGCCAGTTTTTTTATGTGAGTCTCCGTCTCTTCGACTGTAGCGAAAGCCAGGCCTGGCAATAAACCGACTGCTGATAGGGCTGCTACGGTGGCGCCGCTATAAGACAGGAACTGGCGTCGGCTCACTGTGGTTTTGGAAATAGGTTCAGACATTTGAGTTTCTCCTAAGGAATCGTTACTTGAGGGTTTTCAAATAAGCGACCACATGTTCCACTTCTTGGGCGGACAGAATCGGCTTATCCACGAACTTCTTCATTACACGGTGCAGGCCTTCGGTCCTGTGGAAAGCTGGCATCATTGTTATGGGGTTGAGTTGCTTGGGATCGATAATCCGTAGCCGAATTTGCCCCTCACTTAACCTGCTTCCGACACCCTTCAAATCGGTGCCGGTGGATCCATGATCCATCATTTCTGGGATTGGCATGCGGTGGCAGGCCAGACAATTGCCCTTTTTTCGGTGTATGGTTATATTTCGTCCCTGTTTGGGATCACCCGGCTGCCCGGTTAGTGATGCTTCAATTGCGAAATCGGTGATTTGGTACTTGGCAACCGTATTAGCAGCATTTGCATCAGCAGTTATACCAGTGAGTAACAGCACTACCAGGGCGTGCTGTGTGATGGGTATTCTCATCAGGGTCTCTCCTCTGTTGTTTGCTATCAATGATGCTGTTGCGATAGCTTTGAATAGTCTTATTTGTAATGGCTCAGTGTGTGACGGTACTGCTGTTGCTCAGCCTTTACAGAAGTAATTTTGGGCTAGATGTTATAAGCCAACTGTTTAGGTGCTGGTGCGTGTTGTCACTTACGAGTCTATTTTTAGCGCAGTTGTGCCGGGGTTAGAATGGGGTTGATTACCCAAATTATTGAGAGAATTCGTAGGTGCCATCAGTGGTAATTATTATGGGTGTCAGGGGAAACCCTGATATTGGCGTCTGTTTGGTATGGGAATTGGTTGTGGGCTATGTGAAAAGTAAGGAAAACATTAGCCCTGCTAATGGGGCAAGGCACACCTGGTAAAGACTGGCATGCCTTACTACAGCAAGTTCAACACAGCATCAAATCATGCGTGGGCTCTATTCTGGCCAGCTCTTATGCCGCAATGCCTGGTTGTGCATTGTCTTACTTTTCTTATGGGATACTGGATGGGTGGTGGGGCCGGAGGCTATAGTCTAATTGATTTGGTGTGGGTTTAGTTTTGCTGTTCCAGGGTTACTGCCATTCGCACCAAGTGTGATACCGAATCTGCTTCCATCTTATCCATAATCCGCGCCCGATGTGTCTCGACAGTTTTTATACTTATAGATAGGTTGCTGCTTATGGCCTTATTGGATAAGCCCTTAACTATCATTGACATTACTTCCAGCTCTCGGGGAGTTAATGTTGCGTACAGATCATCGACTCTGTGTTGTTCCCCGCGCAGCTGATGGATTTGTTCGCTCTGTTCGAGAGCTTTGTGTATACAGTCGAGCAGCACCTGGTCGTTATATGGTTTTTCAAGGAAGTCTACGGCCCCTGCTTTCAGCGCACGTACAGCCATAGGTACATCTCCATGGCCGGTAAGAAAGATCGTGGGTATCTTTGAGCCTGATTTGCGTAGTTTAGTCAGTAGTGCCAGGCCACTCATGCCAGGCATTCGCATGTCGAGTAACAGGCACCCTGTGTGTCCCGGCTCGAAAGTGTCAAGAAATTCCTGTGCGGAAGAAAAGGTCTTAACCTCCAGATTAATGGATGATATAAGCCAGCGCACAGAGTCACGCACAGCTTCATCATCATCTATAACAAATACGGTTGGCTTACCTGTCATCTCCCACGCTCTAAAGTTAGGTGTGTTTACTAATTAACCCGGCACCAAGTTGTGTTATGTTCAGCTGTCGTGTTCTGGTCTACAGCAATGCATTAAAATGCCACTGTAGCACTCCTGCGGCAAGTAGATCAGCATGCAATGGTTACATCTATAGTTTAGTGGTTTTAAGAATGCCCATGTTTGCTGTGGACTACATGGGCGTAGGCCAGGAGCAGTAGCTATACAGATCTACCAATAGGATATCCATTAGTTGCGGACTGTGTCTTGTCCGTGATATTCATCAAGCCCAGAACATAGCACATATTGTTGCCGGGTTAATAGTGGCTAACAGCACTAAGGAGTACTCTGTGAATGGGTGTTAGAGAATGTTTACTTAAGGCGGTAGTAAAGTGAAGGGAGAGTGCGGTTATTTGTGGCGCCTGCACAGCTGTTTAGCCGTGTAGGTTGGGGGAATAGAAAACTGTATTACCAGATTATGTTTAGAAATTCAGTGACCGAAACTGTTGCTAGATCAGGTGGTATTTTCTCTGGCTCTGGTTGACTTTCAATCGTGACTAGTTGGATTGCCGGGGTAGGGCCAGTCAGTTCATATGGGACAGAGATCAGTGTTTCTACTTCTCTTTTCGCGGATTGATACATCCGTTCACCAGATGCCATGTCATACTTGGTGATCATTGGGCTAGCCTCCAAAATTTTGTCTACTGACATAACTCTCAACCCATATAGCGGCGGAGTTTGGAGAAACTTTAACCATGCCTGGTGCTGAATTTGGCATTACTCTGTGTCATCCAGGTCATCCAGGTCATCCAGGTCATCCAGGTCATTCATGGGGTTATGGTGGTTATTACCTGCGGGGCGATCCAGGTCCACGCCGTAATCATCTTTGCTTATATCCAGCGATCCAGACCAGTCCTCGGGGGGCTCGGCGCTACTTGCAATTAGCTCTTTCCAGGTATCAGTGTCGTACTCCTCCACTGTTCCGTCATAGAACTGCACCTCTATGGACTGCTCTTCCAGGTCCAGGGCTACTACCTCAAGAACTTCTCCTTCAACGGTTTGATACCAGTTGCCGATGACAGGATTTGGTTTGCTCATTCCAGTATGCTCCTCTGTTATTATTACGGATGCCCAGAATAAACATTCGCAGTTTGAAACTAGGTTTTTAACCAGGGGTTGCGGTAATTAGTATTACACCAGAGTGAGTTGTATGCCAGTATCGAATGGGTGATACCGGGTTGTTCCAGAACCGCTTATAATTGGCTGCATTTCCAGCGAGATTGTTGGGTTTAGTAGTAGTTTTTATGTGATATGACAGGAGAAAGAGCTTGAGTTGGTTGGGAAAAATGCTGGGTGGGGCTTTCGGTTTTATGCTGGGTGGTCCCCTGGGGGCCATTCTGGGTGCGGTGCTGGGACACAACCTGGACCGGGGCATGAGTGGGCTTAAGGACTTCGAACCGCTGCATCCCGGTGATCGGGAGCGGGTGCAGACCGCCTTTTTCACCGCCACATTCTCGGTTATGGGGCATCTGGCCAAGGCCGATGGCCGGGTATCCAAAGATGAGATAGAGATGGCGCGTGCGGTTATGGTGCAGATGGACCTGCCCCAGGAGTTGCGCCAGACCGCCATCCGCTTGTTTGATCAGGGTAAAAAATCAGATTTTCCCCTGGATGACGTGCTGGAGCAGTTTCGCCAGGAGTGTCACCGACGCCAGACCCTGATCCAGATGTTCATGGAGATACAGCTGCAGGCGGCCTATGCCGATGGGGTTCTGCATCGGGCGGAAGAGAGTCTGCTGTTACATATCTGTCAGCATCTGCATGTGCCGGAGTCGTTGTTCCGGCGTCTGGAGCAGATGATACAGGCCGAAAGGCATTATACCGGCGCCGGTGGCAGGACGGCCGCTAAGCCTGCTGGCCCCTCACTGCAAGACGCCTACGCCATCCTCACCATTTCATCTGACAGCAGTGATGCCGAGGTGAAACGGGCCTACCGCCGCCTGCTGAGTCAGCACCACCCGGACAAGCTGGTGTCTAAGGGTCTGCCGGAAGAGATGATGAAGATGGCGGCGAAGAAGACCCACGAGATCCGCCAGGCCTATGAGCGGATAAAGTCGGAACGGGGGATGCGCTAATTGAGGATGGTAGTCGTTGTGAGCCTACTTGAATAACAGGACGAAGGCGTTGAGCATCTCCCGGTTGAAGTGGTTTGGCATCTCGTCCCGCATCAGTTTCAGGGCATCAAACCTGGGTAGGGACTGCTTGTAGGAACGCTCTGCGGTGAGGGCCTCGAACACGTCCGCCAGGCAGCAGATGCGTCCATAGACGTGGATCTCGTCACCCTGCAGATGCTTGGGATAACCGGTTCCGTCGTACAGTTCATGATGCTGTAGCACGATGTATTTGCACTCCTCGGACAGGGCGTTGGCATCTTTCAGGATCTTGTAGCCCTGGTATGGGTGGGTGCGTATCTGGTTCATCTCCTCCTCATTGAGGCGGGCCGGTTTATTGATGATTCTGGAGTCCACATTAACCTTGCCCAGGTCGTGCAGAAAAAACCCCGCACCCAGTTCCCCCAGGTCGTGGCGGTCTGAATTTCGGAACAGCTCTTTTGCCAGCATGATGGCGGTGACGCCCACATTCACCGAATGGGTGTAGGTGTAAAAGTCGTGGGTGGTTATGCGCAGCATATTGTACGCGGTGTCATCGTCCGACAGAATCAGGTTGGTGATGGATTTGATGGCGTCCTTGCTGGTATGGATGTTCTCTGCCGTGGGGCTCTCCAGCAGACGCGACATCATCTCCAGTGAGTTTTGGTACACCGCCTTGGCCTTGGCGAGGGGGTCCAATCGCTTGTCATCAATGGCCTCCATCAGCGCCGTCGGCACCAGGCTCTCGGGCCTCCATTTGGCCGGGGCCTTCATCGCTATCTGCTCTGGGTGATCTGGTTTCGCTTGAACCTCTTCATCCAGAAAATTGCCTGGAACACGGCTCTTGCTAAAGTCCACCTCCAATTCATGCAGGCCATGCTCTCCCATCACCCTGATCTGTTTTTGGCTTCTGATCCGAAACTGATTGAGGGTGAATGGATGGTTCATCCAGGCGCCTGGGATGATTACATACATCCCAATTTGCAGGTCCTTAATCCGTACGGCTTTGATCATCAGTCAGATCATTCTCATGTGGGTTGTCCTGTATCTTCTGGCGCAGAAGTCACTTTTCTCTCCTCGCTATAGCGGTAGGGATGGCACCGGTTTTAGCTTCCAAATGTTGTGGTTATATTCATATATGGTGCGGTCGGTGGAGAAGCGGCCACTGAAGGCGCTGTTTAGTATACTGCTGGTGACCCAGGATTCGTGATCGCGATACATGCTGGCGGCCTGTTCCTGGGCCTCCAGGTAGCTGGTGAAGTCTGCTGCCACCATCCAGGGATCGTGCGGACTGCGGATTGAGTTGGTAACGGGGTCGAACAGTCCCGGTTCCTGCTGGTTAAAGTGGCACTTCTCCAGCAGTTTCATAACCCGTGACAGATTGGGGTCGGCATGGATGATGGCCTCAGGATTGTACTGCGGCTGCATCTCCTGCACCTGCTCGGCGGTCAGCCCAAACAGGAAAAAGTTCTCTGCGCCCACCTCTTCACGGATCTCTATGTTGGCACCGTCCAGGGTGCCGATAGTAAGAGCGCCGTTCATCATAAATTTCATATTGCCGGTGCCGGAGGCCTCTTTGCCGGCGGTGGATATCTGCTCGGACAGATCGGTTCCGGGGCAGATCACCTCCATGGCGGAGACCCGGTAGTCGGGGAGAAAGGCCACCTTGAGCAGGTCGCCAACCGCTGGGTCATTGTTGACCACATGGGCCACATTGTTGATCAGTTTTATAATCAGCTTGGCTTGGAAATAGCCGGGTGCCGCCTTGCCGCCAAACAGGACGCAGCGCGGGGTCCAGGCTGTGGTATCACCCGCCTTGATTCTGGCATAGAGGTGGATTACATGCAGCAGGTTGAGGAGTTGGCGCTTATATTCGTGGATGCGTTTGACCTGTACGTCAAACAGGGCGTCAATATTGAACTGGATGTCGCACTCCCGTAACACCAGTTGCGCCAGTCGCGCCTTGTTCTGCTGTTTTGCCAGGATCCACTGGTGGCGAAACTTTGGGTCGTCTATGTGATCGGTGAGTTTGTGCAACTGGCTCAGGTCAGCAATCCAGTCATCACCAATGCTGGAACTCAGTAACTTCCTCAGTGGTGGGTTGCAGGCCGCAAGCCAGCGCCGTTGGGTGACGCCATTGGTCTTGTTGTTGAACTTCTCCGGCCACAGTTCGTAGAAGTCGTGGAACAGTCCCTGCTTCAACAACTCGGAGTGGAGTGCGGCCACCCCGTTTACCGAAAAGCTGCCAACAATGGCCAGGAACGCCATGCGTACCTGGGGCTCGTTGCCCTCCTCAATTATGGACATGCGCTGCTGGCGGCCGGTGTCTCCCGGCCAGCGGTTTGCCACCTCGCTCAGGAAGCGGGCATTGATCTCATAGATGATCTGCAACGGTCTGGGGAGCAGGTGCTCAAACATGCGTACCGCCCATTTTTCCAGGGCCTCCGGCAATAGGGTGTGATTGGTGTAGGCCATGGTGTTTTTGGTTATCTTCCAGGCCGTGTCCCAGCCCAGGCTTTCGTGGTCCACCAGCAACCGCATCAGCTCTGCCACTGCTATGGCCGGATGGGTATCGTTCAGTTGAAAGCAGTTCTTCTGGGCAAATTCGGAGAAGTCGTTTCCGTGGTCCAGCTTCCATCTTCTGAATACGTCCTGCAGGCTGGCCGAGGCCAGAAAATATTGTTGGCGCAGGCGCAACTCCTTGCCGGATTCGCTGGCATCGTTGGGGTAGAGCACCATGGTGATGTGTTCGGCGGCATTCTTGGTCTCCATTGATTCGGTGTAACTGCCGGCGTTAAATTCATTCAGATCGAATTCATCGGTTGCCGCGGCCTTCCACAGGCGCAGGGTGTTTACCGTGTCATTTTTATAACCGGGGATGGGCACATCGTAGGGGACAGCCAGTACGTCATTGGTCTCCAGCCAGCGCACATCCATCTTGTCGGCCCAGCGCGGCATGATCTCGGTGTAGCCGCCAAATCGGACCCTCTGGGTAAACTCAGGGCGTTCTACCTCCCATGGATTGCCGTTGCGCAGCCAGTGGTCCGGCTCCTCCACCTGATGCCCCTCCTGGATGGCCTGGCGGAACATGCCGTACTCGTAGCGGATGCCATAGCCATTCACCGGCAGTTGCAGTGTGGCGCAGCTATCCAGGAAGCAGGCGGCCAGACGACCTAGGCCACCGTTGCCCAGCCCGGCGTCCGGCTCGTTCTCCGCAATCTCCTCCAGTACCAGACCCAGTTCGTACAGGCCCTGTTCCACCGCGTCTCCCAGTCCCAGATTGAGGACGCTGTTACCTAAGGCCCGACCCATGAGAAACTCCAGGGATATATAGTAGGTGCGTTTGCTGTCGGCTTCCTGGTAGGCGCGCTGGGTGTTCTGCCAGCGCTCCATCAGGCGGTCTCTTACGGCCATGGCCAGGGCGGTGTAGGGGTAGTGTGTACTGTTGCAGTCTCTGTCGCGCCCCAGGGTGCGGCAGAAATAACGCCTGAAATCGTGGGCGATCCCCTCTGCATCCATGGTCAGGGGCGGGAGACTGCTCAGGCTTTCGTTCAGACGGCTCTGGGTCAATGGTGTGAATGGGGAGTGTTTACTCGGGCGCATCTTTATACCTCTACAGGGACAGCGAGACGGCAGTGGTATCCTCAAATGGGGCCTGGGGGCTTACGCCGCCTGCACAAACTGGAGAGATGCCGCTACGTCTTTGGCAAAGACCACGGATAATACCAATACTCTAGTGTACTGTAACGTATAAAGGGCACATATCAGCGTGGCGAGAAGCCGTTAGCTGCAAGGCGCGTCTTGCAGGGAATGGCATGCCCTTTTCAAGAGACGCAACGCCGCAGATGACGGCATCTCGCCGCGCCCAGAGGGAGGCCCACAAATGACTCAATCCTGCGTTCCAGCCCTTATTAAGGGAGCAACCATTAACTGCGGACTGCGCCTTGTCTTGAGTCATTTGTGG
>CAZVME010000023.1:0-42932 GCA_964628835.1 uncultured Gammaproteobacteria bacterium | reverse complement strand
AAAGACTTACTGGATACCGGGTCAAGCCCGGTATGACGGATTTTAGTTAACGGGATAGCAATGATGTTATTTTGCAGTTATTCCTACATCCGCAACGTTTAACCCATGCGTAATTTTGTATCCGAAGGACAAGAATTTGTCGCGTGCAGTTTTTTGTTAAATGATTTTCTCATTTTGGCTCTGGCAATACCGGTGGTGTTGAGTCTATATACGTAAGATATGAGCGCCATAGTTCATATGTGCGATCTTTAGTGAGCTGGAGTTTGCACTGAGCATACATTGCACCTCTTATAGTTCCTTCAATCCACATTTGATATATAGCACTACAATGCTCTTCACGATATTGCTTCCAAGTCTCCTGCGATTTACGCACTAACTTGATGACTTCTTGATCATTTGAATTCTGATGAATACTCGCTAAAAAATACTTGTTTAGTGTTCCCTCAGCAATCTCAACTTCCTGCGCTATACATGCATTAATCTCAATGGTGGTGATTAGGTTTTCACAATCAATGTCATCAGAAGCAAAAGCTTCACTGAGAAGAAGTAGTTGCAGTACTAGTACAATTGATCTCATAGCCATCTTTTACACTTAACAAGACTGTAGAAAAAATCCCAAAAACCGTACAAATTACTTACGGAATCTAGGGGGGGGTGGCTCAGTCTGAAATACGGTTAAATGAACATCCTAAAAAGCTTAGGTAAGTGTCATTCTGATCTGACCCCGATTATTCAGAACTCTAATTATTTTTTCCACTTCGCCCATGGGTCTACTTTACCCTCAACTGAGGCGCCTGGAGAATTCGACGATTCATGGTCACCCTCCCGCGCACGATTATTTTCCCGATTGTTTGAATGCCCACTTCGTTGACCGCCAAATCTCTTACCCGAGCCCGAGTGGTCATCAGTACTCTGGTCTCGTGCAGCCGATTTCTTCGCGCGCTTTTCGCGTAACTGCTCAGCATCTTCCAAACTCAGTTCTGTAGGCTCACCTGGCTTTTGATCTTCTGGAACAATGCGATCTCTAGGTGGCAATGCAAACTGTTCGGCAGATGCCCTAGGTAGGTTTTTAAATTCATACAAATAGAAAGCTTCAACTTTTTCACGCGCCCAATCAGTTTTTTTAAGAAACTTCACACTGGAATCTATGCTCGGATTGGTCTTAAAACAATTGATGTTTAAATAGGCAAAGAGAATATCAAAACCGTAGTGGTCTACCATTTCGATCAATAAGTTTTTTAAACTGACACCGTGCAAAGGGTTAGTTTTGTAATTGATCCAATCATTCATAGTAATGTCCAGCCAGGGGTTGTAAATTGCGTCATTATACCAGTCATAGCACAGACAAAGAACAATAGGGGGCAGAACACGGTTTTCTTTGCCGTTCTAGGTTTGGTTGTCACAAACCGTGGTCTATCCCCTATTGTTAACCTTCAGCGGAGCAGGCGCGTCAGCGACTGTGTCCGATGCAAGGCCTGGTTAGATTTTATTTTCTACCTAAACTAACAACGCTCATTAGGTTGGTTTGAATATCAGTGGAAGCCAAATTAGGGTACAGTTTTTCTACTACTTTAAGATCCCTGCCTCTGCCATCTTTAACATTGAAACTCATCCGCCCTAAACCCATGCCAAGTAAGCCTCCTGCATCTCTATCATTATTTAGCTCACCAATATAGAAGGCTTTTCCTGGCTCTACAGTAAAACGTATATCAAAACCATCTACGGACTCCAAGCCTATATAGCCCTGACTTATGAACCACCTATATATTTGATACTCACCAGCAGGTAATTCTAATACGATTAATTTCCCATCTAGACCAGAATAATCACTAGTAATCCTATCAAACATATCTTGATCAAATTTGAGGATACCTTTATTTGACCCATCAATATTTTTAAAGTTGTAGCCGGGGGGCCAATGGCCATGACCAGTTTTTGTAAGGGAAGCTATTATTACACCATTATTCGAGGTTTCCTTGGTTGAATACGCTCTATCAAGATTAGGAGTAGCACACCCAGAGAGAATAAATGCCAACAATATTGCAATATGGCGAAATACAGAATTATTCATTCTTACCTTCATAAATCTAACGCCTAAATGTGGGGCAAACTGCGTAGCAGTTTGTCCCGCACGATTTTCTTGTTAGGCTTTCTACTCTTGCCTAAAGAAATCACAGATTCCATAGTTTTTTCCCGATGTAAATGGCTGCATTAGCAAACCAGGTATGGGCGAATAGTAAAAACCTGCATAGTTTTCTGCTGACTCCGCTGGAGCAGTTATTCTGCGAGCGGCATTCGCCTGAACATACATTGCACTTCCACTTACTATTTGAACCAATGCTATACCATGCTTTTGGGCATACTCCTTTGCTCCAGATTGGAAATCTGCCGTACTAACCAGCATGGCTTTTTGTGCACCTAATGATTGCTTCTTTGCGTAAAGTGCCTGAACTAACTCTCGCTTAATTGGGTTTTTATGCTTTTTACATTCAACTATGACGAGGAAGTTTGCACCGCCAAACGCTTTAAACCGTGCCACAACATCAATCTCGTACTGCCCATCAGATGCCGGCAAAGCTTCAAGATGCGTGGCTGTAAATGATTCTAATGATTCAGAAACAGATACAAGCCAAGCTCGAACTTGTAATTCAAACTCGCTAGGTGAAATTTCATTTATGTTTGGAAATCTCTTCATATAGCCTAACGCCTTGCTCAGCGGCAGGCAAAGTGACGTGCTTTTTGTGTAACAATTTGCGAAGCAAATGCACAAAAGGCGCGGCGCTTTGTCTGTCCGGTGGAGGCGCGAAGCGCCGGAACGAACTGCAGCAACTTGTTAGGTGATTGCACCATTGTGGCCTTTTGAAAAGCTATTAGGACGCACAATGAACCAGCTTGCTAAAACTAAACTTCCAAACAACGTGTAGCACATTATAAACACCCATTCTGGCGCGCTGTAGTAAAGCAAAGACTGAAGCCAATGCTGGATAAATGAGCCTGAATAAGTTTCAGTACCAGCCCTTTCTCTAAGCGCCATTTCCCAGATAGTCAGTGGACATAAAACGCCTACCCAGGACTGAAGTACCACGACCCCAATTCCAATAAGATGAAAGACTCGGAACCATGGATTTCTTACCCACAACCACTGCATGAAATGACCTAGGTAAATTAAGATTTGGCCACCGACCATGAAAATTACAAACAACATATGAATTGCTAGTAATGCGTTTGCTGCCCAAATTAGTAGCGATTCCTCAAACACATTATTCACCTAACAGTTAAATCAATAGCACATGGCCGTGTTACAAACGCAGCCATGTGCGTTTGATGTACGGGGGATATTATTCATTTGAGAAATCAACAACCTGCTCCCTGTGATTTTTATTTCCTTTGAATCAACAGACTACCAGACTTAATACCACACGGGAACCGTGTTTATACGGCTGTCTAATTCAGCAGAAATACGGCAATTTGCCGTATATGTCCGTAGTGAGGGCTGGGGGGGGTTAGTTTTAAAAAGCCGATGCCTTGGAATATAAAACTATTTACCAATACAAAAGCTGGAGAAGATCTCACCCAGCAGGTCATCGGCGGTGAACTCTCCGGTGATCTCGGACAGAGCCATCTGGACCTGACGCAGATCTTCCGCTAAAAGTTCACCTGAACCGGTACGGTCTAAGGCCTGCTCTCCAACGAGCAGATGCTGGGCCGCCCGCTCCAGGGCATCCAGATGACGACGTCGGGCCAGAAACTCCCCCTCCTGCACACCATGGAAACCCACGCTCTGTTTCAGATACTCCCGCAGCAGGTTGATACCCTCGTCACTATGGGCGGAGATGGCAATTTCAGCACCATTGTCGGTCTCAGTAACAGACTGCTCCCGACCGGTGAGATCTATCTTGTTGCGGATGAAGGTTACAGGTACGTCCGACGGCAGACTGCTATGCTCGAATGCCGCATGCTGCGGATCGACCTGATCATCGAACACCCACAACACCCGATCGGCATTGGCGATCTGTTCTCGGGCTCGGCGGATGCCCTCCCGCTCCACCTGGTCGGCACTATCGCGCAGACCGGCGGTATCAATCAGGTGCAGGGGCAGGCCATCGATCTGGATCTGCTCTTTCAGTAGGTCACGGGTGGTGCCGGGGACATCGGTGACTATGGCAGTATCCCGTCCTGAGAGCCGGTTCATAATACTGGATTTTCCGGCATTGGGTGGGCCGGCAATCACCAGGGTAAGTCCATCCCTCATCAATCGCCCCACTGCGGCACTTTTCTGTACATCCGCCAGCTGTTCCTTGATGGCGCGTAAGTTAGTACTAACTTTACCCTCAGCCAGGAAGTCTATCTCCTCCTCAGGAAAGTCTATGGCCGCCTCCACATACATACGCAGTTGAGTGACGGCATGTATCAGGATGTTGATGCGGTCTGAGAACTCCCCTGCCAGGGAACGCACCGCCAGTTTTGCCGCCGCCTCAGTGCCAGATTCAATCAGGTCGGCAATGGCCTCAGCCTGGGCCAGATCCAGCTTGCCATTAAGAAAGGCACGCTGACTGAACTCGCCCGGCTGGGCCAGACGTGCACCCAACTCCAGCACTCGTTGCAACAACAGGTCCATGACCACCGGGCCACCATGGCCCTGCAGCTCTAAGACATCTTCCCCGGTAAAGGAGTGGGGATTGGGGAAAAACAGGGCGATGCCGCCATCGATGGTGTGGCCGTCGGCGTTGCGGAAATTCGCAACCTCGGCCTGTCTGGGTTGGGGGATCCCACCCAGGATCTCAGTGGTTATGCGGCAAACGGCCGGACCCGAGACCCGTACTATGCCCACCCCTCCATATCCTGGCGGGGTGGCAATGGCGGTTATGGTCTCCTGCTCTGTCACAGGTCAGTACTCCTTCCACATGATAAGTTAGGATACAGAGCTTCCCAAATCAGCCAAGGCAAGGCGCATTCCGCAGGGAATGGCATGCCCTTTCCAAGGAGTGCAACGCAGCATTGGCTGATTTGGGGTGCTCCCTTGAATTAGCTACCGCTAGTCCTGCGGTCGCACGCCTAGCAGCTAACCACTTTCTGACTGGATGTATCCTAACTTATCATGTGGAAGGAGTACTTGCCTCAGGTTGGTTTTACTTTGTGGCCTTGGTGGCCTTTTCCATCTGCATGGTGATGTACCACTGCTGGGCGATGGAGAGGATATTGTTGACCACCCAGTACAGCACCAGTCCGGCAGGGAAGGTGGCGAACATGACGGTAAAGATAAATGGCAACGCCATCATGATCTTGGCCTGCATGGGATCGGGTGGTGGTGGATTCAGCTTCTGCTGGATGAACATGGAGACACCCATGATCACCGGCAGTACATAGAACGGGTCCTTAACAGAGAGGTCGTTCAGCCAGAACATAAACGGCGCCTGGCGCAGTTCCACGCTCTCCAACAACACCCAGTAGAGGGCGATAAACACCGGAATCTGCACCAGTATGGGGAGACAACCACCCAGGGGGTTGATCTTCTCTTTTTTATACAGATCCATCATGGCCTGATTCAGGGCCTGCTTGTCATCACCGAAACGCTCTTTCAGTGCGGTCATGCGCGGGGTCATCCGCCGCATGTTGGCCATGGATTTGTAGCTGGCCTCGGACAACTTGAAGAAGGCCAGCTTGATCAGCATGGTCAGGAAGATGATAGACCAGCCCCAGTTACCAACCAGGGAATGTATCTTACCCAACAGCCAGAAGATGGGTTGGGCCAGGATGGTCAACCAGCCGTAGTCCACCGTCAGCTCCAAACCCGGGGCGATCTCTTTCAGCTCATTTTGTAGTTTTGGTCCCGCAACCAGTGAACTGTTGAAGGTATAGTCTGCACCCTTGGCCACTGTCACCGACGGGGTATATGAGCCCACGGCATAGCGCTCACCAGAGTATACCTCGGTATAAAAGTGGTTCTCCTCATCCGGCTGCGGAACCCAGGAGCCGATGAAGTAGTGTTGCAGCATGGCGATCCAGCCACCCTTTACATCCAGGCTAAGCTTGGCCTCCTCCATATCATCGAAGGCGACTTTCTCATACTTGTTGTCCGGGGTGTAGATGGCGGCGCCGGTGTAGGTGTACATGAAGGCACTACCGCTCTCTGCATCCGGGCTGCGTTGCAACTGCTTGTACTCACGTCCGGACCAGGGCTGGTCGGAGCCGTTCTTCACGATGTGCTGCACCTGCACCCGGTAAGAACCGCGGGTAAAGATATAGCGCTTGGTGACCACTACCCCACTGGGGTGTGACCAATCCAGATTCACAGTGAGGCTATCCTTGCCCTGCTCCATCTCAAAGCTATCACTGCTCACGGAGTACTGACTCTCATGGGATGGCGCCAACGCCTTATCTGTACCGATCAAGCCGGACTGGGCGATAAACAGCCCCGGGCTTTGCCCGCGCATCAGCTGAAATTTCTCTTCCGGGTTCTCCAGAGTCAACGGATAATCCATCAGGAACATGTTCTTGACGGTACCGCCCTTGGTATCTATATCCAGACGGAACAGATCTGTCTGAACCGAGATGGATACTCCGGGTGTGGAAGCCGCGCTGGCAACCGCCGGCATCTCCGCCTTGACCTGAGGGCTGTTGCTGCTGGTGACCTTGATATCCGGTACCGATGTTGCGCCAGAACCAGTCGTTACCGGGGTATCCGATATTGCTGGTACCTGCTGGGTTTGGGTCCCGATTGCAGTGGGCTCGGCGGATGCGGGTCCATAATCCTCCTGCCAAGCCTGCCACAACAGCATAGAAACTAGAACCAGGGCGAATACCAAGATAAGGCGCAGATTATCCATGTACGGTCTCAGATAACTTTAAGTAAAAAATATGAAGAGGCTAGTAGTAACTTTGGCTTTCCAGATCGAGTAACGACTAGCCCTTGTCAGAGGCGACCTTTTTTTGCAGCCTTTTCCAATGGCGGCTAAGGGAATCAGACAGAAGCGTGTTACTCATACTGCCAGTGCCCTTTCGATTGAGCACCACACAATCAATCCCGCCCAATCCTTCCCCGTGGTGGCGAAAGCTCTCGCGTATAACTCTTTTAATACGGTTTCTGTCCACGGCCAGACGTGCATACTTCTTGGATACGGCCAGACCAAGTCTGGGCGTTGCGCGGCATGTGGAACGACAGAGTACCGTAAAACAGTCATCTGTACTCTTAATTGGACGCTGAAAAACCGATCGATACTGTGCTGGCTGCAAAAGCCTGCTATCACGGGGAAAGCCTGCCTTCTTGATCAGCACGGAAAACAAATATTTACGGGGTCAATCTAGCTCGGCCTTTGGCGCGACGGGCGTTGATGACCTTACGGCCATTGCGTGTTGCCATACGTGCGCGAAAACCGTGGGTGCGTGCCCGCTTTAGAGTACTGGGTTGAAATGTTCTTTTCATGCCGATCCACCAAAAATTATGGCCACTAGCAGAAATTGCTAAAAGGCCTGGAAAAAAAGGCGCTTAGAGTACTTTGATAAGTGCACCCATGTCAATATAAATTACACCCTAATCTACCATCTGGCTTTTAACCTGATAGCACCAATACCCATACAATAAATACCCTGTACGTATTGTATCTATATGAATACACACAAAATCTACCAAATGCGGTCAGCTAGAAGCCATTGCGTGAGAACGATGCACAACTAATCCGAAGCTGTGGATAACTTTTATACTTTTATGTAGACTCAGATGCTGAATAAATTCCACCCTAAAACCAAAAAACCTGAGTGGGTTGTACGAGAATAAATTTGAAGAAACTTAGCAACAGTAGCGGGGAAGCACTGTGACTCTATGGAATAGATGCATAGAGCATCTGGAAAGCGAGCTCTCTGATCAGGAATTCAACACATGGATTCGGCCTCTGCAGGCAGATGAAGAGGGTACAGAGCTGATGCTGTTCGCCCCCAACAAATTCGTTCTAGACTGGGTCAAGAATCACTATCAAGAACAGATTACCCTGCACCTGGAGCAGATCTCCAACGGCCGGATCAATCAAGTCACCATAGGTATAGGTGGTAGTAGACGCCAGAGCGAGCCGGAAAGCAGCCAGATTAAGGAGAGCCAAAACCGATTACGGCCACAGGTTAAAAGCAATCTAAACCCAGACTTTGTGTTCGATACCTTTGTTGAAGGCAAATCCAACCAGCTGGCCAGAGCGGCATCCATCCAGATTGGGGGAAATCCAGGCCAGGCCTATAACCCACTGTTTATTTATGGCGGCGTAGGTCTCGGCAAGACCCATCTGATGCACGCCATAGGTAACTCAATCCTGAAGAGAAACCCCTCTGCCACGGTCCTGTACAAACATTCAGAGGGTTTTGTTTCCGCCATGGTAAGGGCTTTACAACACAACAAAATCGATGATTTTAAACGCGAATACAGGTCTGTAAATGCACTGCTTATTGATGACGTGCAGTTCTTCGCCGGGAAAGAGCGCTCACAGGAGGAGTTCTTTCACACCTTCAATGCCCTGTTTGAGTCCAAACAGCAAATTATCCTCACCAGTGACCGTTTCCCCAAGGAAGTAACAGGGCTGGAAGAGCGGTTAAGGTCCCGTTTCGGTTGGGGGCTAACCGTGGCTATTGAGCCACCTGACCTGGAGACCAGGGTTGCCATTATTAAGGGCAAGGCGGTTCAACTGTTTGGTGTAGACTTCCCCAACGAGGTAGCCTTCTTCATCGGCAACCGGGTCAGATCAAACATCCGCGAGTTGGAGGGGGCACTAAGACGCATAGTGGCAAATGCAGAATTTACCGGTCGGCCAATAACATTAGAGTTTGCAAAAGAGGCATTGCGGGATATGCTGGCCGCTCAGGATAAGCTGGTGACGATCGAAAACATCCAGAAGACTGTAGCAGAATACTATAAGATTCGAACATCAGAGCTTCTATCCAGCACCAGAAGTAGGACTATTGCCAGGCCGCGTCAGATTGCGATGTCCCTGGCAAAAGAGCTCACAAACCACAGCCTTCCAGAGATTGGAAGTGCGTTCGGGGGTCGAGATCACACCACTGTACTCTACGCCACACGGAAGATCGCAGAGCTAAAGGAGAGTGACCACCGCGTAGATGAGGATTATGGAAACCTGTTTAGAACTCTTACAAGTTGATGTGTAGAAACTGTGGATAAAATCTAAGGCGAAAAGAACCCTATAGTTATCCACAGGTTACTACCGATGGTTAACCAAGGATTAGGCAGTTACTAACAAGTATTAGTGGCTGTAACATACGGAAATTAAATAAAAAACAACTGTTTATTGTAGTTATCAACAACACTAATAGTAATAACTAAATATAAATATCTTATATTTGTTTAAGAGAGCTTAAACATGAAAATAGTCACAAACAGAGAAGAGTTACTCAAGCCCCTGATGATGGTAGGAGGGGTAGTGGAAAAGAGACAAACCTTACCTATTCTTGCCAACATACTGATCAATGCTGATCAGAACAAACTCAGGATAACAGCAACAGATCTTGAGGTAGAACTCAAAACAGAGGCCACAGTGACTAAGGGGGAAGAGATGGACTTCACCCTTCCTGCACGCAAGCTAATAGATATATGCCGAGCCCTACCGGATAACTCTGAGATATCCATGGATATACAGGGAGAAAAGGCAGTGATCATGGCAGGGAGAAGTAGATTTACCCTAGGGATTCTACCGGCAAAGGATTACCCGGCTATAGAAATGGAGGGAGCCATCAAGGGTATAAAGGCGCCAGAGAGGATACTAAAACGCCTGATCGAGAAGACTCAGTTTGCTATGGCACAACAGGATGTTCGTTACTATCTGAACGGATTGCTACTTGAGATGAAGGATGGAGTACTGCGCTCTGTTGCAACTGATGGTCACCGATTAGCTATGAGTGAAGTGAGTGAAGGAGTGGCGGGAGATGAGGACTTTCAGATCATAGTGCCCAGAAAGGCAGTACTTGAACTTGGCAGAATGTTGGAAGATAGCGAACGTGAGGTGGCCATAGAGGTAGGTTCCAACAACATCAGAATCATCATGGGGAAAACCATTTTTACCTCTAAACTTATTGATGGGAAATTTCCTGACTATCAGAAAGTTGTACCGATGGGGACTGATAAACAGGTTGTGGTAGACCGTGAAGGCATGCGCCAGGCGCTGCAAAGGACATCCATCCTCTCAAATGAGAAATATCGCGGTATACGGTTTAATTTCGAGCCGGACAATCTGGAACTACTCGCACATAATCCAGAACAGGAAGAGGCAAAGGAAGAGCTGGAAATTGATTATGCTGGCGAGAAACTGGTTATAGGCTTCAATGTTGGCTATCTGATAGAAGTACTTTCCGTAATAGATGAAGACAATGTAGTCCTCGAACTTAAGGATGAAAACAGCAGTTGCCTGATCAGAGCACAGGAGAGTGATAGCAGTAGATATGTCGTTATGCCAATGCGCATATAACATAGAGGGCAAAACCTGACGTTTACAAAGAGTTACCGAGATGTAACTAGAGACGCATCAGCGCGATGGCAATTACCCAGCTCAAAATTAATAACTTTCGCCTAATCGAACAGCTGGAGATTGCCCCAGCGCCGGGACTAAACATGATCTGGGGCGCGAATGGATCTGGCAAGACCAGTGTTCTTGAGGCCATATATCTACTAGCCAGGGGCAGATCTTTCCGTAAGTCAGACCGTGGGCAGCTGATTAGGAGAGGAGAGAAACAACTAAGTCTCTTCATTAGTACAAAAAACGAAACTCAGAAACAAATTATTGGCTTAATTAAACAACAGAGCGTTACCCAGGCAAGGTTAAATGGAAAGACCATCAACAGAATGTCAGATCTGGCACGCGCGCTTCCACTTACAGTCATAACCCCCAACTCACATGAAATCCTTGAACGCGGCCCACAGTACAGAAGAAGATTTCTGGATTGGGGAGTGTTCCACGTGGAACAAAATTTCAGACAAACCTTTGAAAGGTTCGCCCGCTGCCTGAAACAGAGAAACGCAGCACTACGCCAAAGAGGTAAATTCAACCACAGTTGGGACCGAGAATTGATCGAATCTGGCAATGCAGTCAATAATTATCGAGAAAACTACTACAAAGAGCTTGCGTGTAAGATCAAAAAACTATCCATGCAGCTATTAAAAATGGAACATCTCCAGGTTGATTGGGTCCGTGGATGGTCAGATAACTGTGATCTGGAGCAAACCCTGGACAGTACGCGTAAGGGTGACATGCTTGCCGGTTACACCAGATATGGACCTCATCGGGCTGACCTGTCGATACAACTGAACAAACAAAAAGTCGAAAAGGTCGCATCCAGGGGTCAGCAAAAGATGCTGGTCGTGGCCATGCACCTGGCGCAGGTTGAGCTCGCCAGTGAGCTGGCGGGCACTGACACCATTATCCTGATTGATGATTTAACATCAGAACTTGACCACACCAATAGGCAAAGTCTACTTGAGTATCTACAACAAATGGGTAATCAGACCATAATAACCGGGGTGGATAACATCGCGGATAGCAGCAGCGGGTTCTCCAGGGTGTTCCACGTGGAACAAGGCATTGTTGCGGCCGGATAGGTCGACAAATATCAGCATCGTATTCTGTAGCCGTGTATAATACCTGCGAACTTTTCGGGAGTAGTGGATGAGTTACGACTCAACAAATATCAAGGTACTTAAAGGCCTGGATGCGGTGCGCAAGCGTCCTGGTATGTATATTGGCGACACCGATGACGGTACTGGCCTGCACCACATGGTGTTTGAGGTGGTGGATAACTCCATCGATGAGGCTCTGGCCGGACACTGCTCCGAGATTAATGTGACCATTAACGAGGATCAGTCTATATCCGTAAGTGATAATGGTCGCGGTATACCGGTGGATATTCATGCTGAGGAGAATAAGTCTGCTGCCGAAGTGATTATGACGGTGCTGCATGCCGGCGGAAAGTTTGATGATAATTCATACAAGGTATCTGGAGGGCTGCATGGTGTAGGTGTATCTGTAGTAAATGCGCTTTCCAGCAGTTTGAGGCTTACAATTAAGCGTAATGGCAAGATACATCAGCAGGAATATACCTTGGGCGAGCCGAATGCGCCCCTGGCGGTAGTAGGTGATACGGATAAGACCGGCACCGAAATCTGGTTTAAACCAAGCTCAGAGATCTTTACTGATCGTGAGTTTCACTACGACATCCTGGCAAAAAGACTGCGCGAGCTCTCTTTCCTTAACTCCGGGGTAAGGATCGTACTGACAGAAGAAGCGAAAGAGAGGAGTGATACCTTTGAGTATAAGGGTGGCATCAAGGCCTTTGTGGAGCATCTGAACCGAAACAAGACCCCCATGCATGAGAAGGTGTTTTACTTCAGTACCGAGCGTAATGATGTTGGTGTAGAGCTTGCCATGCAGTGGAATGAGTCCTATCAGGAGAGCATCTTCTGTTTTACCAACAATATTCCGCAACGCGATGGTGGTACCCATCTGGCTGGGTTCAGGGCTGGTCTGACCAGGACCTTGAACCAGTACATCGAAAGAGAGGGCCTGGCCAAGAAACAGAAGGTCAATACCACGGGTGATGACGCACGTGAGGGACTTACTGCGGTGTTGTCAGTAAAGGTTCCAGATCCAAAATTTTCATCCCAGACCAAAGACAAGCTGGTATCTTCCGAGGTCAAGGGTATTGTGGAGGCGTTATTGGCGGAAAGCCTGAATGACTTCCTGTTGGAGAACCCATCAGACTCCAAGGCCATCGCCGGGAAGATGGTGGATGCGGCGCGAGCTAGAGAGGCGGCGCGCAAGGCGCGGGAGATGACTCGCCGCAAAGGGGTCCTGGATATTGCCGGGCTTCCTGGAAAACTGGCTGATTGTCAGGAAAAAGATCCAGCACTATCAGAGATCTACCTGGTGGAGGGTGACTCCGCAGGGGGTTCCGCCAAACAGGGTAGGGACCGCAGAAGTCAGGCTATCCTGCCGCTCAAGGGCAAGATACTGAATGTGGAGAAGGCCCGCTTTGACAAGATGCTCTCATCTGCAGAGGTGGGAACACTCATCACCGCCCTGGGTTGTGGTATCGGTCGTGAAGAGTTTGATCCAGACAAACTACGTTATCACCGCATCATAATCATGACCGATGCTGATGTTGATGGCGCCCATATCCGCACCTTGTTGCTTACCTTCTTCTATCGTCAGATGGGGGTATTGGTGGAACGAGGCCATATATACATTGCTCAGCCACCACTCTACAAAGTGAAGAAAGGCAAACAGGAGCAGTATCTGAAAGATGATGCAGACCTCGATCAGTATTTGCTACAAACCGCACTGGACAACGCTGAACTATATGTCTCCCCTGACGCCCCCGCATTAACGGGGACTGCCTTGGAGTCGTTGGCCCAACAGTACACAACGGTCATGGCCAGTATCCGAAGATTGGCCAAGCGCTATGATCATGAGGTGTTAGAAAAGCTAATATTCATGCCAGTTGTTGATAAGTCCCTGCTTGCAGATCCATCACGACTGGAATCGTGGCTAGGGGAGCTGACTGGTAGGATCAATGCCGAACGTGGTATCTCGGATCAGTACCAGATAGGACCAATAGTGGAGACCCTGGAGCAGCATAAGGCCATTCGAGTGGTAAGGAAGATTCATGGCATAGAAACAGAAACCCGGTTCCCGCTGGATTTCTTTGCCAGTGGTGACTACCGTCGCCTGGCCGACCTTGGCACCCAGCTAGAGGGGCTGCTCATGGAAGGGGCCTACATAAAACGGGGTGAGCGCAAGCGAGATGTATCCAGCTTTAACCAGATGTTGGCCTGGTTGATGGATGAGGCCAAGAGAGGCCAGCATATCCAGCGCTATAAAGGACTGGGTGAGATGAACCCAGAGCAGCTCTGGGATACAACCATGAATCCTGAGGCCCGTCGTCTCCTCAGGGTGAAGATCGAAGATGCGGTTGCTGCAGATGAGATCTTCACCACTCTGATGGGTGATCAGGTGGAACCACGCCGGGATTTTATTGAGCGCAACGCCCTGATTGTCGACAACCTGGATATCTGAGGCCGAGTCACAAATCAATAATCTTTTCCCATGACTGTGGAAAGAGACGGTAACGCACTGTGTATGTCAGTGGGCACACAGCCACTATAAGGTAAGTAAGTGCTCACTTACGGCGCAACAGCTGGTTAGAACGAATTATCCGTCATGCACCGACGACCTGGTTACTCTCTAAACCATCTACCTATTGAATCAAACCCAGACTAACATGGGCAAATTCGCACTCAGAACCACTCCAGGCAGGCGATCGGCGCTATACAAACCGCTTCACATCTAGCAAAACAAAACTAAGAGAAGCGTTTACCCGTAACACATCCAGTGTTACCATTTTACCCAAATCAAACAGATAGGTAACACCTCGGTGTACTGTTTAACGGTTCAATTAAGGCACCTAATCTACCCTAATTCAGATTTAAGATTTACGAAAAAAACATAACTAGCTGTTTACTATGCATATAGTAATTTCTTATGCCGGCATCTATACCAATTATTAGGTAGGCTTCATTTTTTCTTCAGTGCTGTGTCTCTGTTGGCATAGGACCTGCATTAGTAGACTGCAGGCATTTGATAAGTGTTACCCATTCAGGCGGTTTTCCTGGCTTCTAATTCTGCTCAAAAGGCGATCTCGGAAGTGTGGTGAAAGGTGTAGTCGACATACCAAGGTGCGACTCTGGATTAGCTGGGATAGCTCATGCATCTGTCTGGAATGAGTGGGTATATTGCAACAGCTCGAGAATTCAGATTTAAAAATAGAGGATAGAGTGGCGGCTATGGGTGATCTGCGTAATGTGAAACTTAGATTCGTCTGTCCCCCATGTCTGCTGATGATTCCGTCCGTTGCATTTAGTAAAAGTAAACCCCTACCCATTTGAAGTTATGTTGAGAGTACCTGAATGTTTTAAGTAGGCTTTAGCATCAGTATTGCCAACAGAAAATAGTACAAACTTGTTGAAATAACGGCTTGGTATAAGGGACTTGTTGCCATGGCATTGGTACTCCATCACGGAGCTATGTCCACAAGGCGTGATGTAACAGGGTTGTAGGTTCAATAGCGCTTTCCGGCTGTAGGCCAGTAATGCGAAAAACCGCACCAGGCGCCAGATGGCGCTTGATGCACATGCAAATAATATCGGGCCTTAAACCCGTCAAGGAGAGAGGAAATAATCTTATGAGTGATAACAAGTCAAAGACCAGTGAGCTATCCCGTCGCGGTTTTATCAAGGTTGGCGCCGCTGCGCTTACCGCGGCCAGCATGCCTATGTTTTTCATGAAGGATGCTTGGGCAGCCAAGGATTTCCGCAATAATCCTGGTACAGCGGGTTCAGTAAAATTTGGTTTTAATGTTCCTCAGTCCGGTGCTTATGCAGATGAGGGTGCAGATGAATTACGCGCCTATAAGCTGGCTGTTGAGCATATTAACGGTGAGGGTGACGGTGGCATGTTGAATACCATGAAGCCTCTGTCCCTGAAGGGCAATGGTATTCTCGGTAAGAAGGTTGAGTTCGTAACTGGTGATACCCAGACCAAGTCTGATGCGGCTCGTGCCTCCGCCAAACGTATGATCGAAAAAGATGGCGTAATCATGGTTACCGGTGGTTCCTCCTCTGGTGTTGCTGTTGCCGTGCAGGGTCTGTGTCAGGAGATGGGCATCATCTTCATGGCTGGTCTGACCCACTCTAATGACACCACTGGTAAAGATAAGCGTCGTTATGGTTTCCGTCACTTCTTCAACGCCTACATGTCCGGTGCTGCGCTGGGTCCGGTCTTGAAGAAAGAGATGGGTACTGAGCGTAAGGCCTATCACCTGACCGCTGACTACACTTGGGGATGGACCCAGGAAGAGTCAATCAAGAACACCACCGAAGGTCTGGGCTGGAAAACCACCGCCACCGTCAAGACTCCTGTAGGTGCGGGCGATTTTTCCCAGTACATTACCCCGGTTCTGAATTCTGGCGCCGATGTGTTGATCTTGAACCACTATGGTAAGGATATGATCAACTCTTTGACCCAGGCTGTTCAGTTCGGTCTGCGTGACAAGCAGGTCAATGGTAAGAACTTCGAGATCATCGTACCACTGTTCTCCCGGCTGATGGCTCAGGGTGCTGGTGAAAACATCAAGGGTATCCTTGGTACCACCAATTGGAACTGGGCCCTGCAAGATGCAGGCTCCAAGGCCTTCGTTAAATCCTTTGGTGCCAAGTATGGTCAGCCACCTTCAATGGCGGCGCACACCACTTACGTACAGGCACTGCTGTATGCCAATGCCTGTGAGGAAGCTGGCACCTTCTACCCACCTGAGGTAATCAAACAGCTGGAAGGCTTCAAGTTTGATGGTATGGGTAATGGTCCTACTGAGTACCGTGCAGAAGATCACCAATGCTTCAAGGATGTGCTGGTTGTACGTGGTAACGACAAGCCCAGCTCCCAGTTTGATCTGCTGAAGGTTGAACAGGTAGTGCCGCGTTCCCAGGTCGAGTATGATGCCAAGATCTTTGGCGGCGACCTTGGTCCTTATGAGGTCTAACAGAGCCTAGAGTGTTTGCCGACTGCCATTTGGCAGTCGGCATTCTCCTTTCTTTTATTATCACTAGTGTGTAATTAATAATGGATGCGATCTTTCTTCAGATCTTAAACGGTCTTGATAAGGGCGGTGCCTATGCACTGATTGCCCTGGGCCTGACGCTCGTATTCGGGACGCTCGGTGTAGTGAACTTTGCTCATGGCGCGTTGTTCATGCTGGGTGCGTTCTGTGCGGTTACAGTACAAAAAATATTGACTATTTCCCAAAAGGTACGCGATGAAAGTATTACTTTCTTCGCGGCCTATAAAGAGCAGCCGTACCTTGAAATTTGGTTCGGTGATGTTGGTACTGCGATCATCGACTGGTCGGTACCAATTTCTATTCTGCTGGCGATCCCTATCATGTTGTTGATCGGTCTTGCAATGGAGCGCGGACTTATCCGCCACTTTTATAAGCGACCCCATGCGGAACAGATCCTGGTCACCTTTGGCCTTGCCATTGTGCTGCAGGAGATCATCCGCTCCTTTTTTGGCGCCAACCCGATCCCTACTCCAGCTCCAGATATTGTAGCCGGTAGCGCCCAAATCGGGGTTTTGTTCGGTCTTGGTGAGTCGGTGGTTTATCCCTGGTGGCGCATCATTTATCTGCTGTTTTCCGGACTGGTTATTTTCCTGGTGTTCGCCTTTCTGCAATTCACCACCTTCGGAATGGTGGTGCGTGCTGGCATGCACGACAGAGAAACGGTGGGGCTTCTCGGCATTGATGTAGAGCACAAATTCACCATTGTCTTCGGCATAGGTGCGGTGGTGGCCGGACTGGCCGGTGTTATGTATGCCCCCATCCTACCTCCTGATTACCACATGGGCATGGACTTTTTGGTGCTCTCCTTTGTAGTGGTTGTAGTTGGTGGCATGGGCTCTCTGGGTGGGGCGGTGGCAGCGGGATTCCTGCTGGGAATTTTGCAGTCCTTCGCATCTATGAATGAAATTAAAGCCATCATTCCTGGTATCGATCAGATTATTATCTATCTGGTTGCGGTAATTATCATCCTGGTTAGACCGCGCGGTCTGAT
Source organism: uncultured Gammaproteobacteria bacterium (assembly GCA_964628835.1). Classification (GTDB taxonomy): domain Bacteria; phylum Pseudomonadota; class Gammaproteobacteria; order Chromatiales; family Chromatiaceae; genus JAAGZL01. The sequence goes on along the minus strand of CAZVME010000023.1, from coordinate 25,285 downwards.
GGGACGAAAAGGCGTGATGGAGGATTAATATGAGTATGCCATCGCTAAAAAATGATTGGGTTGTCATGGCCATATTTACCGTTGTTGTTCTGGCGGCGCCAATATGGCTTGCACCTGTGGGGGCTGGCTATCCAGACCTGCTACAAAAATTTGCAATATTTGGCATCTTTGCCATTGGCTTCAATATTCTGTTTGGCTTGACCGGCTACCTCTCATTCGGTCATGCGGTGTTCCTTGGAGTTGGTTCCTATACCGCAGTCTGGTCATTCAAACTGCTGACTATGAATGTGTTGCCGGCTATCTTCCTGTCCATGTTGCTGGCGGGTGTTTTTGCCATCGTAATTGGTTTTCTCAGTCTGCGCCGTTCCGGGATCTACTTTTCGATTCTGACCCTGGCGTTTGCCCAGATGTCCTATAACCTGGCCTACTCGGTTCTTACTCCCCTCACCAACGGTGAGACGGGTCTGCAGTTAACTATGCACGATGCTCGGATTTTTGATGAGCCCACCACATCAGGTCTGCCTTCAACAGAACTGTTCGGCATGAGCATGAGTGGTTATTCCGGCTTCTACTTCTGTGCAGCCCTGTTAATAATCGGTTTCTTTTTCTCCCTGCGCATCTTCCGCTCCCCGTTTGGATTGAAGCTGCTGGCGATAAAATCGAACCAGACCCGGATGAAGTACACCGGATTCAATACTAAGCCCTATCTGCTGGCTGCCTTTGTTATCTCCGGCATGTATGCAGGACTGGCAGGATCACTGATGGCGGTTACCGACCCCTTGGCCGGTGCCGAGCGTATGCAGTGGACTGCGTCCGGTGAGGTGGTATTGATGACTATCTTGGGTGGAGTAGGTACTTTGATCGGACCACTTTTAGGCGCCGGTATAATAAAATATTTCGAGAATATTTTCTCAGCCCTGAATGATGACGAGCTACATCAGTTCTTCGCTGCTTTGCCGGACTGGCTGGAGAATATAGTGGTGGCCATATCTGGAGAATTTGTCGGCGATGGTTGGCACCTGACTCTTGGATTATTGTTTATGATCGTGGTTATCTTCCTGCCAGGAGGTTTGGTGGAGGGTATAAGTCGTGCCTCCTCACATTTACGTAACCTGTTCAAGGCGTCTGAAACCAGTGAGCCTGAACCAGTGCCAGCAGTGCCAGCAGTGTCGGCAGAGAAGGAGTGATGTGATGAGCATTGTATTGAGCATCAAGAACGTCAATAAGACCTTCGGCGGCCTACAGGCCCTGGGTGATATCAATCTGGATATCGAAGAGGGTAAGACACACGCAATTATCGGACCTAACGGCGCCGGCAAATCCACTCTACTCAACTGCTGTATCGGGCGTTTGATTCCAGATAACGGTACGGTGGAGTTTAATGGGAAAAACATGATCGGCATGCAGCCGCATGACATCAATCACGCCGGAATGGTGCGGGTGTTTCAGACCCCTGAGATCTTCCCGGAATTGACCGTATTGCAGAACGTCCTTATCCCAGGTCTGTCCAAGCGCGATGGTATTTTTAAGTTTAATGCCTTTTCCAGTATGGCCGCAGAGAAAGATATTGAGGCGGATGCCCTGCATATCCTGGAAGATATGGGCCTGATTGACCAAATCCACAATCATGCCGGCAGTATGTCCCGCGGTGATAAGCGGCGTCTGGAGTTGGCCATGGGGCTGGTGCAGCATCCGACACTTCTGCTGTTGGATGAACCTACGGCTGGCATGGCCCGCCACGATACCAATCGCACTATTGATCTATTGAAGACCATCAAAGAGCGCGGTATGACCAAGATTATTATCGAACATGATATGCATGTGGTATTCAGTCTTGCCGATACCATCAGTGTTCTGGCTCAGGGTCGGATTATCGCCACTGGTACGCCGGATGAGATCCGAGGTAACCCAAAAGTTCAGGAGGCCTACCTGGGTGGGGCAGAGCTATGAGTAGACTTGAAGCAACTCACCGGGTTAACCCGGTCAACCGTACTGGCTCCGATCCGGCCTTCTTCTCCTGTTGGGATATCCACTCCTACTACGGTGAAAGTTATATCGTGCAGGGGGTCAGTTTTGATATCCGCGAGGGAGAAGTCCTGGCGTTGCTGGGTCGTAACGGTGCCGGCAAAACCTCAACCCTGCGCTCCATTGCGCGGGTGGATAGTCCCCAGGTCAGCCACGGCGAACTATGGCTGGATCATCAGCCGTTGCACAGCATGAAGTCGCATGAAGCGGCGCAGTCAGGGGTGGCCCTGGTACCTGAAGATCGGCGCATTATTGCTGGCATGACAGTGGAAGAGAATCTGATTCTGTCCCAGATTGCCCCGCCGATTGGCTGGAGCATAGAACGCATCTACCAACATTTCCCACGCTTGGCCGAGCGGCGAAATCAGGAGGCGACCACCCTGTCCGGCGGTGAACAGCAGATGTTGGCCGTAGCCAGAGCCCTGGCCCGTGACATCAAACTACTGTTGCTGGATGAGCCCTATGAAGGGTTGGCCCCGGTTATCGTGCATGAGATTGAGAGTATTGTGGATGGCATCAAGAAGCAGGGTATCACCACCATCATCGTGGAACAGAATGCCGTGGCCGCACTGCGTTTGGCAGACCGGGCCATTATCCTGGATATGGGTAAGGTGGTGTTTGATGGTCTGGCGCAGGAAGTGTTGGATAACGAAGAGCTGCGTCATGAGTATCTCGCAATCTAGCCTGCTGTACACAACTCGCCCTTGAACCTACTTGAGACCCGTGGTTGTGAATATGCGCCACGGGTTTTTACTGTTTGATTGCCCGTACTATGCGAAAGCCCACCCTGAGGTAGTGATAGTTGGGCCGCAGTTTGTTGCGGGAGGCAGAGCGTAGTCCGCCCGGTACGTTATGCCAGGAGCCTCCACGTACCACCCGTTCCCCCAGTTCATCTTGATCATCTCCCGCATCCTTCAGTTCCAGTCCCCCATACTTCTCACCGAAAACCGAGGCACACCACTCCCACACATTACCGTGCATATCGTGCAATCCCCAGGGGTTTGCCGGGTAGTTGCCCACGGGGCTGGTCTTGCCCAGGGACACGCCTTTGGTACTACCGCCGTAGGTGTAGTTGCCGTCAAAATTGGCCTGCTCGGTGGTGATGGTCTCCCCGGTCCAGAAGGGTGTGGTGGTGCCTGCGCGGCAGGCAAACTCCCACTCCGCTTCGGTGGGCAGGCGTATGGTTTCGCCGGTGCGTTTGGATAGCCAATAGCAGTATTCCATGGCGCTCCAATAGCTGACATTGATTACCGGATGGTTATCTCTGCCCCAAGTCTCGTCCGGTGGTTTGCTGTGCCGTACCTCATCACAGAAGATATCAAACATCTCGAAGGTGACTGGGGTCTTTAGCAGCTCAAAGCGCGCTATCTCAACTTTATGTGGTGACTCATTGCTGAAACGATCTAATTCAGAGTGTGGAGATCCCATCCGGAAGTCACCTTCACAGATTACCACCCAGTCACTTTCCTTGATTCCATATTTCAGCAGTTGGATCTGGCGCTGCTTCTCTTTGTCTATGCTTTGTTCCGCGTTATGTTGTTTCTGCGCCTGGGCAACACTGCTCTTCACCTCCGTATTAATTATCTTTCTGAGGGTTTCGTCGTATTCAGCCGGATCAGGATTATCTGTGGAGCGGCGTGGAAAGATGGTGGCAATCGGGGGTGGATCCAAACTGCTAACATCGGCAGACTTTGCTTTGGCTGGACTACCGCAGCGGCCACAGAAATTTGCGTTGGGCAGCAGGAGTTTGCCGCAGCAAAAGCAGTGGCCTTCCCGGTATATGGCCGCACCACACTGAGAACAGAACAGGGCCTCCGGGTCTTCAATTTGATGTTTGCAGTTGGTGCACTGCATAGGTCAGCAGCTGCTCCTCAAATAGAGGTTATAAGTACCAAACGATCATACCAAAATACAATTAATTAGTACCGCAAACGGTATGTAAATATATAGCTGCGGACGAGTAAAGAAACCGGGGGATTGTCTGTTGTAAGATGTGATCATTATAGGCGGCTTGCTCACCGTAGAGGCAAACCGATTGGCAGGTGAAGAGTGCTGGCTTTCAGTGGCCATGTAATGGAGTCTTTACTGGCCGTCTTCACTTGGGGTCTGTGGCAGAGAGGCAACGGTGGTCTCAATCCACTCCTCGACCTGGCGGTTAATCTCGTTGGCGGTTTTACCTTTGGCCTCTATTGCGGGACCTATAATCACCTGAATGGTACCTGGGTATTTCTGCACCCCACGCCGACGCCAGAATACACCGGCATTATGGGCGATTGGTATAATGGGATAACCGGATTTCTCTGCCAACAGCGCCCCACCCATGCCATATTTTTTGCGTGTGCCCGGAGCAACCCTGGTGCCCTCTGGAAAGATGATCACCAGACGGCCCTGCTTGAGGCGCTCGGTACCCTTGGTGATAATCTGGTGCATGGCTGCGCGCCCACTGCTGCGATTGATGGCAATGGCTTCGGCCGCCGCCAGCGCCCATCCAAATAGTGGGATCCACAACAGTTCACGTTTCAGCACCCATGCCTGCTCCGGGGCTAACAGTCCACGCAGAGCGATGGTCTCCCAGGTTGATTGATGTTTTGACAGGATGATTGCATCGCGCTGTTGCAGATTCTCCCAGCCGGTTACCTGATACTTAAGGCCACAGATAACCGCCAGTAGCCACAGATTAATCTTGCCCCAGGCGTTGGCGATCTGACAGCGGTGGCGATAGGGGATGAGCAAACCAATGGTGAACATGGGTATGGCAAACAGAGTTGTGGTCAACACCATAAGAGCGAAGAAAACAGCGGAGCGGATCAGGGTCATCATAGTTCCTATTTTGGGGTGGTGTCAGCCAGCAACTGATTAACGTAAGTGGCGAGATCACGGTATGTTGTAACGTCCATATCCGGGGTGAGTTCTGCTGCGGTTTTTGTTCCCTTTCCGGTCAATACCAGCACCGGTTTCACTCCAACCGCAATGGCCGCCTGCAGATCGCGCAGGCTGTCACCCACTATGGCGGCGTGTCCCAGATCGATTTCCAACTCTGTGGCCAGTTGTAGCAGCAGACCGGGTTTGGGTTTGCGGCAGTTGCAGTTGTCATTTGGACCATGGGGGCAGTAGAAGATGCCATCCAGCTTGCCGCCTAATAGACGTAGAGCAGACTCCATCTTATGGTGGATTGCGTCCAGATCATCCTGATGAAATAGACCACGGGCCAGTCCCGACTGGTTGGTTGCCACCACCACCCGGTAACCGGCCTGGTTCAGGAGGGTTATCGCCTCCAGACTTCCGGGGATGGGTATCCACTCATCGGGGCCTTTTATAAAGGCGTCTGAATCTTGGTTTATGACTCCATCACGGTCCAGGATGATCGTATTCATAGGGTATTCACTGGTAGCGAGTTGCTACTCCATATCCCTGAATTCGGATACACGCACCCTGCCGTTAATCATTCTGGATTCACGCTGCATCAGCTTTTGCATCTTCGCCCAGAAGGCCTGGTTGAGATCAAAATCACCGGCGATGGCGGTGCCCATGATCAGGATCAGTAGATCGGCCACCTCTTCAGACAAGGCCTCGGTACTCTTGCCCTTGGTGACGCAGGAGGAGATCTCGCCCAGCTCCTCGGCCATCAGGGCCACGCGGTAGGCCATCTCTTCACCACCGGTCTCGCGGAAACGGTGTTTGTCATGGAAGGCCTGGACCGCAGCCAGCATCTCCTGATATGAGTCCTGTTGCATCACTGTAACCGGGAGAGATCGGCGGCGCTTAGGAACATGGCCCCCAGTGAGTTGAGCAGGGCCAGCCGGTTGCGACGCTGTTTTTCATCTTCGCAGTTGACCATCACCTGATCAAAGAAACTGTCCACTGCGTCGCGCAGTGCGGCCAACAGCTTCAGGGCCTGGGTGTAGTTGCCAGTGGCAAACAGTGGTTCCACCACCGGGGTCAGCTCAGTAACCTTCCTGTAGAGTTGGCGTTCAGCATCTTCCTCAAAGATATTAGCGTCTGGCTGCTCAGAATATGCTTCTTTGCTCTTACGCAGGATATTACGGATACGCTTATTGGCAGCCGACAGGCTCTCGGCTTCCGGCAGTTTACGAAACTCTGTTACCGCCTTCACCCGCAGATCAAAATCGGCGGGACGGGTGGGACGACAGGCTAGGACTGCGTCGATCACATCGGCGGTGATGCCACGGTCGGTATAGTAGGCCTTGAGGCGATCCATCATGTAATCGAACACATCGTTTACCGCCGTACCCGCATCAACTCTGTCTGCCAGTCCAGTTGCAGCCAGTTGCAGCATGGCCTCCAGATCCAGATTTAGTGGGGTCTCAATGATGATGCGCAGCGCGCCCAGAGCGGCACGGCGCAGTCCGAAGGGGTCTTTGACGCCGGTAGGTTTCTGACCGATGGCGAAGATGCCCACCATGGTATCGAGGCGATCAGCCACGGCGATGGCCTGGCCACAAGCGCTGGCGGGGAGTGTGTCTCCAGCGTGTCGCGGTAGATACACCTCCTGCATGGCGGTTGCGACCTCTGCATCCTCACCGGATCTGGTGGCGTAGTAGCGGCCCATGGTTCCTTGTAATTTTGGGAACTCGTTGACCATGTTGGTCATCAGATCGCACTTGCACAGCTCCGCTGCGCGCCGGGCCAGGGCCGGATCAGAGCCACGCTGCTCAGCAATGCTCGCTGCCAGTTTTGCCACCCGTTGGGACTTGTCATACAGGCTGCCCAGTTTGTTCTGAAATACCACGCTCTTTAGACGCTCCTGGTGACTCTCCAGGGGCTGTCTCAAATCCTGTTCCCAGAAGAAGGCAGCGTCTTTGAAACGGGGGCTGATCACCCGTTCGTTACCCGACCGCACCTGGTTTATATCTTTACTCTCGATATTGCTGATGGTGATGAAGTTGGGACGCAATGTTCCATCCTCTGCTACCACCGGGAAATACTTCTGATGTCCTTGCATAGCTTGAATCAGGGCCTCAGGTGGGACCTCAAGAAAGCTCTCGTCAAAGCTGCCCATGACCGGTACCGGCCACTCATTCAGGGCGCTCACCTCACTTAACAGATCTTCGTCGATGAGCGCCTGGGCGCCCTGGGCCTGAGCGGTCTCCATGACCTGCTGGCGTATCAACTCTCTGCGCTGCTGCATGTCTGCATACACCATGCCCTGTTCCTGGAGCTGAGCCAGATAATCCGCAGGTGCGCTAATCTCGATGGCCTCAGGTCGATGGAAGCGGTGGCCACGGGTGGTGCGCCCAGCCTGTTGACCCAGGATCTCGGCCGGGATAATCTCATCTCCAAACAGCAGCAAGGCCCAGTGTACTGGGCGTACGAACTCTTCCGTGCGGGAACCCCAACGCATACGTTTGGGAATGGGCAGGGTGGAGAGGGATTTGTTGATTATCTCTGGGATTAGCTCCGAGGTGTTTTTGCCCGACTGCTTCTGTTGGAACACCAGCCAGGTCCCCTTGGGGGTCTCCTGCCGTTCCAGTTCATCGACGCTAACCCCGCAGGAGCGGGCGAAGCCTGCGGCCGCCTTGCTGGGATTACCGGCATCATCAAAGGCCGCTTTGAGTGCCGGACCCTTGCGTTCTACAACTCTATCCTCCTGGGCTGTGGCCAGTCCTGTTACCAGTACTGCCAGACGTCGGGGTGAGGCAAAACGCTTGATCTCTGCAAATGCCAACTTTTCCTGTTCCAGCCCCTGTTCGATCCCTTGCATAAAAGCGGCAGAGAGACGGTCCAGGGCGGTTGGTGGTAGCTCTTCGGTGCCGATCTCCACCAATAGGTCGCGGGTATCAGCCATTAGCGTTCTCTCCTTTTGCAGCAAGCATGGGGAAGCCGAGGGCCTCCCGGCGGTCGTAATAGGCCTGGGCCACGGCCCGGGACAGGGTGCGAACCCGCAGAATAAAGCGCTGGCGCTCGGTCACTGAGATGGCGTGGCGCGCATCCAGCAGGTTGAAGGCGTGGGAGGCCTTGAGAATCTGTTCGTAGGCCGGCAGCGGCAGGTCTTTTTCAATCAAGTCCAGGCACACCTTTTCGCACTGATCAAAAAATCCGAACAGGTAATCCACATCTGCGTGTTCGAAGTTATAGGTGGATTGCTCTACCTCGTTCTGATGAAACACGTCGCCGTAGGTGACCGGTCCCTGGGGGCCATTGGTCCACACCAGATCGAATACGCTTTCTACTGACTGCAGATACATGGCAATACGTTCCAGGCCGTAGGTGATCTCTCCGGTGACGGGTCGGCAATCCAGTCCACCCACCTGCTGAAAATAGGTGAACTGGGTCACCTCCATGCCGTTGAGCCACACCTCCCAACCCAGACCCCAGGCGCCGAGGGTGGGTGACTCCCAGTTGTCTTCCACAAAGCGGATGTCATGCACCAGTGGGTCGATCCCCAGCATCTTTAGGGAGCCCAGATACAGCTCCTGGATCTCATCCGGGGATGGCTTCAGGATCACTTGATACTGATAGTAGTGCTGCAGGCGATTGGGGTTCTCCCCGTAGCGCCCATCGGTGGGCCGACGCGACGGCTGTACGTAGGCGCAGTTCCAGGGCTCGGGACCGATGGAACGCAGGAAGGTGGCGGAATGAAAGGTGCCGGCACCCATCTCCATATCGTACGGCTGCAGTATGACGCAGCCTTGATCGGCCCAGTATTTCTCCAGGGCAAAGATAAGGCCCTGGAAGGTGGAAACATCCGGGGTGCTGTTGCTTGTTGGCGTGTTCAAGGATTAGACCTTTATCTGCTTGTCCAGAAACGCGCAAGTATAGCGCCTGGAGGGGGGATTTGGCCATCTTGTGTGTCAGGTTATACCCCAAAGATGAGGGCTGGATGGTCTATCCTGGACGGATAGATCCCCATCGCTCTGCACATCCCAGATTGGAAGGCACAAAAAAGGGACGCCACTGGTAGTGACGTCCCTCTTGAGTGAAGCAAACAACTGTTATTTTTTTGGTGCTTCTGCTGCTGGAGCAGGAGCCGTTACCACTGGGGCAGTAGCTGGAGCTGCTGTTGGTACCATTCCAGTCATATTGAACATGCCGAATATAGGCTGCATGCTCTGTGGGTTTGCCATCCACTGCATCCGTGGGGTGTACCAGTTAGGATCTGTCATTGGGGCAAGCATGGGCTGGTAGAATGTTGGATTAACTAAGGCGGTACCCCAGCGTCCAAGTTTATCTGGACTCACCATGGACATCATGGGGTTCCAGACCTGTGGGTTCATTGGGGCCATCATCCAGTTCATGTACATGGTGGGGTTCATCATGCGCATTCCAACCCGCATCATCTTATTGGGATCGGTTATGTTCCTCATCCAGGTATCCCACATTACGGGCTCGGTAGAGCACTTCATCATAACGTGCAGGGTGCGTGGATCGTTGACGATCGACATCAACGTGGCAAGTTTGGCTGGATCTGACATGTAGTCAGCCATAATTTCCATGTCGGTAAAGGCCTTCATGTGACCACGAATCTTTTCGAAATCCTCACCTTGTACGCCTTTGCACTCAGCGTAATATTTTTTAGCCTTCTCAAATTTATGTTCTGGGTTAACCGCGTTATCAGCAGCTACTGCGGTTCCGATTCCCATAACTACACATAGGGTGGTGAATATGGCTATTAGAGTACGACGAGTAATCATGGCTCTTCCTCCAAATTAAAGAGATTGGTAACTCGGACAAGTTCTGTCCCTGTAAAATATCAACCAGTATATTAACATCTATTAATAATAAAATATCCCCATGGTGGTATCCCCCTTTTTCTGGGGGGGTAATTTGCGGGGCTTGTGGCCATACATCATGTATGGGGCATACGGCCAGAGGAATTTAGTTCTGGAAGCCATACTCCTCAATCATCTCGCGGATTGGCTCCAGCACATCTTCAGCCTGCCCAATCAGCTCAAACCCAGTGTCGAAAAAGGCCGGATTTACATCGTTTGAACCCCAGCGGCTCATGGCCTGAAACTGTATACGTATCTCGGTGTCATCCGAGGTATTCCAGTGAATTTCCAGTTCAAAGGTCTGGTCCGGTTCTATTTGTTGCTCACTGATCAGCATAAAACCGCCGGTATTGATGTCCACAATATGTCCCAGTAGCCGGTCTGTTTTGAGGTCCCACACTCGTAGGTAGTAGATCAAATGCCGTCGCTTAATGGTCCTGCGGTCATCGTTTTCGATGGCCTTGGATTGATGCCTGTCGCCAAAATACATAAACATCCCCTTGAAGATAGCTTACCTATATTAATTGCTATGTTGGTGTCTGGCCAGCCACTTGCGTCTGTTTATACCAACGCTAGAAATCATCCCGCCCTCAAAGAATGGTATTTGCTCAAGGTATTGGCAAGGTTGTGGCCGCTGGATTTTGTTCAGCATAGGTTCATGCAGTTGGCCCTAGAATCTTTCATAACAGCGACCTAGTTAGGGAAAAACCCCATATCCAGGGTGCTGTGTTTAGTGAATCAGGGAGAATAGTGATGCGTACAAAGAAGCCATTAATTATTGCTGCAGTTGCAGTTATGAGCCTGACCTTGATGGGTTGCCACGGATACAACCATCGTAATTCAGGAGCTGTGGGCTACGGTTACGGCTGGCAGTCAGACTCCTTCTACTACCCCAGCTACTCGCGTCAGTCTCGCCACTCTCACCACTCTCGCCACAATAGGCATCGCCATAACCGCAACCGATGATCTGTGGGAGTAGGCGCTATTTCCTGTTGCATCGCCAACAGGGTAGCGGTTGGTCCGTCTGCGCGTCACCCACCTGGTACTATTAAGTTTGATGCGATTTGGTTTTGGTGTTGCAGCACCGATCATCCTCAATTCTCTATAATTTACATAGTCGCCGAGTTGTTAGGAGAGTGTTTTCCCCCTCTGAATGCCCTTCGTGCAGGAGGATGCAGTATAATCCCACCCTTGTATTTTTATTGAAGATAGATCATGACTCAACAACGCAAGGCTGTAGCCCTAATCTCTGGCGGTCTGGATTCACTCCTGGCAGCCCGGGTGGTTCAGGAGCAGGGGGTGCTCGTAGAAGGGATAAATTTCTATACCGGATTCTGTGTGGAGGGCCATACCCACGCCATACGTAAAAAAGACCGCGCCAAACCCAAGCGCAACAATGCCCTGTGGGTGGCTGAACAGTTGGGGATAAAGCTACATATCGTAGATATAATTGAGGAGTACAAGCAGGTACTATTCAACCCCAAGCACGGCTATGGGGCCAACCTGAACCCATGCCTGGATTGTAAGATATTCATGGTTAAAAAGGCGCGTGAGTGGATCCAGGAGAATGGCTTTGACTTTATTATTACAGGTGAGGTGATAGGTCAGCGTCCCATGTCACAGCGCAAGGACACCATGCCGGTGGTGGCCCATGATTCGGGCGCAAATGATCTGTTATTGCGTCCGCTGTGCGCCAGGAATCTTCCAGAGACACTGCCGGAGAGAGAGGGCTGGGTGGACCGTGAGCAGCTGTTTGATTTCAGCGGCCGCACCAGAAAACCACAGATGGCGCTGGCAGAAAAGTTTGGGTTTAAGGATTATGCTCAACCAGCCGGAGGTTGCTGTTTTCTCACCGATGCCCAGTATTCGGTGAAGCTGGCCGATCTGTGGCAGGCACGTGGAGAGAAGAGCTATGAGATGGACGATATCATGCTGCTGAAGGTGGGGCGCCATCTGCGGCTAAGCCCGGATTTTAAATTAATCATCTCCAGGGAAGAGGGCGAGGGTAATTTCATGCAGGGATACCGCAATCAATATGTGAGTCTAAAGACCATCAGCCACCCCGGACCAATGGCGCTGATTGATGGTGTGGTTTCAGAACAGAATCTGCAACTGGCCGTTCGCATTCTAGCCCGTTACAGTAAGGGCAAGACGGCGGACAGCGTGGAGGTGGAGATACGGGATATGGATGCCAATACCCGTTGTGTCAAGGTGGCCCCAATGGGGCCGCTTGAGATTAAACCCGAGTGGATATTATGAGCCGAACGGTAGTGGACTGCAGGCGCATGCTTTGCCCCATGCCAGTGATAAAGGTGCAGAATCAGGTGGTTAAGATGGCGCCGGGTGAAGAGCTGGAGGCGGTTTGCACAGATCCTGGCGCCCTCAACGACATTCCGTCCTGGAGTCGTATCAATAGCCATGAGGTACTGGAAACCCGCACTGAAGGTACTGAGTACATAGTGGTCATCAGGATAGGGGGCAGCTGATGCCGCAAAGCCTGCCACAGAATCGAGCTCGGGTTAGTAAACGTGTAACCTTGGTAGGGGCTCTGGTTAATGTACTGCTGTCCGGGGCCAAAATCTTCTTTGGATTTGTTGCGCAATCACATGCGCTCATCGTGGATGGAATCCACTCCCTCTCAGATCTGTTATCCGATGCCATGGTGTGGTTCGCCTCCCACCATGCACAGCACGGACCAGATGAAAAACACCCCTATGGACATGGACGGTTTGAGACCGGTGCAACCCTGGGATTGGGGGTGCTCCTGATCCTGGTTGCGGTGGGGATTGTATGGGACAGTGTCGAGCGCCTGTTCGCCCCTGAACAGTTGCTGCACCCCGGCCCAGTGGCCCTGATCGTAGCTATATTCTCGGTCTTGGTTAAAGAGGTTCTGTATCACTACACTATGCGGGCGGGCCGCCGCGTTGACTCAAAGATGCTACAGGCCAATGCCTGGCATCATCGGTCGGATGCCATCTCCTCTATTGTGGTGGTGGTTGGCATAGGCGGCACCATTGCTGGCCTGCCCTACCTGGATACGGTTGCTGCAGTGGTAGTGGGTGTGATGATTGCCCGTGTGGGTTGGGAGTTGGGGTGGCCTGCGTTTGAGGAGTTGATGGACGTGGGCCTGGGACAGGAAGGGCTGGATAGGGTAAAGGAGATAATTTTCTCCGTGGATGGTGTAGAGGCCATCCATATGCTCAGAACCAGGAGTATCGGCGGAGGAATTTCGCTGGATGTGCACGTGTTGGTTGAGCCTTGGCTGAGCGTTACTGAAGGCCATATGATCGGCCAGACTGTGATGGACCGACTGTTGGAACAGGTGGAACAGGTCAGTGATGTTACCGTACATATTGACCCGGAAGATGACGAGTGTGGTGCGTCAACTACGGGGCTACCCTTACGAAAACAGGCCATAGATGAGTTAGGTCGGTGTTGGAATGCTATTCCTCATGTTGAACATATCCAGCAAACCATCTTGCATTACCGGGATGGAAAGATAGATGTAGACTTATATTTTCCGCTAAGCTGTTACGTTGGAGAGCAGGATGCAGATGATCTATATTCCAGACTACGGGGTCGGCTGAAAGAAAATAGCGCGTTTCGAAATCTGAACATATTTTTTGGGTAAAGCACTGCAATGGTGCGCGGCGCATCTGTTTGCACATTAATGGTGCGTTATAGGGCGGAGTGTGGCCAGAGACTGTCATTCAGAGCATGATTTACAATACCACATAGGATCTGATGCTGTGGTGTTTGCAGGCTGGTAAAATGGTGTAACTCGTTGTTGAAAGGCCTGTTTTTAATATCACTAGGGCACGGAATCCAGCTTGACGACCTCGGGTCATCTATAAACGGTAGCTAAAGATACGGGCTGGCATAGATACTGCTATAAACGGTGGAATTATCCATAAATAGGGAATACCCTTCTACAATGGCGTAGAGACAGGTTATTTGTGCCCTTGCCGCATTGTATTGGTGCAGGGGTTGCTGGTTTTTTGTCCTCGACCCAGTCGGGTGGGGCTTGGTATTTTTTAACATCTGCTTCGGCAGCGTTTTTTTATTCAAATCACAATTCAAAGAGTTGGAGAACTAGAGATGGCTTCAAAAGTCCTGAAGATGATCAAAGATAATGAAGTGAAGTTTGTAGACTTCCGCTTCACCGATACCCGCGGCAAGGAACAGCATGTCTCTGTGCCGGCATCTATTATTGACGAGGATCTGTTTACCGACGGTAAGATGTTCGATGGTTCCTCCATTGCCGGTTGGAAGGGCATCAACGAGTCTGACATGGTCCTGATGCCTGATGCTGAAACCGCCGTACTAGACCCATTCAGTGATGAGATCTCCCTGAATCTCCGTTGTGACATCCTGGAGCCCACCACCATGGAGGGTTACGAGCGTGACCCACGTTCCGTGGCCAAGCGCGCCGAGGCCTATCTGCAGTCCACCGGTATTGCTGACACTGCCTTTTTTGGTCCAGAGCCAGAGTTCTTTATTCTGGACGATGTGCGTTGGGGTGCTGACATGTCCGGCGCCTTCTACAAGGTCGATTCTGAAGAGGCCGAGTGGAACTCCGAGCGTGTATACGAGGATGGCAACATCGGTCACCGTCCCGGTCTGAAGGGCGGTTATTTCCCGGTCCCACCAGTTGATTCCCTGCATGATCTGCGTGCCGCCATGTGTATGGCCCTGGAAGAGATGGGGGTTCCAGTTGAAGTGCATCACCACGAGGTTGCCACTGCCGGACAGTGCGAGATTGGCACTAGATTCAACACCCTGGTGAAGCGTGCTGATCAGAACCAGATCATGAAGTATGTGATCCAGAATGTGGGTCACGCCTATGGAAAGACCGTAACCTTCATGCCTAAGCCACTGGTTGGTGATAATGGCTCTGGTATGCATGTACACATGTCCCTGGCCAAAGATGGCGAGAACATATTTGCTGGCAACCAGTATGGTGGCCTGTCCGAGACTGCCCTGTACTATATCGGTGGTGTTATCAAACACGCCCGCGCCCTAAATGCCTTCACCAATGCCTCAACCAACTCTTACAAGCGTCTGGTACCAGGCTTTGAGGCACCGGTGATGCTGGCCTACTCTGCCCGTAACCGTTCTGCTTCGATTCGAATTCCTTTCGATCCCAACCCGAAGGGACGTCGCGTTGAGGTGCGTTTCCCGGATCCTACCGCCAACCCATACCTGGCCTTTGCCGCTTTGATGATGGCTGGTCTGGACGGTATCCAGAACAAGATCCACCCGGGCGATGCCATGGATAAGGACCTGTATGACCTGCCGGCCGAAGAGGCCCTGGCCATTCCTACCGTATGTCACTCCCTGGATCAGGCCCTGGAAGCCCTGGATGCAGACCGTGAATTCCTGACGGCCGGCGGTGTGTTCACCGACGACCTGATCGACGGCTACATTGATCTGAAGATGGAAGAGGTTACCCGTCTGCGTATGACCACCCATCCGGTGGAATTCGACATGTACTACAGCCTCTAAGCGGCAACTGCTGGTTTAACCCAGTAATTAAAACGCCCCCAATCGGGGGCGTTTTTTTGTCTGTTTGTTACGTTCGTCGGCAAAACAGCATGGCCGGTCCTGCTGCCCTATTGTTTGGCAGGTAACACTGGTCTATGCTCGGGCTATGCGAACATGCTTCCTTATTCTCCTGGTCAGCTTCTGTTTCTCTGCATCTGCTGGGATATTCAAGTGGGTGGACGATAAGGGGGTTGTGCACTACTCGGATAAGGAGCAGAACGGATCAGAAGAGATAAATCTGCCTGCGGCAGTTACCTATTCACCATCTGCCACCGGGGCGGCCACCAGCCGCAAGGCAAAATCCAAGAAGCAACAGGGCTATACGGAGATGTCTATCGTACAGCCCAAGATGAATGAGACCCTTCGCGTCAGCACTGGTGATGTGCAGGTGAGGATTGATCTGAAGCCTGGACTTGTGTCCGGTGACAGTATCACCATCTATCTGGATGGTAAGGTGCTGATCAAGGGTAGCAGGCAGACCTCGGTAACGCTCACCAATCTGGATCGTGGTTCGCATACCCTGCGCGCAACTGTTTTTGGCAAGGACGGCAATGCCAAGATCAGTTCCAAGTCCATCATTTTTCATTTGCAAAGAGAGGCACTGAAGGCTGAAGCATCTGACGCGGACAATACCAAGGCATTTAATCCCGACTATGGAAAAGAGTTACCAGGAAAGGAACATACAGTGATTGATGGAACTGTTGATGTGAACAAGAATTTCGGTAGCGAGGGCTCCTATCAGGAAGGGGCCAAAGATTTCAACAAGGGTGTCCCGGCAGGCAGCGGTACCTTCACCCCCGGTCCCTCTTTCACCCCTAACTACAACCAGAAATAGTAGTTACCCATCCCACGACAGCACCAATATGGTGCATACTATAGGCGAGGGGATTCAGTCCTGCGTCGGTAAACCGCTGGCATAGGTGGCGTTCGGGCTGTTTTAAATAATTGGTTCGTTTATTGCTAGTACATTCCCATGATCAACAAGATAGAGTCTCAGGAGGAGTATGGCAGCCAGATTCTGGAGAATCTGAGCTTCTCTATTCTCCTGTTTGACCGTGAGCTGTATCTACAGTATATGAACTCCGCCGCAGAGGTGCTGTTTGCCGTGAGTGCCAGACACATGGTGCGCCATCGGGCCGGTGACCTGATCCAGTGCAGCGCAGGCCTGGATGAGGAGAGTCTGGCCGCAGCCCTGGAGACCGGCAGACCCTTTACCGAGAGGGAGATAAGCCTCAAGTTGCAAAACGGCGAGGCGGTAACGGTTGATTGCACGGTCATACCTATTACCGATGACGCGGGCGCTGAGTGCCTGATGCTGGAGCTGCAGCATATTGATCGGCAGTTGCAGATCAGTCGGGAGGAGTATCTGCTGAACCAGCATGATGCGGCGCGGGATCTGATCCGCGGTCTTGCCCATGAGATAAAAAATCCCTTGGGAGGTTTGCGCGGGGCTGCGCAGTTGCTGGAGGATGAGTTGGGCGACCGCTCTCTGCAAGAGTATACCCAGGTCATAATCAATGAGGCCGACCGCCTGCAGGCACTGGTGAACCGGATGCTGGGATCCCATCGATTGCTGGAGATGTCCACGATAAATGTACATATGATCCTGGAACGGGTGCGCTCCCTAATGGTGGCTGAGTATGGCAACAGCCTGGTGATCAAACGGGACTTCGACCCTAGTATCCCCGAGCTGTATGTGGACAGTGACCGAATCATCCAGGCCATACTGAACATTGTGCGCAACGCTGCGCAGGCGGTGGGCGACAGGGGGGATGGGGAGATAGTCTTGCGCACGCGGATTCTGCGCCAGTTCACCATCGGCAATGTATGCCATCGACTGGTGGTCCTGATCGAGATAGAGGACAACGGCCCCGGAATACCGGAAGAGATAAGAGAGAAGATCTTCTACCCCATGGTCACTTCCGGCGGTACGGGAATGGGCCTGGGACTTTCCATTACCCAGTCCCTGATCCATCAGCATGGTGGACTGGTTGAATATAACAGCAAGGATGGCAAGACCACTTTTCGTGTATTGCTACCATTGGAGAAAACAGGTGGGTAACACACAACAAGTATGGGTTATTGATGACGACCGCTCGATCCGCTGGGTGCTGGAGAAGGCCTTGCAGAAGGCGCAGATGGCGGTGAGGAGTTTCTCTTCAGCCGAAGGGGTGCTGGAGGAGCTATCCTTTGGCTTGCCGGATGTGGTGGTCACAGACGTAAGGATGCCGGGTATGGATGGCCTGTCGCTGCTGGCGCAGGTGCATCAGGCATATCCCAATCTACCGGTTATTATCATGACCGCCCATTCAGATCTGGACAGTGCCGTGGCCGCCTTTCATGGTGGGGCCTTCGAATATCTGCCCAAGCCCTTTGATGTGGATGAAGCGGTGGAGCAGGTGCGGCGCGCCTGTAGACACTCACAGGGCGCGGCGTCTGTACGGGCCGAGGCAACGCTGAATAGCCCCGAGATTATTGGTGAGGCACCGGCGATGCAGGAGGTGTTCCGGGCCATTGGGCGTCTGGCCAGATCCAGCATTACGGTATTGATCAATGGCGAGTCTGGCACCGGAAAGGAGTTGGTGGCCCAGGCGTTGCATCGGCATAGCCCCCGTGCCACCGGCCCATTTATCGCATTGAATATGGCGGCCATCCCCAAAGATCTGCTGGAGTCAGAACTGTTTGGACATGAACGTGGCGCTTTCACCGGGGCCCAGGTGCGGCGTGAGGGGCGCTTTGAACAGGCCAACGGTGGCACCCTGTTTCTGGATGAGATCGGTGACATGCCGGCTGAGTTGCAGACCCGCCTGTTGCGGGTGCTGGCGGATGGAGTGTTCTATCGCATTGGTGGGCATGAGGCGGTAAAGGTCAGTGTGCGCATTATTGCGGCCACCCACCAGGATCTGGAGAAGCTGGTGGAGGCGGGGCGTTTTCGTGAGGACCTGTTTCATCGCCTCAATGTAATTCGTATCCACATACCATCACTGCGTGAGAGGAGGGAAGATATCCCTCTGCTGATGAAATGCTTTCTGGTGCGCGCCGCCACCGAGCTGGAGGTGGAGGCCAAGACCCTGCTGCCAGAGACAGAAGTAGAGCTGCAGAATATGGCATGGCCGGGGAATGTGCGGCAGTTGGAAAACACCGCGCGCTGGCTCACCGTTATGGCCTCCAGCAAAGAGATCCATGTAGAGGATCTCCCTCCGGAGCTGCATGCCGGTGAGAGTGCAGCCATGTTTGATGATGATTGGAGTAGCGACCTTCGCACTTGGGCTCGCCAAAGGCTTACCCAGGGGCATGAATCCATACTGGACGAGGCGATTCCGCAGTTTGAGAGCGTGATGATAGCCGCTGCCCTGGAGCACACCGGCGGACGACGTCTGGATGCAGCCCGTCTACTGGGTTGGGGTAGAAACACCCTTACTCGAAAAATCAAGGAGTTGGGCATGGAGATGGAGAAGTAGCGAATAGTTACTGCCGATTGAATTCTGCAACACTCTTTCCACAGAGTGATAAAACGAGGTCTACAAACAAGCCCTTCCAGGTATAATATTTCATCACTGTATTTTGGAGCAGAAAGATGGAAATAAGCAGTATCGTACTTTCCGGGTCAGAGGTTGAGAGCATCCAGATGGAGGATGGCAACCTGATCCTGCGGTTTTCACGGGCCTATATCGTCAAGACCATCAGTGGCTCGGAAGAGCGCACTAAATGGTGGCAGGCCGGAGATCTGGTGTTTGAGCAGGCCGAGGTGGAGGGAGAGCTGCCAAAGTGCCCGGCGGTGTGCGCCGGCGGTGATGTGGGGGAAAACATCTACACCTATCGCGATATGATCCAGATACCCATGCAGGGCGAGGGGGCGGGCCATTGCGATCTAAAATTTGTGGGGACAGATGCCCGGCTCAAGGTAAGGTCTGCGCGGGTGCGCCTGAATATGCAGGATCGCCCACGCTACGTGGAACATATCAAGCCCGGTAACTCCTGAGCCGTAATTCTCCAGCCATCTGTACCCGGCCCCATCCGTCCATATTCAATAGAACCACAGGGCGACTCCCGGTAGCGGTTGCTGCATAGAGAGGGCCCCTGTGGTGGGAACGGCTAATTTTGTGTAGCGTGCTGCTGATGCGCCATCCGTTTCAGGGAGAGGATCGCCTCCAGAATTTTTGGGTCGTCCCAGTCTCTGGCGCCAATGGCCAGGTAAACCACGCGTCCTTGCTGATCCAGGATATAGGTGGTGGGTAGTGTAAGGGCCGCCCAGGTCCCCATCACTTCTGATTGTGTATCCAGCAGAAGGGGAAAGGTAACCGGCGTATCCATATGAAAACGCTGAACCTGTTCCCGGGTCTCACCCACCGCAACTGCAAGCAGTGGGATGTCATGTTTGGCCAGCCAGATAGAAGCCCGCTGCATAGACGGCATTTCGGCCACGCAAGGGGGGCACCAGGTGGCCCAGAAGTTGATTACTACCACCTTGCCCTTGTAGTTCGACAGGGTGTGTTGCTTGCCGTAGATGTCCGGCAGGGTAAAGTCAGGTGCAACAGGGTGTAACTCCAGATGCGTCAATACCTGGCCGGAGGAACGGGCGCTGGCACTGGTGGATAGTAGTAACGCGAGTGTGGTGACGGTCAGGAATATGGTGAATATTATTTTTGTAACCATAGGCATGCGATTAACCCTTACTTTAAAAATACTATAGGGTGAGCAGGGCTTCTGTTTTTTCGGTCTGCTCCTGTGCCGCGTCAAGTATGGCCAAGCTGTGATGTGGGGTCAACTCCCCCAGGTTAAGATGGAGCATGGCTGGGACCTGATTAAGCGGTGGTGCGGACATGGCGTGGGTAGTGCCGACAAAACTGTGTAATTGGGCAACAATAAGCAGGTCGCAATAATCGGGTGGTCCGTCGCCTTTTCGCATCCAGTTTTCCGCCTCTGCAGCGGCGGTAATGTACTCATCGGCAAAGCTCCAGGACTTTAGGATGCAGCTGCCGAAGGGGGCGCGTAGTTGCTTTACTGCAAGATCAACCGCTGCCGGATCAGATGCCATCTCCGGGTAACTGGCGGCATTATTCAGGATTGCCGCTGCACCGATGTCATGCAGCAGCCCGATAGACATGGCCTCGTCGGCGTTGAAATTTTTAAACCGTTTGGCCAATACATAACAGATAGCGGCAACCCGGGTACTGTGCCGCCATAGATCGTGCATGCGTTGGTTGAGCAGGTCTGTCTTGGCTTGAAACAGGTCCCGCATGGTGTAGTTGACCACCAGATTATGGGTCACCCTAAGCCCCAGACGCACCACCGCCTTGGCGCAACTCTCCACCGGATTCATGGAGCCGTAGAAGGCGCTGTTTGCCGCCTTCACGATCTTTGCTGTTATGGCGGGGTCGCTTTGGATGATCCTGGCGATTGTATTTGCGTCACTGGATTCATCCTGAATGGCATGGCCCAGTTTAGATGCCACCTCCGGCAGAGATGGCAGGTTTAGACGATCTAACTGCAGATCCTGCTCTAGCTGTCTAGTGAGGTGGTTGGTGATGCCGCTTTCAGCAACATGCACCTCTTCCCCAACCTCATAACCATCCGGTAGACCAGTGGGCGCCTGGCTTGTAACGGTCTCATAGATCAGATAGTTGTCGATACAGAGATACTCTACGTTGCTGAGGCAGGTGACGCGAAATTTACGTGGAAGCAGCTGCGACAGCGGGTGTACGACATGACCTTCGGCACTATCCAGGACCTTGGATTTGCCATCCTCGGCGGTGAGCAGAACCCGGCCACTTATCAGGTAGTAACTCTTCTCATCACTGGTTCCCAGTTGAATCAGGGTCTGGCCTGATTTGGTAACGGCCACTTCAACGGTGTTGGCCAGTATCTCTAGCTGCTCTCTGTTCCACTCATTCATTGGAATGAATCTACGCAGGAGAGTTATCTCAGGTCTTAACTTGAAAGAGTCCTCCATATTCCTACTAACTGCTGTTGGGTGTTTGTTGGATTGGCAGATAACTTCTGTACATCTTAGCGTTTGTCCCTGTTGGGTGAGTTGAGCTGCAGGCTGCCGGTGAGCTCCGCTACCGAGTTTAAGCCATGGCGTAGCAGGTAGTCACCGATCCCCTGGTTGATCTTATTACATATCAGAGGGTCATAGAACAGGGCGGTGCCAACCCCCACTGCGCTGGCGCCGCAAATCATGAACTCAATGGCATCTTCGGCACAACTGATTCCGCCCTGGCCGATAATTGGTATGGAGTGATCCTTACACACCTGATAGACCTGATGCACCTTGAGCAGGGCCACCGGTTTGATTGCTGGCCCGGAGAGGCCGCCCTGGTTGTTGCCTATAATCGGTATGCGCTGTTCCGCGTCTACGGCCATGCCCATCAGGGTGTTGATGGCAGAGAAGGCGTCACTTCCCGCCTCAATACAGCGTCGGGCATTTTCGGCGATATCGGTCTGGTTGGGAGAGAGTTTGGTAATCAGGGGTTTCTGTGTGACGGCACGGCAGGCTGCCACCACCCGCGCTGACATCTCCGGATCATTGCCAAAGGCAGCGCCACCTTGCTTCACATTGGGACAGGAGATGTTGACCTCTATGGCAGCTACCGGTGAGTCGTCAAAGCGTTCGGTTACTTTTACATACTCTTCGATGGTGGAGCCGGAGACGTTGGCGATGAAGTTGGTCTCAGTGAAATCAAGCTTAGGCAGGATCTCATCCACCACCACGTCCACCCCCGGATTTTGCAGCCCGATGGCATTGAGCATGCCGGTGTCGGTCTCATATATACGGTGGGGAGGATTGCCCAGACGGGGTTCACCCGTGGTGCCCTTGAGACAAATGGCACCCACATCGCGGTTGGAAAAACCCTTTACCCGCGTATACTCTTCCCCAAAACCGACACAGCCGGAGAGCAGCACCAGTGGCGAGGTGAGTTTGAGGCCGCAAAGATCCACTGCGAGAGCTGTGTTGTTGTTATTCATCAGGGCGCTTCCATCAATGTTCAAAATTGTATTGTACCAACCAGAGATTCCGCCCAACACCGGAAATATCATACGGCTGTGCGCCAATAGTGGCAGCTCTCTGCACCTGGTGCATCCCCTGGGTTTCAGTCTGGATGAAAAGAGCCTGCGCCGCGCCGGGCTGGATTACGCAGATCTGGCCAACACCAGGGAGTATAAAAGCCTGGACGCAGTTCTGGAGCAGTTGGACGGCAGTCGGATTTTCGCCTGCTCCACACGCGGCAGGCAGGACTACTCCAAGGTGGTGTACCGGCCGGGAGATGCCCTGCTGTTCGGCCCCGAGACCAGGGGCCTGCCGCAGGAGTTGCTGGACTCGATGCCACCGGAACAGCAGATCAGGATCCCCATGTGCCCGGATAACCGCAGTCTGAACCTCTCTAACTCGGTTGCAGTGATTCTCTACGAGGCGTGGCGGCAACAGGGCTTTCGTGGGGCCGGGTAGTCTGGTTGCCCCGGCACAGCTGGCCTACTCTGTCTCCGGTCTCTGGTTTCTTTCCAGCAGCAGTTGGACTGCCTTTCTGGGGTCCAGACCCTCATACAGAACGCGGTAGGCCTGCTCGGTTATGGGCATCTCAATGCCCAGTTCCTGAGCCTTGGTGTGTATCACCTTGGCGGCGCCAACGCCCTCTACCTCCTGCCCGATCTCCTGCTTGGCCTGCTCAATGCTCTTGCCCTCTGCTATCGCCAGTCCCATACGCCGGTTGCGGGATTGGTTATCGGTGCAGGTTAACGCCAGATCCCCCAGACCGCCAAGACCCATAAAGGTCTCCAGTTTGCCGCCCATGGCCAGACCCAGGCGCATGATCTCCGCCAGACCGCGGGTGATGAGGGCAGCCCGGGTATTTGCACCAAAGTTGAGCCCATCAGCGATCCCGGCGGCGATGGCCATCACGTTTTTTGCGGCACCACCGATCTGTAGTCCGATGATGTCATCGCTGGAGTAGGCCCGGAAGCAGTCTGAATGGAGATAGCCGGCCACCCGCTCTGCATGTTCCTGTGAGGTGGAGGCGACGGTCACTGCCGTTGGCAACCCCCGGGCCACTTCACCGGCGAAGGTGGGGCCGGAAATTACACCGATGGGTCTATCCCCCAGGATCTGTTGCGCCACCGTGCTCAGCAGTTGCCCGGTCTTTTTTTCCAGTCCCTTGGTGGCCCAGCTCAGGGTGGTTCTGCTCCCCAGCATGGGTTCAATGGTCTCGAGCAGCGAGGGAAAGGCGTGGCTGGGGACCGCTATCAAAACTTCGTCCGCTGCGTCCACCGCCTGGTTGAGATCGGCGGTGGGTTGCAGCCCCTCAGGAAAGGCGACTCCAGGTAGAAATTGTCTGTTTTCGCCGTCCTGGATCAGGGCCTGCACCTCTTTCTCCAGACCCCAAAGCCTTACCTGGGCGCCATTTCGAGCGAGCAGGATGGCCAGAGCGGTTCCCCAGGAACCGGCACCCAGCACTGCGATTACTGGAGCAGAGTGGCCCATGATGTTAGTGAGTCGACTCGGGTGGTGTGGCTTCGTTGTCCTGCTGCTGCATATGCTGGGCAAACAGGTGGTCGAAGTTTACCGGGGTGAGCAGCAGTTGAGGGAAACCGCCCTTTGCCACCAGGTCCGATACCACCTCGCGGGCGTATGGAAACAGGATGTTGGGACAGTAGGCCCCCAGCATTGGGCCCATCTCTTCATTTGGAAAGCCATTCATGGTGAAGATGCCAGCCTGATTTACCTCCACCAGATAGGCCACCTTGTCCCCTATCTTGGTGGTAATAGTCACCGAAAGAATCACCTCATAGGCGTTTTCGCCCAGCTTGTTTACCTCACTGTTGAGGGCGAGGTTTGATTCCGGTTTCCACTCTAGGGTGAATACCTCAGGAGAGTTCGGGGTCTCAAAAGAGAGATCTTTGGTGTAGATACGCTGAAGGTCAAATTTACGCTCGTCTTCAGTCTGCGGTGCGTTATCGGACATCGTTATGCTTCCATATTCGTGTGGTGAAAAGAGAGAGATCTATTTGCGGCTGACCGGTAGGCTGGCGCTTTCCCAGGCCAGGATTCCTCCCTTGAGATTGTATACTTCCTCGAAACCTCTGCTGGAGAGGATCTTGCAGGCGCCGGATGATTGAGCGCCAGAGCGGCAGGACACAATAACCGGGACCCCCTTATGCTTCTCCAACTGGGTGAGCTGGTTCTTAAAGCTGCTCATGGGGATGTTGATGGCGTTTATGATATGCGCCTTTGAGTAGTCGGCAATAGGTCGCACGTCTACCACTATGGCATCTTTACGGTTGATGAGTTCAGTTGCCTGCTGGGGGTTGACTGCGCTCTTACCCCCCATGTCAGCCAGAATATTCTGAGCCAGGAGAAACAGGAGCACTGCCAAGGCAGCGACTAGGGCCAGATGGTTTCCGGCGAATTCAATGAGTTGTTCCATGGTAGTTGATGTAGCCAAGTTATCTGCAAAGGGCTAATTCTACCTTGGAATGAGAAAAACGAAATGGCAAATTCCGATTCTATCCGTTTAAAGTGGAAAAACATCCAGCATATGGAGAAATAGTATGGAATCAGAGCCGGTGTTGGCAGAATACCTCGCGCATCATGCCGATCAGTTTCAGGGTCCTGGCGTCACTTACCCGATAAAATACCCGGTTGGCATCCTTGCGGGAGGTGAGAATACCCTTGTCGCGCAGGATGGCGAGATGTTGCGAGATGTTGCTTTGGGAGGTGCCAACATACTCCACAATGTCCTGTACGCTAACTTCCTGGTCACCCAGGGTGCAAAGAATCTTCAGTCGTAGCGGGTGAGACATGGCCTTGAGTGAGCGGGAAGCGCGCTCCACATCCTCATCCCGTTCCAGGAGTTCGATACCGGCCTCCGAGTCTGTATTTCCCATGGTTCCAAATGGTTGTTTGGCGCTACTGTATTTTTGGTTCATGTTTCGAGTCCTATTTGCATGCCTCAAATCCTATTTTAAAGAAACATTATACAATAATACTC
>CAZVME010000022.1:0-47053 GCA_964628835.1 uncultured Gammaproteobacteria bacterium | reverse complement strand
TTTGACCTGGGCGATACTACCGGACAGATAATCAACCGTGGGTTGCCAGGTGGTAACCGCATGTTCCGTCCCGCGAAAAGCAAGAACCCCCACTACAACCTCGGTTCCGACAAGTGTATTCGGGAGATGGTCTGCTGGAGCAGTTGGGGGAAACAGGGGCAGCAGGAGCGCCACTACCCAAGCAAACAATTTTACTTGCCAGTTGCACCCAGCAGCGACCACAAATGATGGAAGACTATGCATCATGGAACAGATACCACCCATTCAGTTCATAATGATCATACTTAACAGTATTGGATACCCCGGTGAAAAAGGCTAATATGGCCCCATCTAAATTACACCCTCCCCCTGTATGATCAATCGCAAACTCTCCATCGCCCCCATGCTTGATTGGACCGACCGGCACTACCGCTATTTTGCCCGTCTCATCACCAGGCATACCCTGCTCTACACCGAGATGGTAACCACCGGTGCCCTGATCCACGGTGACCGGGAACGCTTTCTGGAGTTTGACCCCAGCGAACACCCCATTGCCCTGCAACTTGCCGGGAGTGATCCAGCAGCCTTGGCGCAGTGTTCCCGCATGGCAGAGGACAAGGGATATGACGAGGCCAATCTGAACGTGGGTTGCCCCTCGGACCGGGTGCAGTCCGGGCGCTTCGGAGCCTGCCTGATGCTGGACCCCGATCTGGTGGCCGCGTGCATCCACGCCATGCAGGCTACCGTCTCCATCCCGGTCACGGTGAAACACCGTATCGGCATAGATCAGGATGACAGCTACGAGAGCCTGCACCGATTTGTCAGCACGGTGTCTGCCACCGGATGCAGCACCTTTATCGTCCACGCCAGAAACGCCTGGCTACAGGGTTTGAGTCCCAAGGAGAATCGTGACATCCCGCCCCTGAGATATGAGATTGTGCAGCAGTTGAAGCAGGATTTTCCGCAACTGGAGATCATCATCAACGGCGGCATCAAGACCATGGATGCAGCCGAGCTGCAGCTACAACACCTGGACGGGGTGATGATCGGACGCGAGGCCTACCAGAACCCCTGGCTCCTGGCCGAAGTTGACCGGCGTCTGTTTGGGGATGACCACCCCGTTCCCAGTCGCCATCAGATCATTGAGCAGTTGATGCCGTTCGTACACCAGGAATTTGCCCGCGGCACCCCCATAGGCCGCATCACCCGACACATACTGGGACTGTTCCAGGGCCAGCCCGGGGCCAAGGCCTGGCGGCGGCATATTAGTGAGAACGCCCACAGCAAGGGCGCAACCCCGGAGCTGATCACCCAGGCGGCACAGATGGTGGCAAGTTAGGAGCCTGTTATATTTTCATAGGCTCCAGCGGCACAGGGAGGCGCTGCCATTTTCAAGCGCTGTAATTGCTTGAAAATGAAGGTTACACTCTACCCATGCACTGGTTTCTATTGGCCCTGCTCTGCGCTGTCAGCCTGGCTTCAGCAGATGTTGCCAGCAAGCACTGGTTGCGCGACTACAGCGCCAGAGAGTTGGTGCTGGTGCGCTTCAGCCTCTCCGGGTTGCTGCTCTCTCCCCTGCTGCTGGTACAACCCTTCCCGGTGCTGCCGCTTGAGTTCTGGGGCTGGATGGCCCTACTGCTACCGCTGGAGATTATCGCCCTGCTGTTGTACGTGCAGGCGATCCGCGATTACCCCCTGTGGCTCACCCTGCCATACCTGGCATTCACCCCGGTGCTGGTGACCTTCACCGGCTGGCTGTTGCTGGGCGAGCGAGTCTCCATGTTGGGGTTTGGCGGGATCTTTCTGGTGTTTGCCGGGACCTGGATATTGAACTTTGAAAGCGATAATCCAGGTGACACCCACCGCCTGCTGGTGCCATTTACTGCAATCCTGCGCAACCGTGGCTCCCGGCTGATGCTGCTGGTGGCCACCATCTACAGTGTAACCTCAGTGGGCGGCAAGGCGGCCATGCAGTATATGCCAGCAGACCTGTTTGGACCCTTCTATTTTAGCCTGCTGGGCGCAGCAACCCTGATCCTGTTTCTATTGCAAAAACCAGAAACCATACGCGCACTGTACCGGCTTCCCACTCAGAATATCATGGTGGCCCTGTTCATGGCGGCGATGGTGATCACTCATTTTCTGGCCCTGCAACAGGTAGAAGCCGCCTACATGATCGCAGTCAAACGCAGCAGCATGCTGTTTGGCATAGTGTTGGGCGCCATCCTGTTTCGGGAACAGGGTGTGGGCTCCCACCTAGCCGGTGGCGGGCTCATAGTCACCGGGGTAATGCTGATCGCCGTTGGCGGTCAGTGAACAGCATCCAACCTAACTAACTTCAATAGGTTTTAATTTCACCAGCAACAGCGGCAGCAGGGTCAGGTTACCGATCAGGGCCACCACCATGGCAATGCCGGTGAGTATGCCGAAGTAGATCGACGGAATAAAGTTGGACAAGGCCATGATGGAGAAGCCCAGAGTGACGGTGATTGAGGTGTAGTATATGGCCCGACCCACACTGGAGTGGCAACGTTTTACCGCCCCCCAATAGTCCCCATCCACCTCCAGCTCCAGTCGGAACCGGTGCACATAGTGGATGGCGTTATCCACCCCGATACCGATGGTGATGGCGGCAATGGTGATGGTCATGATATCCAGCGGGATCCCCACCCAACCCATCAGACCCAGGATGATACCCGCCGCCACTACGGTGGGCACTACGCCAATGGCGGCCAGTTTCCAGCACCGGAACAACAGCAGGAACATGCCAAAGATGGCCAGGAACACCATGCTCAGGGTCAGAATCTGGGAACGGAACAGGCTCTGTAAAACATTGTTGTAGAGCACCAGCATCCCCGAGAGCTTTACCTGCCCCTCCTCCAGATTGAATTTTTCTATCAGGTCGCGCTTGATCTTTTTCAGCAGCACATCCCGTTTCAGGTTTATATCCGAATCAATGACCCGGATGCCAAAACGTATCTGGTTGCCATCCTTGGACATGTAGGGGTCCAGGATCTGCGCCTTGATGTCATCCGGCAGGCGTTTGTGCACCACCGCCAAACTCATATTATCCAGCGGGGTGTCGTTGTTGAGCATGGTCATCATGCTCATGGTGGTGTACAGGGAGAGCACCTTGCCGGTCTCTGGCAGTGACTCCAGATATTCGTGGATCTTCTGCACATCCGCCAGCTGGAACATGTTGAACCAGAAGCTCTCGCCACTGATGCCTCCTCCCTCATCTTCAAACTCTGCGCCCAGGTCGAAATCCATATCCTCGTCAAACTCATCCTCGGGGATATCGTCCTCGTCCACGGCGATCTCATCCTCGCTTGGCTGCTCCTGCGATTCGGTGACAGCCGCCACCGTCTCACCCTGTTCGGGCCTAGAGTCGGCGATGGGTTGTTCCAGGTCGGGCTCGTGTTCGGCGCCGCCCTCCCCACTCATGCTTTGCAGAAACTGCTTATCCGGCTCCAGCACCACATCCAGCGGGGTGGTGCCACCCAGCTCCTGATCGATCAGCACCATGCCCTTGTAGATCTCGGTGGACTCTTTGAAGTAGTCGATAAAACGGTTCTCCACCGACAGCTTGCCTATACCCATCACGCCCAGAACCACAATCAGCAGGTAGATCATCAGGGTGGTGTTGCCATGGCGTTCAATGACATTGGCCAGGGAACGGGTCATGGCGGCAGTGGCGTCGTGCCGACGCAGCACCGGAGTACCGGCCTTGAGAGGCGCCAGTGCAGCGGGAAACAGCAGAAAGGCAAAGCAGAAAGCCATGCCTATGCCCACCACCATCATCCAGCCAAAATCTATCACCGGGCGAATCCCACTCACGATAAGGGAGGCGAAGGCCACCATGGTGGTAAGGGAGGTAAATATGGATGGCGCCAGCTTGGAGCGCATGGTCTCCTTTAGCATCCAGAGCTGGGAACGATTAGGATCTTCCGCATGCAGCTCCTGATGGCGTACTATCAGATGCACCGCCAGCGACAGGGTGGTGATCAGCAACAGGGATATAAAGTTGGAAGAGACTACGGTCACTCGCCAGTCCATCATCCCCAGATAACCCACCATGACCACGGCGGATACTACGCAGATCAGCATAGGTATCAACACCCAGCGTGGACGCTTGAAGGCTATGGTGAGCAGGATTACCAGAAAGATGGCGACGCCAATGCCAAACATCTTAATATCACTGTCCACAAAATCGATCATATCGGAGGCGATCATGGGTACGCCTCCCAGATGGATCTCCCCCGCATCCCGATAGCGGCCCAGGATAGCGCGCACAGCAATGATGTCATCCCGCAACTGGGCCTGCAGCCTGGTGTTGTGATACTTGATCTCGGCCGAAATACCCGCCAGCTTCTCCGATTCCTGCGCATCCAGCTTGGTCCCCATCTGTTTTTCCCACAGCTGGTCGCGCTGGTTCTGGAGCTCGCTCTGCACCTTGTCATGTTTGAGATAGACCAACATGGCGGTGGTCTTCTCATCCACACTGGTGAGCAGGCTGCGATAGAGCGGACTGTTGCGGAACTCCAGCCTGGCCTTGGCAATATCCATGCCCTCGGTCTCCAGGGTGCGCACCTGTTCCTGGAGTTCAGACACGCTGACCCGCGGGCTGTCAATCAGGGGCACATCCAGAATGCTCAGGATCGACTCCACCCGTTCCAGACCAGCCAGCTCGTCCCGCAGCTTACGAATATTGCTCAGACTCTCATTGGTGAAGAGGCCGACCTTGGGTTGCAGGGTAACCACCAGAAAGTCATCCGAGCCATAGCGCGCCCGCACCGCCCGATAGAAACGCAGGTCCTGATCGTTTTCCAATACCAGTGAATCAGATGAGGCGTCCAGCTTGAAGTCCTGGGAAAACCATACGGCAACGGCCAGTATCAGCATGGTTGCCAAACCAACCACCAGTGGCCTTTCCAGAGTTAGTCGATAATAGAGTTCCGTTAAACGCTGTAGCATTAGTTATTGTCTTTTTGATCTATTTCTATTTGTATTTGTAGCGTCGTCTGGCGAGCACCTATCCATAGGGATATCTCTCGCCCACACGCCATGAAGATTTCAGTTATAACCCATTGTTACTTAGCTGTAAAAAAAGAGTTCTCCTGTCATCGCCACACTCCATCTGGATGTGCACGATATTTGCGCTCTAATCCCAATCAGATCCAGACCCCAGTCAGGTGGATGGCTGCTTGATCTGGTATGGGATAGTTATTATCTTGTCCCGCACAAATCCTGACGGCCTTCCCAACTCGTTATAACTTAGGCAGCTGCCATGTCGGAACTGAAAATCACCGATGTAGCTGTGGGATATCTTGCGCTTGAGACTCTCAGCATAGGGTAGTCCCAGAAAATGGCACACCAGGCCACGAATCACACCGGCATGCACCACCACCAGAATAGTGTCGCCCTGGTGTTGCTTCCAGAGTGTTTCAAAAAAGCCCACACTGCGCTGTTGCATCTGTCGAAAGCTCTCGCCCTTGGGGTAGACAAAGTCCGGGTCTTTTTTGTGTTCTGGAATATGCTTTTCAACCCATTTTTTGCTCTTCTTATACAGCGCCCCGTAATTGACCTCTTTTAACTCAGCCTGAGCATGCACCTGGTCTATACCCCGCTTTTTGGCGTGATACATTCCGGTCTGACGGGCTCGCTCCAGGTCACTAGTGTATACCGCCGAAAACTGCAGGGAGTTTTCAGACATAACCCCATCTACGAAGGCAAGATCTATCTGCCAATCTTCAGAACGTGGCGAGTCACCCCAGCCCATAATCTGTCCTGACTGGTTAATCAGCGTTTTGTAGTGCCGCACCACTATTACCCGCATCTGCCCCTACTTTTTGCGTGCCAGTCACGATTAGAAGAGTTCATCATTATAAGAAATCTATAACTGCCGCTTTGCGTTCTCTAACGGGAACAGTTTTACGATGGTCTTACTGATTATGCCCAACGCCTCACTGACGGCCTCTTCCACCGTCTGGTTGGCGAGTATCGGAATCCCGGCCCGGTCTGCTTCATTCAGCAGGTAGCTCTGCAACTCCCAGATATCATCCATATGATTTAGATATTTATCCGCCCTTCTCTCCGCATTGTCCCGCGCCCTGCTGTTAAATCTTTTGCGTAGACTGTCCCGGTTGGTGGTTGCCAACATCATGGGAATCACCACCACCTCATCACTCACATCCTCCATGGCAAGGTGGGTGGGCAGTACGTGCACCCCTTCCAGGATCAGGTGCTGACTCTCCAGCACGGCCCTGGATATGGCCGCCTCCAGCGCCGGTTGCATGGTATGAATCTGGGAAAGGAAGCCGGTAATTACCGGGCTGTCCACCTCCTTGCGCTCCAATTTGCGTGGAAACGGCAACCCACGCCAAGCGGCAAAACTGGAGTGCATCAGAGTGGGGATCACCTGGCTGGGCAAATAAGAACGTATAATCTCACGCATCATATCGGTGGACTGCATTCCAGCAATATCCAGACGATATGCCAACTCTGCCGACAGGGTGCTTTTGCCAGAACCGGTAACACCTCCAACCAGCAAGATCAAGGTCTTGCCCGAAGTTTCAAACTGCCGCCAGGAGAGATAGCGGCTGGCGACCTTCTTCCCTGTACGCTGTTCCAGACACTCATAGATAATCTTACGCAGCTCGCGATGGTCAATCTCGCGGTAGCCCTCCTGCTGCAAGGCCTCATACACCCCCATGGCGCCCTTGCGCGCCACCTCGGTGGGGATGGCGCAGGCCTCAAGGGAGTGGCTGAGTATTCCAACAGAAAAGCGTTCATCCCGCTGTGGAGCGTGCACCACAATGTCTGATTCATGCTGTGGTTTATTCTGATATGCCGTAGCCGCATCCTTACCGTGCCGGTTTTGCAGCAGTTCAGCCACCTGCATAAACAGCTTGCGTTTACTGATCCGCTCTTGGTCCCTGAGTTGTTCCCTCATCTCCAGGGCCAGGGCATAGGCATCTTCGTAGCCCAACCCGGTCTTCACCAGCGACTGCACCAGGATACCCCTGAAAAAAGGAATCTGATCCCCCCCGGCTTCATTTATTACAATTGTCTTTGCCATGGATAATCCCTAATTCAGTACCAATTTATATTGACTGTAATTTGGTGCATCATAATGATTCTGAAATGCATGCAGAAGCAGCAATCCAGGCGCTTCAGGAGCCAATATTTCAACAATAACAAAAAGTTGACCTTTATTCAGATAAGGATAGAATGGGCCATGCTGAGTATGGTTTACGCGATCTACAAAGAAAAAGCAGTTTCGGCGAAATTTTCTCCCCCTGCTCTTTAAATAAAGCGTAGTTTCTTCAACGTTACACAGCAACTTGGGTTAGTCATAATAACTATGACAGAAAGTTTCGTTACATCAGAGGATTAACAAATGGCTGAACAGCAAACAGGCACCGTCAAGTGGTTTAATGACGCAAAGGGATATGGGTTTATCGAGCGTGAGGGCGGAGCCGATCTATTCGTTCATTTCCGTTCCATAGTTGGCGATGGTCACAGAACATTGAAGGATGGACAGCTGGTCCAGTTCACTGAAGTTGACGGGCAGAAAGGCCCTCAGGCCGAAAACGTCACCCCTCTCTAGGGTTGACTGCCGGTTGCTTTACAACCCAGCCAGGGAAACCTGGCTGGGTGTTTTCATTGCCTAAAAACAAGCCGATCTTGATTTAAAGATCACACCATCGCTGTACATTCAGACCAAATCCAGCAACTTAACCATATCTTCCCTCGATATAATCCGCAGTCTCCTTGCACTTGGGGGTGACAAAAAGATCATCGGTTGCACCGTGTTCCACCACCTTGCCCATAAGCATAAATATGCACTCATCACTGGCGCGCCGCGCCTGCGCCATATTATGGGTCACGATCAGGATAGTGTACTTGCCACGCAGCTCCCAGATCAACTCTTCCACCGCAGCCGTACCCTTGGGGTCCAGGGCCGAGCAGGGCTCATCCATCAACAGAATCTTGGGCTTAACCGGCAACAGACGCGCAATACACAACTTCTGCTGCTCCTCCAGGGATAGCCCGGTGGCCTTGTGATCCAGCTTATCTCTTACCTGATCCCACAGCAGCACCTGGCGCAGAGACTCCTCTACAATCTCATCCTGGTTGCGCTTGGAGGCTGCATTGCCTCTGTTGTGCAGGCGATGACCAAACAGGACATTGTCACGGATGGATACCGGTAGCGGATTTGGGCGCTGGAACACCATGCCGATCTGTTTGCGCACCTGCACCAACTCCACTGCCGGATCATAGATGTTGTGGTCAAACACATTGATGCTGCCATCTATATGCACATATCCCAGGCGTTCGTTGATGCGGTTCACACTACGTAGGAAGGTGGATTTACCACAACCGGATGGCCCGATCATGGAGGTTATAATGCCGTTTTTAATCTTTAGATCTATATCGAACATGGCCTGAAAGGTGCCGTACCAGAGATTCAGCTTCTCGGTGGTGATGGCGTATTTGGTCTGGCCCTGATCTGTGGTTTTCGTGCTAGCTGTCATATCTATATTGTCTTACTCTGAATTCTGTATAAGAGGGACTAGCCAAACTTGCCCTCTACGTAATCCCGTGTCCGTTGGTCCTGCACCACCCCGGTGAACAGCTCTTCGGTCACCCCTACCTCCACACACTCTCCCTCCAGGAAGAACGCGGTTCGATCCGCCAGACGCCGCGCCTGCTGCACCAGATTGGTCACCAGGATAATGGTCATCTCCGACTTCAGTTCCTTGAGTACATCTTCGATGCGCATAGTGGTCACCGGGTCCACGGCGATGGAGAACTCATCCAGGATCAGTAGCTCCGGCTCCTGAGACAGGGCGCGGGCAATGGTCAGGCGCTGCTGCTGGCCACCAGAAAGTAGGCTACCCAAGGAGTTCAGACGATCCTTCACCTCATCCCAGAGCGCGGCGCGCATCAGGCAGCGCTCCACAATTATGTCCAGCTCCGCCTTGTTGTTTATGCCACGCAGACGTGGAGACAGCGCCACATTCTCATAGATAGTAAGGGGCAGACCCACCGGCAAGGGAAACACCACGCCGATGCGGCTGCGCAGGCCATAAACATTCCTGATATCCCGGATGTTGACCCCGTTGAACAGGATATCCCCCTGCACCTGCATACTGCTGTTGAAGCTATCCATCAGGTTCAGGGTCTTGAGGAAGCTGGTCTTGCCGGCATTGGCCGGACCAATGACGCCGAAGATCTCATGCTCCCGGACATCCAGGGTGACACTGCTGAGTGCAGGCACACCGTCATAGCTGATGCTCAGATCACGCACACTTAGCTTGATGGCCCCTGCCTCGTCGGTTGCCTCTAGACTGGAATCCGGCATGATTTCTGTTGTTACCATTTCTTCTGACCCCGCAGATACATACGAAAGGCAATGGATACACTATTCATGATCAGCACCATGGCAATCAGCACCAGGGCCACACCATACGGCAGTGCATCAGGCACACCCGGCACCTGGGTAGAGACCACAAACAGGTGCAACGACATGGCCATGGTCTGGTCAAACACGCTTTGCGGCAGAAACGGCAGAAAAAAAGCCGCCCCGGTAAACATGATGGGGGCGGTCTCACCGGTAGTGCGAGACACCTCCAGGATGACACCGGTGAGAATACCGCTGACTGCATTGGGCAGAACAATACGCCGGATGGTCTGCCAGCGGGTGGCACCCATATTCCAACAAGCCTCGCGAAACGCCATGGGCACCGCCTGCAACGACTCTCTGGTGGAGACAATCACCACCGGCAGGGTCATGATGGCCAGGGTCAGACTGGCGGCCAGAATACTGGTGCCGAACCCGAAGAAAATTACAAACGCCCCCACCCCGAACATGGCATGCACAATGGACGGCACCCCCGCCAGATTGATAATGGCCAGGTTGATGATACGGGTAAACCAGTTGTCGGCCGCGTATTCACTCAGATAGATGGCAGCGGCCACTCCCAATGGCACCGAAATCAACAAGGCCAGGGCCACCAGCCACACGGTGCCCACCAGCGCCGGAAAGATGCCACCGGCCGTCATACCATTTACCGGGTCACTGAACAGAAACTCCAGGGTAATCATGTCGCCACCCTTGTAGACCAGAGTACCCAGGATCACCAACACCGGGATTACCAGCAGAATGGTCATCAACATAAACAGAGCCTGGAACAGACTCTGTACCTTTTTATTCTTTGCATTAAGCGTGGATTCTGCAAACATTTTTCTCTACTGCCTCTTGATCCCGCGCACGATCAGGTCTGCGGTGAGGTTAATGACAAAGGTGATCAGGAACAGGAATATCCCAATGGTAAACAGGGCCTGATAGTGCTCCGACCCAACTGCGGTCTCGCCCAGTTCAGCGGCAATGGTGGCGGTGAGCGCCCGTACCGAATCAAACACGCTTCCTGGAATATTCACCGCGTGCCCGGTGGCCATCAGCACCGCCATGGTCTCACCAAAACCGCGCCCCACTCCCAGCAGCACGGCGCCCAGCAGCCCGTTCTTGGCAGCGGGGATGACGGTCTTGAAGATCACCTGCCAGCGAGTGGCGCCCAGGGCCTCAGCCGCTTCCCGGTAGCGGTCGGGGACGGCCTTGAGGGCATCTTCGGCAATGGAGGTCATAATGGGTGCCGCCATCAGGCCCAGGATGATACCGGCATTAAGCACATTCAAACCCACCGGCACATCGAACAGCTCAATGATCAGCGGGTTCATAATAGAGAGCCCGATAAAACCCCACACCACCGACGGGATAGCAGCCAACAGCTCCACCAGAATTTTCAGATACTCACGGGTGCGGCCGGTGGCAAATTCACCCACGTAGATCGCTGCCCCCAGAGAGAAGGGGATGGCCACCAGCATGGCCAGACCGGTCACCGAGGCGGTTCCTGCTATCAGCGCCAGGATGCCGAACTCCGGGGCATCCTCATCACTGGGTTCCCAGTAGGGTGACAGGAAGAACTCCTTGAAGGAGAACCCCTCAAACAGAAACCCCACGCCCTCAATAGTGATAAAGAGAAAGATACCGATCACGAAGATGATGGCGGAGATGCCACTGACAAACACCAAAAACTGCACCAGCCTGTCGATGTACCAATCCAGATTGCGTCGATCAAAATCCATACCCGACGTTTTATCAGCTCCTGACAACATGGAGCTAGACCTCTTCACCACACACCAGCTCCATCAGATCCTTAATCTGAAGTGCCAGGCTGCGATACAGGGCCTCAATCTCCTTGGCATCCACAGACCCCGATACCTCGCCCACATCCCACTCCAGGGCCGTGGTGTGAAACGGGATATCATCGATGTAGGATGTGATATCACCCTGCAGGCTAACGATCACATGCTGGTCTGCCAGCTCCGGTGGGGACAGTTCACTCAGGGCCTTAGGACGCGCCCCTTCCACTCCGCCGATCCGTCCACCAAGAAACTCGAACAGGGTTGGGTTTATCTCACTGGATGGGGTGCGTCCGGCGCTACAAAAGTTACCACAACCCGAGTGATTATTGCGGGCAATAGCCTCAGCCAACTGGCTCAACAGGCTGTTCTCCTCATCCACAAACAGGACGTTGTACACCTTGGGTTTTTTCTGCTCGCCAGTAACGGCAAACACCGTGTCCTCACAAATATTCTTGGCCTGATCCACCACCCGTTTAAGCTGGGTAAATACCACAAACAGGGCCAGGGCATCCTTCACATCCTGTAGTTGAGTGTTGTCCATTATCTGGGCATAGACGGCATCCAGGTTGTACTGAATATTGTCCGACAGATGTTTGGTGCTGCGCGCCAGCTCTACATTCTGCTCATGAAATGCCTTAAATGACTGCCGCACCATCATCATGGTTTCGGCGGTCATGCGCTCCAGCTCACGCCCCAAGACGCCACTAGGTGGGGAAGAGATGCGAATCCCTTCACGAGCGATGGTAACTGCATAATCACCCATGCGCTCCAATTCTATATTGATGCGGATTATGGATGAGATAAGTCGCAGATGGGCACCGCTTGGCAGGTGTACCGCAATAAAGCGGTGACACATGCGATCAATCTTACGCATGGTGCGATTGATCGGATAGTCTTTCAGGATGGTGGCGTAGGCCAGCTCGCAGTTACCGGTTTGTAGGGAGCTGATGGCGTTGTTGACCGCATCCTCCACCGCCTGGGCCTGATCCACCACCTTAGTGCGGATCTGCTTCTGATCACGATACAGACGTTCTTCTAGAAGAGACATATCACGGTTACCAAAGTTATCTATTGGAAAGATATATCAGGCCCTGCCTGATACCTCGTTGGTTCCAGCAGCACATGAATGCGCTGCCATTTTCTATGGCTATATGCCATTGAAAATGAAAGAAGTGAAAAATCGCATTTTCCACTTCCGTACCCTGGTAAAGCCATGGATGGCTTTAATCAGAGCTTCCTTAGTATAGTGCGCAGACAGCACCCTCAATCACAGCTTACCTGACGCACCGGGGCATAACCCTTGCCCAGCAAGATACACTGGCCAGCATCGCTTAGAATCCACTCCAGATACTTCTTGATTGCACCCTGCGGCTCACCATTGGTGTACATGAACAGGGGACGGGCAACAGGATAGCTGCGATCACTTGCCGTCTTGACGCTTGGATTTATGCAAGCGCCACCGTCCTCCTTGGCGATACAGGCCATCTTCACATGGTCGGTTGCATAGGCCAGACCGCTATAGCCGATGGCACACGGGGTCTTCTCCACCAGATCCACCACATCCTTGGAGCCGTGCATATCCAGAGTGCCCTGACGAAACTTGCCCCGCTTGCCCAGAACTGCCTTCTTGAAGTAGACGTAGGTGCCGGAGTTATTCTGACGACTGACCACAACAATCTTGTCGCTGCCGCAGCCCGGCACCTTGAGACCGATATCGGACCACTTGGTGGCTTTGCCATCGCGGATATAGATGTCTTTTAACTGATTAAAGCTGAATGACTTGACCGGGTTTGCGGCGTTGACATATACCGCCAGGGCGTCATACCCCGCCACATGCTGCATGGGGTTCTGACCCTTCTTCTTGGCACTATTGACCTCTCTTTTCTTCATCTTGCGGCTGGCATTGGCGATATCCACCGTACCGTTGATCATGGCGGCTATACCGGTACCGGAACCACCACCAGAGACGGCAATCGCCACGCCTGCATCCACTTCCCGGTACTTCTCCGCCCAGGCTTGGGCCACGTTTACCAGGGTATCTGAGCCCTTGTTCTGGATCAGGGTACGGTCTGCCGCATTCACCCCCAAGGGTGTGCTGGCGGCAACCAGAGTCATTACAAACTGTTTCAGATTCATCTCATTCCTCGTTTTGTAACGATAGTCCAAATATATTAAACAGGAGTGTAATGTCAGTTTGTTACCAGAATATTACAGCCTTACTTAGCTTTGCTTCACCTTACATGGCAAGACCAGTTCTGATAGTGGCGGGCTTGTATTACTGGAAGTTGAGCAGCGAATTCACATTCCGAGACAGCCATTCGGCTGCGTTAAACATCATTGCAATCACGCACAACCCAAAGAAGTGTGTAAAATCATTGCGTGCAGAGGCAGCCTTGGAAAAGCACGTGGCGCTTCCAACTAATAACCCGGCAACTAAAAATCAGGTTCAACTACTGTATCCTTAACACCCATATAACCTATCTGGCCTGTTAGGTATCTTGTTGCTTCACTCGCGGACAGGGGCCTGCTAAATAAATATCCCTGTAAGTAATCACAATTATTGTCAATTAGAAACTTACACTGCCCTTCAGTCTCGACACCTTCTGCAACCACCTTCAGGCCTAGATTATGCGCTAACTCTATTGTGGCCATGCTGATTTCCGCATCATTTTGATCATGCTCTATATCGCGAACAAAAGTCCTATCCAGTTTCAGTGTTTGAATAGGCAGGCGTTTCAGATAGGCCAGGGATGAATAGCCGGTCCCAAAATCATCGATTGCCAGTGCAACACCTAGCTGGCGCAGTGCACTCAACTGCAGCACGGCCTGCTCTGGGTCAATCATTGCGGCGGTCTCGGTTATCTCAAACTCCAATTCACTGCCATGCAGACCATGCTTCGCCAAAGTTGCACGAACGACGCTGCTTAGC
Organism: uncultured Gammaproteobacteria bacterium; assembly: GCA_964628835.1. Classification (GTDB taxonomy): domain Bacteria; phylum Pseudomonadota; class Gammaproteobacteria; order Chromatiales; family Chromatiaceae; genus JAAGZL01. Next base: position 32,934 of record CAZVME010000022.1, on the reverse strand, counting down.
CCGCTTGAGTGCAAATGCTTTGCTGAAAGATTGATCGACATTTTTATACCTTCAATGCCACTCTCCTTCCAAACTGTCAGTTGGCGGCACGCCTTATCAAAAACCCACTCCTCTAACTCATGAATAATGCCAATATCTTCCGCAATGGGAATAAATTTTACCGGAGATATTGCACCTTGAAGCGGATGACTCCAACGTAACAGCGCCTCTACACCAGAGATGCGCTTTCCAGCGACATGCATCTTTGGTTGATAGTAAAGCTCTAACTCACCATTTTCCAAAGCGGACCTGAGGTCACCCTCAAACTTCAACCGCTCACGCGCAGAGACCAGCATTGACTCAGTGAAGAAAGAGTAATTATTACGCCCTTGCTCCTTCACGTGATACATGGCAACGTCTGCATTACGTAACAGTTCATCAACACCATCGCCATCATTCGGATAAACACTGATACCAATACTGGGGCTGGTCTCCAGGTCATGGGTAGCTATTTCATATGGCTTTGTAATTTGCGCCAGAATATTCTCTGCGATTACAGCTGCATCTGTAGAGTCATTCATACCTGTCATTACAATAACAAATTCATCACCACCTATCCGCGCAACAACATCGCTCTCCCGCACGCATGATTTTAGTCTACCCGCCACTTTGATTAAGAGCCCATCACCGACCTGATGCCCCAGTGAGTCGTTTATGATTTTGAAACGATCCAGGTCAATAAAGAATATTGCCACCAGAGTATTGTCTCGCTTTGCAATGGTTAGCGACTGCTCCAGCCGATCCTCCAGGCTAAAACGATTCTGAAGGCCTGTAAGAATATCGTGATGGGCCAGATGCTCGATCTGGGCTTGCGAGTCTTTACGCTCACTGATATCAGTAAAACTGGCAATATAAAACATGACATCATTATCATGATTTCTGATTGCCGAGATAGCCGCTAATTTCGGATAGATTTCACCAGATTTTTTCCGGTCCCACAGTTCGCCCTGCCAGAAACTGTCTTTATCCAGCGCATCCCACATTTCATGGAATATATTTTCGGATGTGTTGCCGCTGGCAAACATTCGAGGATTTTTTCCGATGACATCCTCGGAACTATATCCAGTTTGCTTGGTAAACGCCTTATTCACGTTTAATATGTTATTTTGCCTATCGGATATCAGTATGGCTTCTCCGCTTTTTTCAAATGCATTAGCATATATCTGCAGCGCATCTGCTACCTGTTCGGCCTCTATTTTTGCCTTGGCAAGATCATCATGCGCCCGCTGAATATTCCGCTTCATCTCTTCCATGGCGACTGTCAGCTGCCCAACCTCATCCCGCGACTGGCTGACTAGATTTATCGACCAGTTCCCACTCGCAACATCTCTGGACCAATTAACCAGCAGAGAAAGCCGCCGGGTAATCCTACGAATAACTATAAACGCAATAGCAAGCAACAAACCACCAACAAGGATCCCTATAACCATGGTGGTAAATAGATTTTGCTGCACCACTGACACATGGGTTTCACGCGACAGAGCAATCCTCTCAGATTCGTGGCGCTTCAACTCCTGCACAAGGAGAAGTATTCTCTGGTTAAAATTGGATTCAACGATCGTCAACGATTCAAATGCGAGCTCCTTCTCAAAGTCCGCGCTTTGTTTTACAACTTCATTCATTTCCTTGAAATAACGAACAATAGAGTCGCGCAACGTTCGTATCTTAGCACCCACCTCAGGATGAGCATCCTGATGGCTGAACTCAATACCTTGAATAGAGTGATTTATATCCCTACTGGTTTGTGCAAGTTCCGATTCAATGCCCATCATTGAGACGGCACTTTCACTTGCCAAATGCTTAAGACCTAGGGTGCGAAAATGAATAATTGACGCTTCGGCACTATCATACAACGAGATTTTTCTACCACCCTCCTCATGCATATTTTCAAGTACGGCAACAGAATCCTTGAGGATAAAAGCGGAATATATCGTATAAGACAAGCCAAGCACGCCGACTATCAGCATTGGAATAATCAACTGCTTAAAAAGCGAAATATGTCTCAACCAATCCCACATATAGTTAAATCCATGTTGATGGCTTATAACTTAAATTCTTTCTCCAAAAAAAAATTATTTACTTCCTTACTTTGTAAAAATGCCAGGAAAGAAACCACCTGTTTATTTTTCATGGCGCCCTTCATGGGCGCCATGTAGTAACGTATTGGCGAATGCCCTGATTTATCGATTGAATGGATCACACGCAGCCTGCTGTTAATATTACTCAGAAACAAAATCCCTATAGTACTTCCGTCTGATTCAGCAAGTGTATCTGCCAACAGAGTAATATGCTTCTTTGTGGTGATTTTGTTTCTGACGCGCCCCCATAGACCGGTGGACTCAAGTGCTTGCTTGGCATACCTACCAAAAGGAGCCGTGCCAGGATCACCAATAAGAACTACCTTGATCTCATCTGAGGCCAACTCTTCCCACCTTATGTTTTTAATGGGACTGGCCTGAGGCACGGCTACCACCAGCTCATTTCCCCAGGGAGTGACCACTTGACTTGACAAAGCCAGTGCTGCATCAATCATATATTCCATCCAGGGGCGATTAGCCGATATATAGATATCGGCCTTGATTGCACCACCCTTCAATCCCTTGGCAAGACGTCCCGACGATTTGCACATGTAATGAATCTTAATATCATGCGTCTGTTCATATAGATGCCCCGCTTTTTTTATCGCAGTACAGGTTGAATTCGCAACGGCCAACATCAACTCACTGGCGTAAGTAAACCCTGAGACAAACAGCACCAGTACCACCGTGCCTAGAAGCTTAGAGACCGCAGGACAGCAATCAATTTTCGTCATAGCCATTCCCCCCCATCTCGAAAGCTATCGACCGGCAAGAGAGTATATATAATACCATCTTAGCTTTAAGTTATCTCCAACCATTCACCCGGGTATTGATGCAGAAAAAACCGTGGAGTTTGCCACCAACAGCACTAGTCGCAACTAAGCTCAGAATATGTGTTGTAGCTGAGGGCATAGAGATACAGCATAAACTAATTTACTACCTAACTCTGGCCTCGCGCATACATTTTTCCATCGCCTTTTGGCTGGCGCTGGATTGCAGACACTCGATATTGGCGCTGGTATCAAGCATGGACCGGTCCAGGTCGCTACGGATCTGTTCAGTTAGGGCCCGGCTCCACTCCAGACGTGGCATCTTTGGGGCAGCCGCACTCCCGCCCGGCGTCAGCCCTTGTTGGAATTTTGCCATAATCTCGACACAGGCATTCAGTTGCTCAGAATTGGCGCTCTTCACCACGCAGGCGCGGGTCCGTTTCAGCGGTTCCAGTGATTTGGTCAACACTGGAAGCCTCATCTTTTTAACCTGCTTAAAATCCTGCAGATCCACCGCCTGGCCCGCAGCCAGGTTAGCGCCCCAGAGCAGGGCCAGAAGGGAAAGGGTATAAGAACTGATTTTCATTGGTTTCTCCATGAGACTTATTCGATCAACTGCCCAGCAGGGCATCAAGGTGGGCGATAGCGCTACGACCCAGGGCGTTGATGGCATAACCCCCTTCCAGCACCGAGACGATGCGCCCTTCAGCATGTTTGTCGGCGATGGCTTTGAGTTTAGTCGTGACCCAGGAGTAGTCCGCCTCGCGCAGCCGCAGATGGGACATGTCATCCTCTATGTGCGCATCGAAGCCGGCCGAGATCATCACCAGTTGCGGCTTGAAGGCATCCAGGGCCGGCAGCCAGTTCTCCTCAACGCGCTCTTGGAATGCTATACCAGAGGTACCTGCGGCCATGGGGATATTGACGATATGCGGAGAGCCTGAGATAAACCCAGTATCTGGATAGAATGGGTGCTGAAAACTGGAACCGAAAAACACCCGCGTATCGTCTCTGAAGATATCCTCAGTGCCATTACCGTGGTGTACATCAAAATCCAGAATAGCCACCCGCTCCAGCCCGTACTGCTCCAGGGCGTGGGCGGCGCCAACCGCGATATTATTGAAGTAACAGAAACCCATGGCCCGGCTGCGCTCCGCATGGTGGCCTGGTGGCCGCACCGAACAGAAGGCGATACGGGTCTCCTGTTTCATCACCAGGTCCACCGCGTATACCACGGCTCCGGCCGAACGCATGATTGCGTTCAGCGTCTTAGGCATCATGAAGGTGTCATCATCCAGACTCAGAATACCTTCCACAGGCGCTTCGTCTATTATCCTGGATATATGGCTGGGATCATGCACCCGCTCCAGGTGACTCCGCTCCACCATGGGTGCGTCGTGTTGCAGAACGACGAATTCCAGACCGGAACTGATCAAACGATCCTGGATGGCATTCAGTCTGCTGGGTTGCTCCGGGTGATCATGACCTACGTCATGAAGAAGGCAATCTGCATGGGATATAAAGGCTATTGGCACAGTCAGACTCCAGTATGAAGAGTAAACTATAGGGCGTCTCTATATTGTCGAGAGATCATCACATACCGGAGCTAACCACATCCCCGCTGAGGCATTTACCACTCCCGCATCCAGGTAGAACAGAATCGCAATATTTGACCCGGCTTACTACTAAAACAGCGCAATCGAATTTAGCACAATCCAGCAATATTTGTTGTTTCTATTTATAGATTACCAATTATTCAATACGCCATATCACCGAGACTATTATGGGACCACATAAACTTACAAAACTGTTTGAACCCCACAGCATCGCCATATTTGGGGCCAGCGAAAAAACCGATGGTGTTGGCAGCACCGTTTTAAGAAACCTTATCAAGTCAGGCTTTGCCGGAGAGATATATCCAATCAATCCCAAGCATCAAGAGGTCCAGGGACTTACCTGCTATAAATCCATCGAGGAGTTGGATAACCCGGTGGACCTGGCAGTGGTTGCCGCACCCAGCTCCAGCGTAATCAAGATCGTCCACCAGTGCGGCGCCAACGGCGTCAACTCCATGATCATCAACACTGCCGGGTTTGGCGAGTGCGGCGACCGGGGTAAGAGGCTGGAAAAAACCTTAATAGAGACCGCCCGCCATCACGGTATCCACGTTCTGGGGCCAAACTGCCTGGGGCTGATGCGCCCGGACATCGGCCTGGACGCCACCTTCCTGAACGTACCAGCGCCCAAGGGAAAACTGGCCCTGGTATCCCAGTCCGGCGCCCTGTGTACCGCCATCATGGACTGGGCCCGACCCCACAAGATGGGATTTTCAACCGTGGTATCTCTGGGTAACGCCAGTGATATCGACTTTGGCGATATCCTGGACTATCTGGCGGTGGACAGTAAGACCGATGCCATCCTGTTGTACGTGGAGGGAATCCATGACTCCCGCAGTTTCATGAGCGGGCTGCGAGTTGCGGCCCACTCAAAACCGGTGATCGTTCTCAAGGTGGGGCGTCACCAGAAAGCAGTGGAGGCGGCCAGCACCCACACCGGGGCCATGTTTGGATCAGACGAGGTATTCGATGCCGCCCTGGAACGGGCAGGTGCAGTGCGTGCCATGACCTTCGGCCAGCTATTTGCCGCCGCCGAAATCCTCTCCACCAACCGGCGGGTAAACGGCAACAGACTAGCCATTGTCACCAACGGTGGCGGGCCGGGCATCCTCGCAACCGACCGCGCCATTGACTTGGGGGTGAAACTCTCCAGCCTGGAACCGGAGACCATTGCCACACTGGACCAGGAGCTACCACCGTTCTGGTCCCACAACAATCCGGTAGACATCCTGGGAGACGCCCCTCCAGAGCGCTACGGCAAGGCGATGACCGCAGTCCTCAAGGATAAGAATGTGGATGGCGTACTTACCCTGCTCACACCCCAGGCCATGAGCAATCCAGATGCAGCAGCAGTGGAGGTGATCAACGCCTGGAAAAAGAAGAAGATAAAACCGGTACTCAGCTGCTGGATGGGAGACTCCCAGGTACACAAGGCACGTGATATCTTTTCAGAGAATCGCCTGCCTACCTTCCTGACCCCGGAGCGGGCCATCGAGGCCTTTGCCTATCTCTCCCGCTATCAACTCAACCAGAGGATGTTGTTACAGACCCCGGGGCCACTCTCCGACTCCAGGGCACCGGACGCCGAGGGCGCCAGACTCATCATAGAAGCCGCTCTGTCCGAGGGCCGCCACATGCTCTCAGACACCGAATCCAAGGCGGTGTTAAGCGCCTTCCATATCCGCTGCACCCCAACCCTGATGACCAGGACACCCACCGAGGCCCTGGTGGCAGCTGAATCTGTGGGCTTTCCAGTGGCCATGAAGATCTGCTCCGCACAGATCTCACACAAATCTGACGTGCATGGAGTAAAGACCAACATCCTCAGCGCCCCAGACGTACGCTCCGCATTCAAGGCATTGATGGACGACACCCATCGCGCCGTGCCGGACGCCGTGATCGATGGCGTCTCGGTGGAGCCCATGGCCTCCACCAGCGACACTCGGGAGCTAATGGTCGGGGTAAAACACGATGATATCTTTGGCCCGGTGATCGCCTTCGGGGCCGGCGGAACCATGGCCGAGGTGCTGCATGACAGCGCCGTGGCCCTGCCCCCGCTCAACCCGGTACTGGTGAACCGGCTGATCAGCCGCACCCGGGTATCCAAACTCCTGGGGCCTTTCCGACATATGCCGGCGATTAAAAAAGAGGCGGTGGAAAATGTAATCCTGCGGGTATCTGAGATGGTTTGCGAACTCCCCCACGTGCAAGAACTGGATATCAACCCCCTGCTGGCGGATGATAGCGGGGTGATAGCGGTGGACGCCAGAATCCACATCAAACGCCCGCCCACCTCTCCAGTTCGTTACTCCCATATGGCGATTCACCCCTATCCGTCCAACTTGATCAGAGTGACCCATCTGCCGGATGGAAGCTCCGTCAAGATCCGCCCTATCCGGCCCGAGGACGCCGATCTGTTGCAAGAGTTTGTGCGCAACATGTCATCCGAATCCAAGTACTTTCGTTTCATGCAGGCCATTGATGAGCTGACCCCGGAGATGCTGGTGCGCTTCACCCAGCTCGACTACAGCCGGGAGATGGCGGTGATTGCCGTCACCGAGATTGAGCAGCAGACGGTGCAACTGGGAGTCGCCCGCTATACGCTGAACCCTGACGGGACATCCTGTGAATTTGCCACCGCCGTATCGGATACACACCGGGGCATGGGCATCGGTTCCCAGTTGATGGAGACCCTGATGGAGGCGGCGCGCAATCATAGCGTAAAGGTAATTGAAGGGGAGGTGCTGTCAGACAACCACCGCATGTTGTCACTGATGCAACAGCTGGGATTCTCCATCGCGGCAGCTCCAGATGACCCCGGGGTGAAAAATGTGGAGAGGTGGTTGTAGTCACCAGCCTGGAACAACCATTAACCCGACGACCTTATAGGTGACGTTCAGGTCTCCAAGAAAATGCCAAATCAAAGCGCGACTTGCAGCTAATGGCCGCTCCATTAGCAAAAGTCGCAACGCTAAGCTGGTATTTTCTTGGAGACCCTAACTAATAGAATAATCAAAAGATAGGCCTGTTCACCATCTATAAGGTCGCCGGGTTAATAGCTACAGACTATAATCGTCCAGCGCCCTCACCTTTATCTCGCGCCATAGATTACGGTAGGCCACGGCAGATCTGCTGCTGGGGGCAAAGTGGTTTACTGGAGCGCGCTCCACCCCCATCAACTCCACATTTTTAGCGTAGGGTATGCTGGTGTTCAGCATCTCTCTCACCTCATCGGACATAGTGGCAACCACATCTCTCTGCAACCGCCTGCTCTTGTCATACATGGAGAAGAACGGCAGCAATTGCAGATCTTTGGGTGGCTTCCTATGAAGAAAGTCCAGCATCTGATGGTAGGTCCGCACCGAAAACGTGGTGGGGATAAGCGGCACCAACAGGGCATCGGCGGTATAGAATATATTCTCCGCCATAAGCGAAATGCTGGGAGCGCAATCGATAAACAGCAGATCATACTCCTGCCGTATGGGTGACAGAAACTTTGCCAGATGCCGGGCAGGGTTCTTTGTTCGAGCAAATATGCGGTCAAAATTGCGTAGGGAAAAGTCTGCCGGGACGAGATCAAGACCCGCAAAATCTGTGGCCTTGATCGCCTGATCCAGTGAGTGCGGATCTCTCTTCAGCGATTTAACCCCACCCTTCACCTTGGGCTTGATGCGAAAACAGAAACTGGCCGCAGCCTGCGGATCCAGATCCCACAACAAGGTTCGGTAACCATCGCATGCCGCCAGATAGGCCAGGCTGACCGCAGCAGAGGTCTTGCCCACTCCGCCCTTTATATTATGGGTAGCCATGATCTTCATGCCCCACCACCCTTGGCCGATTGTTTAAACAGCGACTTAAACCGCTGGCGCATCTTCTTCCTGGTGAACCATTCAATCTGAGTCAGCACCCTGTTTCTGGCTTCTCTTTTCTCGCGCTTGCGATCTGCAATCAGCTGTTCCACCGCCTCCAGGGATATCTCCCTTACTGCCTGGGCCTTGGTCATCCTGGCGCTGTAGTGTTTCAGTCTGCGATATTGCAGGGCCATATCCCGAAACTGGTTCAGACATCGTTGCAATTTGGCATGGGCCTTAAGCAACCGGGCCATGCTCTTGCTGGGAAACAGGCTTCTAAACAGATCCAGCTGATACCCAAGGTGCTTGCTGATCTGATGCAGCTCGCAGATCTGTTCTAACTTGGCAGCGTCCGGCAACTCTCTAGCTGCCTGCACCAAGGTGCGGTAACTGCTCCAGATGCTGTTGCGGGCAACTTTCTCTATGGTGATTAATGCGGCCTGGGGCAGGTTTTCCGTATCCTTGCAGCTTTGTAGCAGGTGCTCCATGGACTCGATCAGACGCAGGTAACGCGAACTCTCTAATGCCACTCGCATCTGCCACAACTTCTCCTGTTTTTCTTTCTGCAAAAACAAGTACAGGGAGTGCAGCGCCTCACGGTGTTCTTTATCCACCCCGGTTTTAAAATCCTCAAACCGGCTCATATATATATCCAGATCCCGGATCAGAGTTGCCTCCTGCTCCACCCAGCAGAGATCACGCTGTAATAGCTTGACGCACTCCTTGGGAAATAGCGCTACAAACAGGGAGATCAAACATCTGACCCGGCGCACCGCTACCAGGAAATCATGCAGATACTCGGGGTCTGAATCTTCACGTGCGCCTTTTACATTGCACTGCATATTCTGCAAAAACCGGTTCAGAATCTTTGTCAGTGCAGCAATAGCTGGCTGCTTGGGATCAAGGGAGAAGGTTGGTCTGCCGCTGTACTCCCCCGGAGTTATATCCAGGGCCGCCAACACCGAAATCAGCGGATCATCCCCGGCGACACACAAGTTCCCACCATTTACTATATGCCTCCGTCGATGATCAAATATCTCACCATACCCACGATAGGAAAAAAAATTGACCCAGCCATGCATCCGCATATAGCCGGAGTGGATAGGGGAAATAACCCTGTCCCGCCGCAACTCAACCCGCATCACACTCTTTTCATCATTATTCAGCAGCAGAAACTTTTCAGTACTCCCCTGCAGAGTGGCATGCGCCAGCAGTCTCCTTCTGCCAAGAATCTTCTTTAACCTGGACTGCATTCCAGCACTACTGAAATCATCAGCACTCTGCGGAAGTTTTCTCACGGTGCGGCTTAAAAACGGCTGCCCACTACCCAACTCCCGCCAGGTCAGGAGACATAAACCGCCACGGGTCTCAACCTCCATAGCCATCCCGGACCTGAACAGGCGCCAATCAAAGGTGTCCAGATAGTAGCGTTTAATATCATCTGCCACTTCAACCCTGACATCCATTCCGTCTGACAATAGCGCTTTTAGTCTCTTGCTGGTGAGTTTGTCAGACAGGGCATAAATCATCTGTTTGCTGTTCACTGAATTCCCCGGGGCACATTTCGTCCTACTTGAAACCTTACCCTTTATCCGCCCCGGTTTAAATAGCCTTCAACTACACTATACAAACGAGGTGAATCCAAAACTGTTATTGGGCCGTACCAATCAGTAAGCGAGACACTGCTCCACTGGCGCCAACAATCTGAAGGAGGAGATAAAGCAATGTATACCCAGACCCACAACAACACTGGCACAAGCACCTCCGACATTATCTGGAAGATGCGACTGGTGCATATCAACCGACTGGTACACATGAAGAGTATTCATGACATCGATCAGAACTATGTGAACGACAGGCACTACGTACCCTGGCTGTCACTAATAGCTATCGAGATATGATGCCTGCCACAGCGGTGCGTTTCAGAATGAAACCAAACCCAAACTTCGTGCGTATCTATCTGTGAAGTAGTGTGTATTGCGCAGCGCATGCAAAAGAGGAGAGCCGACATGAAGCGCATACTGATTACCCTGGCAGCCCTGGCCATATCCAGTGTTGGTTATACCGAGGACCTGGATAGCTACGCATCTGTGCTTAATGACAATCCCGCACCATTTAAAGACTACTCGGCCTTTGCTGAGACCCAGTTGGAAGATCATGGCAACGTACTGCCGGACCCGGCACCACAAAGCCGCGTCCCGTCCATTCGACCGGGTCTTGAATCTGAAATAAGTGTTGGCAACAGCACGTTTTTTGATACTGACGCAGAATCCCCCTTCTAACCGGGATATAGACTGAATATTTAGCCAACGTTAATTACCTGCCACAAACAATATGGCCTGCAGCAGCAGGCCATGTTTTTATTTCCGGGTAAGCGCACTACGCACGTCATTAAAATATCTGTTGGCCGTTAGTCCTCATAGGCGATCAGCTCTACATCCGCAGCCTCTTGTCTAAGTACTACCAGTGCCTGGTATTGTGCGGAACAGTGCCAATTATTCAATGCTGCTATGTCTGGGAAACGAATCACCACCGTATCCCGGTGTTTATGGTTGCCAGAAAGGACGGAAGCAAGCCGGCCTCTGAATACAAGTTCACCGCCCCAGGGCGCTATGCTGGCAGGGACCTTGCTGCGATACTCCAGCCACTTCACATCATCTTTTATTGTTATATGTCCAACAACATATGCTTTGGCCATTACAGGATATCTCCCCTCATAGTTAATTAAGCACCAACGGCATTTAGCTGCATCACACCAAACCTAGCAGACCATAATATACCAAATATTATCAAATAGATGTGACACAAACATAAGACAGCACTTCGATTGAATCAGGCCCAACCACCAATCCAGGACCCACCACTCCTAAGGCGCATGGCATCAGGAGAACCAAACGCAAATCCACACTAGACACCCTATATAATTGCAACCGCTGGATATTTAAGGTTAGAATTGCCGATCATTCTACAGCGTCAACATGCTAGCCATATCACCCAGGACCCAAAAATGCATAAAAAAATTATCGCGCTACTGTTTTCCGCTGTGCTGGCCCTGGCCGCCATAGATTCACTGGCTGGCATCGACGGACCACCTACAGTATCCCCATCTTCCCAGAGTGACAATGAAGTGTACCTGGGTCTGCTCTGGAACTTTGGCGGCACCTACGTACCCCAGGTTGAGCTGGGTTACCGCAAGATAGATGTAGATCACCACGGCGACGTTGAGGGTGCCGGCGTGAGCGTAAGCTTTACTCCAGGCACGGGTTTCGACCTACTCAAGCTCAAAGGCATCAAAGGCGGCCGCAGCGCCCAGGGCGAACTGGGTGTAGGTTACAGCCTGCAGCACGGGGCATTTTTGGGGACGCTCGGGGTGCAAGGTAACCACATCAACGCTGGCGTGGACTATCTGTTTGGCGTAGGACCAAAGGTATTTGGCGGCATCAATACCATTGGCAAATACAGCAAATCTAAAAACTGCCCATCTGGCTATTCATACAACTCTGGAAGCGGACAGTGTGATGCGGTGATGGGTGGAATGGAAGTAGTAATGTGATAGAACTAAGCGTGTAACCTGCAACCATCCAACATAAGCACATTTAAAAACAGGGCCGAGAGGCCCTGTTTTTTTGCCGGTAATCTCATGCAAACCTGTGATAATTACTACCAGCTTCAGGTAAGATTCAACCACTGATGTTTTATCAGTTTTCACCAACCTCCAAATACGTTATGTGACGCCATGGATCTGATCAGAAAGTGGTTAAGCACTAAACTCTCACGTCGCGAACTGTTGACGCTATTTTTGGCCGGGATATTCCCACTGGATCTAACCGCCTCTCCTCAACCGGAAGGCTCAAGTGATGAGTTGGTGATAAGGGCGTTCGTAGACACGCTGATCCCAGCGGATAACACCACCCCCTCTGCGTCTACGCTCGGAGTGGACCTGGAGATAACCAATAAAACACAAGAAGACGCCGCCTACGGCCGCTTCATCCGACTGGGTTGTCGCTGGCTGAATTACCAGTCCGGGGGTGACTTCACCACCCTTCCACATCAGCATCAGACACAGGTTATTGAGTGGATGGAAAATGCCGCTAGCCACACCATCCCTGCACAGTTTTTTACCCGTATCCGCCATGCAGCCATGGCGCACTACTACAGCCAACCCGCCAGCTGGAAAGGCCTGGGTCTGAACAACCCACCGCAACCCCTCGGCCATATGGACTACTCCAGTTGAGCGCAAACGGCAAACAGCAACAGATTGTAGTTATTGGAACCGGAGCAGGTGGCTCGGCTGCAGCCTACGCCTTAACATCCAGTGGCGTCCGGGTACTGGCGCTTGAGGCGGGACCAATCTTCTCGCCTGAACACGACTATCTACTGGACAAGCCGCACTGGGAAAAACAGCGTTTTCCCCACAAGCCAGACAGCCAGGGCAGCTACCGGTTTGCTGAAATGCAGCAACTGGAGGAGCGCTGGGCCATGCTGCGCTCCTGGAACATCATCTCTGGCCAGAACAACTCAGGCGACCGCAGGATGGTCTCTGCGCCTGGCTATCACCATGTGCAAGGGGTGGGGGGAAGCACCCTGCATTTCACCGGCGAGGCCCACCGCATGCATCCAGAGTCGATGCAGATGCATACACGGTATGGGGTGGCTGCGGACTGGCCTGTGAGCTACAACGAGCTCGAACCCTTCTATCAGCAGGCCGAAACCATCATCGGTGTGGCCGGGACTGCAGATGGCGGCCCCAGGTGGCGCTCCCAGCCCTACCCCCTTCCCCCACACCCCCTCAGCAAGGCATCTAAACTGCTGCAACAGGGCAGCGCCAAAAGTGGATTCAGCTGGGTGGCAAACTCCAGGGCCGTCCTGTCTGAAAACTATGATGGCCGACCCGCATGTAACTACTGCAATAACTGTAACCGTGGCTGCCCCAGGCGCGACAAGGGTTCGGCAGACGTAACATTCATGCATAAGGCGCTGGCAACTGGCAAGCTTGAACTCAGGCCCAACAGTCGACTCCTGAAGATAGTTCCAGATGCTAACAATCGCATTAAGGCCGTCATCTACCTGGACCAGGACGGCAATGAAAGAACAGTCAATTGCGACATACTGATTATGGCAGCGGGTGCGGTGGAGACTCCCCGCCTGCTACTTGCCTCTGCCGGAAGGCTGGCCCCCAATGGCATGGCCAATGAATCTGGTCAGGTGGGACTTAACCTGATGGAGACACTCGCATGGAGCAGCAGCGGTATCGCAGACACCCCGCTCGACAGCTTCAAGGGACTGCCCGCTGACAGCATCTGCTGGGACTACAACCATCCAACCAGCATCCCCGACACCATTGGTGGGTGCAGATTCAGCACCAGCATGGCCGAAGCCGATCTGGTGGGTCCCATCAACTACGCCCAGCGCATTGTTCCCGGCTGGGGGAAACAACATAAACAGGCATTACGCAAGGCCTTCGGACAAGTGGTAACCATCGGGGCAATCGGAGAGTTCATCCCCAACGATAAGACCTTTGTGGATCTGGATCCCAGCGAGAAAGACAGGTATGACATGCCACTGGCGCGCATCCACAGCTTTCTACCGGAGCGGGAGATAACCAGGCTCAAGTTCATGATGAACAGTTGCCGAAAAATTCTACGGCACGCCGGAATCAGCGGTCTGGTGGAAGAGTACGGCAGCTACGACTATTTCAGCAGCACCCACATATTTGGCACCTGCAGGATGGGCCTGAATCCCAGTCAGTCTGTGGTGAATGGGTATGGTCAGAGCCACACCTGGAACAACCTGTTTATAACCGATGCCAGCATCTTCCCCAGTTCGGGCGGTGGCGAGTCGCCATCCCTCACCATAGAGGCATTGGCCATGCGCACCGGTTATTTTATTGCGCAACGTCTTGGCCATAAAACCACAGCCGCCACTGGTACAGCTAGTTACTCTTCTTGACAAATTTGGTCAGGATCACGATCTGCTGACCATTCACCCGCCCCTCGATATGCTCAGGATTATCCGCCACCAGTGAGATGCCACGCACCGCCGTACCGCGCTTGGCGGTAAAGTTGGCCCCCTTCACATTCAGATCCTTGATCAGGGTCACGGTATCACCAGCCACCAGCACCGCACCGTTGCTGTCTCTATGCTCCAACCCATCCACAGTGCCACCACCCTCACCCGTAGCCTGTGCCCAGCTCAAGGTAGCCTCATCCAGATACAGCATCTCCAGCAGGTCCTGGGCCCACCCCTCGGCGCCGAGGCGGGTAAGCATACGCCAGGCCAACACCTGCACCGCCGGCGCCTGGCTCCACATACTCTCATTCAGACAGCGCCAGTGGTTGGGATCCAAGCTGTCAGGATGATCAATCTAATCCCTACAGGTGGCGCAGAGAAGGGCACAACTATCCACGCCACCATCTGAATCCGGTGGAACCTCATACTGAGCCAGCCCCTCTGCCACCCCACACAATTCACATCTGGATTCACTGCGACTAAATAACGCTTTTTCTGTACTCATATCTCAATACGGCCCTGGGATTAATTTGAAGTTCGGCACGGGAAAACCGCCAGCGCGGGCAAGGATAAAACTTCCATGCTATTCGAGCAATACCGCTTAGCCCGCGGCCAACCGCACCGCCCAGATCCAGCCAAGTTGCAATCATCACAACCCGATAGCAAAAACAGTGCCGGCCCACCACTCCGATAAAATATTTTTATAGCTAATTTCCATCCAAAGTGAATCCGGATCCCCGGCCTGGGCGTAAGTATTAGTGAAGAGTAGATAAACAACCTACACCAGGACTACTCACCAGGAGAACAGTCATGAAACGCATAGTAATCACACTGGCCGCACTGGCCATATCCACCTCCGGAATTGCCCTCGCCGAGGATCTGGAAGACTACGGGTCAGTATTGGGGGACCCGGTAGCTAAATCCTCCAGCTACAACGCACCAGACACCTATCTTGAGAACCATGGTAGCGTGCTGTTGGACAGAAGCGTCCCAAACCGCAGACTGCCTCGCACCATGGAGCGCGGCATGAGTCATGAAATCAGCATCGGTGACTCCGCAACAATCTTCGAGTCCGATCCTGACGATCCGTTCTAAAATACGGCAAGAGAGATAGAGACCGGGGCAATGCCCCGGTTTTTTTAACCATTGAACAAGTTGTAATACATATAAATATTCCAAAGCGTCCCACCCAGTTACCCATAAGCCACTAGTCACGCAGCATCAACAGCTCCAACTCCCGGGTAATTAGATCTGCATTCAGAGATTGATAATCGTCTCGTCGAACGGTGGTAATACCACCTGCCACCTCATACCAGGCAAACCCACTATTCCAATCTGCGTGCGTATAGCTACCCTGCCTGCGTCGGGGTATGCAGTAGATACAACCCGGCACCACCACCAGATTGTAGCTAACATCCTGGCGATGCAACCCTGAGATAAACTCCCAGGCATCCTGAACTGAGATAAAGCTGCAACAACCTACCGGATACTCCCTGTCCCCGCCATTATGCAACCACTCAGCACCAGTTATGGGCAGCGGCTTCTCACGTACGAACATATGAAAATGCAGATTATTAATCGAGGCGTTGGCGCCATAGCTGTTATAGCCGAAACCAATATCCGGCAAAGTCTGCCCCAGAAACTCCGACGCCACCCATAGATACTCCAGGTCAAACTGACGCAGATATTGTGGGTGGCAAGCCCCGCGCTCCGGCACCATCAGACTGTGAAACGGCATAAAGGGGAATTTATTGTAGTAGAGAGAGGTGCGACGCCCAGCCAGTGGTCCCTCCCAGAAGATCTCCTTTAACAGAAACGGTTTATTAAAGTGAAACCCATCTATATCAAACGGGGCACGCACCCCCTCAACATGGCAATCGGCAATACGGGATGGCCGGAAGGAACGCAGTTGATTAAACTGCAGCTCCCAAGGCCCCTCATCACGGGACTCATTGGGCTGTAGCCTGATCATCCCGATTCGTAGCAGCTTGCGGAATACCTGCATGTCGTCTCTGGCATCATCCAGATAGAAGCTGCGGGGAAAACGCTTAAAGCTGCGGCGCAACAGCTGGTAACGACCCTTGACCTTTCGATCCAGCTTCTCCTGCAGTTCTGGGTCAAGACTGACATTCGCCAGCACCAAAATAAACACACCCAGTTCATTATAGCCATGTAACAGGTTGGCCAGGCCCTGCTTGAAGAGCTCAGCCAGTTTTTCCTGGGATGAGAAGATATCCAGATTCATAGAGGGGGATTATTACTCATTCAGAGTGATGTTATCCACAACAACCGCCCTCGTCTCCACCTCTTCCAGTCGAGATGTAGCGCCGCAGGGGTTTAATCCCACACACCACCAACAACAGCAAGCTAACAGAGGCTATGGCCAACGGCGGTTCATAGACGACATCACCGGCCAGGTTAGAACCTGTGAGAAAATCAATGCCGTATACACCCACCAAACCATCCAGAGCCAGACCCAGAAGGATACTGACCCCACAGATACCAAACAGGTAGGCCGCAAGGGCCCGCCTCCCCAACTCCTTGCGCACCAACACCAGACTGGCAATATTACTGGCAGGGCCTGCCAGCAGAAACACCAGCACCGTCCCCGGAGAGACCCCGGCAAACAGCATGGCATGGGCCAGGGGGGTACTGGCGGTGGCACATACGTACATGGGTACGGAGATCAGCAGGATCAGTAGCATGGCGCCCAGGCCACTACCCCACTCCACCATCAGATCCGGTGGTACCAGGGTCACCACGGCACCAGCAGCCATAATCCCCACTAATAGCCAGAGCGCCAGGTCATCCAGCAGGTCAGTAAACGCGTAGCTAAGACCATCGGCGGTCCGTCTCCAGAAACCGGCCTCGGCAGTCCCTTCCATCACTGCATCACCAGATGAACAACAGTCGGTGGTGCACAGCGGATCTACATCGGCAGCAGGGACAACACCCTTAACCTTTCCGCCCTCTACCTCGGTAGCACCCACCAGGAGACCGGCGCTAACGGCAGAAATGATGGCGGCAACCGGGCGCAACAGGGCCAGCGCCGGACCCAGCAGGACCCAGGACAGGGCCACGGAGTCTACCCCGGTCTCAGGGGTGGAGATCAGAAACGAGGTAGTGGAGGCGCGCGAGGCCCCGGCCCGAGATAGCGAGACCGCAGCTGGCAGAGTGCCGCAGGAGCAGAGTGGCAGCGGTGCGCCGATCAACGCCGCCTTGATTACAGCCATGGGACCAGAACCACCCAGCGCCCGACCCACCAGCCGCATGGGTAACCAGGCGTGAATCACTCCAGCCGCAATCAGACCAAACAGCAGCCAGGGCGCAGAGTCCAGGGCCAGACGCAGACTGTTTTCAATCAGCGCTGTGATCATGTTTCCCGCACCTGTGTCCGGCAGGCGGTACCGGATCCACCCCACCCTCATGAAACGGATGACAGCGCAGGATACGCTTGCTACCCAGCCAGAGGCCACACCAGACACCATGCACCTCAATGGCCTCCTGCATATAGGCGGAACAGGTTGGATAGTAGCGACAGTTATTGCCCAGAAGTGGACTGATCAGATAGCTGTAGCCCCGGACCAGAAGTATAAGAAAGCGCCTCATTGCGGCACCTTCAGGCTCTGACGCTGACGTTGCAGCAGCTGATTGAGAATGGTGGAGAGCAGGTAGGCCACACCGGCCACCAGGATAATGGTGGCGCCCGCTGGCAGATCGACAGCATAGGCGATGGCCAGACCCATAGTAGTGAATATCATCCCCAGGATCGCTGCCATCAGCATCATCCGGCCCAGAGAGTGCAGATACTGCGCAGCGATGGCCGCAGGCAGAGTCAGCAGTGCGATCACCAGGATCAGTCCCACCACCTGGATCAGCAGCACTACGGTCACCGCAACCATACATAGCAACAACAGGTAAAACAGGGTGACAGGCACCCCGCGCAGACGGGCAAACTCCTCATCGAACGAGACCGCCAGAAACTGGCGATAGAACAGCAGCACCGTTGTCAGCACCACCGCATCCATCAGCGCCATGAGCCAGAGATCCTGCTGTGGCACCATCAGGATATTGCCGAACAGGTAGCTCATCAGGTTCACGCTATAGCCCGGGGTCTTGGAGATAAATATAATGCCGATGGCCATGCCCACCGCCCACAAAGCCCCAATCAGGGTGTCCTCACGCTCTTTCCAGCGCAGGCTGATCCAGCCGATCAGCAGAGCGGAGAGCAGGGCCGCGCCCAGCGCCCCACCCAGGGGGGAAAAGCCGTAGAACAGTGCTGCTCCCATGCCACCCAACACCGCATGGGAGATGCCACCGGCCAGGAAACCGATACGTTTGACCACCACATAGCTACCCATGATGCCGCAGCCGATACTGGCCAGCAACCCGCCCACCAGGGCCTTCTGCAAAAAGCCATACTGCAACAGCGCTTCAAGAAATCCAGTCATGGAGTGGCTGAGATATGTACGTGTTCAACCATATGGACATCAGATCCATACAGCTCGTTTATCACCTTGCCATCTATGGATGCGGTGTGGTGACAGATCAGGGTGCGATTGAGACAGGCCACGCGATCCACATAGCGGGAGATAAACCCCACATCGTGGGACACCACGATGATGGTCATGCGCTGGTTCAGGTTCTTCAGCAGATCAAAGATATCGGTCTCCACCCGCATGTCGATATTGGCTGTAGGCTCGTCCAGGATCAGGATGCGTGGCTCACAGGCCAGGGCCCTGGCCACCAGCACTCGTTGCAACTGGCCGCCAGACAGGGTGGCCAACTGGCGTTTGGCCAGATCGGCCACCTCGGTCTCCTGCATGGCGCGCTGCGCGATCAGATGATCCTGTTTACGGTAGCCGCCATACCAGTTGGATCGGCCCAGACACCCCATCAGTACAGCAGCCTCCACGGTGATGGGGAAGTCCCGACTAAAGGCTGGATATTGTGGAACATAACCCACCTGACGGCAAACGCTTGCTGGGTTTTGGCCCAGCACCCGCACACTACCGGATACCGGCTCCAGCAGCCCCAACACCAATTTAAGTAAAGTGCTCTTGCCCCCGGCATTGGGACCCACCACGCCCAAAAACTCACCGTCCCCAACCTCCAGATTGATCCGATCCAGAATCATGGGGCCAGAGTATGTGAAGCTGGCGTCTTTGATTGAGATAATGGCGCTATTCATCTGATTGGTTTCAATTTGGCTTGCGGACCGCAGACCCGAGTCTATACAAATTACTCTGCATAATCATCCAGCATCGGCCCCAGGGGCAGGCGTTCTGTCTTAGAGACCCTGCGCCATAGCCTGCGCCACGCCACGCAAGTTTTCCGGAAAATCTTCAGCCAGTGAATCAATAACCACAACCCTGGCCCCAATCGCCTCCGCCACTGACCTGGCCTGGGTCTGACTAAACTGTTTCTGTACAAATATGGTGCCGACAGCACCCTTCCTAGCCGCATCCAGCAGATGGGCGAGGGCCTGGGCACCCGGCTCTTTGCCTGCACTCTCAATGGGAATCTGCTGCAGCCCATAGCTGTCGGCAAAATAGCCCCAGGAGGGGTGATACACCATAAATATGCGGGGTGCCAGACCAGACAGAATCTGGCGAATATCCGCGTCGAGTTGCCCCAGAGACACGTCCAGTTGCGCGTGATTCTTCACATACTCATCCTGGCGAGTGGGGTCCAACTGGATCAACCGATCCCGCAGGCGCAGGGCCATGATCCTGATCCGGGGCGGACTCAGCCAGATATGCGGATCCAGCTCGCCTCCCTCATGTTTGTGTCCATGGCCACCATCTGCCTCCAGCATCTGGAGCAGCTTGATTCCATCCCGCGCATCCAGGATCGACAGCTCGGGATACGTATCCAGGATACGCCCCATCCACACCTGCTCAAACGGCACCCCGATGCGAAAATAGAAATCAACCATCGCCAGGCTGGTCATCTGCCTGGGGGTTGGTTCATAGGTGGCAGGATTGTGTCCGGGCTGCACCATAAGATGAACCTCCACATGCCTGCCGCCGATCCGCTCCACCAGGATCTTCTGCGGGATAATACTCACCGCCACCTGTAGGCGTTCGTCAGCATGGAGTTGGGTGACAGACACTAGCAGCAGGAGCAACAAATAGCTGGGGGCAGGTAGCTTCATCTTAAGCAGGAACTCGCAATAATTAAGTGGATCAATATGGCGTCAGGCAGATACACTGCAATTTGTGCGTAGTATAGCGTTTTAGGATCTCTATGAGCATTGGAAAATTAATTCTCTACCCCGGCAGCACCGCATCCCCAGCAACCCAAACGGTGATCCAGTCTCTACATACGCTCGGGCTGATCGGGGAGCCCCTGGATTTGGAGCGCAACAGTTTTCTTGCAGGCAAGGATTTTCTGCAACTGATCAGCTTTATGGGGTGTTCTACGAATGTCTGTCTGACCCCACAGACCAATACCGATAGCAACTTTAGCAGCGTAACCATACGCGGACCGTTCCAGCAGCCACGGCTTGTATGGGGCCAAGGCTGTCGCCCACCACGCTGTCCGGGCTGCAGCAAACCCATACCCGACTGGGAGAAGAATTTTGACGACGCCTCCCTCAGTTGCAAGCGCTGTGGAACCGAGTCAGGGACGGGAGATGTCAACTGGGGGAGATACGCCGGTTATGGCCACATATTTATTGAGATCAACAATGTGTTCCCAGGCGAAGCGACTCCGGTGGACCTTCTATTTGATCGACTGCAAAGAGATACCGGCGTTGAGTGGCGCTATTTTTTTATCGGCCACGGCTAAAAAATCTAAGGCAGTGAAAAATCGCATTTTCCACTTACGTGCCCTGATAAAGCCATAGATGGCTTTAATCGAGCTTCCCTAAGATACGTGCTTGGACAGGAATCTATCCAAATGATTGGCAAAGGCTTGTCGATCACCCTGATTAAGCGTCGGCGGGCCACCGGTATCTATCCCGCTGGAACGCAGGCTGTCCATAAAATCCCGCATGGTGAGGCGGGCCTTGATATTATCTGTGGTATACATCTCACCACGAGGGCTGAGGGCAAAGCCGCCCTTCTCAATCACCTCCGCCGCCAGGGGAATATCGCTGGTGATCACCAGGTCGCCAGCCGTAGACAACTTAACAATCTCGTTATCCGCCACATCAAAACCGGACGCCACCCGCAGCATCTTTATATTCGGTGATGGCGGCACCCGTATCGACTGATTGGCCACCAGGGTCAGCTGCACCCCGGTACGCTCAGCCGCTCTAAATAAAATCTCCTTAATCACCACCGGACAGGCGTCCGCATCCACCCATATCTTCATCACACCCCACTTGCTAATTAATACCTGACCGCCAGCTGGATTTTCTGACCGAAACCATATATCTGAGAGGGTTGCCTGAGTGACATGGCCGTGGCAGGAACAACCTCATAAATGACGACAATTACTTTTTATTCACCCTTTGCATTACGAATCACTAGGAGCTGATACAGCAATTTTTACCCTCGCTCTTGGCCTTGTACATGGCGCGATCTGCTCGCACGAAGGCAGATTCAGGTGTATCTGCGTCCTGAAAATCCGTATAGCCACAGGAGATAGTAAGGGTTATGGGGTTTTTGCCCGAGTGAAAACCACTTTTCTCCACCGCCTTTCGGATCTGCTCCGCCACCACTGCGGCCTGGTCCATGGGTGTACCGGGAAGCAAAACTGCAAACTCTTCACCCCCATAGCGCCCGACAAAATCGGTCTGCCGCAAGCGCTTTTTCAATACCTGACCGATCACCCTCAGGGCCTTGTCACCGGCCTGATGACCAAAGCGGTCATTAACCTGTTTGAAGTCATCCAGATCCCACATCATCAATACCAGCGGGCTTTTGAATCTCTGCCAACGGGTATATTCATCCTGCAGACGCTCATCATAGGCGGCACGGTTTGAGAGTCCGGTAACCGGATCCATGGATGAACGCGCCTGCGCCTCCAGGATCTTGTGGCGCAGGACGCCGGTCTCACTTTCAACCTCGGTCAGACGTTCACGCAGCTTTTCCTCATTTTGCTGTGACTTCCGGTAACGCTCCTCAGCCTCCTTGAGGTGCCGGTCCATGTGACCCTTTATGGCCTCCAGGTGTGAAGACACATCATGCTTCAATGCATGCAGGTCATCTGCATCACGCATACTGGTGGCTATGTCACCCACCTGTTCCTTTACCGCCCGATCCAGATCTTTTCCACTCGTCAGAGACTCCTGCTGCATTGCTTGTCCACTGACTACATACTTGTCCAATTCATGCAGACGCGCCATCAGGTCTGCCAGAAAGCTGCCGGTAGCGCGCGTCTCCTTGTTCAGGTCAGCGAGCAGACCTGACACTATCTTGGTCAGGTCTTTAACCACGGCGACTACCACGTCCTTATCCTGCTGCTCCAGCCTACCGCCAAGTGAATTGATGTCTTTACTCAACTTACCTGGCCAGTTCAACTCACTCAGGAGCGATAGCAACAGACGCATCGGCTCACCACCATCTACCGATGGTGCAGCCACACCCCCATTCCGGCTGAAGATACGCCCCAGCAGACCGGACCCGTTTGCACTATTGGATTTATCTGCTTGCGGATACCCCGTCAGTAACTGGATATATTCGTCCAGATCACTATCAGTGGCAGCCTCTGGATTAGAAGCTATACGCCCCTCCAACTCCCTTACGCGTTTGTTCCTTTTACCGCTGAGGCCCACCTGTTCCGACAACCGCCGCATCAGATCAGAGGTAACATTCTTCTTGTCGGTGGTTTTTTCTGGCGGATTATCATGCGCCCGCATAAGCGCTTCTGAAATTGCGGCCATGTGGCGCTGGGCATTTTCATTTATTCCCTTTCTCAGGGCATCACGCAGTTTTTTCAGGTGTGGATCAAGGGCTGGGTCCAGGCCTTTGGTTGCCAGTGTCAGGCGGATAATAGTCCTGCCAAGTAGCTCCTGTGTCTCTTTATCGGAGGTATGTTCATCCTTGCACTTCTGCTCAAGATTATAATATTTTTTTTTCCAGTCCAGGGTATCCATCACACTGTCTCTTTCTCAAACGGCTATGTCTATTTCACTTGGAATAAGCACATCAATTCCAATCGGAAGGTGGTCAGAAGTGGAACAGTCAACCACCCTCGAATTTTCCACCTGAAGCGCCTTTGACACCAGAATGTGGTCCAGCTTCTTCAGTGGACGCCAACTTGGAAACGTGCCTTTCTCACACACTGGCCTTTGCAGACCAGCCCTATCCAACAGATATTCAATCTCTTCAGAACCAACACCACAGTTGAGGTCTCCCATAACAATGGCGTTAGGGTAACGACGAACCCTTTCCGCTATGTACTCAACCTGGCGCATACGGCTCCTGCGCCCTAATGCCAAGTGTACGATACACACCAGCAACAGATCATCTGCTGATCCAAACTGGGCATATATTGCACCGCGCCCCGGCAATCCTGGCAGTTTATGCTCACTCACACAGGCGGGCGTACGCCGACTGAGCAGACCATTACTGTACTTGGCGATCTTCCCCAAACTGCGGTTAATCTGCTTATACCAAAATGGAAACCCGGCGCGATGTGCCAGGTATTCGGTCTGGTCCACAAAGCCACTGCGCAAACTGCCTGAATCCACCTCCTGTAGACCCACCAGATCATACTGCCCCAATATAGGGGCAATACGGTTAAGATTTTGCAACCTTTCCCGGTGCGGCAACAGGTGCTTCCAACTCTGGGTAACGTACTGACGATAGCGTTGAATATCCACGCCACTCTGGATGTTGTAGCTCAATATACGGAGACGATGACGACCTCCACTTTCCATACCCGGCACCCTACATCAGATTACAACCTCGAATAAGGCCTCTGGCTAACCTAGTTATCAGTGGCCTTGCCTTTCCGTACCTTATCAACCAACTGCTTCATTATGCCGATCATGGTCCCACCCTCAAGACCACCAATCGTATATTTTCCATCCACCGTAATTGCTGGCACGCCACGTATATCAAAATTCTCAGCCATCACTGCCGCCTTTCTGATATTGGCCTGAACAGCAAAAGATGTCATCGCCTTGCGGTACTTATCCAGGTCTATGCCATTGGCCTGCAGAAACTCCTCCATCTTCTCTTCGGTGCCCAGGCGCTTGTTTTCCACATGCATGGCATTGAAGATCTTGGTGTGAATTTCAGGCTTGGCGCCGATAATATTCAACGCATAGTAGGCCTTGGCGTGCATTATAACATCCGGCCGGTTAAACATGGCCGGCACTCGCACAAACTCAACATCGTCAGACTTCTGTTCCATCCACTTGTCCAGATGCGGCTCAAATGCTCTACAGTGGCTACAGCCGTACCAGAAAAAACCCATTACCCGAACCCCTTCCCCCTCGGCCCCTGGTTGCTCGGGAATCACAGCCTGGTAGTGCAACTCTTCCTGATATTCCGTGGCCGCATGCGCCAGCACCGGAGTTACAAGTAATAAAATTGCTATAAACATGTTTCGCATATGTCTTTCCTCACCTATTGGTTAGCGGCAGTAACACCTTTTTTCTTTAATATTAACACCTATCCGACCAATGGTTAGCCTAAGGGTTCAAACCAAGTGGTTTGACCTGTACACGACGGATAAATTAATAATAATTCGATCCTTACAGATCAAGCGGATATATCAATTCTTGGGAACCTCTGATTTATTCAGGGATTCCAGCAGCACATGAATGTGTTGCCATTTTCTATGGCTATAAGCCATTGAAAATGAAGGCAGTGGAAAATCACGTTTTCCACTTACATGCTCTGATTAAAGCCATGAATGGCTTTAATCAGAGCATGACCCAGAAACTACAAAGGGCGGCCCCAGGGCCGCCCTTTGTAGTTTAATCGAGATTATGTGTCAGTGAAGACCTTGGATGTACTGGGCCACAGCTGCAATCTCTGCATCACTCATCTTGGCAGTGGCGCCCTGCATCATCTCCTGGGTGTCATTGGTGCGCTGCTGGCCGCGAAAATCCTTCAGGGCCTTTTCTGCATAGGCTGCGTGCTGCCCACTAATGCGAGGAAACTGTGCCGCCGGATTGCCCAATCCGCTGGGACCGTGGCAACCGATACATGGAGCAACACCGTTGGCGGCATTGCCAGAGCGATAGATCTTCTCTCCCAGCTCTACCTTGTCCGCAGCGGCAGTACCAGCGGTCTGCTTCTGGCCGCTGAAATAGGCGGCCAGATTTTCCATGTCTGCATCTGCTAGTGGCATGGCCATAGGGCTCATCAGATCATTCTTGCGCTCGCCTGACTTAAACGCCTGTAACTGCTTAAGAATATATACTGAATGCTGACCCGCCAGCTTGGGCCAAATCGGATTTGGGCTATTTCCGTCCGGGCCGTGACATGCCAGACAGGTTGCAGATTTGGCCTTGCCTGCGGCTGCGTCTCCTGCAGCCTGTGCCATGCCAGATGCAAGAACCATTACTATAGAAACTGTTACTAGCCATTTACCCATGGTTGATCCTGTTATCGTTACCTGTTTAGAGTCTGGGGGAAAAGCTCGCCGTTTTGACGCCATTCACCCCTAAAAAGCCTGTGCATGTATACCAGAATGACGCTCATCCGGTCAAATCCATCCATGCTATGCAAGCATAAGACATGGTACCAAGCCACCCTGACAGTTATCAGAATTATCAAGCATTATAAAGCTGCCACAGGTTATCATACCGGCCTGACCAAACCGAGACTCAGTTAAAGCCATGTTAGACCCAAATAGCCTTATCACCCGCGTTGATCTCTACTTAAGGCGCGAGTTGAAAGCGGCACTGCCGGGACACGGCCAGATACTCTCCATCACCATCCCGGCTCAGGAGATACACCTGCGCGGTCTGCCAGAGATAAAGGGTGACTGGTTCTTCTGGGACCACCCCACCAAGGACGAGCGCATCCTGGGCCTGGGAGAGGCCTTACGGATCACCGCATCCGGGGAGGATCGGCTGGAGCAGCTAAATCTGGAGATGGGGAAGATTCACGCCAACTGGGAGTGGATAGATCCGGAGCTGACGGGGCTGCACCCACTCTGCCACATCTGTTTCGCCTTCAACCCAGACGACCCGATGCAAGGAGCCTGGCAAGGGCTACCCAACTCAGGGCTGTATCTACCGAAACTTACGTTGCGGCAACAGAACAACCTGTGTGTAATCGCATTCAGCACCGACCTGAGCAAGGACCAGGACCCCAACTCCATTCATCAGCACTGGATGGAACTGTTTACCGAGCTAATTGAATCCCTGCACCGGCCACACCAGCCACCCGGATGCAAAACCAGCCTGGTCAGGACCGCAACCTCATCCAACCAAAACCAGTGGCAACAACTGCTGGATGGTGCAGACGCAGAGATTTCATCCGGGACAATGGAGAAGGTGGTTCCAGCCCGACACCTGCAGATACAGGCCCAGCGCACACTGAACCCACGCCAACTGATGTCCACCCTGAACTACCTCTATCCCAGCAGCATACTGCTTGCCACTCACCTGAGCGGACGCATCTTTGTCTCGGCCACGCCCGAACGACTGGCCAGCTCGGACGGAAACAGCATTACCTGCGATGCCGTAGCCGGGACCATGCGCCGCTCAGCAGTAGAACAGCGAGACATGGACCTGGGCACATTCCTGCTCACCGACCCCAAGATCGCACATGAACACCGGCTGGTAGTTGAAAATATAAAAGACTCCCTGAGGCCACTGTGCACAGATATTGAGTACCCCGATCAACCAGCCCTGAAACGCCTACGCAACCTGCAACACCTGTGGACCGAGATCCGGGGACAACTCAAACCAGAGATCAACCTACTGCAAGTGGCCGCAGCCCTGCACCCAACTGCAGCGGTAAACGGGTTTCCCGGCGCTCAGGCCCGAGCCTGGCTGCGCCAGAACGAACCCTTTGAGCGCGGCTGGTACGCCGGTGCTGCGGGCTGGATCGACTGTAGCGGCAACGGTGAATTGGCGGTGCTTCTACGCTGCGCCTTGCTGGATAACGACCGGGCAGACCTGTTCGCCGGCGCCGGCATCACCGCCGGGTCGGACGCCGATACCGAGTATGCGGAGACAGAGCTCAAGTTTGGCGTCATGTTGGAGGCGCTGGAAAACTCCTGATCACTGCACACAGTCTGTGTTTTCGCACCAAGGATAGAGTTGAATTGTGCTAACTTATTGGGGGTGCAGGGCCGGAGTCAATTGCAGTAATGCAAATGCATTTCCCCATAACCCTGGCGCAACCGACTCCGCCCCCTGAGGTTGAATATGATCACCACCACTGAAGATATTAGATGACCGAATATGACCGATTCAGGTAGTGACAACCTGCTCTGGGCAGACGCATTGCTGGACGGCCTCGCAGCGGCAGGGGTGAGGCGCGCAGTGATCTCTCCCGGCTCCCGCTCCACCCCGCTGGTACTGGCATGCGACCGCCACCCCCGGATCAAAACCTGGTCGCGAATCGACGAGCGCACAGCCGCCTTCTTTGCCCTGGGTATGGCCAAGCAGGACCGGTCACCGGTGGCATTGATCGCCACCTCCGGAAGCGCACCGGCCCACTGGTATCCCGCAGTGATCGAGGCCAACCACTCCGGGACACCGCTTATCTTGCTGAGCGCAGACCGGCCACCAGAGTTGCAGGAGTGCGGAGCCAACCAGGCCACCGATCAAAAACAGCTGTTTGGCACCCAGGCTCGGGGCTTTTTCGACCCTGGACCCGCACGCTCGGGACCAGAAGCCCTGGGACAGATAAGAGATCTGGGGGTAGAGGCCACACACCTGGCCACTGGCCACAATCCGGGGCCGGTCCATATCAACCTGCCATTTCGGGAGCCACTAATCCCGCAGGTGATGCCCCCGGCCAACAGCAGCAAAGTAGATATGCCAGTCTCCAGGACGCGACAACAGGTAGACCAGGAACAGCTAAAACGCATCCTGAGTATCATCTCCCAGGGTCCAGGCCTGATAGTGTGCGGCCCCTCAACCCCAGACGGCGATTTCCACCCGGCAGTGGCTGAGCTGGCCCGGCGCATGCACACCCCCATTCTGGCCGATCCCCTGAGCAATCTGCGCTTCGGCGCACATGCCCAATCCAACATCATCAGCCACTACGATGCATTTCTGCGCCGCCGGGAGTTTGCAGAACAAAACCGCCCGGAATGGGTGTTGCGCTTTGGCGCAATCCCGGTCTCTAAGACCCTGTTGCAGTATCTGGAACAGAGCAAGCCCACAACCATACTCTGCGCCCCCCGTGGCGACTGGCCGGACCCACTGCACCAGACCCGCGAGATGGTGCGCACCCAGCCACTGGACCTGTGTAATCAACTGCTGGAGCAGGTCCAGACCCCAGCCACAGACCACTGGCTGCACAGCTTTCAGCAGCAGGAGGAGCGGGTGCGAGCCATCCGCCTGGAGAACGACGCCGACCTGCCCTGTGGCGACCTGCTGATAGAACAGCTGATTCAGGCGGCCCCGCCCGACGGCATTGTGTTCAGCAGCAACTCCCTGCCCATCAGGCATCTGGATAGCTGGAGCGGGTCCGGAGCCAAACCACTGCGCATTATGGCTAATCGCGGCATAAGCGGAATCGACGGCAACATATCCACCCTGCTGGGGCTTGGGGTCAGCGTCGATGCCCCGGTGTTAGGAGTGTTGGGAGACCTGGCCTGCTATCACGACATGAATGGCCTGCTGGGCGCGGCTGAGATAGATGCGGTGATAATCCTGCTCAACAACGGCGGCGGCGGTATTTTTGGTTATCTGCCGCAGGCAGACCTGGAGCAATTTGAACAGCACTGGCTGACCCCGACCAATCTTGATTTCGGCAAGGTGGCCGAACTCTACTCCCTGAAGTTTCAGCGAGTCCGCAGCCAGTCCGGGTTCCGTCCCGCACTGGACCTCGCCATGCAGAAACCCGGTCTCAGCATGATCGAGGTGATCCTAGACCGGGAACAGGAGATGGTCCGACAGCAGGCTTGGCTGGATGCCGTAACGATTTAAGGGGTCGGAGTCGATTGCACCAAAGATTATTGAAAAATCCATAACTACTATTCGCAATCGACTCCGGCCCCGAAGACACATTAACTACTCCGACTCTTTCCCTGGCAGCCCCAACCCTGGCGCTATACTGCGCAGATGCAGATCGCGCTGGGGAAATGGTATCTCAATACCGGCCTCAGCCAGCGCTCGGTTCAGTGCCATATGCAGATCATGTCGCAACGGGATTCGCCGCAGACGCTCCCGCACAAACACCCGCACCTCAAAGTCCAGCGAACTGTCACCAAAACCGACAAAGAACACGGTGGGCCGCGGCTCCTCCAGCACCTCAGCCTGGGCATGCACCACCTCGGTCATCACCTGTAGCGCCCTCTCGGTATCCGAGCCATAGGCGATGCCCACGTTGAACGCCACCCGAGTAATGGGGTCAGACAGGGTCCAGTTGATCAGCGGGTTGATCAGAAAGTTCTGATTCGGGATCACCTGCTCTTTATTATCCCAATCGGTAACGGTGGTAGCGCGAATACGAATCCTGGTTACGGTGCCACTCAGATCCCCTACGGTTACGGTGTCACCGATCCGTATCGGGCGCTCAAACAGAATAATTAGGCCGGAAATAAAATTGGCAAAGATCTCCTTGAGGCCAAAGCCCAGCCCCACACCCATGGCCGCCACCAGCCACTGCACATCACCCCAACTAATTCCAAGCAGACTCAGGGCCACAAAAAAACCGGTGGCAAAGATCAGATAACGACTGATGCTGGTAACCGCAAAACGATTTCCCGGTTCCAACGCCAATGGCTGCAAGATGGCAATCTCCAGCAGGCCGGGCAGGTTACGCACCGCAACCAGCATCAATATCGCCACCATAACGGACAGCAACAGATCCCACAGCGACACCGAGGCCAGGGCCGCATCCGCACCGGCCGTGGCCTGATACTGCCACAGGATAATATCATTCAAACCGCCCAGGGCCGGGGTCAGCCGGGACCAGAGAACAAACATCGCCCCAAAGAACGCCACCACAGCAAACATACGCAGCAGACGTTGCGTCTGCTCGCTGATGCTGGCCAGGTTGATCGCCTCCAGCTCCTCCGCCTCTGGCACCCCCTCTCCCGCAGCATCCGCCGCCTCCTTTGCCGCCTTCGCCTCCGATGCCGCCTCGCGTCTGGCCTGCGCCCGTTTCAAAGCCAGGCGTCGCTGTGCCACCAGCAACCAGCGCCGGGCGAAGCTATGCAGCAACAGAATAACCACCCCGATGCAGAAAGAGGCAAACAGCAGTCGCTTCAACACAGTGGCGGTGTAGTTATAACCCTGAAACGTAAGCAGCAACAGCACACAGCCCAGCACCAGCGCCAGGGGATACCACAGCACCTTCAGACGCAACCCCTGAAGCAGAGCATGGCGCGAGCGGCTAAGGGCCCCATGCCAGGGATTGAGGCTGATGTGGGCAAACCAGAGCATGAGCAGCGTGGCCAGAATCCCCACAACCCGCCCCAGCGAGTTCCAGTAACCCACATCCCGTTCCCACTCGGTTATGCCAACAATAAATGCCACCAACACAAACAGCGGCGTGAGCCAGGGCAAAACCCGTGCATAGACAGTTACCGCATGTGGATCCCAGCGCAGATGGGTGCGGGCCAGTCCATTTGGCATCACCAGACAACGCCCAAACCGAAGCACCAGATAGAGTATTGCTACCGTGAGGGCAGACGTACCCACGGCCCAGGCAAAACTGGACGATTCATTTTTATACAGCAACCATCCCGTGCCACCCAGCACCAGGGGCGGAGGCAGGGCCAGCAGCAGCGTGAACGCCAACACAGCCAGAGAAAACCGGTAGCGATCATGATTGACCTTGCCAATCTTTGGCAACACCGATTCCATGTAACCGAGCATGCGCCTACGCAACACAGTGAGGGCAATCACACTCAGCAGCAGCACTCCTACCCGGACAGGAAACTCCTGAGCCGTATGCCTCAGCTTTTCAGCCACTGAGCCCCAGTTCTCCCCACTGAGCAGCCAGCTCATGGCCGCACCAATCTTGACCAGGTCGGCGAGACCCAGCTGCGGCGCACTGGGAATCCACACCAAATTCTTGCTGAGAAACTCCTGGTAGCCAGTCACTTCATTACTCAACTGCTGCTGTTGCAGGGCGAGATCACCCAGGACATTTTCATGCCGATCATACTCTTCCGACAACTTACTCAAGAGTTGAACCCGGTTCTGGATCAGCCCCTGCATGGCCTGTTTATATGCCGGCAGTTCCGGCGCTTCCAGGTCAGCCGGCTGCAGCGCAGCGACCATATCAACCACACCCTTGTCCTCTGAGAGCTGTTGCAACTCATCGGTCAACTGAAACCGCTGCACCCGCACCAGGGAGATCTGGCGCAGATACCCCTGCGCCCGCAGGTCAAGCTGTCTAACACCGGGCAAGGTGCGTTTCTGGGCCAGGAGCAACTCACCTAAGGGCTCATCCAGTCCCACCACATCCACCTGCTGTTGCGCCCGCTCCCGGCTCTGCCGGATCCGCTTCAGCTGGTGCAACACCGTTCCCTTCTGGGCAACAAGCCGCTCGATCTGCTTGGTCAACTCACCCAACTGCGCACTGAGCTGGGAGTTATATTCGGCCTCTTTACGCACTATGGGGTGTTTGCCCAGCGCGGCCAGCCTGGCCTTCTCGGTGGCCTGACGCACCTTCCTGGCCTCCTCGGCCAAAGATCTATTCAGACGCTGCTGCAACAACTCCATGCTGCGACCGGATTGCTGGAGTTGACCGCGCGCCAACTCAATCCGCAGCTTCAGGAGCGACAGGCGTGGGGTATGACTGAGACGCTCCAGCTCCAGCCGTTTTATCCTGCTGGCAAGGGCAAGATTATTCGCGCGCCAGGCAACACGTTGGGCAGTGACAATGTCGGTCTTACCACCATCAACACCGGGCTGCTTTCTGTCTGCCTCGGCCTGTTTTTGCTTAGTCTCGCGCAATTCAGCACTGGTCTGATCCGGGCGCAGCCGCTCCTTGCGCAGCTCCGACTCCAACTCCGACAGACGGGTCTGATCCAGACTGTTGCCTGCTACCGCCTTATCCAACTGCTGTTTGAGTTCATCCAGACTCAGGGCCAGTGGTGTTTTTTGGGGTTTCTTGGCAGCAGTCCGCTGCTGTTTGAGCTGAGCCTCCAGTTGTGCCTGCTGTTTGGCCGAACCATCAACCGTCTGTTTATATCGGGCCGATAACTCATCATTGCTACGTGCACTCATTAGTCGCGCCAGGGCAGCGCGATATAGGTCTAGAACAGCTCTGGTCTCCGGGCTCGGTCCCTCCACCGCCTCCAGATCAGAGATACGCGCCTTGATGCCGTCCTGGTATATCTCCTGCGCCGACGACCGCTTTGGTTCAGAAACAGGGGCATTTTGTGCCATGGTCGGGCACGTCAGCAACAGAGCAAACAACAGGAGGGGAACTAGCGACAGACAGCGCCGGTCCTTTATATATTTCATATAACAACCATGATTAAATAGTTATTGTAGACCTTACGCCTTCTCTGAAAAAAT
>CAZVME010000021.1:0-48244 GCA_964628835.1 uncultured Gammaproteobacteria bacterium | reverse complement strand
CTTAGGCGACATTGTCGCTGATTTAAAGTATCCGTTAAACTGGGGGAGGTTCAGTACCCTTTAATTACTTTCATTGATCAATCGAGTCTGACCCTTTTGATTCATCTTAATATTAGAAATAATTGCGCTCTGACCTGGTTTTTTTGTTTTTCTGTGATATCAGACCCTTTTTTTGTTATTCGCCATTTAATTTATCTACCTTTTCTGAAAGGCTTTTTAGATGCCTGAAGATGTCGGTAACTGATGATGGCTTACCATCTGAGTCTATAGATGTGTGGTGCTTTTTTGATCTATGACGAAGTGGGTCATTGTGTATTTCTGACAACACACTTTTTATGAAATGAGAGTCATCTAAGCCGTTTTCACTCGCTGCCAGCCATGGAGAGCGAAGCGAAGGCTGGTAAACCCCGGTAGCCGTGAGGCCGCACTGCTTACCCGTCGTGCGCATAGCGCCAGAGGGGAAGCAAAGTAGGCTTCCGAGCACGGCGTCCAGTCATTCGGGAACTGGCAACGGAGCGGTAACGAGCTTGCGATGTTGTCGCGCAGTGCCAGTGACCGGGACGGCCGGGGCAATAACAGGTTGTCGAAGATCGAGTGCCTTTTGGGGACTTGGATGTCCCAAAAGGCATCACGAGATCAAAGACTCGCTTAGTTGTTAGCTAATTGATCTGAGAAGCCAACAATAGACTTAGCTAAAACACTTTTATACGCGTAGTCTTCAGCAATATTTCTTTGTTTGACGAACTGACCAGCGCAAAACCAAGCGCCACCTATCAAAATAGGTATCATTGACAGGCGGCCAATTGTGGATTCAATTTCAACGTTCTTTTCAAAGAAAACCCAAATGCCTATAGCTATGGCAATAGCAACAAAAGCTATAGATCCTCTTATCCAGTGATATGTTGTTTCGTCATTTTTTGCTTCATTGTATTTTGTTATGAAAGCATCGCTAAGGCCTTCGGCAGTTTTATATTCCATTGCTATTTTAGCTGCTGCAATTAGGTCTCTTGCTTCCTGTAATATCTTTGCGCGCTCTTTTTCATAATTATCTAACTTTTTTGAATTTTGCTCAGTTTTTACTTGTTGATCTTCTAATTGTGATTCTCTTTGAGATACTCGTTTACTGAAGTTCTCTATTACTTCTTTATGTGATTTAGCTTCAGATAATAGTTGTTCAATGCTGTCTGTTCGTCCTTGATCATCTTCAAGCATGGTGGATACTTTTTCACGAGCTTTTTCAGCTTGTGTAATCAACTCGCTAACTTTTTCTTCTTCAGTCTCAAGCTCTTTAAGTTGTGTTGTCAAATCATCCACGATTTCTTCAATTCTTATTTTATCTTCTTCACTCCTTTTCTTTATATCATTCACATTTTCTATTTCTGTAGACAGGTTTGATGCTTGGCGTTGAAGTTTGTCTATATGGTCACTAAATTCAATTACCCTTTCATCCGACAGGCGGATAGAGTACTTAGAGAGAATGACTTTTAGTTGGTCTGTTTGTGCCGCCAGACCATTCATGTCTTTATTTGATAAACAGTTTTGTATATGTGTCAATACGTTAATTATTTGGTTTCTATCTGCGTGTACAGATATCTTTACAAATCTAGCTGGTGCTTTTACTAAGGTAGATATGTCAATTACCAGTGCATCAAGGCCTGCCAGTAAACCTTTAGCTGTGTATTCACCTTCTGGGCCAAAAGTCTGCTCTTCGAATTCAAATGCTTTTACTCTTTTTTTAAGTTTGCGAATTTCGTCTCTGAGTTCTCGAATCCTAGTTATAGTCTGTATTTCCATTACGCATTCTCTCTTCAATCTATGAAAACAATATTTCAATATGTTGCAATTATCGCTTTAGATTTATTTCATTGAACTGAAATATGATGTATAGCGAAGCTCTTCAAATTTGGACTATCATAGTGAGCGGTGAATTGAGGAAGCTCCATGCCCATTATTCTTAAATCCCATGCATTATCTAATGCTATCATGCCTAAAACAGGTTATGAATATGCTCTGCCATTAGACTAAACACCATCGATATACCTCTTATCTATCAGAAATAAATACAATTACTGTTATGATTTTGGGCGATTTTATGCTTCTTTAACTGGAAAAAATCCCCATCTGGAGTTAATCTATCGCCCCTTTTCTGATCTCTGTGGTACCCCATGTCCGGGAAGCTGTTTATTAAAACCTTTGGTTGCCAGATGAATGAGTACGATTCCGACAAGATTGCGGATCTGCTCAAGGAGTCCCATGGCCTGGAACTGACCGATCGCGCCGAAGAGGCGGATCTGCTGCTGCTCAACACCTGCTCCATTCGTGAGAAGGCGCAGGAGAAGGTGTTCTCGCAGCTTGGGCGCTGGCGGCCGTGGAAGGCGAAACGCCCTGGTCTGGTGATCGGTGTTGGTGGTTGTGTGGCCAGTCAGGAGGGCGATGCCATCCGCGAACGTGCGCCTTACGTGGACCTGGTGTTTGGCCCCCAGACTCTGCACCGTCTGCCGGAGATGCTGGAGACCGCCCGTAAAGAGCAGGCCCCGGTTATCGATATCAGCTTTCCCGAGATCGAGAAGTTTGACCGCCTGGCCGAGCCCAAGGCAGATGGTCCTTCTGCATTTGTGTCGGTAATGGAGGGTTGCTCCAAGTACTGCACCTACTGCGTGGTGCCTTACACCCGTGGTGAGGAGATCAGCCGCCCCCTGGATGATGTGGTAGCAGAGGTGGGCAAGTTGGCGCAACAGGGTGTGCGCGAGGTGAATCTGCTGGGGCAGAATGTAAATGCCTACCGTGGCCAGATGGATGATGGTGAGATCGCTGATCTGGCATTTCTGATCCATGCCGTTGCTGCCATAGACGGCATAGACCGAATCCGCTTTACCACCTCCCACCCGATGGAGTTCTCCGACAGCCTGATCGATGTGTATGGCGAAGTGCCGGAGCTGGTGAGCCATCTGCATCTGCCGGTGCAGTCGGGATCGGATCGGGTTCTGGCCATGATGAAGCGGGGTCACTCCGCCTTTGAGTACAAGGCCCGGATTCGACGCCTGCGCGAAGTGCGCCCGGATATCTCCATCTCATCCGATTTTATTGTGGGTTTTCCCGGTGAGACTGCGGATGATTTTGAACACACCATGCAGCTGATTGAGGATATAGGTTTTGATCACTCCTTCAGTTTTATCTACAGCGCCCGTCCCGGCACCCCGGCGGCGGAGTACCCGGATGATGTGAGCCTGACAGACAAGCAGGCCCGACTGAAACAGCTACAACGCCGTATCAACGAGATGGCGCAGCAGATCAGCCGGCGCATGGTGGGTAGTGTGCAGCGGGTGCTGGTGGAACGGCCCTCGCGAAAGGACAGTAGTCAGCTTGCGGGTCGTACCGAGAACAACCGGGTGGTGAATTTTACCGGTCCCCAGGAGTTGATGGGGGGGTTCGTGGAACTTACCATTACCGAGGCCCTGCCCAACTCCCTGCGTGGCGAGCTGGCAGATGATCTATTATTTAATAAGACTATGGCCAATCCATAGATTTTCCTAGCAGTTAACATATATACATACCATTAGCGTGTCAGAGCATCCAGAATCCATAGATATAGTATTGACCCCGGAAGACAACCATCGGTTGTCCAATCTCTGCGGTCAGTTGGACCAGAACCTGCGCCAGATCGAACGGCGCCTGGGGCTGGAGATCAACAACCGTGGCAACCACTTCCTCCTCATTGGGGAACCAGATGCCACCCGTGCCTGCTCCGAGGTGTTGAAGGGGCTGTATGCCACCGCAGATGAAGAGATGCTGACGCCGGAGCTGGTACATCTCTATTTGCAGGAGTCCGGCATCGAAGAACTGTTGCGTGAAGAGACTGACAAAGATGTGCCCGATGTGGTGATCAAGACCAAGCGTGGCATGGTGCGCGCCCGTGGTCCCAATCAGAAAGAGTACCTGCACCGCATTGTTACCCACGATATAAATTTCGGTATCGGTCCGGCCGGAACCGGCAAGACCTATCTGGCGGTGGCCTGTGCGGTGGAGGCACTGGAGCGGGATCAGGTCAGACGCGTGTTGCTGGTGCGTCCAGCGGTGGAGGCGGGTGAAAAACTGGGCTTCCTACCGGGTAATCTGAGTGACAAGATCGACCCCTACCTGCGGCCGCTGTACGACGCCCTGTATGAGATGCTGGGGTTCGAGCGGGTGGCCAAGCTTATCGAACGCAACGTGATCGAGGTGGCGCCCCTGGCCTACATGCGGGGTCGTACCCTGAATGAATCCTTCATTATCCTGGACGAAGCCCAGAACACTACTCCGGAGCAGATGAAGATGTTTCTGACCCGTATCGGCTTCGGCTCCACCGCCGTGATCACCGGAGATATTACCCAGGTGGACCTGCCGCGGGGCCAGTTGTCGGGGCTGCGTGAATCCTCTGAGGTGCTGGCGGATGTGGATGGCATCAGCTTTACCTTCTTCAACTTCCGCGATGTGGTGCGCCATCCGTTGGTGCTGCGTATCGTCAACGCCTACGAAAAATATGAACAGAAACAGGGGAACAAGTGACACTGGAGTTGGAAATCCAGATTGTCACTGCGGTGGAGGAGATTCCGCCCCAAGACTCTTTTGCCCAATGGGTCAGGGCTGCGCTGCGTCAGGAGCGCGAGCAGGCGGAACTGGTGATCAGGCTGGTGGACGAGGCGGAAAGCCGGAACCTGAACCGGGAGTATCGGGGCAAGGATCGTCCCACCAACGTACTCTCATTTCCCTCGGATCTGCCGGCCGTAGTAGCGAGCGATCTGTTGGGTGATCTGGTTATCTGTGTGCCGGTGGTGCTGCGGGAGGCGGTGGAGCAGGGTAAGTCTGCACAGGCGCACTGGGCGCACATGGTAGTGCATGGGGTGCTGCATCTGCTAGGGTATGATCATCAGGAAGAGAGTGATGCGGATGCAATGGAGCGGCTGGAGCGAGAGGTGCTTACCAGCCTGAATATTCAGGACCCGTACAAAGAAGAGATGCATGAGTAACGACCAACCTAGTGGCAGTTCCATCCTTCGACCCTGGCTGAAGAAATTGGCCCGGGTGTTTCATGAGGGCCCGGAAAACCGTGAGCAGTTGATAGGGCTGCTTAAGGAGGCCAAGGCCCAGAACCTGTTGGATACCGAGGCGCTCTCCATGATGGAGGGGGCGTTGCAGGTATCGGAGATGCGGGTGCGGGATATCATGATCCCGCGCGCACAGATGGTAGTGATTGACCGGGAAGACCCACTGAATAAGATTATCTCGGTGGTTATTGACTCCGCCCACTCCCGTTTCCCGGTGATCGATGATGACCGCAGCGAGGTGATCGGTATGCTGCTGGCCAAAGATCTGCTGGCCTACTGCGGTGATGGGGCCAAACGCTTCCTGGTGCGGGACCTGCTGCGTGCGGCGGTGTTTGTGCCCGAGAGCAAACGTCTCAACGTGCTGTTGAATGAGTTTCGCGCCAATC
This sequence comes from uncultured Gammaproteobacteria bacterium, assembly GCA_964628835.1. Classification (GTDB taxonomy): domain Bacteria; phylum Pseudomonadota; class Gammaproteobacteria; order Chromatiales; family Chromatiaceae; genus JAAGZL01. The sequence goes on along the minus strand of CAZVME010000021.1, from coordinate 42,774 downwards.
GCAATCACATGGCCATAGTGGTGGATGAGTACGGCGATGCCGCCGGGCTGGTGACCATTGAGGATGTGCTGGAGCAGATTGTGGGCGAGATCGAAGATGAGCATGACTTCGACGACTCCACTGCTATCCTTAAGCGCAGTGAAACCGAGTACACCATCAAGGCCCACACTGAGATTGATGACTTCAACGGGTACTTCGGGGTGGATCTGGATGATGATGAGTTCGACACCATGGCCGGTCTGGTAACCAAGGCCCTGGGCCACATGCCTAAGCGGGGGGAGCGGGTAGAGATAGATCGCTTTCGTTTCAAGGTATTGCGTGCTGACAGCCGCCGTATCCATCTGCTTGAGGTGCGTTTGCTGGCAACAGAAGAGTAATCGGTAAGTAGCAGGTTATAGTTTTGCATCCCCATGTGGTTAATCCATGGCGGGGTCGGAGTCAAATTAAGCAGACTTATTGGTTTCAAACCTCTATATTAAATATTTGAATCCGACCCCAGATTAAGCAAAAACGGATGCCAGCCCTTCCCGCGATCATAAAAAATGTCATGGCATTTCTCGCCGGCGCCACCACGGTGTTTGGCTTTGCCCCGTTCGATCTCTACCCTCTGACTATTCTGGGACCAGCGCTGCTGCTGCTGCTGTGGCTGGGTTCTGATGCACGCTCTGCTTTCCAGCAGGGTTGGGCCTTCGGTCTGGGCATGTTCGGTATCGGTGTGTTCTGGATGCACATCAGTATTGACCAGTTTGGCAACGTGGGGCTCTATCTGGCCATATTCATTACTCTGGGGTTTATCGCCCTCATGGCTTTGTATTACGGTCTGGTGGGTTGGTTGGGGAAACGCCTAGTCGGCCACGCCAACAAGATTGTGCAGTTGGTGACCTTTGTACTGCTTTGGGCCCTGGTCGAGTGGTTGCGCGGTTGGGTACTGACCGGCTTTCCCTGGTTGGCGCTGGGCTACGCCCATACCGGAACCATGCTCCAGGGTTACGCACCGCTGCTGGGTGTATATGGAGTAAGCCTACTGGTGCTGGTCGCGGCCGCTTCTGTGGTGTCGCTGGTGGTGTCTGGTCTCAGGGCAGTGTTGCCGGCGCTGTTGGTGTTGGCACTGGTGTGGGGTGGTGGCTGGCTGCTGGACCAGAAGCAGTGGACCACTCCGTCTGGTGATGCGCTTAAGGTGAGTATGATCCAGGCCAATGTGAAGCAGTCACTAAAGTGGAAGCCCAGTACCAGACAGCCAACCATAGATCTCTATCTCCATCTGACCCGGCAGGAGTGGGGGAGTGATCTGGTGATCTGGCCCGAGACTGCACTGCCAGCCTTCTACCATGAACTGGAGTCGGAGCTGTTCCCGCAACTGGAGCAGGAGCTGAAGAAGAACAATAGTGACCTGCTGTTTGGGATTCCGATGCGGGAGAGATCCGGGCTGCGCTACTTCAACGCCATGGTTACCCTGGGGAGTGTGCGCAACTCTTACTTTAAGCGGCATCTGGTCCCGTTCGGTGAGTTCATGCCCATGCGGCTGTTGTTGCAGCCGCTGATCCGGTTTCTGGAGATCCCTATGTCCAACTTCGCCTCGGGCGAGGCGGAGCGGCCGCTGTTGCAGGTGGCCGGGTATCAAGCTGGTATCTCCATCTGTTACGAGGATGCCTTCGGCGATGAGATAATACAGGCCATGCCGGATGCGGCGTTCCTGGTGAATGCCAGCAACGATGCCTGGTTTGGCGACTCCCTGGCGCTGCCGCAACATCTACAGATCGCCCGCATGCGCTCCCTGGAGACTGGACGTTATCAACTGCGCGCCACCAACACCGGGATCTCGGCTTTCATCGGTCCCAAGGGTGAACTCATCAGCAGCTCGCCCATATTCGAGGAGTATGTGTTGCGGGGTGAGATTGTCCCCATGAATGGCATGACCCCCTATGCCCGCATTGGCAACTGGGGAGTGGTGCTGTTGCTGCTGCTATCGCTGGGAGTGGTGATAGTGTTGCGTCCAGCAAGGGTGGACACATTTTAACGCTTACTTGTTGGCAGGTAGCTTCTTGCTGATGCCTATCACATTGGGTATGGGCCAGGCCTTCAGTCTGCCACTATTGCCCAGGAACGGGTGGCTGAAGCTGTTGGTTATCTCTTCGGTATGCTTGGGGTGGTTGATATAGAGCTGGGCCTCCTTGCCCCCTTCCAGATGCTGGGCACTCACTAGGTCTATGGGCAACTTGAGCAGCGTCTGGTTCAGGTCATGCATGGAGAGCAGGTTTCTGGAGTAGATGAACAGGGCGCGTCCCTGTTTGTCCTCACCCAGGGCCGCTTCGTTCCATCTGCGATCCTGTTGTGACCAACGGTTTTTGCCCGGACGTTTAATCAGGCGCAGGTTCTGCACCGCATGCTCATACTGGCTGGTTATGCTGGAAAAGTCGGCGTCCTTCTCATCCAGATCAAATATTCTGAATGGGGGCAGTCCATCGGTCTTGGGTGAGAATGCAGCCAGAGACTGGTAACGCTTGACCCGTCTGCCCTGAGTCAGATCCCCCGCCTGCATATAGCCCACATGGGTGGATAGATCCTGTAGATACATCCCGGCGTTTATGGCTGCCGTCAGCTGGTGTCGCTTGCTCCACTCCTGGGCAGAGATGCCTCCGTCATAGCCGAACTCCTGCCTGGAGTAGAGTTTTATATCCCATAGCTTGGGGTCGATGCGCAGGATGCTGATCTTGCCACTGTTAAACAGCGATGGGGTGCTGCCGAAAAACTCGCCCAGTTCCAGTCCTGGCTCCAGGGTGGTCCAGGGGCTGGCGGCACTGCTGGGGCCAATGTGCAACGCTATCGCAACAAGCAGTGACAGACATGCCTGAAAAAGTCTGCTGTGCAGTGCAGGATGATTCATGTAGAGATTCTAGTTATTATCCATGCAGATGAAAAGTGCATGCCATCCTAGGAGATGGGTTGTGGGTCACATTTTTCTATATGGTTGAACGGGAGTGCTAGGATTGAATCAGTTTTTTTAATCTGCCTATATATCAAGAAGCTTCTGTGTCTTCATGGCTGATACCTTGTTATCCACCTTTGCTTCCGGGTAGTGGGTTGGGATCAGTTTACTCTGTTCCTTCAACATCTCTCTGGTTTTGGCGGTGGTTGCTGGTCGTCCAAACAGATAGCCCTGTATCTTTTGGCAGCCAAGATGTTTAAGGTAGTTAAGTTGTACCTCGGTCTCCACCCCCTCTGCCACAATATCCAGCCCCAAACCCTTGCTCATGGCAATAACAGCGCCAACAATAGTGTTCTTGTTCTTGGATGTCTGAATTTCACTGATGAAGGAGCGATCGATTTTCAAGGTGTGCAGTGGCAATGTCTGCAGGTAACTCAGTGAGGAGTAACCGATACCAAAATCATCCACCGCCATCCGTACCCCATGTGCAGCAAGTGATTGAAGCTTGGTGACCGCCTGCTCAATATCCTGCATCAGAACATTTTCAGTGATCTCCAGCTCCAGGCGCTCTCCAGGCAGGTCATACTGTTTGAGGGCCTGGATTACAGTCGTCTTAAAATCCGGCTGTCGGAGTTGGATAGCGGAGATGTTAACCGCAAGTGTAATGTCCTTATGTCCGGCATCAATCCAGTGTCTGAGTTCTGCACAGGCCACGTTAAGTACCCAGCGTCCAATATCGACAATCAATCCGCTCTCTTCTGAGATCGGGATAAAATCTGCCGGGGATACCAGACCCTTTTTTGGGTGATTCCACCTGATCAGTGCCTCCATCCCACATATGGTGTCGTCATTCATTGAGACCTGTGGTTGAAAATAGACCTCGAACTGCTCTTGGTTGAGTCCTTTTCTGATATCCTGCTCCAGGGAGATGTGCCGCTGGTACAACGATTGGATGTTATCTGAGAAGAACCCGTAACCATTTTTCCCGTGGCCCTTGATATGGTACATCGCCATATCCGCACGCTTGATTAACTGGTCCATCTCTTCGCCGTTATCAGGGAATACGGATATGCCAATGCTAAAGCTGACAACCACCTCGTATCCATCCAGGATGATCGGGTCCTTTAGTTTGTTGAGTATCTTCTCTGCAACGCTTGCCACATCATTATGCCCAAGGATATCAGGCAGTAGTAGATTGAACTCATCACCGCCAACGCGGGCCAGTGTATCGCTGTCTCTCAGGCAGTCACGCAGATGTGAAGAAACAGTCTGCAGTAGTTGATCGCCGGCCAGATGCCCAAGAGAGTCGTTGATCACCTTGAACCTGTCCATATCCAGGTACATTACGGCCAGTTGTGATTTGTTGCGTCTTGCCTGGGAGATGGCCAGCTTCAGGCGGTCCCGGAATAGTGTGCGATTCGGCAGTTTGGTTAGCTGGTCGTGGTAAAGCTGAAAGTTAATCACCTCTTCAGCCCGTTTCCGCTCGGAGATGTCGCGCGCTACACCATAGGTGCCGATAAATGACTCTGTAGTGGTGTCTTCCCCATAAACCCCCATTGCATTCAGTTCGATGGTAATGGTGTAGGATTCAAAATAGCGAACATGGGTGTTGTCTGCGCACAGCAGCCTGAACTCCACATTCCGGCTGGAACGCATCCCTGAGCGCCGTTCATCAAATGCAAATTTCGCCTTCTCCAGATCATCCTGATGCACAAACTCTGAATAGTGTTTTCCAGTCATCGTATCTGGTTCAAATCCCAGCAGTGTGGTTGCGCGTTCGTTGATAAAAACGAAATGGCCTTTTTGGTCCAGCATGTAGATGATGTCGGGGGAGTTGCTGACGATAAATCGATAGCGATGCTCAGATGCCTTGAGATGGCTGTACATACTCTCAACCTTTTGCTGCAGGCTGCGCTTGTCGAGTACATTCCTTAGTGCCTTAATCAATTCGTTGGGGATGTAAGGTTTACGGATGAAGTCATCTGCGCCGTGGCGGAGTGCATTGGTGGCGCTGTCAAAGGTGGTCTCGCCACTGACAATAATGACGTCGGTACAAGGAAAATCTTCTTTTATCCGTTCCAGGGTATGTTGCCCGTTCATGCCTGGCATGTTCAGGTCCAGTAGCACCAGATCGATCACCTGCTGCGACAGGATATCCAGGGCCTCCTGGCCGCTGGAGGCCGATTGGCATTTGTATTCATGCGTCGATAACAGATCCAGGATACTCTGACGCATCTTGGGGTCGTCGTCGACGATTAGAATTTGTGGCGACTGATCTTCTGTCAGCGTGGGGGCGTCCGTGTCCAGGTTGTAAGAGCAGAATCCTGCTCCGAGTAGTGAATCGGTGCTAGTCATGATCTTTCCAGGAGATTATGCTTTTGGTTTTCTTGGCAACATGATTACAAATTCAGCCCCTCCCTCCCTGGAATTTCCGCAGCTGATCGTTCCATCTAGATCAGCCATTAGGTTGTTCACTATTGTCAGGCCTAGGCCTGAATTATTTGGTCCCTTGGTACTTTCAACCGGGGTAAAGATCTTATTCAATATTGTTTCTGGAATACCTGGTCCATTATCTTTTATTCTAAGCTCAACAAATTGAGACCCGTTTAGATTGACTCGGTCACGTGTGGTAATGGTGATTATGCCGCCTTTGGTTAGCGCTTCAACGGCATTTTTTATCAGGTTGGTCAGCACCTGTTTTACTCTGTTTCGGTCACTGATCAGTGGTGGTATGGATTGATCAAGATTTAGTGCATCCCTGATGCCATGGGTGGAAAAATGTGAAATTCGAAAGATCCCTATTAGGTCATTGATTAATTTGTTGATGTCTACTGTGCCCTCAGAAAGCTCTTCAGGAACAGTCGTATCTTTCATGCGTAAGACGATGTTGCCAACCCGGTCTATCTCCTCCTTGAGAATAGCCAACGGATTTTGAACTGACTCATTATCCGCCAGCTTTTGCGAGAGTACTTCGAGATAATTTCTCATGACCCCCAGGGGGTTATTCGCCTCATGTACCAGTTTTCTGGCTTCCGCATTCTGCCTGTTACGTTCATCTTCAATCAGCCTGTCCTGTTCTGCCGATAGGCGTTGGTAACGGCTGATGTTCTGGGTGATTACACCGGCAAAGCAGGAGAGCATCTCCCGCTGGTTCTGCAGATTTGCTGCTTGCTCACGGGCGAGGCCAGAGACCATTACGCCAATATTCTGCTGTCCATTCACTAGGGGAGCACAAACAAAACCCTCGCTGCCCAATAGCCTGCACAGTTGTCCATCCACCACAGACGGCAGTTGTTCAGCTATGGAATCGAAGGTTGAGACAACCTTTCTTTGTAGCAGTGACTCTGCCACCATGCTGCGCCCAGGTTTGAGAGGAAGGTTGAGTTCTGTGAGGCGCTCAATTTCTCTGCAGTTTCCCATCGCCCCTTGGAGGCAATCCGTCTCCTGGTCATACAGAAAGCAGATGCTGGACGTTAGTCCGAATAGTATATTGAGATTTTGTAGTACCGCATTCAGCAGTTGATCCGGGCAGGTAAGCTGGTCTAGATGCTGGCGTACACCATCCAGCAGTGCAAACTCCCGTACCCTTCTCGCCATCGCCAGTCTTGTTTTCTCTCCTGTTGCGTGCAATGAGGCATCATCGGCGTCCAGTTTGATACCCAAACTCTTGGCGGCCTCCTCAACCTGTTTTTCGACCCTCTTTTGCAGGTCCTCAATAATCGGTTGGCTCAGTCCAAACAGCAGGTCCGCCTCTTCGAACAGTATCTCCTGTCCAACACTGTTTTCGCTCAGTTTATGGGCAAAATTGAGCAGCTTTACCAGTCTTGCTGAGTCCAGAATGGTCTCGGCTGGTTCATGCTGGTAGAGAATGGCGTCACTCAGAAATGGGGCCACATTCCACTGGTCGACAATAAATGCCCCTATCTCGCTGTTGGTAGCTCCCCAAAGAGCCCGCTCCCTGTCGTCCAGTTCGGTATCGTTGTGCGAGCTCAAGAGCAGCTCCGGGTAATCTGATGGGTAGTTGCTGAGAAAGACAAGCTGCCCGATGTTATGCAGAAGCCCTGCCACATGGGCTTCATCCACAGACGTGTAGCCGGTTAGAGTGGCGAGGGCCTTGGCGGTATAGGCGCAGGTCAGCGAACCGCGCCAGAACTTGCCCATGCTTTTTTCCAGATTGGCATCGAATTGTGAAAAAAACTGATGCACTGCTGAGGTGATGGCGATGGATTTGATCGGGCCTATTCCCAGCACCACCAGCAAACGGTTGAGGCTATCAATGTTGTTCCACTGTTTGTAGGCCGGTGAGTTGGCTACTGAAATAACCTTGGAGCAAATTGCGGCGTCTTTCTGTATTATGTCTGCAAGCTCGTCGAAACTGGCGTCTATTTTGTGGCAGGCTTCAACCAACTGCAGTAGCACATGCGGCACCGACGGGAGCTTGCCCAGATCGAGTGTGGTGGCATTATTGACGGATGGCATGATCATGTTCTGTGATACTGCACTAAGTATGGTTAGTAAGTCAATGATTTCAAATAGGTTACAGCTTAGTAAATCATGATTAGTTCAAATTAAGCATGGGAATACTTACCTCCATTGCCAATAACCCTCAATCCGGGTCTCAGGATTCTGCCAGGATTAGCCCAGATTCATCTGTAATAGGGGCTTCAGGCCACGTTATTGCCATCACCAGCGGTAAGGGTGGGGTGGGGAAAAGCAATATCGCCGTCAACCTTGGTATTGCGCTGTCACAGCAGGGAGAGAAGGTCTGTCTGTTCGATGCGGATATCAACCTGGCCAACACCAATATCCTGTTGGGACTCACCCCAACCCTGACCCTGCATGATTTTCTGAGCAAACGGCTCGATATCAGCGAGATATTGACCTCTGGTCCAGAGGGTATACAGATTGTCCCTGCTGCCACTGGTATCGCTGACTTCACTCACCTGGACCGGCCGCAGCAGACTCACATGCTGTCGGCACTCCAGGATCTGGAAAAGGACTTCGACTATCTGTTAATCGATACTGCCGCTGGTGTTGATGAGATACTGATCAACTTTCTGCTGGCGGCACCCTATACCATCATCGCCATCACGCCAGAACCAACATCGCTGACCGATGCATTTTCGGTGCTCAAGGCGTTGAAGGAACACGACTTTACTCAGCCGGTATTTGTCATTGTTAACATGGTGGATGGTCGTGCGGTTGCGCATGATGCCTTCAAACGGTTTAACGGGGCCGTTACCAAATACCTGAAGCTCAAACCGCGTTATCTGGGTTACATTCCCAACGACAACAGGTTGTCTGAATCGGTGCGCAACCAGCAGGCGGTGCTTCTGCGTCATCCAGCGGCCCAGGCAAGCCGATCTATTCTGGATATAGCCCGCCGCTTGAAGCAGTTGCTTGATGCCAATATGGAAAGTGGGGATTCAAGTTTTAGTGCCTATTTTGACGCATTGGTCGGTCCGGTTCTTCCTCCTCTAGCGGTGGAGGAGTGCACAGGCGGCAAGATAGATGATAAGCCTGAGTCCGTCTGGAATGTGAGGAAGTCCCTGGAGTATCTCCAGGGGATTAAGCCGGACGAGGCAGTAAGGCTTCTGGCTGAAGTGATCCTTAATTGGGATGAGGAGAACAGCGCTACCTCTCTAGCCCTTCAGCGCTTTCTGCTAGATTGCACAATGAGCCCCAGCAAGCAGGAAGAGCAGCGCTTGAGCATGGATCAATTGCAGCAACACACCATCAAGGATGTTGATGTTGATGTTGATGGTGAGGTGGGAATGGCGGCCGCAGAATCTGCCTTAGATCCACAGCCAGTTAACACTGAAGATAAGATTGTGTCTGATGTTGCTCTGCAGGGGATGCAGACTTTAGATCAGTTGGAAAAAAACCAGGAGATCATCGGATTACAGTCTGCACTCCATTATGCTGGCCTGCTGGATGCTGAAGAGCGTTGTCTGTGAATTAAGAGAATTGTGCCTAGGCTCAATTTATTTTGTATGCTCTTTTTTAGATTGCCCGATTTAGAATATTCGTTCATGCGGGCTAGTGTTGTTTAAGTCTTAATCTTCCCTCGTCTATTTGTGGGCTGCTGCGGCCATCCAGTACATCAAGCATGGCCTCCCCAACCAGGGCCTTGCGCCAGCCGTGGAGCAGTTCGGAATCCATGTTGCCGATTGCCAACTGTTCCAGATCTTTGCGGTTGGCCAGGGCTGTCGGGGTTATCTCTTCCTGCTCGGCGATCAGGCGCAGACAACACTGCAACAGGTCTACTATCGCCTCCTGGTTGGCGCTTAGTTTGGGGCCGCGCACATGGGCCTGGGGCCAATCGGTTTTGGCTAGTTGCTTGGCCTGCTTGATCAGGTTGAGCAGGGTGTCGCCATGGCGTTTGATGCTGCCTGCCTCCAGGCCGCGTATGCGCTCCAGTCCTTTCATATCACTCGGTTGACGCCGCGCCAGATCTACCAGTACTTCATCTTTCAGGATCCAGCGCCGGGGGCGATTGCTGCTTTCCGCCTGCTGTTCGCGCCAGGCCGTGATCTTTTGCAGTGCCGCAAGCTGCACACCTTTCAGGTGTTGATTCCCTTTGATGCGTTTCCACATGCTCTCGGGGTCTACGCTGTAGGTGGCCGGATCGGTGAGGGTGTCAAAGTCTTCCTGCAGCCAGGTGTTACGTCCCAGTTGGTTAAGCCGATCAGTAATGTTGAGATAGATGTCACCCAGGTAGATCACATCATCCAGGGCGTAGCGTAGTTGCTCCCGACTTAGGGGGCGATGTGACCAGTCGGTGCGGGAGTGTCCCTTTTCCAGCTCTTTTCCAATTACCTTTTGCACCAGGTTGCCATAACCGATCTGGCTGCCCAGCCCCAGCAGGGTGGCTGCCAGTTGGGTGTCGAATAGTGGTTGCGGCAGTTTGCCCCAGAGTTGATGGAATATCTCCAAGTCCTGACGTCCGGCGTGGAAGATCTTGACTATGGAGTCATCATATATGATCTCCACCAGTCCGCCCAGATCATCGATTGCCAAGGGGTCTACACTGGCTGCTACTGTACCGTTGCTTATTTGCAGCAGGCAGAAATTCGGGTAATAGGTCTTCTCCCGGATAAACTCTGTATCGAGGGCCAGCCAGTTGCTGCCCTGGAGTTTGCTACATAGCTCCTGGAGTTGTGACTCGGTTGTGATATGTAGTTCTTGCATCATGGGGATTATTTGAGGCTCCCGGCTATAATTCTTGGTAGATGTCGCCACACAGGATAACATTGGATCAATACTATTGTTTCATTCTGTTTTAAAAGGGTCGGAGTCGATTGCGTCTGGATTGGGTGGGAAAGCAACTGCCTTGAGTGCAATCGACTCTGACCCCGAGCCACTTGTTTCATCCGGTATTATTTGTATGACCTAACCATATGGACGTTTTGTGAAGCTACTGTTTAAGCTGTTTTTTGATATCTGCCTGCTGCGGGCCAAACCACAGGATGTTCCTGCATCCAATACGTTGATGCTGCTTACACTGCTGGTGGCGCTTGTGAGTGGGGTGCCGACTATCATCGGCCATATCGGTGGCCTGGCCCCGGCCCTGATGATTGGTCTGATAGATGTGGTGTTGATCCTGGTTCTGTTGCGCATCTTTCTGACCCTCACCGGCCTGTCTGGCAGGTTGTTACAGACCGCAACTGCACTATTTGGTACTGGTGTGATCATGAACCTGCTCTCCATCCCGGTGCAGATATTGCTGGATTCCAGCACCGAGAGTTCCGTCAGCCAGTTTATCGGTGCCTTGCTCTATTTTGCCCTGCTGGTGTGGAGCCTGGTGATCATGGCCCACATCCTGCGGCATAGCTTTAAACTGCAACTGAGTAGCGGGGTGCTGATCGCCATGGGTTACTTTATGTTGATCAACACCCTGGTGCGGCTGTTTCTGCCAGCGGGGTAAGGATAAGAACCAGATGCATATACATATACTTGGAATCTGCGGCACCTTCATGGGCGGGCAGGCACTGCTGGCGCGTTCCCTGGGGCATGAGGTGAGTGGTTCCGATGCCGGGGTCTATCCGCCCATGAGTACCCAACTGGAGGAAGCAGGCATAAGGTTGATGGAGGGGTACGAGCCTGCGCATCTGCAACCGGAGCCGGACTGCGTGGTGGTGGGCAACGCCCTGTCTCGCGGAAATCCTGCGGTGGAGTATATGCTGGACCGGGGCATGCGCTATACCTCCGGCCCCCAGTGGCTGGCGGAGCATGTGCTGCATGGACGTTGGGTGTTGGCGGTGGCCGGTACCCATGGCAAGACCAGTACTGCCAGCCTGTTGGCCTGGATCCTGGAAGATGCAGGTATGGCCCCGGGGTTTCTGATTGGGGGTGTGCCGCAAAACTTTGGCATCTCTGCCCGCCTGGGTGACACCCCGTTCTTTGTGGTGGAGGCGGATGAGTACGACACCGCCTTTTTCGACAAGCGTTCCAAGTTTGTGCACTACCATCCGCGTAGCCTGGTACTGAACAACCTGGAGTTTGATCATGCTGACATCTTTGATGATCTGGCGATGATTCAGCGTCAGTTCCATCATCTGGTGCGCACGGTACCGGGTACTGGCCTGATTGTTGCGCCCCACGCTGACCAAGCCATCGATCAGGTGTTGGAGATGGGTTGCTGGACTCCGGTGGAGCGGTTTGCCCCAGAGGGGGATGCCCTGTGGCATGCGGTGGATGCCACCCCCGATGCCAGTGAGTTTGATCTCTATGTGGGGTCGGAAAAGGCCGGTAGGGTGTGCTGGGACCTGAATGGTCAGCACAACCTGAACAACGCCCTGGCGGCAGTGGCTGCGGCCAGACATGCGGGTGTGCCCCCGGCAGTTGCGGTGGAGAGCCTGGGCAGATTCAAGAACGTAAAACGCAGAATGGAGCTGCGCGGCGAGGTTGCCGGGGTGAATGTGTATGATGACTTTGCCCATCACCCCACCGCCATCGAAACCACCCTGAATGGTCTGCGCGCCAAGGTGGGGTCGGAGCGTATCATCGCGGTGCTGGAGCCGAGGTCCAACACCATGCGCATGGGGATACACGCAGAGCAGCTGGCGACAGCGTTTGCCGTTGCAGATCAGGTGTTGGTCTATGCTTCAGGTGAGCTGGAGTGGGATGCTCAGGGTGTGTTCCAGGGCCTAAATGGCAGGGCGCGGGTATTTGACTCCATCGAGGCTATTGTTGCTGTGGTTGAGTCTGAGGCCAGACCGGGAGATCATGTGTTGGTAATGAGTAATGGTGGGTTTGGCAATATCCATCAACGGCTGTTGGACGCGCTTAATGTTCACTAGGGGTCGGAGTCAATTCAAGAAAATGTGGGTGTATCCATCAATGCAGGTAAATTGACTCTGACCCCACTGGTACAAGAATGATGATAGATCCAAAACAACCCATCGCCCTCGCCATCACCGGGGCCTCCGGCAGCGCCTATGGTCTGCGTTTGTTGGAGCTGTTGCTCCAGAACGGGCGTCAGGTCTACCTGATGATCTCCAAGGCGGGTGAGATTGTAATCCCCATGGAGACCGGAATCGAACTGCCGGCCGGGACCGCTCAAAGAGAGAGCATGCTGGTGCAACGCTTCAATGCAACGGATGGACAACTGCGTCTGTTTGGTCGGGAGGAGTGGACTGCACCGGTGGCCAGTGGCTCCAATCCACCTGCGGCCATGGTGGTGTGTCCCTGCACTGCTGGCACCCTATCTGCCATTGCTTCCGGCGCCAGTAACAATCTGATTGAGCGGGCGGCGGATGTGATGCTGAAGGAGCAGCGCAAGCTGATCCTGGTGGTGCGCGAGACCCCGTTTTCCGCCATCCATCTGGAGAACATGCTCAAGCTGGCGCGTCTGGGTGTGGTGACCATGCCGGCCAGTCCCGGTTTCTATAATCGTCCCCAGAGCCTGGAACAGATTGTGGACTTTATGGTGGCGCGGGTGCTGGATCATCTTGGGATCAAACATGATCTGATCCAACCCTGGGGCTAGAGGTAGTATGGTCCAGGGGGGCGGAGTCGATTGCGGTGATACCGTGCTGGTAAATGCACATAAATCGACTACGATCCTAAAATTAGCCTAACTTTTTTGTAGGTATTCAGATTGCTTTCTTGGCGTACTTTGCGTCTTTGCGCGAATATAATCGACTCTGACCCCAAGTAATTCTCGCTAGTTGTCACTCCATAGCAGTAGTAGGTTCGGCACCCGTTGTGGCTGTTTTTGTGGAAGGTCGCTGCTGTCCTGGAGCAGCTGCTGAAACGCCTGCTGAAAATCCCCGCTGGTCTGTGGAAAGGCCAGCATTCCGGCAATCTGCTGTTTGTCCTGTGCGGCGATGCTGCCAATCCACAGAGCTGTGGAGCCCGGCTGAGTCTGGATGAAGGCGGGCCAGAGGCGCAGCACCAGGGAGCGGCCATCGGGGAGTGGTTTGATCAGGGCCAGGGACTCATGGCGGCCAGCATGCACCTGGGGCAGCAACGGCAGTTGTTGTAGTGGTAGGTCCGGTGACAGAAACTTCAGGATGTTTCCCCACTCCAGGTTGTCGCCCTTGGCCCAGCCCTTGCTCTTGAGGCCTGCTTCCAGTAGCTCCAGTGTTCCAGCGTACTGGATGTTCATGGGGTGGTTCTTTTGGTTGCGGGTATCCTGGCGTACCCTGGGTAGGGTGTTCCAGCCGGTATCCCGCCACTCTGTGGCGCTGATATGATGCACCACTGGCTGCGGCAGATATTTTCCAATATCGTGAGTGTGTTTGTCCCAAGTCTGAACTCCAGTGGCTCCGGCAATGACAAGGATGGAGATAAGGCTCAGCCCCAGCCAGTGGGTCTCGGCCTTAGTGTGGCGGTAGTAGGCGATCCCCAGGATGGCCACCCAGAGCATCCCCAGGGTGATGCTGCCAAGGATGTCAGAGAGCCAGTGTACTCCGAGATAGAGGCGGGACATCGCCACCAGGATGATCATCAGCCCGGCCAGTCCATAGGGCAGCCAGCGCCACCTCTCCCGCATGGAACGGGCGATGATCACGGCCAGAAAACCAAATAGCACCACGGCCTTCAGGGTGTGGCCGCTGGGAAAAGACCAGGGACCAAGCCCTGGTACCTCATTGGGTGGGCGCGGGATCTGTAGTCCATATTTTAGGGCCACTGAGGCAAACAGGCCGAAGCCCACTGCGGCTACCCAGTACATCAGGGAGCGCCAGTGGTGCTGCCAGGCCAGAAACAGTACCACTACTACGATCAGGGGGGTGATTACCGGCTGGTCAGCCAGCCGCGAGCTGAGCAACATCAGATGATTGGCCCAGGGGGTGTGCAGACTCTTAAGGGTGCTGAGTACCGCCTGATCCACTCCCGCCAGTGCGCTGCTGTTTATCACCGCACCAAGTACCAGCGCCGACAGTCCCACCGCAAAGATCAGGACGGTGGCCAGCAGGGCCAGACCGCGGGACTCGGGATGGTTCGGGTCAGCCAGTGCTGCCGCCACCTCGGTGAAGGCTGGATGCAGGCGGGACCAGTTGAGGATCGACTGTATCCAGGCGCTGGCGTGGGGTTGGCATAGTCGAAAGGTGAGTCGCACCAGCCAGATCATCAGCCAGATCAGGATGGCCAGAAGTATAATGAGGATCACCAGGCGGAATGCCACCTGAGAGGCCAGCTCCAGAGATGCACCGAACACCATGCCCGGGGCAAGATAGGCCGGGGCCCACACCAGGGATGAGAGGATGCTGGCAATGGCGAAGCGCCAGGGCTGCATGCCGACGGTGCCAGCGATCAGGGGTACCACTGCCCGCACCGGTCCAAAGAAACGGCCAAAGGCCACACTCTTGCCGCCGTACTTGGTGAAGAAGGCTTGGCCCTGTTCCAGACTCGCCTGGTATTTGGTGAAGGGCCACATGTTGCTGATGCGGTCCCGGTAATGGAACCCCAGCCAGAAGCTGCTCACATCCCCGGCCACGGCGCCGGCCACGGCCCAGGCAAATGCGGGCCAGAACTCGATGGCGCCTGCAGAGATCAGGGCGCCAATGCCAAACATGATGGCCACGCCCGGGACGATCAGTCCCACTATGGCCAGAGACTCGGTCATGGCCACCAGGAAGATAACGACTCCGGACCAGAGGGGGTGCATCTGGACCCAGTGCAGGAGTTGCTGGAATATCTCGGTCACAGTTTGGTTTAACCTGGAAGATGCAGATGGAGGTGGCTGCCGCTCTAATTCCTGGTTGCGCGCTAGGTTGATTTGCTGGATATAAATATATCCCTCCGCACCTGTGTACGGTAACCAACATTAACGCGGATACAGGGGGGGCTACCGGTTAGGCGCTTACGGTATTTTTCCCGGCAGCACTCTGTTTGTTCAATGTTTCATAAAGTTTGTCTTTCAGGAGCATGCGTTTTTTCTTGAGATCCTCAGCATAGGTGTCGGATGCCGGCTTGATGTTCTGCTCAATCTTCAGGATCTCCTTGTCCAGGGCGTCGTACTCCTTGTACATGGCATCGAATACGGGGTTTACGTCACACAGGGCCTTGATCAGCTCCTCGTGCTCTGGAAACTCATGTGGTAGGTCATGTCTTTCGCCAAACATTTGATACTCCTCTATACATCCGTTAATAAGACTGGATAGGAACTGTGTTTTATGGTTTTCTATCACTGTTTAGGATTAAAAAAAAGACCCTTTACAGATTTATTTCAGCCGCGCTGGAATTTTTCAGCGGTTGAGAACATCTTTGGGCCTGTTTCAACGCGTAAAGAAGGAAGAAATCATGCCCCGTTATACTGCAGAAGATATCCGCAATGTTGCCTTGGTTGGACAGAGTGGTTGCGGCAAGACCACGCTGGTAGAAGCTCTCCTGGTGCAATCCGGAACAATAACCTCAGCCGGAAGTGTGGAAAAAGGCAATACCGTAAGCGACTTCGATCCCCTGGAGAAAGAGTATCAGCACTCCCTGACCTCATCGGTAATCGGTATCGATCACGACAATATTCATGTAAATGTGGTTGACACTCCTGGGCTGCCAGATTTTATCGGCCAGTCCATAGCCGCTTTTCCTGCGGTGGAGACCGTGGCCATTGTGATTAATGCCGCCGCCGGAGTGGAGATGGTGAGTCGGCGCATGCTACAGCTGGCCAAAGAGCGCAAGCTGTGTCGCATGATAATCATCAACCAGATAGATGCAGATGGAGTGGATCTTCCTAGGCTGGTGGCGGATATCAAGGATGAGTTTGGCTCCGAGTGTCTTCCCATCAACCTGCCCACCGATGGTGGTAGCAAGGTGGTGGACTGCTTTTTTAATCCAGATGGTGAGGCCGATTTTTCCTCGGTGGCCGAGGCCCACACCAGGATCATCGATCAGGTGGTTGAGGTGGATGAGGCCCTGATGGAGCTCTACCTGGAACAGGGTGAGGATCTAAACCCGGACCAGTTGCATGATCCGTTCGAGAAGGCGCTGCGTGAGGGACATCTGGTCCCTATCTGTTTTACCTCGGCTGCCAGTGGCGCTGGCGTACCAGAGCTGCTGTATGTAATGGAGCACCTGATGCCGAATCCCAGTGAGGGCAATCCGCGCCCATTCATGATCGGTGAGGGTGAAGCTGAGAAGCCATTTACTTCTGAGCCTGATCCCTCCAAACACGTGGTGGCCCATGTGTTCAAGGTGTCGGCGGATCCGTTTGTGGGTAAGCTTGGGGTGTTCCGAATTCATCAGGGCACTATCACCAAGGATAGTCAGCTGTTTATCGGTGATGGGCGCAAACCGTTCAAGGTGGGGCATATCTTCAAGCTGCAGGGCAAGAAGCAGGTGGAGATGGAGAAAGGTATACCCGGTGATATCTGCGCGGTGGCCAAGGTGGAGGAGATCCATCTGGATGCGGTGTTGCATGACTCCCATGAAGAGGATTATCTGCATCTGAAACCGCTGAAATTTCCAGTTCCGGTGTATGGTCTTGCCATACATGCCAAGACGCGAGGGGATGATCAGCGTCTGGGTAATGCCCTGCATCGAGTGGTGGAGGAAGATGCCTGTCTGGAAGTGGAGCATAGTGTCGCCAATAATGAGACCATTCTGCGCGGACTCGGGGAGCTGCATCTGCGTCTGACCCTGGAGAAGATGAAGGATCGTTTCAATGTGGAGGTGGATACCCGGCCACCCAAGATCTCATATCGAGAAACTATCAGCGCCCAGGCCGAGGGCCACTTCCGGCATAAGAAACAGACCGGCGGCGCTGGTCAGTTTGGAGAGGTCTATCTGCGTATTGCTCCACTGGAGCGGGGCGCGGGTTTTGAATTTGTGGATGCGGTGAAAGGTGGTGTCATTCCCTCCGGACTTATCCCTGCAGTGGAGAAGGGTGTACACCAGGCCCTGAATGACGGTGTGGTTGCCGGTTATGCCATGCAGGATGTGAGAGTCACCGTGTATGACGGCAAGTACCACTCGGTGGATTCCAAGGAGGTGGCATTTGTAGCTGCAGGCAAAAAGGCCTTCCAGGAAGCGGTGTCCAAGGCCAAGCCGATTCTGCTGGAGCCCATAGTCATTCTCGATCTGGTAGTGCCAGATGGAACCATGGGTGCGGTAACCGGTGATCTTTCCGGTAAGCGTGGCCAGTTGCTGGGTACCGATGCCCTGAGTGGCGGTATGCTCAACATCAAGGCTAAGGTGCCAATTGCAGAGATCAGCCAGTATGTTAATGAGCTGAACTCCATTACGGGTGGGCGTGGTAGTTATACTCTGGAATTCAGTCACTACCAGCAGGTTCCCCCTGATGTGCAGCGGGCCATGGCGGCCGAATTCAAGCCGAAAGAGGTTGAAGATTAATTGCTGATTTAGATGGTTACCGCACTTGGTTGATTAGCTAAAAGGCCCCGCCTAATATCTGGGTGGGGCCTCTTTAAAGTTATCACGAACAGGTATTGCCATGGGCTCGTGCTACCACACAGATGGACAGTAGGTATCCTATCGCCACGGCAGCTACTACTGCGACCAAGAATCCAAGGGCTGGTGCTGCTAAAAGAATGCTTTCTATAACCATGATCATCTCCTCCTGTCCAACAAAATACCAAGTTGGGGAGTATGTTATTTGACCTGCATCAATAAGTCAATCAGAATATTCCAATAAACTAAAATACCTCTTGTTGTTGATTGATGTAGAACAGTTGGGTTCTGAGTCAATCAAGTGATGTTTGTGGGGAAGGAGAGGAGGGAAGTATGCAATGACTTCGAGCTCTGGGCATTCAAACTCAGCCTCAAAGGCAGATGCAGCCCATGGTTCCAGTGTAACGGCAGAAGGCCCTGAGCAGCCCCAGGTTGTGGGCGGTGGACTGGATTATGGCGGGGCCGTATCGATAAGCTGCGCCGGCACTGGGAACATATTGTTGGGCAATATTCTATTTTATGTTTTATCCGTCATGAGTTGGTTAAGGGTATTCCATCCGGCCATTTTATTATCCGATCGACAATGTTGTAGTTGCGGTCAAGGTGCTGGTTATGGAACTCCCATAGATGCGGGACTGGGTTATGTTTCAGTATGATATCGTTAGTACAAAAATCGCATGGGGAGTCCAGTCCCTGGAACTCTTTTTAACAGATCTCCCCAACTGGCTCTTTCTTCAGGATATCTCTGACCGCCTGGTTCGCATATAGTATTTCGTGTGTGTTCGGGTCCGAGGCGTATATGACCTCATCTATGCTATCTAGTATTAACAGGAGCTGGGATTTTTCTGTTGTAAGCGCCTGCCATATCTTCTTGTGCTCAATAGCAGCAAGTTCCAGGCGCTGCACTTTCATGCGTAATAGCTCTAGTTCAGTCACTAACTGAGATTTGGTTTTATCTTTATCTCTCATACGGAGGAGTTACCATTGGTTGGTAGTCGAATACTTCTTTCGGTATACACCTAAAGGTATAGCTTAACTGTAAGCCGCATCGGTTAGCAGTAACCGGAAGTCGTTATTAAACGGGCATAGGACAAATGATTTAGTTTAATCAGATGGACTACAGGTCTGATCCTTGTGGCGCTGGGTAAGGCCACCAAATAACCGCAACGCGGTGGGAATGGCGTTACGTCCTGCATTGTTAAGCATCATCTTGCAGAGCAAACTACCCGCCTGTTCCGATTATTGATTTCCTTAATATGGTTTATTAATTGTTTTTTGAACCTAGTTTCATTTGTGCTATAAGTAGGCGAGTGGTGAAAATATTAGTTACGTAAGCGACTGCGCAAATAGATTTTAGTTACTGAATAATTATCAAGATTAAGCCTGAGTTGGATCTTTCTTGTTATATCGGGTGTTTGATCCCACCTTTAAAGCCATTCTCCTGCCAGATTCTTCAGGTCATTGTGCCTGCCGACAGCTACTGGCTGTGGTTTGTATGTGGCTTTATTTGGTTTGTTGGTGTTACTAGGAGATATTTAGATATGAAGGCAATATTCCTTCCTGCGGTATATTTGATGGAACAGCTACGTTATCCGCTCAAGTTTGGGCTGATCTTTCTAGTGGTGTTGGTGCCACTAATTTTAGCATCTATAAATCTTATTTCATCTGCTGATGATGAAATTAGGTTTCTGGAAAACGAACGCCAGGGTTTGGCTTATATTAAGGCGGTTCGTCAACCAATTGAACATATTCAGCAACACCGTGGCATGACCAGTGCGTACCTAAATGGATCAACCGATTTTTATGAACGCATTATGCAAAAACGTCCTGTTGTGGATAAGCATATGGTTGCCCTGTCAGAAATAAACAAGCAGTTGGGCGTTAGGTTTGGTGTGTCCAATAAAGTTGCTGCAGTAAGGCAGCAGTGGGACTCCATTAAGTCCAAATCATTAGAGCAAAAACCGTCTGTTACTATTAAGGCGCATAGCGATCTCCTGGCGGATATGATTGCGCTCATGGGGCTGGTGGCTGATGCGTCGGAGATTACACTCGATCCTAAGCTTGATACCTACTATCTGGGCGATGCCGTAGCCAACAGCTTGGTCAACTTGACAGAGAATATGGGGCAGTCACGCGCTGTTGGGTCTGGAGTTGCATCCAAGGGACAGCATAGCCAAACATCGTTTGTGCGCTTGTCGGTGCTATCAAATAATATTAATACTTTTGCCAAAGAGTCCAGTTCCGGGCTGAAGGCGGCTATTGGGGCAAACGACAGTGTTGGTTCTGTGCTGAGTGACTCGGTCTCTTCAAATAATCAGGCAGTGGGGGAGATGCAGGCGCTGCTGCATGAATTACTACGGGATTCAGATAAGGTTACCGTTGATAGCAAGACGGTATTTGATGCGGCGACACTTGCTATTACCGGAACCTATGGACTCTATGACTCCATCGCGGCCGAACTGGATATGCTGTTTGTAGCTCGCATTGAGTCTGCCAGTGGAGTCAAGGCGCTGACCATTGGTATTGCCGCGATAGTAATTTCGCTGGTGGCGTATCTGTTTGCAGGTTTGTACCTCTCTGTAGTTTCAAGTATTGATCTTATCGGACATGCCGCTCGCCAGATAGGGCAAGGTGATCTCAATGCAAGGCTGGTCTTGAAGTCACGTGATGAGCTGCAGCAGATTGCTGTAGATTTTAATGTCATGGCCGCATCGTTTCAAAAAGTGGTGCGGCAGATTTCAAACGCCACAACTCAGTTGGCGACAACAGCAGAGCAGACCTCGGTGATAACTGAACAGACCGATCAGGCTATCCAGAGCCAGTTGAATGAAACCACACAAGTGGCAACGGCCATGAACGAAATGAGCGCCACGGTTCAAGAGGTGGCCACCACCACCAGTAGTACCTCGGTGGCGGCAAATAATGTCAATAAGCAGGCAAGTGAAGGTCTGAAAGCAATGCATGAAACTATCGCTCAGATTAAGCAACTGTCCGACAAGGTTGAAAATGCGGGTGAGGTTATCCAGCAGTTGGAGCAGCATAGTTTGGGTATTGGTGCGGTATTGGATGTAATTAAAGGTATTGCGGAACAGACCAATTTGCTGGCATTGAATGCCGCCATTGAAGCGGCCAGAGCGGGTGAGCAGGGACGTGGTTTTGCTGTGGTGGCAGATGAAGTTCGTAATCTTGCTGGCAAAACACAGACCTCTACTGAAGAGATAAATGTAATGATTGATAAGTTGCAGTCGGGGTCGGCATTGGCAGTAGATGCGGTGAACAGTAGCAGAGAGATGGCGCGCCGTGCAGTGGAGCAAGCTAATAAAACTGATTACGCACTCTCCAGTATCGGGGACTCAATTGAGCAGGTGAATGACATGAGTACTCAGATAGCAAGCGCCGCCGAAGAACAGAGTGCAGTTGCTGAAGAGATTAACCGTAATATCGTGCAGATCAGTGAGATGACAGAGCAGACGGCGCAAGGCGCCAAGCAGACCTCTGCCGCAGGTGGAGATCTCACCAGATTGGCAACCGAGCTTCAGGGAATGGTAAGTCAATTTGCCGTGTAGAAGTTTTGTTCCCAGCTCTGTATTAATACATAATAATTATGCTAAAGAAATTTTTGCTTCCTGCGATCTGCCTGATTGAGCGGCTACACTACCCGTTTAAGTTTGGGCTGATCTTCTTTATCGTTTTGGTACCGTTGGTATTGCTATCAATCAGCCTGATATCCTCAATCAATGAAGATATCAGGCTTCTGGAGAATGAGCGTCGAGGCCTGGTATATATAAAGGCCATCCGCCAACCCATTGAATACATACAACAGCACCGTGGTATGACTCAGGCGTTGCTTAATGGATCCAGTGGCTTCAGAAATCGGATCATGCATATGCGTCCGGTTATTGATGGGCATATGGATACACTTGTGGTAGTGGCGCATGAGTTTGGCGAGATTTTAGAGGCCTCTGGCAAGATTGCCGTTCTAAGAAGGCAATGGGAGGCAATTAAAGCCAGCCCCATGGAGCAATTGCCAGCTTTCTCACTAAAGAACCATACCGACCTGGTGGCTGGCTTGATTGATCTTATGGTGTTTGTGGCAGATGCCTCAAAAATTACCCTGGATTCGAAACTTGACTCCAATTACCTGGGTAATGCTGTTGCCCACAGCCTGATCAGTTTAACCGAAAATATGGGGCTGGCTCGTGCCATCGGGGCTGGTGTTGCGACCAAGGGTTCGCATACTCAACAGTCATATATCCAGTTATCCGTTCTGTTGAACAACATAGACGCCGACGCAAAAAAAATCAGTGCTGGTCTGCTAATGTCGGCAGAGGTTAGTGAGACAATTGGTGGTGAATTAAAAACTGCCGTGGCATCCAACAATAGAGCTGTAGGTGAGATGCAATCACTGCTGCGCAGTATATTGTTGGATATGGATAAAGTCAGTATTGATGGAAGCACAGTATTTAATACCGCGACCCTGGCTATTACTGGTTCCTACGGACTCTACGACGCAATAGCAGCCAAGCTGGACAAGATTTATTGGTCGCGCATTGTGACTGCCAGTGGTTGGAAAAAACTGAACCTGTTGGTTGTTATTGCGGTGCTCTCTCTGGTGGCCTATCTGTTTGCCGGTTTCTATCTGTCAGTGGTGAGCAGTATCAATTTAATCGTCTTCGCTACACGCCGGGTTGCCCAGGGTGACTTAAATGTCCGCCTGACCCTGAACGTAGATGATGAGTTGCAGCAGGTGGCTTCTGATTTTAATGCTATGACGGAACAGCGCCAAAGTGCTGAAGCCTTACGTAAGGAGAGTGAGCAGCAGGTGCGTGATCTGCTGGACTCAACCGTGGAGGCGATATTTGGTCTGGATGTGCGTGGGGTTTGTACCTTTGCCAACCCATCCTGTGTGCGGATGTTGGGCTATCATAATGCCTCAGAACTAATTGGTCATGACATGCATGAACTGGTTCACTTTCATCGCCCTGATGGCACAATACTTCCAAAGGAAGAGTGTTTGATTCTGCGTTCTTTTTTGATGGATGGGAGTACGCATATTGATACAGAGCTGTTGTGGCGGGCTGATGGCGGTAGTTTTCCTGTGGAGTATCGATCGCACCCGATACACCGCAATGGTGAACTGACTGGAGCTGTGGTCACCTTCATGGATATCTCTGAGCGCAAAGAACAAGAGTCACATATCCTGCATCAAGCGCATTATGATTCATTGACCAACTTGCCGAATCGTTTTCTTTCCCTTGACCGGTTAACGCAACACCTAAGTGAAGTGGAACGCAGCCGGGAACTTGTAGCTGTAATGTTTCTCGACCTGGATGATTTTAAAAAGATTAATGACTCCCTCGGTCACGAGACCGGTGATGGGGTGCTGGTTAAGACGGCAGAACGCCTTCGCAGTACGTTGCGAAGTGGAGATACAGTTGGTCGTCTTGGTGGCGATGAATTTATCATGTTGCTTGGTGGTTTATCTGATGCCGAAGATGTGCGCCCGGTAGTGGATAATATCCTCAGTCAGTTTGGAACTGCGTTTTCCATAGATGGACGAGATCTGATGTTGACAGCGAGCATTGGAATTGCGGTCTATCCAGGCGATGGGAAGAACGCATCGGAACTTCTGCGCAATGCCGATGCGGCCATGTATCACTCCAAGGAGCTGGGACGCAATACCTACTCTTTTTTTACTGAGTCTATGAACAAAAAAGTTGCGCGGCGACTCTCTTTGGAAGAGCAGCTACATGGTGCACTGGACAGGGGGGAGTTTGAGGTTCTTTATCAACCGCAGATCAATGTGGATAGTGGGAGGATTGTCGGTGCAGAGGCACTGCTGCGCTGGCATAGTTCAGTACTGGGTGATGTGTCTCCCATGGAGTTTATTCCAGTTGCAGAACATACCGGACTGATTGTTTCTCTTGGGGAGTTTGTGCTAACCCAGGCAGTGGCTATGGCGGCGCGGTGTCAGCAGAACTGCTGTGATGAATTTCGCATGGCGGTAAACATCTCTCCACGCCAGATCAGGGATAATAATATTGTAAGTTTTATCCAGAAGGTTCTACATGAGTCAGGGGTAACGAGTGATTCGCTGGAGTTGGAGATTACCGAGGGCATGCTGCTTAGTGGTTATGTCTATGTGGAGGATACCCTTTCAGCTTTGAGTCAGCTGGGAGTGAATATTGCCATGGACGATTTTGGTACCGGTTACTCATCATTGGGCTATTTGCGAACTTACCCTTTTGATGTGCTTAAGATAGACCGCAGCTTTGTAAATGATATTACTGTGGATCCAGGGGATAGGGAGCTTATCAATGCAACCATTGCTATGGCCCATGGTCTGGGTTTGAGGGTGGTTGCTGAGGGAGTGGAGACAAAAGAGCAATTTAGCTATTTAAAACAGCTGGGATGTGACTATGCTCAAGGTTACTTTTTCAGTAAGCCAATGACTGGAGACGAGTTACTTAAGTGGGGTATTGAACGTAACACTCACAGCAAACTTATGGCATTTACCAGTGAATTTGATCAGTCCAGTCTCCCTCAAGATTTGGCTGCTTCATAGATTTACTTAAAACTAATCATATGGTCTCTTGCCCTCTGTGGAGACGGCAGTTTGTGATAACCGGTCTACTGCTGTCCCGCATGCAACAGGGTTGAGTCTCAGATGTTAGAGGGGGCTGGTAGCCTCCTCTTTCCGAATGCCGGCAAGCGCCTGCGGCGTCGCTCAGGCAATCTCTAAAAATGCCTCACCGGCCGCAGCGATGGTAGCTTGTATATCCTCGTCACTGTGGGCCGCCGATACAAATCCGGCCTCGAATGCAGATGGCGCCAGGTAGACCCCGCGGGAGAGCATGGCATGGAAGAAGGCCTTGAACTTATTCTGGTTGCAGGCGGTAGATTGGGCAAAGTTGCTGACCTGCTCTGCATCGGTAAAGAAGATGCCGAACATGCCTCCTACCTGGTTGGCGGTCAGCGGCACACCTGCCTTTTTGGCCTGGGCCAGCAGGCCCTCCACCAGGGTGGCGGTCTTGGCGGTGAGGTCGGAGAAGAAGGATGGCTCTGAGATCAGCTCCATGGTCTTGAGTCCGGCACTCATGGCAACTGGGTTTCCAGACAGGGTCCCGGCCTGATACACCGGACCCAGTGGTGCAATTTTCTCCATGATCTCGCGCTTGCCACCGAAGGCGCCCACCGGCATACCGCCGCCGATCACCTTGCCTAGTGTGGTCAGGTCCGGCTTGATTCCATACAGTCCCTGGACACCACCCAGGGCCACCCGGAAGCCGGTCATCACCTCATCAAAGATCAGCACTACGCCATGTTCGTCACAGGCGGCACGCAGACCTTCCAGAAACCCAGGCAAGGGCGGGATGCAGTTCATGTTGCCAGCCACCGGCTCCACGATGATGCAGGCCACTTGGTCGCCCACCTCGGACAGGGTCTGCTGCACCTGCTCCAGGTCGTTGTAATCCAGGGTGATGGTGTGTTCGGCCAGGGCTGCAGGTACGCCCGGTGAACTGGGCTCTCCCAGGGTGAGGGCGCCGGAACCGGCCTTGACCAGCAGGGAGTCGGAGTGGCCGTGGTAGCAGCCTTCGAACTTAATGATGTTGTCGCGACCGGTGTAGCCACGAGCCAGACGGATGGCGCTCATGGTGGCCTCGGTGCCGGAACTGACCATGCGCACCATGTCCATGGATGGCACCAGCTCACATACCTTGTCGGCCATGGCGGTCTCGGACTCGGTGGGGGCGCCAAAGCTCAATCCCTTGCCGATCACGGACTGTACCGCCTTGATCACTTCAGGATGGGCATGGCCCAGAATCATGGGGCCCCAGGATCCGACGTAGTCGATATAACGGTTGTCATCCGGATCAAAAATATATGGGCCGCTGGCGTGGTCGATGAAGACCGGATCTCCCCCCACGCCCTTGAAGGCCCGGACCGGGGAGTTTACGCCGCCTGGGATGTGTTTTTGGGCCTGGATAAATCTATCATGGGAACCGGTCATGGGTTTGAGTCCTTCTGTGCAAATTGTTGGTTGAATTGTTTTGCTGCAGCACGTACATCTTTCTGTCCAAACAGGCCGTGGATCACAGCCAGCATATCCGCGCCTGCATCTATTAGTGAGGCGCCATTTTCCGGGGTTATGCCGCCGATGGCAACTATGGGGATGTGCAGGGCCTGTTTTGCCCGGGTCAGCAGTTCGGTTTCAGCCTGTACCGCCTGGGGTTTGGTGCTGGATGGGAAAAAGCGGCCAAAGGCCACGTAGTCCACACCCGCATCTTGGGCGGCAATGGCCAGCTCCAGTTGGTTGTAGCAGGAGACCCCGATGATCGCGTGGTCGCCCAGCCGTTCCCGGGCGGCGCTGATGTCTGAGTCATCCCGTCCCAGATGGACCCCGTCCGCCCCCACTGCCGCTGCCAGCTCCACGTCATCATTGATGATGAAGCAGGCGCAGTGGCGTCGACACAGGTCCCGTAGCTTGTTGGCTTCTGCCAGACGTATCTGTGGGTCAGAACTCTTGTCCCGGTACTGGACTATGTTTGCGCCACCCTCCAGGGCCTGTTCAACCAGCTGGTGCAGGTCTGCCTCCGTGTCCATCTGGCTGTTGGTGATGGCGTACAGGCCGAATAACTTATTTTTTTTTGGCATCTCAAATTTCTCATTGCGCGAGGGGCCGGAGTCAATTTATCCCTCATCTGGGTGCGATATTCGCATTTTTCCTGAATTGACTCCAACCCCAGGCGAATCCTGTCATCTGTGTTCAAATAGACGGTTTGGCAGCGCCTGTCCGCTACCAAATTTGTTGGCTTGGTGCAGGCTCTGCCAGGTGTAATCCTGGGCCTGCGCTACTGCGGTGGATAGGGGTAGGCCCTGGGCAATCCGGGCTGCAATAGCAGCGGCCAGGGTGCAGCCAGAGCCGTGGTAGCTGTCTGGGAGCCTGGGCCAGTCCCAGGATTGTGTGTTTTCTACCGATCCCTGGTAGAGGGTATTTATCACCCGGTCGCTGGTGTCGTGGGTCCCGGTTATCAACAGATTGCTGCAACCCATGGCGAGTATCTCCACTGCGGACTCCATCAGTATGTCCTGCCCGGAGATGCGGCGGCTCTCAATGGAGTTAGGTGTGGCCAGCTCTATGAGTGGCAGCAGTTCCCGACGTATTGCATCCAGCAGTTCATTACTGGCCAGATCGCTACCGCCACCAGCGGCCAGCACCGGGTCCAGCACTGCTGGGATCTCCGGGTAGTTATGTAGCAGGGTTACGATCTCTCTGCATATCCCAGCATCACCGATCAGACCTATCTTGATGGCCGCAACCGGCAAGTCATCCAGTACCGCCAGGGCCTGTTGGCGAAACAGCTCAGGTGTCAGTGGCAGCAACTTTTGGACATCATGGGTGTTCTGAACGGTGTTGCAGGTGATAGCGCTGGCGGCGTGACAGCCGGCGGCGGCAATGGCCTCGATATCTGCGTGGATACCGGCTCCACCGGTTGGATCATGGCCTGAGAAACAGAGTACAACCGGTGAGGGTGATGGATTCATGTCGGGGGTATATCCAAAGGCGGTGATTTTCTGTGAAAGTTGAGATCCGCAGCTATTTTCCCTTGTAATCATACCTTTTTTCCTCTTGTATAACACCCTGATTCATATGAGTTATTTGTTGCGGTGGTGGGCCTGTGATAACCATACCAGCATCTTTGTGTATTTTATTTGGAATATCTACCGCCAAAGAGGTAGGATTGCCCTGTCGTTTCCATGCGGTTTATTGTCTACAATGTGTTTAATGGTGTGTTGATAGGTGGCAAGGTTATGAAATCTGATAATGAGATGATCGAGGTTGCAACTGCTTTTTGTCGGCTGATTGAGGCGGTAGATGAGGCGGACTCATCCTGGTTACATCAGCTGTCGACGCTGCTACCGCGACTGCATGCGGCTGTTGATGCCCAGCGCGGACGTGATGCCGATCCCTTCTGTCTGGTGAATACTGACCTGGATAAACAGTTTGAGATCTACTCGCGACTGCGGGATAAACTGGGCACCAATGACAGTTATTGGATGGAGTTTGATGTGGCGCTGGACGGTCAGTCCATGACCGGAAGTCTCGCGGATGATCTTACCGATATCTACTGTGACCTGAAGTCAGGTCTCAGTATTCTGGATGAGGAGCCGGATCTGGCGCTGGATAACTGGCGTAGCAGCTTCAAGATCCACTGGGGGCAGCATCTGGTTGATGCATCCAGGCACCTGTATGAGTTGGATACCCGTAAGCACCTATCTTCCTGACGCGGACCGCATGGGTTGATATTTTTTCTATCGGCCCAACCTTGGTGTGTGTTCAAGCAGATTCTTGAGAAGTCAGGATGTGCCTGAAATGGGTGTTTTTCACTTCAATGCTGGCAGCACTGTCTAGCGATCTGCGCTGAAAAAACCCTTCGTTTAGCCTGGCATATATCTGTAAAACTTGATTTTTTGCCTAAAAGACCATGATAATGATCATGGTTATTACGATGCGCTACTCAGTAAGGGCGTGTCGCTCAGCTTAATTTTATTGGAGTGGTAGCATTATGTCTGAAACATCAGCCATACAATTGTCGGACAAAGATATTAGCTTAACTGCCCCGGCCCAGGCCAAGATGTCTGAGCTGGTCCAGCAGGTGGAAGAGAATATTAAGGGTATCAGAGTATACGCGGCCCCAGGTGGTTGCAGCGGTATGACCTTTGGTATGACATTCACCGATCAGATCAATGACAATGACGGCCTGCTCGAGTGTGACGGGTTCAACGTTATTGTGGATATGGCAACCCTGCAGCACATGCGCGGCGTGGAGATCGACTTTGCCGACCAGGGTGGAGCACCAAGCTTTGTGTTTAACAACCTGCAGCCAGCGGAAGCGGCTAGTGGCAGCGCCTGCGGAGGTTGTAGTTCATCCGCAGAACAGGGTGGTGGCTGTTCCTGATCGGTTAGTTATCCGGTGGATAGAAAGCCCGCTGATTTAATTGGGCGGGCTTTTGTTACACCCACCTACCTGTTCAAGCTTTAGCCTGGATTGCGTTGAATTATCGGTAGCCCGACCATACCACGCAACATATTTATAGTTCGATGCAAAACGAAACTTCCATAGCTTTGTTTTTTCCAGAAAGGACTGCTTGGGTTAGGCTTGTATTCTTCATTTCCACCCGCTTTATCAATGGCTTCTAACAAAACATCTCCCACATAAAGAGAGCGCTTAAATGTAAGACTTTTCGTTGTCTCTTTAGATGAAATATCGAATCTTTGTTGCGCAATAATTTGTCCAGCATCAAATTTTTCGGTAAGAACATGAACAGTAATCCCGGATGATTTCTCTTTATTTATTAAAGGTGCATAGGTGATATTACCCCCACGATATTCTGGAAGATAACTGGGGTGGCAGTTCATGGCTTCAATTTCGGCAAGTGCTGCTATCTTTGAAGACAGTTTTGCCGACCACTCATTTACCAAAACATAGTCAAATGTCATAGATTCAAATACGGGTAAAAGAACATCAAGGTTTGTTTCATGAGTAATTAGATATGGAATTGAATGGCTGTTGCAATAAATAGAAGCGCTTTGATCTATCAACCATTTTTTACGGTGCAACTTTGGCCGAATGTAAAGCTCCTCTGGCTGTTTCGGGTCATAGCGTAAATGAGGTAACTCATAAATTACAACAAGCATACTATATCCAGCCTTATGAAGCGCATCTAAGCCTATTCTGGATGTGGCATTGTTATCTGTACAAATATATAAAATATCGAATTTTTTCATAATCCTTATGCATCTCCTTATGCACGCTGTATTTTAGGTATGTCCTTTTCACCTTATTCCGTATCTTCAAGAATACGACCGCTAGTGGGTCAGTAAGGCTACGGAAATCAAGTCCGTCATTATAGGCAATGTTTCATCCTAAGCCAATTATCGACAGGGGTATTCCCACTGGATATTAATTCTCCTAGTGGGCTATATGTGCCACGGATGAGGATGAAACTGATATGGTCGGATGGCTTGGCTCTGTCCCTGATAATCCACCAGATCCTGAGTATATCAAAGACGTCCGCATCGCCTGGGCAGGGTTGATCAAAAAAGTATACGAAGTGGATCCACTTATCTGTCCGCACTGCGGTGGTAAGATGCGTTTCCTTGCGGTCATTGAGGAAGCACCTGTCATCACTGCTGTCCCGTTAACTTCATCAGTGGCAGGTAATAACTTCTTGAAATGCTGTAACAAAACTGGTGTGTGAAAACGCATAGACATGAACAAGCCCCGAGCAATTGAAACTACGGTCCCTTCTCCCCCCGGGAGAAAGACAGGATGAGGGGGTTAGATAAAACAATGAGTTAGCCTTATTAGATCCCCTCACCCCAACCCTCTCCCAGAGGGAGAGGGAGTTAACGGGACAGCAGTGACCTGTCATAGAACGCATACTGCGCCACATAGGGGTGTGGGATCCATCCCCGCCACTGTGAGCACCACCGGTTGAGAAGGACTGGCCGGATAACAGCCAGATCCCGTTCACTTACCACCACGTCCCTGATATCGCTTGAGCTATTTTCTGCCCGGGCAGGTCTGGTTGTTCTCCTGGGGCGTCAGTGGGGGTTGAAAACAGTAGAAACTTTGTGGATTATGGGGCCGTGGACAGGCGACAGCTGGTCTCTTGGGTCTACTGATGGCACAAAGCACTGCATCTGCTGAAAGCAAATTCCTATCCCTAAATGCTTCTAAAATCCGCTGACCTTGGTCGTGCGGGTTTTTTTATTGGCGTGTAAAACGTGCCAGCTAGATCTTTCAGATTGACTGGATCACGACCCGGCATCAGGCCCCTGTTGATGGAATTGGTCTAGTATTAAGGCACTATGAATAACTGGTTGCTGCTTGTTTATTTGCTGTTATCTCTCGTCATCCTGACCGGCTGTGAGAAGGAGCCACCGGAAAATGACCCCATCCCCGTCATACCTGAATCCAGTAGCATTGTGAATCAGTTGGATAACTCTGCAGGGCTGGCTGGCGCCACCTATTCAGCCGCACCCATAATAGGCAGTGGCGAAATGCCAGAGACCCCACCTACGGCCGAATCCAGTGGCATCATGGATCAGTTGGATGACTCAGGAGGGTTGCCCGGTGCAACCTTTTCGGACAAAAAAGAGAGTGTCACAGAACAGATTGAACCGACTCCCCTGCGTATTGAAGAAAACATCTTCCGGCCATCAGTAATATCTGCTGATGCTGAGGTATCAAGCCTGACCCATTATTCCAAGTTAAGGCTAACTCCCTTCGTATTTCCCTATGTTGATGAGCAGTTTTATCGTCATGGGCGGCATGACTTTGCCGATGGCTCAGTTGGCTACTGTGCAAATGAGCATTACCACGCAAAAAAGGGTAAGGCGCTGGATGTCTACGATCTACAATGGGTTGATGAGTCCGATCCTGCAAGGGGATGCGGTTATTCCGGCCAGGTCAGCAACTACTCTTTTCCTGGCGTCCAGATCGAAGGCTGGCTCAGCGAGTACAATAGATAGCTAACTTTTTTAGAACGGCTTCAGGCTGGCCAACAGCACCACGGCCAGTAGTATCAATACCGGGCCCTCGTTAAACCAGCGATACCAGGTGTGGCTGTGTTGGTTGCGATCTGCGGCAAAATCGCGTATTAGTTTCCCGCAGTAGAACTGGTAGGCTACCAGCAGGGCGATCAATCCAAGTTTGATGTGCAGCCACAGCATGCTGCCAAATGCCGTCCAGGCGTAGTCGTACAACATCCAGAATCCAAACAGCAGGTTCAGCAGCATCCAGGGCAGGGTGAAGTAGTAGAGTTTACGCTCCATGATCTTGAAGCGTGCATTGCCCGCTTCATCTTCGGTCATGGCGTGATAGACAAACAGTCTTGGCAGATAAAATAGTCCTGCAAACCAGGTCACCATAAAGATTAAATGCCAGGCCTTGAGCCACATCTTTTGTATTCCTTCCTATTATGTACAGGTATCGGGTTGTAGCGTTCTTATGCGTTCAGCTCTTGGTCTTACCATTTGCATCATGGTACAGGGCGTTTAACAGATCTTCGCGTTTACTCACTTCTGTTTCCGGTGCCGGATCGCCCTCCGGCTTGCCCCGGAAGAACTTCCCTATGGCCCTGAATATACGTTTCAGGGCGCGCCAGATCTTCGGTAGCAGCCAGGCCACTATTAGAATGAACAGGATCAGTCCCAGAACAAACAGCCAGGGATACTGTAGCGATGCCCACAGGCCACCGATCACCACCAGGTCTTCGGCAATGGATGCGGTCCAATTGCTGAAGGGTTCCGGGGAGGTGTTGATCAGGACCCGGCTGCCGGTTTTGGTTAAATGAGTGGTTGCAGAGAGCCCGCCACCAATCAGCAGGGCCACCAGTTCGGCAGCAGGACCTATGTTCAGACCCTGGGCCATACCTGCGGCCAGTAGTGCTCCCGCAGGTATACGGATGAATGTGTGTAGAACGTCCCAGCCGGTATCTACCCCCGGCACCTTATCGGCAAAAAATTCCACGCAATACATAAAGCCTGCGGCCAGCATCACCATGGGGTCTGTCAGGATCTGAAGATCTGGTGGAAGCTCGACGCTGCCGGTGCCCCCCAGGTAACCCAGGACCAGGATGGCCGCATACAGATTTATTCCGGCGGCCCAAGCAACGCCCAGAGTTAGTGAGATCGCTTCAATTGTTTCCATGGGTGTAGGTCCTTTGCAGTTGTTGCATTGATAGAATTTGCCCTTTTCTTGCATTGTATGTCAATGGACAGCGGGAGATATGTTGCGTTTCATCTCTTTGGCTCCAGGAAGGTCTGGGCCAGGGTGTGATACAGCGGTTTGGGACACACCAGATGCGCACTGCCGTAGGCGATGAAGGACGTGGCCATGAGTGGCAGCAGCATCTCCTGGTTGTCGGTCATCTCCATGACGATGATAAAGGCGGTAATAGGCGCCTGCACTACGCCGGAAAAGTAGGCCACCATCCCCAGTATCACCATTACCGCGATGGGCGCCACCGGCAGCCAATGCCCGAGATCTGCCCCCACTCCGGCGCCCGTGGCCAGAGATGGTGCGAATATCCCGCCTGGGATGCCGCTTAGATAGGATGCCAGGGTGGCCCCCATCTTACTGATAGGAAACAGGGGGTCGAACTCTGCGGTACCGGTGATAATCGCCTTTGCGGCGTGGTACCCGGTGCCACTGGTCTGATAGCCGGAGTAGTAGCCAAATAGCGCCACTGCCACACCGCAGATGAGAGCGACCTTGTAGGGGTAGTGGCGGATGAATGGAGCGGCAATCTCTGTGACGTACAGCAATAGGGCGGTAAACATGCCGCCCAGCAGGCCTCCGATGACCCCGCATACCGGCACGGCCAGCCAGGCCGACAGGTCCGGCAGGGAAGCGTTGGAACTACCGAAGTAGTGATACTGACCGAGGATCACCATGGCTATCAGACCAGAGAAGACCACCGCTGTGGTAACAATGCCACTATTTCTCTGTTCGAACGATTTGCTCATCTCCTCAATAGCAAACACGATGCCGGCCAGTGGGGTATTGAAAGCGGCGGCTATGCCGGCGGCGGAGCCGGCCAGGATCAGCCCCTTCTCCATGTAGTGGGGAGGGAACTTAGCGAAGCGGCCCAGGGAGTGCATGATGGAGGCGCCAACATGTACGGATGGCCCCTCGCGTCCGATGGAAGCGCCTGATATCAGGCCCAATATGGTGAGCAGGATCTTGCCGATGGCTATGCGGATGGAGAGTAGTTTGGATTTACTGCGGGTTTCCAGGGCCGCAATGGCCTGGGGAATACCGCTGCCCTGGGAGCCTGGGGCCAGATTGCGGGTCAGCCACACGATCAGGGTCAGTCCCAGTGGGGTCATGATCAGGGGGATCCAGTGACCGGTGGCGGCGATCTGATGAAACATCATATCCGCCTTTTCGCTTAGAATGGCGAACAGGGCAGATACGCAGCCCACCAGGATGGCTCCGACCCAAAACACCAGTCGGACCTTCCAGGCCTTGAGAGAAAATAGTTTGCGTCTGGATCGGCGCAGATGTTTACGCATTGCCATCACGTTTGTTGTTAGGAATCAAGTGCGCATTATAACCATAAGAAACTACTAATGTGCGGTTATTTGACTTGGTTCATGGGTGAGAATATATTCACCCGGAGAGCCAGTTTTGGTGTATTTTACCTATAAATATACTAGCATGGATATTTTTTCGGGAGTGGCGAGCAGGCCGCTTTTTTTATTTATGGGATCCGTTCATGGTCAAAGTTGGAATTGTTGGTGGCACCGGTTACACCGGGGTTGAGTTGTTGCGCATCCTGGTGATGCATCCTGGGGTGGAGCTGAGTGTTATTACTTCCCGTTCCGAGGCCGGTACCCCGGTGGCGGAGCTGTTCCCCAACCTGCGGGGCAAGCTGGATCTGGACTTTACCGCCCCGGACATGGCGCGGCTAGTTGAGTGTGATCTGGTATTTTTTGCCACTCCCAATGGCACTGCCATGAAGATTGTGCCGGAGCTGCTGGAAAACGGAGTGCGGGTAATTGATCTGGCCGCAGACTTTCGTCTGCAAGATCCAGAGGTGTGGGACCAGTGGTATGGCATACGTCATACCTGCCCGGAATTGTTGGATGAAGCGGTTTATGGCCTCCCTGAGATAAACCGTGATGCCGTGGCCCAGGCGCGTCTGGTGGCAAATCCCGGCTGTTATCCCACGGCAGTAACCCTGGGTTTTCTGCCACTGATAACCAACGAGTTGCTGGATATCGATCATCTGATTGCCGACACTAAGTCAGGAGTGAGTGGCGCCGGGCGTAAGGCGGCAGTTCCCAGCCTGATGGGTGAGTGTGGAGAGAGCTTTAAGGCCTATGCAGTTCCCGGGCATCGGCATCTGCCGGAGATCTCTCAGACCCTGTCGCAGATGACGGGGAAGCAGGTTGGGCTCACGTTTGTCCCACATTTGGTGCCCATGATCCGTGGCATTCACGCTACCCTGTATGGGCGCATCAGTGGCGATACAAATCTGCAAAGCCTGTACGAACAGAAGTACGCCAATGAGCCGTTTGTTGATGTATTGCCTGCCGGAAACCACCCTGAAACCAGAAGTGTACGGGGGATCAACAGTTGCCGGATTGCGGTTCACCGTCCTCAACAGAGAGATACGGTTGTGGTGCTGTCTGTGATTGATAACCTGGTAAAGGGCGCTGCGGGACAAGCGGTTCAGAACATGAATCTGATGTTTGGTCTGGATGAGACTCTGGGTCTGGATTCAGTTGCACTGCTTCCATAATGTCCGAAATACACCTGCAACGTGCCGGGTTTGTCTCGGTCTGTGGATAGCTATA
The DNA here is from genome assembly GCA_964628835.1 of uncultured Gammaproteobacteria bacterium. GTDB lineage: Bacteria > Pseudomonadota > Gammaproteobacteria > Chromatiales > Chromatiaceae > JAAGZL01. The sequence goes on along the minus strand of CAZVME010000021.1, from coordinate 7,618 downwards.
GATGATTGATACTATGTTTGGGAGGCGCCAGACGCCAAAAATCAGCCACCAGTCCGGGATTCCGGGCTACATTGTTGGTCTGATTGTGATTGCGGTGATTGGATTTGCCGGTTTGGCCTTGATCTATTGGGCGCCCGTCCCCACATCAGAAAAGGGCGTTACCGGGTCGCAGGTTGAGCCGCTGCTGCAAGAGATAGAGCGCAAGAACAGCGTGATAGACAAACTGAATCGGCAGCGGACCGAGTTGCTCCAACGTGTAGTCAAGCTGGAACGCATGAGTCAGATCGACCGCGAGTCGGTGGCCAGGATCCAGGATGAGTTGAAGAGTGACCAGGGTGAACGCCTTAAGCTGGAAGAGGAGCTGCTGTTTCTGCGCAGTATAGTGGCATCTAAATCTGGCAGTGGGGTTCTGCATCTACAACGCTTGCGGCTACAGCCAGGAAAGAGCGAGAATAGCGTCCTCTATACGTTTACCGTGAGCAAGGTACTCAGGGCGCCTGAGTATATTGAAGGGCTGGTATATCTCAGCCTGAGTGGTAAGCAGGGCGGGGTAAAGCGTACCCTCCCCATGCGGCAGGTAACCAGGGACAGGCTAGATAGTCTGAAGCTGCGGTTTAAGCATTTTCAGAATGTAGAAGGGGAGTTTTTACTGCCAGGCGGGTTCAAACCATCAGGTGTTACAATAGAGGTCAAACCGGCGGGTAAGAAATTTAGCCCGGTTAAAAAGAGTTTTAAATGGGTGGTCCAGGGCTAGCGACAAACCGAGCAGACTGACGAGGATATTTTTATGGTATTTGGCAAATCAAAGGCTCCAAAAATTGCAACCGTGATCGGTGCTGGAACAGAGGTGACAGGGAACATCTTTTTTTCTGGCGGACTGCATGTGGACGGCCGTATCCAGGGGAATGTGCAGGCAGAGCCAGACAGCGCCTCGGCCTTGACCCTCAGTGAACAGGGTGTAATTGAGGGTGATATAAACGTCCCGAATGTAGTTGTTAATGGGGAGGTGAATGGCGACGTACATGGATGTCATCGGGTTGAACTAGCCCCCAAGGCAAAGGTTACCGGAACTGTCTACTATAATTTATTAGAGATGGCGATGGGGGCATCGGTCAACGGGCAGTTGATCCATACCGATGAACCACAGCGCCGACTGGGTTATGACGGTGATGATGACGTCATTGATGTGGCGGATGCAGTTATCGGAAACCAGGCAACGTTGAAAGATGTGTAATCTGTAACTGGGTGTTGTTAGAGGGTTTAGCCCTGTTATTGAGTGAGGAGTTGAAGTAATGAGTGCGACGGATACAGAAAATCAATTGGTCTTTACCTCGGCTGCGGCCACGAAGGTGGCTTCCCTGATCGAAGAGGAGGGGAATCCATTACTGAATCTAAGGATTTATATCCAGGGCGGTGGTTGTTCCGGCTTTCAGTACGGTTTTTCCTTTGACGATAAGGTGACTGAGGGCGACACCAGGGTAGTGACCGACGGCGTCGGGTTGCTGGTTGATCCCATGAGTATGCAGTACCTATTGGGTGCAGAGGTGGACTATGTAGAGGGTCTGCAGGGTGCGCAGTTTGTAATACGCAACCCAAACGCCCAAACCACCTGTGGCTGTGGATCATCTTTCTCCACCTGAGCCGAATCGGTCAAATGGTTAGAAAAGGGGGCTTGGCCCCCTTTTTTGTCTTGGCGTATTCCGGGAGGGCTGGTAATATTTCACCCAGGACGGAGATATTTTGTAGTATGGAATATTTAACGAAGGCCGGGCCCAAGATAATGAGTGATGTTGCAATAAACAAGGCGTACGATTTACGCAGTACATATCTATTTTCTATATTAGACGATTCGCAACTGGCGCGGGTGGCAACCATGGGTATGCCGGCCAGCTTGAGAGATGGAGAGCAACTGTTTGTAACCGGAGACAAGGCCAAGGTCTTCTACCTGGTGCTGGAGGGGCAGGTTAAGCTGTTTCGGCTGGCCTCTTCCGGAGACGAAAAGGTTATCGAGATCGTGCGCGCTGGAAATACCTTTGCTGAGGCATTGATGTTTCAGTCGCAACAGACGTTTCCAGTAAGTGCCCAGGCCATTGGTAATGTTAAATTACTGGTCTTTTCCCACAGTTCATTTCTGAAGCTATTGCGCGAGTCGGTGGATACCTGTTTCCGGTTGATGGGAGACATGAGTGAGCGTCTGCGGCATATGATTATGGAGATCAATGACCTGACCCTACAGAATGCAACCGGCCGGGTGGCTGGTTACCTCTGTAATCAGGTGCATGCTATTAATGGTAATGGTAATGGTAATGGTAATGGTAATGGTAATTGCGATGGGTTTGACCTGGCTGCCCCCAAAGGGGTGCTGGCCTCCAGGCTGTCGGTAAAACCTGAGACATTCTCCAGGATTCTGCATAATCTGATGGATAAGGATATTATTTCGGTAAAGGGTGGACATATAGATGTTCTGGATGTGGATGAGTTGCGTTCCATTGCCCAGGCCACAGATGTCTGCCCCAAGAATATAGTCCCCTCACCCACCTGATCCCAGGCGTTCAGCACTACCTGGTTGCCGGGTTAATAGTTACGCCAGGATATATACCACCCAGTATCCTCGGGCCGGCAGCACCGGTTACCCCTGGAATATTTCCTGGCAGACCCAGTATGGTCTGTCTGGCCAGCCAGGCAAAGGCCACCGCTTCCACCCGGTCCGGGTCGATTCCATGAATATTGGATGCCTCTAACCTGATATCCCCCAGCTCAATCTGGAGCCGACGCATCAACTCCCGGTTGTGTACCCCACCACCGCAGGCGATTACCCTACTGCAACTTGGTGCTTCCTTCTTTATGGCCTGGCCTATCGTGGTGGCGGTAAAGCTGCAGAGTGTAGTCTGCACGTCGCGTGGATCCAATGGAGAAAGATTATTTAGTATGGAGTCCAGCCAGGCCAGATTGAACTGCTCCGGGCCGGTGCTTTTTGGTGCTTCCAGCTGTAGATAGTCAGTCTTTTGCAGCTCGGTCAACAGCAGTTGATCCACAGTACCGCCAGCCGCCCAGGAGCCGGAGTCATCAAACTGGGTGGCGCAATGCCTTCTCACCCAGCCATCCAGCAAGGTGTTTCCTGGTCCGGTATCAAAGCCTGAGACCGGTGTCTCGGTGTCTTGAGGAAGCAGGGTGATGTTGGCTATGCCTCCGATATTTACCACGGTGCGGCTCTCGTCCTCACTCTGGAACATGGCTTGGTGAAAGGCGCATGCCAGAGGCGCGCCCTGGCCACCGGCAGCTATGTCACGACGCCTGAAGTCGGCAACTGTGGTAACACCGGTTAGTTCAGCGATGCGATTGGGGTCGCCGATTTGCAGGGTGAAGGGTAAAGCGATATCCGGCCGGTGGCGAATGGTCTGGCCATGACTGCCGATGGCCGCTACCTGCTCAGGTTTCACTCCGGCCTGCTGTAGGAGAGTCTGGGCGCAGTGGGCGAACTCCTCCGCCACTCTGATATCCAGAACTCCCAGTCGCTCTATCTCATTCTCCCCTGGATGGGCGATGGACCTTAGTTGCTGCTGCAACTCTGTGGCCCATGGGCGGCTATTGCTAGCCACGTGGGTACAGCCCTGGGCTTGAAACTCCACCAGTGAGGCATCGATCCCGTCCATGCTGGTTCCAGACATAATTCCAAGATAGAGACCTTTTTCCATGGTTAAATATCCTGTTTACTGTTTTGAGGTTTGAGCCAGCATGCTGCGGGTCAGCAGGTCGAGGGTTGCGGTGAGGTGCTTGCTGCTGTTAAGGAACGCCCTCTTGTACCTCTGCTCAATAGGGGCAGAGGCCGGCAGTTTGACCGTTAATGGATTTCTGTGCCTTTTGTTTACCCGGAACTCGTAATGGAGGTGGGGGCCTGTTGCCATACCGCTTTTGCCCACATAGCCGATGGTCTGCCCCTGACGCACCCGGGAGCCACTGTTGACCCCGCCGCGGTACCTGGACAGATGGGCATAGAGAGTAGTGTATTGGCTGCCGTGTTTTAGGATTACCGTGCGGCCATAGCCGCCCTTGGTGCCGCGAAATATGACCCTGCCATCACCTGCGGCCTTGATTGGGGTTCCGGTTGCGGCTGCGTAGTCCACCCCGCGGTGAGGGCGTTTTTTGCCCAATACCGGGTGGAAGCGCTCTTTGGTGAAGCGTGAGGAAATGCGGCGAAAATCCACCGGCGCCCGCAGAAAGGCCTTGCGCATGCTCTTGCCATCGGGTGAGTAGTAATCTGACTCGCCGTTCTCTTTTGCATGGCGAATGGCGCGATATACCTTGCCCCGGCTTACAAACTCCGCTGCCAGAATACGGCCATTTCCATACCTGGTGCCATGGAGGAACTCCTCTTCGAACACGACGGAGAACCGGTCCCCCTTTCTGATTTCCAGGGCGAAATCTATATCCCAGCCGAATATGGTAGCCAGATCCATGATCAGGGCGTCGGACAGGCCGGCCTTCTGGGCGCTCAGGTAGAATGAGCTGATGATGGTGCCGGAGAGGTATCCCAGGCGGTTCTCCACCTGCTTGGTCTTGGTCTTGGTCTTGAAGCTATCTCTATCTGGTGTGATATGCAGGGCCTCAACCGCGCTGCGTTGGTAGATTAGCTCCAGCAGCTGCCTGTTGTCGTCTAGCCTGATCTTGAGTGATTCCCCCGGTTTTATGCGAGTCAGTCCCTTGGCCTCTGCGCTGCTATTGGTAATCTGGTGCAACAGTTTTGCTGATAGGCCCAGGCGGCTGAATATGCGGGCCAGGGAGTCGCCACTTGCCACTGTCTCTTCGATCCAGCCCTCGGTGGCCTGTCCAGGGTTCTCCTGTATCTTATCCTGCTCCGGAACTGCTGTGGGTTCGGGAAGAGTAAGGGTAATACTGACGTTACCAGGCTGTAATGAGACAGGTTCACTGGTGGGGGGTGGAGTGGGCGACGCGGGCACGGGTGAAGCTGTAACTGATGGTGGCTTTGCGGTCTCTATCTTTTTCGGGGGCAGGCTGCCCTCTATCCCGGGAATGGCCAGACTCAGCTTGGTTGGTGCTGTGGTATCTGCAGTGAGCGTGGTCTCTGTGTGGTCAATAGCCGCATATATAATGGATGCGCTGATGATCAGGACGGAGACGGCCAGCAGGCCGCGTTTCAGAGGCGATCTCCCTCGTTTTGCAAATGGGTTGGTGGCAGGGTGCATCCTGTAATCAGTTCTCATGGGATAATGCTACATCAACTCGGTAAAATTTAAGGGGCCTTCGATAAATTCCATGATGGTCGAGACGCTGTTTGGCGTCTTGAGATACCAGGCGGCTTGTGCGGCAAACGTCTTTAGTTATTAGCCGCTATATTATGTCGTAAACGGATGGATTATTACAGAATCTTGTCCCGGGTGGGGTTGTTTTACCGCTGTGGAGTCGGCGCAATATGGTGTGAATGAATGCGGTTATCTGGTCTCGGTTGGTAAATTTCCCCAGCGGGAGCCGTGATAAGGTTACTTTTTTCTGCTTCTTCTAGTACATTGTGCGCCCAATATCGCTTTAACCATTATATATAAGCTAAGAGAGAACGGTTATGACGTCAGTCACAGAGGCCATGGAGATTATCAAGCGTGGAGCCGACGAGATCCTTCTGGAAGAGGGCCTGGTAAAGAAGCTGGAGCGCGGCAAGCCCCTGCGCATCAAGGCTGGATTCGACCCCACTGCACCGGATCTGCATCTTGGTCACACCGTGCTGATCAACAAACTACGTCAGTTTCAGGAGCTGGGCCATGAGGTGATGTTTCTGATCGGCGATTTTACTGCCATGATCGGCGACCCCACCGGAAAGAGCGCCACCAGGCCGCCCCTGACCCGTGACGATGTATTGGAGAACGCCAAGACCTATGAGCATCAGGTGTTCAAGATCCTGGATGCAGAAAAGACCACAGTGTTCTTCAACTCATCCTGGATGGGGGAGATGAGTGCTGCCGACATGATCCAACTGGCGGCAAAACACACCGTGGCCCGCATGCTGGAGCGTGATGACTTTAATAAACGCTACAAGGGCGGGCAATCCATCTCGGTGCATGAGTTTCTTTACCCCTTGGTGCAGGGCTATGACTCGGTGGCCATGAAGGCAGATGTGGAGCTGGGTGGTACTGATCAGAAATTTAACCTGCTGGTGGGACGCCAGTTGCAGGAGGCCTACGGCCAGGAGCCACAGGTGGCGCTTACTATGCCGATCCTCGAAGGCCTGGACGGGGTGCAGAAGATGTCCAAGTCCCTGAAAAATTACATCGGTATTACAGATACGCCAGATGACATGTTCGGCAAGGTGATGTCCATCTCGGATGAGCTTATGTGGCGCTACTATGAGTTGCTCAGCTTCAAGCCCATGTCTGAAATTAACCATTTGCACACCCAGGTTGATGAGGGACTCAATCCGCGTGACGCCAAAGTGCAGTTGGCCATGGAGTTGGTGGGGCGCTTCCACTCTCCTGCCGCTGCCGAGCAGGCCAATGAGAACTTCGTAGCTCGCTTTCGCAAGGGGGCTATGCCGGATGATATGCCAGAGCTGCAGCTGGAGGCCGGCGCAGAAGGCCTGCCAATCACAAACCTGCTGAAGGGTGCGGGGCTGGTAAATAGTACCTCAGATGCCATGCGTATGATCAAGCAGGGTGCGGTGAAGATCAATGGTGAGCGGGTAGAGAACCTGAAGCTGGTGTGTGAGTCCGGTACCACCAATATCTATCAGGTGGGTAAGCGGCGTTTTGCCAAGGTAACTCTGGCCTGAAACCAGTTGTGAGCAAGGGTTAATCCGGCTGCTTCCGGCCTATTTAATAAAAACTTAAAATAACTGTTGCAAGGTTTAATCAGCTGCGTATAATGCGCCTCTCTGTTGCTGAGCAGGACTTGAAACACAGGCCTTCAGCGGCAGGAAAACGCAACCATTTTGAGTATTTCAATGGGGTCAAAATAAAGTTCTTGACCAGCGGTTAGGTGTACGTATAATGCGCACCTTCTTCGGGGCAAGCAGATTGATTGCCTGACCCGAAAGTTCAGAAACAGCAAATTAGCTGTTGACGACATAAGACGGGAGTTGATATGATTCGCCGTCTTGATTCGACGAAAGTTGAATCCGCTCTTTAACAATATGATTAGGTAATTTGTGTGGGTGCTCCGTTGGTATCCGGCTTCGGCCAAGAGATATCGATGAAGTATCTATCAATTCCAAAACGATAGTGATTTATCGAGCCAAGATTTGGTCTCATCTTATAGAGACTGTTCAAACTTAAACTGAAGAGTTTGATCCTGGCTCAGATTGAACGCTGGCGGTATGCTTAACACATGCAAGTCGAACGGCAGCACGAGAGAGCTTGCTCTCTTGGTGGCGAGTGGCGGACGGGTGAGTAACGCGTAGGAATCTGCCTAGTAGTGGGGGACAACCCGGAGAAATCCGGGCTAATACCGCATACGCCCTACGGGGGAAAGCAGGGGATCTTCGGACCTTGCGCTATTAGATGAGCCTGCGTTGGATTAGCTTGTTGGTGAGGTAATGGCTCACCAAGGCTACGATCCATAGCTGGTCTGAGAGGACGATCAGCCACACTGGGACTGAGACACGGCCCAGACT
>CAZVME010000020.1:0-50294 GCA_964628835.1 uncultured Gammaproteobacteria bacterium | reverse complement strand
TAATAAATCCATGAAGTAGTCTATTGGACTACTCCACCCCAGTTAAGTATCTAATCACGACAGAGGTGCATTTCCTGCTTTCGAATTGAATTTAACCAAATTGCCGTTCATTACTTTCTATACTTGATTGTACAACTGTTGAGGGGAGTCATATGGATAAACAACATAACATCTACCAAGATGCATTAAACCGATTACGCCAGATGGGACAAGATGCAGGCACCTCTCAGGAGGTGGTGGATTCCCTGATGCATGCCGAGGCTATAGTTACCGCATCACTACCGATTCGGATGGATGATGGGTCCATGCAGTACTTCACTGGATACCGCTGCCACTATAACAACGCACTTGGTCCCACCAAGGGTGGCGTACGCTTCCACCCCAAGGTGGATCAGAATGAGGTGCAGGCCCTGGCGCTCTGGATGACGATCAAGTGCGCCGTTGCCGGACTACCCTACGGGGGAGCCAAAGGCGGCATCGAAGTAGACCCAAAAATACTCTCTCCCATGGAACTGGAACGGCTGTCACGCGCCTACGTACGCGCCATGGCAGACTTCATTGGCCCGGATATCGACATCCCAGCCCCGGACGTCTACACCAACGCCCGTATTATGGGCTGGATGATGGATGAGTATGAAACCATAAAGCGACAACGGGCGCCTGCAGTCATAACCGGCAAACCCATCAGTCTAGGCGGGAGTCTGGGTCGGGATGAGGCCACGGGACGTGGCGCCTATCTCTGCATCCGCGAGATGGCTAACCGGTTGGGATGGGATCCTTCTGAGATACGGGTGGCCATCCAGGGGTTGGGCAACGCCGGCTACCACGTTGCCCGTCTGTTACAGAAGGATGGCTATCGCATTGTGGCCATCAGTGACTCCAAAGGGGGTATCTACTCGGAGCAGGGATTTGACATAGAGAGTATCTGGACACAGAAAATAAAGGTGCGAAAGGTTCAGGCTGTATATTGTGAGCACACCGTTTGTGAATTGGTGGAGCACCAGAATATCAGCAATGAGGAGTTATTGGAGTTGGATGTTGACCTGCTTATTCCCGCAGCTCTCGAGGGTGTAATTACAGAGGAAAATGCGCCCAACATTAAAGCGACTCATATTGTTGAGGTGGCTAATGGCCCAACTCTGTGCAAGGCAGAAAGTATTTTGCTGGAGCAGAACAAAACCATTCTACCTGACGTGCTGGTAAATTCTGGCGGTGTGATTGTGAGCTATTTTGAATGGGTGCAAAATCGCTCCGGCTATGCATGGACCCTGGAAGAGATCAGGGCTCGGCTGGAGGAGATGATCGTTAAGGCATTCAACGAGGTATGGCATACTAGCATGCATGAGGGACAAAGCCTGCGTGGTTCAGCCTATACCCTGGGGCTAGGCCGAATAGGCGCCGCGGTGGCTGCCCACGGTACGCGGGAATACTTTAATGATGGGCAGGCATAACCTTAAGGGGTCTCTTCCAGCTCATTCACCACCCACTTCCAGGCAATCACCAGTGCCAGCAGTGACAGCACTGAGGAGATGCCAAAGGCCACACTGGGACCGGCGCTCTCCCACATGAAGCCACTGGCCAGAGTGCCCATGGCTCCACCCGCTCCAAAGCTGAGGCTACTGTAGAGGGCCTGCCCCCGTCCCTGATGGCTGCCGGTAAAATAGTGGTGCACCAGATGGATAGCTGCGGCATGAAAGGTGCCGAAAGTGGCGGCATGCAGGATCTGGGCGAACAGTATTATGCCCAGAGACTGGGGAAAGTTGCCGATCAGAATCCAGCGCAATACAGCCAAAGCCAGGCTGGCCATAAGGACCTGACGTGCACCAAATACTTTCAACAGCCGATGCATAAAGACAAATACGATCACCTCGGCGATCACACCCAAGGCCCAGAACTGACCGATAACAGTCTTGCTGTACCCTACCGACTCCATGTAGATGGAGTAGAAGGCGTAGTATGGACCGTGCCCGGCCTGCAGCAGGAAGCAGACCAGAAAGAATGCTATGACCGCTGGCATCTTTAGTATTGCCAAAATCGGTGGTTGCTCAATCTGGTTTCGTTGCTGTTTTCTATCTTTGATGGTGGTGCTGGAGATCCAGATAGCAGCGTAGATAAGCAGCATCACCGGCAGGATCACCTGGGGGCCGTTCATATCCACTGCGACACCCAATACCAGTACCGACAAAATAAAGCCGATGGAGCCCCAGACCCGGACCCTGGCATAGCGTGACACATCCTTGCCCAGATAATCGAAGGTCACCGCCTCAAACTGGGGCAACACCGCATTCCAGAAAAAGCTGAACAACACCATGGCCACCGCCAGTTCCCAGAAACCACTCACCCAGAATACCGAAGAGAAAATGACGGCGGTGAGCATGGATCCCAGCCGCACAATGGGCATGCGATGCCCCAGGTGGTCTCCCAACCAACCCCAGACATAGGGGGCCAGCAGCTTGGTTGCCATGGGGATAGCCATGAGTTCGCCGATGGCCACGGCGTTGAAGCCTAGATCCTTGAGATACAGGCTCCAATAGGGGGCGAGCACACCCAGCGCAGCGAAGTAAAACAGATAGAATGATGATAGGCGCCAGTAGGGCATTAGCTATTGCAGCAAGCCAGCGGCAGATACCAACAGGTGATGGGCAACACCCTCACTTGGGAGATGCTGGGATAACCGGCGTCTCCGAATCCACGTCCATGTTCTGGGCGCGATGCCGCATCAGATGATCCATCAGAGTAATCGCCAACATGGCCTCAGCAATGGGAGTAGCGCGAATACCCACGCAGGGGTCATGCCGCCCTTTGGTCACAACCTCCACCGGTTCGCCATGTATATTTACACTGTGGCAGGGTATATGCAGACTCGATGTTGGTTTCATGGCGATGCTGGCAACTATGTCCTGGCCACTGGAGATGCCACCGAGGATTCCGCCTGCGTTGTTTCCCAGGAAACCGTCCGGGGTGATCTCATCCCGATGCTCGGTGCCGGTGTGGATGACGCTGTCAAAACCCGCGCCGATCTCTACCCCTTTTACCGCATTTATGCTCATCAGGGAGTGGGCAATCTCCGCATCCAGCCGATCAAAAATTGGTTCGCCCAGGCCGGGAGGCACGCCCGTGGCCACTACGTTTATACGGGCGCCGATGGAGTTTCCCTCGCCACGCAGGTCATCCATGAATCGCTCCATAGCAGCCACCTTGCTGGCGTCAGGACAGAAGAAGGGGTTGTTGTGCACCTCATCCCAATCCAGGTTCTCTATCTGAATCGGACCCAACTGGGCCAGGTAGCCCCGGACCTTAATACCACAACTCTGTTGCAGATACTTCTTGGCGATGGCGCCAGCCGCCACCCGCATGGCAGTCTCGCGCGCAGAGGAGCGTCCACCGCCTTTGTAGTCCCTCCGACCGTATTTCTGGGTGTAGGTGTAGTCCGCATGACCGGGCCGGAACCGGTCCATGATGTCGGTGTAGTCCTTGGATCTCTGATCGGTATTATGGATGATCAGACCGATAGGGGTTCCAGTGGTTATCCCCTCGAATACTCCTGAGAGAATCTGCACTTCGTCAGCCTCACGCCGCTGGGTGGTATGGCGAGAGGTTCCCGGCTTGCGCCGATCCAGATCCCGTTGCAAGTCGGCCTCAGACAGTTCAACCCCTGGAGGGCAGCCATCCACGATGCAGCCGATGGCAGGACCATGGCTTTCGCCAAAAGAGGTGACAGTGAACAGTTTTCCGATGCTATTTCCAGACATGGTTTTTATTCTAGCCAATTCTTAATCAAGGGGTCAGAGTCAAACCGCCCAACCATATTGTCATGATCAACCGGCATCAAACGGTTTGACTCCAACCCCTGAATGCTATTTGTACAGAATCAAACCAGCCAGGTAATTACTTCAACCAGACTGTAATACGCTTCAGATCCCCAGGAGAGACAGTACCTGCCGCCTGCTTCAGTTTCAGACCACTCATAATGTAGTTATAGCGCACGTCGGCATAATTACTGAGAGAGCGATACAGATCACGCTGGGAGTTGAGCACATCCACCATGGTCCTGGTTCCAACTTCGAAGCCAGCCTCGGTGGCCTCCAGGGCACTGCGGGTAGATATGGTGCTGGCCTTCAATGCCTTCACCGCGCTTATTCTGGCCAGTACTCCACGATAGGAGTCCCGCACCTGACGGGTAACCGAGCGGCGCTCCTTATCCAGGTTCTCCTGGGCAGCTTCCAGATCATGACGGGCCTGGCGGGTACGAGAGCTTACCCCACCACCGGCATATAATGGCACTGTGAGCCGCACCCCAATGGAAGATCTGTTGGTATCAGAACCGATGGAGCTATTAGTGCGGTCCCTTGTGTGGGATCCAACAAAATCCAGGGACGGATAGTGGCCGGACTGCTGCACCTTAATGTTCTTGCGGGCCAAATCAGTGGCCTCAGTTGCCGCGCGGATTGATAGATTCTGCTGCAGCGCCTTCTGACCCCAGCGTTCGATACTCTGAGGATTTGGCTTGGACAGAGCCAGGTTCTCATCCAGGGTCGCCAGTGATTTCACCTTTCTACGGGTGATCTCAAACAGCGCCTCCCAGGAGTTGTCCAGATTATTCTCCGCTTGAATAAGATCAGCCCGAGACTGGTCATAGGCCGCTTGGGCCTCATGTACTGCAGTGATAGCGATCAAACCCACATCGAAACGTTGTTTGGCCTGATCCAGCTGCCTGGCAATGGCTGCGGTCTCTGCCTGAGAAAACTCCAGGTTGTCCTGGGCGGATAGGATGTCGAAATAAGCCTGGGCGGTCCGTATGATCAGATCCTGCTCTGCTGCTGCATATACCGCCTCGGCCTGAGCAATCTGGTCATCGGCCTGATCCAACTGCACCCACAACTCTCTACGATAGACCGGTACTGAGAGACTCAAACTCAGGCTGGAGCTATTGAACGTACGGTCACTGCTGCCGCTTGGTGAGGAGAGCACGTCTGAATGCACACGATTTGCGTCGCCACTCAAAGACAAGTTAGGTAGCAACGAGGCCAAGGCCTGAGGTCTGGACTCCAGTGTAGAGTCACGCGTGGCCCTGGCAGCCTTGATCTGGGCATCATTTTGCACCGCAAGTTTATACACCTGCACTAGGTTTTCCGCCTGGGCCAGTGGCAGCCACAGCAAAGAGCAAACAAAAACAGACACTAGCCTTTTTTTCATTATTCAAATCTCATGTTGGTCAACCTAGGTATTATACAGTTTCTATCCCCCATGTCCCCCTTGCAAAAGCAGGATAAAATCACAAATTTCCTAAGGTTGGATTAAGGCACTGACGGCACCACAAGCTGTGGATTCACATGGGCATCTTTGCTATTCATACGCCAGTCCATGGGAAACCACAAAATAGCCCACCACTATCCTTGTCATACCCTCTGTTATTGTCCATGATCACCATTTACCGGCACGGGCATCAATGATAGTTGTGCCCATACTAGAGAAGCAGGTTTAGCAGAAGTGACAGAGCGGAGCATAAATTCAGACCGTACGGAGACTCCATCCAGTTTGAGATCGAATAGCTATAGCTGGCGCGAGCTGGCAACCAGGATCATGCACCACAGGCGCGAGCTAATTACCGCCAATTTGATAGCCGTCCTAGGGGCCGCGGTCAGTGTCCCGATACCGCTATTTATTCCACTATTGGTGGATGAGGTGTTGCTGAAGCAACCGGGCATTTCGGTGGCCACCATCAACGCCATTTTCCCCGAAAGTTGGCAGGGACCGATCCTGTATATTATCGCGGTACTGGCTCTCACCCTGTTCCTGCGCCTGATCGCCCTGGTGCTGGGAGTGTGGCAGATGCGCCAGTTCACCATGATCTCCAAGGATGTGACCTTCCGCATTCGCCGCAGCCTGTTGCGGCGCCTGGAGCGTGTCTCCATGTCAGAGTACGAGACCCTGGGTAGTGGCACCGTGGCCTCGCATCTGGTCACAGATATCGATGCCGTGGACAACTTCATAGGCATCGCCACCTCCAAGTTTGTAGTGGCCGTTCTCAGTATCGTCGGCACTGGCATAGTGCTGCTGTGGATGCACTGGCAGCTGGCCCTGTTTATCCTGTTTCTGAATCCGCTGGTGATCTACGTCACCACCCTGTTCGGACGCAAGGTGAAAAAGCTGAAACGCCAGGAGAACAGCGCCTACCAGCTGTTTCAGGAGGCCCTGTCTGAGACCCTGGACTCCATCCAGCAGATCCGCGCCAGCAACCGGGAACAGCATTACATCTCACGCATCATCGGCAAGGCCGACCATATTCGGCACCACTCCAAATCCTTCACCTGGAAGAGTGATGCCGCTCAACGCCTCTCCTTCACCGTATTCCTGTTTGGGTTCGATATCTTTCGCGCCCTGAGCATGGTCATGGTGTTGTATTCCGATCTCACCATCGGTCAGATGCTGGCGGTGTTCGCCTACCTCTGGTACATGATGGGTCCGGTGCAGGAGGTACTGGCCATCCAGTACTCTTTCAATGGGGCCCAAGCCGCACTGGAGCGCATAAACCAGCTGATCAAGATCGATCTGGAGCCGGAATACCCCCACAGCAAGAACCCATTCCAGGGCAAGACCACCACCGATTTGCAACTCCAGAACATAACCTTCAGATACGGCGACGGCCCCCTAGTACTCAATAACATCAGCCTGAAGATAGCCGCCGGTGAGAAAGTGGCCCTGGTGGGGGCCAGTGGTGGCGGCAAGACCACCATGGTGCAGGTGATACTCGGTCTATATCCACCCAACTCAGGCCAGATCTGCTTTGACGGGGTACCGGTGTCCGAGATCGGCATGGATGTGGTGCGGGGCAACGTGGCCACGGTGCTGCAACACCCCGCCCTGTTCAACGACACGGTGCGTATGAACCTGACCCTCGGCCATGAGATCGAAGATGCAAAACTGTGGCTAGCCCTGGAGATAGCACAGCTGGCCGACATCGTTCGGGACATGGACGATGGCCTGGAGACCATGATCGGACGCTACGGCATCCGGCTTTCTGGCGGACAGCGCCAACGCCTGGCAGTGGCGCGCATGGTATTGAGCGAACCCAAGGTGGTGATCCTGGACGAGGCCACCTCCTCACTGGATACCGCCACCGAGGGTAAGCTTCATGCAGCCATGCAACAGTTCCTGCATGGACGCACTACCCTCATCATCGCCCACCGCCTGAGTGCGGTTAAACAGGCAGACCGGGTGCTGGTATTCGAGGATGGACAGATCGTGGAGGAAGGCCACCATAACGACTTGATCCAGCAGGATGGCCTGTACGCCACGCTATATGGGCACCAGGAGAGCTGACCAGAGGCACAAAGCATGAGCACACGCATTCAACAGCTACAGGAAGAGATAGCCCAGTGGTCGGATGCCACCTTCGGCAGTTGCCGGCCAGCAACCAGACCACTGCATCATCTGGCCAAAGAGGTGCAGGAGCTGATCGAAACACCAGACGACCGGATGGAGTATGCAGACTGCCTGATACTGCTACTGGATGCCTACCGTATGGCCGGCGGCTCTGCCGACGATCTGATAGCGACCTGCTATAAGAAGCTGGAGATCAACAAGGAGCGCCAATGGGGCGACCCGGACGAGAATGGGGTGGTTGAGCATATACGCATCTAGTTGACCATCAGCTTGTTGTATCAGAACAAAAAAACGCCGCCCGGTTGGGCAGCGCTTTTTGTATCATCCAGCTATCTCTAAACTAGATATACAGGCAGATATCACTCTCACCAGCAAATTCGAAGAACTTTGCGGCGCCAGCATATTCGACATTATCAATGAAGTCGTCGTGGCTGAAACCGAATAGCTCCACTGTCATCTGACAGGCGGTGAAGCGCACCTCAGCCTCTTGGCATAGCTCAAGCAGCTCTTCGACGGTTGCTACACCATTATTGGCGATGGTCTTCTTCATCAGGACAGTCGCCAAAGACTCGAAGCCAGGCACGTTGGCCTGAATGATGTTCGGGATGTTCCAGTTAATACCACGGAACCACTTCGGTCCGAATGGCATCTTCATCGGCATCCCGGGATTACCAAGCGGGCTCACCTTGAGACCGCTAACATCCTTTCTGAGCATCTGCAGACCGTAAAAGGTAAAGAAAATCTCGACCTCATAATCCAGAGCCGCAGCAGTGGAGGCCAGAATGAGGGGTGGATATGCCCAATCCAGCGTACCCTTGGTTGCGATAATGGCTAATTTTTTTTGTCCCATCTGGATAATTCCCCCCAATATTTATGCGTGTTTAAATGATTGAATAATCAGGCTTTTTTGATTAGGAAATGGAACTTTCCGCCGTCCTCTTTGGACTCCATCAGCTCATTTCCGGTCTGCTTGGAAAATGCCTCAAAATCTTTAACGGAGCCAGGATCGGTAGCAACAATATGCAGTACCATACCGGCATCCATGCTGTTCAGGGTTTTCTTTGCGCGCAGGATTGGTAGTGGACAGTTCAGTCCGCTTGCATCCAGTTCTTGATCAAAATCAGCCATATCGTTCTCCAATTAGGTTACAGTATGTGTTTTTGTTAATTAAGCTGTATCTTATATTCCAACTTAACGGTAAACGCAAGTACTCTGCCTAACTCCCATATAAGGAATCAGCCGTTGCTTACCATAGGCGGGTGTACGATCTGGAGACCACTCCGGGCCCAGCTGATAATCCCGCCACGTAGATTGATTACATTGGTATATCCCTGCTGTGCCAGATAGTTACAGGCAGTGTAGGAGCGCGCACCACTATGACAGTAGAGCACAATATCCTGGTCTTTGGGAAATTCAGAGATACGTAGTGGGAGAATATGCATTGGAAGATGTTGAGAATCGGGCAAAATACCCTGCATCAGCTCATTTGCCCCGCGGATATCCAGCAGAATCGGTTCATCCTCTGTCCCGAGTCTCTGTTGCAACGCGACGCTATCTATCTCTTTAACCACGTATATTCCACCTATTAATCTAGTGCAGCCGATCAGTATATCCTAATATCTTTATAGATGCCAGTCTACCCCGCACCACCAACTGGTGTAATAATTAGCATTCTCTAGCGGTTCAAGGCGGTATTTTTACCAGATCAGCAGTGGTTAGCAATTGTCGCATATGCCCCCTCATGGTAGAGTCTCGCCTTCGATCACAGGTAGCATATAATCAAGACACACTTCTATGGACTTTCTGCCAATATTTCTAGATATTAAAGACAAAACCGCCCTGGTAATAGGTGGCGGTGAAGTTGCAGCACGCAAGGTTTCCATGCTTCTGCAGGCACAAGCCGAGGTAACGGTCATCTCCCCAAAGATCTGCTCTAACCTCAAGACTCTATCTGAGGATGGGGCCATCAACCACCTACAGAGAGAGTACCAGGACGGCGATCTCGACAACTGTAGTCTGGCCTATGCTGCAACCAACAATCCTGAAGTGAACCGCAGGGTTTCCGAAGCCGCCAAGTCCCGGCAACTGCCGGTAAACGTGGTGGACCAGCCGGAACTTTGTAGCTTCATCACCCCCTCCATCGTGGATCGTTCCCCGGTGGTGGTGGCTGTATCCACTGGCGGTTCATCCCCGGTGCTGGCGCGTCTAATCCGCAGCCGTCTGGAATCTACGATCCCCGCAGGATACGGCAGACTGGCCGATCTGGCCAAACGCTTCAGAGACAAGGTCAAGCAACGTTTCTCCAACCCCAAAGACCGCCAGATGTTCTGGGAGAACGTACTGGACAGCGGCGTTGCCGAGCGCATCTTCTCCGGCCATACCGAGGAAGCGGATATTGCTATGGAGAAGGCTCTGGAGAGCACCGATCCATCCAAACCCATGGGTGAGGTCTACCTGGTGGGTGGTGGTCCCGGCGACCCGGACCTGATCACCTTCCGCGCCCTGCGCCTGATGCAGCAGGCCGATGTGGTGGTATACGACCGACTGGTGGCCAAACCGATCCTGGATATGACCCGACGCGATGCCAAACGCATCTACGTGGGTAAAGAGCGCGACAATCACGCCATGCCCCAGGAAGAGATAAACCAACTGCTGGCGCGTCTGGCCAAAGAGGGTAACCGGGTAATCCGACTGAAAGGTGGAGACCCATTCATCTTCGGCCGTGGCGGTGAAGAGATAGACACCCTGGCGGAACAGGGCATCCCATTCCAGGTAGTGCCAGCCATTACTGCAGCCTCCGGTTGCGCCGCCTATGCCGGCATCCCCCTGACCCACAGGGACTATGCCCAGTCGGTCACCTTTGTCACCGGCCACCTGAAAGACGGCAGCATGAACCTGAACTGGGAGCAGCTAGCCCAGCCGCATCAGACAGTGGTGTTCTACATGGGACTACGCGGCCTGCCGGTAATCTCGCGCGAACTGATGGCCCGTGGCGTATCTGGCGACATGCCGGTGGCCCTGATACAGCAGGGGACCACCGAGAAGCAGCGCGTATTCACCGGAAACCTATCCAATATTGTTGAACTGGTAGAACGGGAACAGCCCAAGCCCCCCACCCTGATAATCGTGGGAGAGGTGGTAAACTTGCAGGAGAAACTGAGTTGGTACAAGGCTCCGAAAAACGGCACCAAGGGCGCAACCTACCCAGGACCGGTCTAACCGGTTATATTCAGTCTTACCATGACCACACCAGCCAACCCACAACTGAGAAAAAGCCCCACCCTGCCGCGCCCTCTGGCCCTGCCCCTGAGCCTGATCCCGCCCCTGGTCCACAGCACCGTACTGATCGGTGTCCTAAACCGCCTGTTTGCTCCGGAACTGGCCGATGGCGAGATGGACTTCCTGGAGGGCAAGGTGTCCCTGATCCGGGTGCGCGACGCTAGGATCAGCTACTACCTCACTATGGAAGGTGGCAAACTGAAAGCCGCACCAGCTGGTGCCACAGACAACGTCAGCATTGAGGGCGACATATACGACTTCATGCTGCTGGCCACCCGCCAGGAAGACCCTGACACCCTGTTCTTCAACCGCCGCCTGCGTCTGGGTGGAGATACGGAACTGGGACTGTATATGAAAAACTTCCTGGACTCACTGGAGTTTGAAGATCGCCTGGGACCCCTGTTGAGGTTCATGGACGGCATCACCAAAATTATCGGCCGCAAGTAACTATCCCAAACAAAAAATAGGCATACGCACAGCTATTTTTTGATTTTGTTCTACACCTCTTCCACTCCAATTTTCTCACCTATACTTGCCAGTGTGGACGCGCTGGTTTTCTGACATGACCGGCACAATTTATCCCTAAGCAAAAACAAGGTATCTTCCAATGCCACTGATTGAGTGGAGTGACAACTACAGCGTAGGCATTGAGACTGCCGACATACATCATAAGAAGTTGTCCAGCATGATCAACTCCCTGTACGAGTCCATGAAAAGCGGTGACTCACATGAGGTGGTGGCCAAAATTCTCTCTGCCCTGATTGTATATACGGACAAACACTTTGAATATGAGGAGGATCTATTAAAAACCCACAACTACCCGGGATATGAGGAACAGAAACATATCGAGTTACTGGAACAAGTAAAAGAGTTAAATGAAAAATTCAACTCCAGGACCACAACAATCAGCATTGAGTTGCTCAGCTTCCTCAAGGGTTGGTTGATTGATCACATCAATGGTACAGATAAAAAATACACTGAATTTCTACACAGCAAAGGCGTTAAATGAAATAAAGTCTCAACCCGGTTTTACTCAGCTATTTTTTACCTACCACATCATTAACTAGCATTGAAATGCCCATAATAGCGGGGCAACATGGCTATGTAATACAAGACGGCACAGACACGGACTCTGGCCTGCCCCTGAAGATCACATCAACTCAACCACCCACTTAGTTGCCAACGCAGTGGCACGGGCACACTGGTCGCCGCGATTATCTGAAAAGGCCTTGTACTCTTCCGGCTTCCACATATCCCAGGTACGACCGGTAAACTGTTGCTGCAGATGCTCACAGGTCACACCACCGAACTCCTGCTCAAACCGTTCCACCAGCTTACGCCCCACCTGAAAATTTCCGATACCAGAGCCACGATGCAGCTTGTCGGCATCACGTCCACGCTTGGCGCTAAGAGCCATGAGTCCACCGGTGAGCGCACCACAAGCGCCCAGCCCCATCAGACCACCGCCGCCAGAGAGGCCATGGCTGGCCTTGATGGTGTCATCAGAGATATCTCCCACGGTATCTTTTATCGCGGTGAGTACACATTGGGGGCAACAGCCGTAGCTATTTTCAAGTTCAAAGGCCTGTTCATATGCCTGTTCAGCCAGTTCGTTACGCAGCTCTTGCTTCACCAAACTCTCCGATTTAACTGTAGCTACAAAATTGCTGTAAATTCAATCAATATTGGGGTGATTTGTCATTGCGAAATGTCAGTGTAAATACGCAGTTAACGGCCACACTCCAGGCGACACAATAATACCAGCTACACCATCTTCATGGCTGCGGCCCGGGCCTTATCTTCCATCCCGGCATCTCCATGCCAGTAGCCGTCACAGGAGCCCACCGGCACTATACGTTCCAGTTTGGCGACGCCATCTTCCAGGCTCATCTTCTGGTTCAGACATTGATGAAATATATCCACTACCTTTTCAGTGATTCTGGACTGCGGGCTGATGCGGATCACATCCACCTTCAACTCCCGCATATGTTCCAGCTCTGACAGTAGGTTGAAGGTGTGGGCTGACTGGGTCTGGATACCGTTCAGGGCCAGGAACTTGGTGTCGTCCTGGGCCTTGAGTATCAGGCCGTCGGGATAGTCGAGACAGCGGTACTGGCAGTCATCCTTGGGCAGGTTGTGGGATCTGGCCGTAAAGCAGCGAGCAGAATAGGCCAGCGGCAGTCGGCCAAAGGCAAACACCTCAACTTCCACATCACCCGGCCCCTCCTTCTGGATATCCACCATGGTCTGCCAGGATAGCTCCACCGGCAGCACCCAGCGCTTCAGCCCCTGTTTGGCCAGCAGTTCCAAAGAGCGTCCGTTGTACACATTGACGCTGTGTCCAGTGACGAAGGGCTTGCCCTCACGCAGATGGATGGCGCCCATATCGTTGGCCTCCACCATATACTGGTCGTTGTCACAGATACGCCGCAGCCGCTTCAGCTCCGACTCCGCCTCCAGCAGGGCCAGGGTGGCGATCACCACCTCTTTGCCAGCTGCTGTCAAGCGCTCGGCAATGGAGAACCAGTCGTCGGTGGTGATCAGGTTGCGCTTGGAGCAGATGGTCTCTCCCAAGTAGACAATATCTACCGGCGATGTTGCCACCCAGTCATAGAACTCCATCACCTGATCTCTGGACCAGTAATAGAGGATAGGGCCGAGGGAGAGTTTCGGCTGTTTACTCATGCTTTCCAACCTTTGAATCTTAGATAAATGTATGCGATCTGAAACTACTGCCAGGGACGATGATAGGCACCGAGGGTGGTCTGGGTACCTTCCGACACCTTGCCCAACTCCGCCATCCAGTCGGCCTGAGCGTGGAAATTTTCCGGGTCTTTGATACAGGCATCAATGGCCGCGCGCCACACCCTGGTCACCTGTTCCACGTACACCGGGCTACGTTGCCGCCCCTCGATCTTAACCGCCTTGACCCCAGCCTGCATCAGTTGCGGCAGCAGCTCCAGGGTATTCAGACTGGTGGGCTCTTCAATGGCGTGATAGGTGTTGCCATCCACCTGAAAACTACCCTTACACAGGGTGGGATAACCGGCATTCTCACCCTTGGCATAGCGCTCAATAAGAACCCCGCCCAGGCGTGTTTCCAGGCCCTCTGGCGTCTCGCTCCACTCCACATGGCTGGCGGGCGAACAGGCGCCATAGGTGTTGGGAGAGCGGCCAGTGGCATAGGATGAGAGGATACAGCGCCCTTCCACCATTACACACAGACTGCCAAAACCGAAGATCTCGATCTCCACCGGGCTGTGGTCGATAACATGCTGCACCTGACTCATGGAGAGCACCCGCGGCAGCACCGCACGCCGTACGTTGAAATGGTCCTTATAGAAGCTCAGCGCCTCATAGTTGGTGGCCGACCCCTGCACCGACAGGTGTAGATTCAGCTCCTGGCTTTTGTTGAACGCGTAGTCCAGCACCCCGATATCCGCCGCAATCATGGCATCCACTCCCAGATCTGCTGCCTGATCCACCGCATTCTGCCAGCGCTTCCAGCCATTAGGCTGGGGATAGGTGTTGAGTGCCAGAAATATCCTGGTACCACGATCATGGGCGTACTTTATGCCCTCGGCGATTTTGGCCGGACCAAAGTTGAGGCCGGCAAAGTGGCGGGCGTTAGTATCATCCCGAAATCCGAGATAAACCGCATCGGCTCCGTTATCCACTGCCGTTTTGAGTGATGGCAGATTACCTGCCGGACATACAAGTTCCATACTATCTATTTCCAGTAACTTTGTTCACAACCTGAATCTGACCAGCCTATCCTGTAGATTGGCACAGATCTGACGCCACTCCCTTCCCGATGAGTAGTGATTCGCTGGTTGCACCCTGCCGGGTGCCGCGTCGCTGCAGTTCCAGCTCTATACCGTTCAGCACCAGCCACTTTTTACTGCACCACTCCGGGGCCAGCAGGATCTCTTCTGCCGCAGTCCCGGTAATCCGGTGATACAGGACCTCAGGCGGGGTGCGCTCAATCATATCGGCTGCGATATTGATATATTCGTAGTAACTCATGGGGGTGTACTCACCACGTCGCCACTCATTGGCCAGGGCGGTACCCTTGACCACATGTAGCGGATGCAACTTCAACCCGTCCACACCCAACTCTATGACCTGCTCCAGGCTGGCCAGGGCCTCATCCCTGCCCTCTCCGGGCATTCCCACTATCAGATGGGTACACACCGGCAGACCACGCAGTCTGGCCGCGCGCACCGCCTGACGATATTCGGCAAAACCGTGGCCACGATTCACCCGCTCCAGGGTTTTATCAAAGATACTCTGCAGCCCCAGTTCCAGCCACACCTCATGACCTTCAGCCTGGAAGCTAGCCAGTAGATCCAGTACCTCATCCGGGACACAATCGGGCCTGGTACCGATGGAGATCCCCACCACATCCGGCTCCGCCAACGCCTGTTTGTACAGCACCGACAGATACTCCACGTCGGCATAGGTGTTGGTATATGCTTGAAAATAGGCGATAAATTTTTTGGCGCGGGTACGTTTGGCTATCACCTGGCGACCCGCCTCTATCTGCTCCCACACCAGGGGTTCTTTCTTGGCATTGGGGCTGAAGGAGACATTATTACAGAAGGTGCAACCACCGTTCCCCTTGCTACCGTCACGGTTGGGACAGGTCATGCCGGCATTGATGGCAAGCTTGTGCACCCGCTCGCCATATCTGCCAAGCAGGTCCTGACCAAAAGTATTTACGTAGTCTGAGAGGGCCATCTGTCCATTCTCTGCCAAAAAACAGTTTCCGATAATAACACTCTGGCGAGAGGAAACTACCTTGTAAGATTCATTGATAATCACTGGAACGTGAGCATTACTGCTGCCAGAACAGCAAGTCTATACCACCAGGACCATTCTGTCCTGGAATATTTTTTGACGATATACCAACATAACAGGGTCGAAAACCTGGCCCTAAAGGGTTACCGCCGTACGCTGCACAAAACGGAAGTCTATGTATGGTCTCCTAGAGTTTCCTGGCATCGGCACTGGTGCGATGGCGCTTGAGCTTTAACTGTTGGATTACCGCCTCTTTGGTCTCATGCAACAGTTCTGACTGCCGTTCAGACATGGGCACACGCGGGCTTTCTAGGGTGTATATCTGGCTAATTTCGGCACTGTTGCAGGGTTTGCCAGGACAGGTCATAGCTCCAGGCATCGGTACGCGCCCTGACGCCACCCGCCGCAGGTCTGCCTCTCTCCAGCGGCGGTTAAGCCATGGGCCTTTTATGCCTGGCAATCCCGGTAGATCCAATCGCTATCCGGTTTGATCAGGTGACAACTGCACTATCCACTGGCAGCACCACACACTCCCATTTTTAGGATTATTTGGGACTGGCAAACAGATCTAAGGAACCTGTGGTTTATTCAGCGGTTCTAGTAGCACATGGATGTGCTGCCATTTTCTATGGTCATAAGCCATAGAAAATGCAGTGAATAGGAAATCGCATTTTCCATTTGCGTGCCCTAAGAAATATCAGATCTCCCGCAACCCTTCCGATGGCTCGATCCTGGCAGAACGTAAACCGGCAAGTGCGGCAGCTACAATTGAGGACCCCATGGTCAGCCCCAATGCGATAACATAGTGTATCGGTAACAGAGCGCAGACCTGTTGTCCCACATTCATCTGGCTGGCCAGCATGTCATTTATTGCCAAGCTGGCTATATGGAAGATGGCTGCAGCGAGACCCCAGCCAAACACCGCAGTGTAGAGCGCCTGGATCATGGGGAACCACATGATATCGCCGGTACGAAACCCCACCAGTCGCAACACAGACAACTCTTTACTCTTGCGATCCACATTGGCCCACAGACTGGCGCCCAGGGAGAGGGAGAAACCCACCAGTCCGATGATGGCAATGGCCCAATAAACCATGGAGAGATTACGATCCATCCGCTGCACTAGCTCAATATCTGCAGCTCGGGTCCGCACATCAATCCCCAGATCAACCAGACCTTCGTGCAGATCCGCCACATCGTAGATAGATGCCGCGTAGAGGCGAAACCCGGGATAGCTCCTGGCCTTGGTGGTAACATTACCCTTCCATCCCAACATTGGAACGGCATGGCCATCACGGTAGTCTTCCAGCACTTCAGCCAGTTTTACCGAGGTAAAAACCGCTTCCCGTGGAAAAGCATCGGCCGGGGCAATGGCTGCTACTCTTAGATCCAGGTGCGCCCGCTCCTTACGCTCCTTAAAACGTCGCACCAGGCTGCCACTTAGTTCATCGCCAGGACCTACCTTTAACTTGGCAGCTGCGCTCTTGGACAAAACTATGCTCTCCAACCCGCCAGGACCCTCTTCAAGCGCGGACAACAGGGGGTCACCAGCTTCGGATGGGATCACCTCCATAGAGATGATGTTAGAGCGGTTACTACTCTTGAGTTGAATGGTGGCGGCGATACTTCTGGTACGCGGGACGATGAATTCCACATCAGAACGCTTGCGCAACTCGGCCATCCATTCAGCAGAGAATTTACCACTACCTACCGGCATGATTTCGCGGTTGCGCGGGTCCTCCACCAACTGTTCGATCATTCCGCCCACGATCCCAAATTTCAGCCCAAACAGAACCAGCATGGGACCCAGCACGGAGGCCAGTGCCAGAATAAAACAGCCTGACATCTGCCACTCATGCAGATAGTCGCGCGTGGCCAGGCGAAGGGTCTTAAATGGACGCATATATGGTTTCCAGTTTGATTATCTTAGCTGGGGCCCAATGAACGGCTAGCCCTTCACGATGGTTTCAGTTACAGAACCATCTTCCGAGCGTCGGGTATGGTGCGCGAGCCTACGAAGTTCCAAGCGTTTGATATGCTGCCAGGCGTGACTGGCAACAATCACCGTTATGTGCATCTCCTCCACCAGTTCCAGGAACAGAGACATGATCTTCTCTGCGGCGAACGGATCGACCGAAGCGGTAGGTTCATCGGCAATTACAATCGACGGGTTATGCGCCAGTGCGCGACCAATGGCCACTCGTTGCCGCTCGCCGGTGGAAAGATTTTCCGGCAGTTTATTAAGATGGTGATGTATCCCCAGCTCTTTCGCCAGCCGATCCACCGAGCCATCATCCTTCATTCCCAGCACATGCCGGGATAGGTTTATGTTGTCCCGAACCGACAGGTAGGGCAGCAGACCGCCTGTCTGCATCACATAGCCGATATGATGGCGCCTCAGATCACCCAGGGTATTCTGCTTACCCCGGTCCCAGTAACGCTTTATGTCTAATGGTTCATCATCATTTTTTTTCTTTTTCTTACCGCTGTGTTTAGGGCGAAAACGGAATGAACCAACCTCACTGGGTTGCAGGATAAAGGAGAGCATATCGAGCAGAGTTGATTTACCACAGCCACTCTCACCGATAAGGGCGATCTTTTCACCTTGGGCGATCTGCAGGCGGGGTACGTTGAGGCGAAAGGCCACACCCTCAGACTCACGAGTCTTGATCACATCTCGCAGGTGATAGATTAGCGTCCCACTCTCTGGCGGGGATGTTTCATTATTCATCTAGAGCAGTGTCCTACGGCAACATATCCAGGGCGATGGGGAATACCGAATCGCCATCCACTGGACCACCACCCAGACTCACCCATAGATCGGTATGATCATGCAGGGCGCGATAGTAATTAATCTTGGATTCAAGTGCATTCAGAAACTTGATCTGCTCACGCGCAGACCAGCTCTGCCAATCCTGCAGGGATAGCTTCATGGCATCTGCAGTATAGGGCAGATCCTCAATATACTCCCGCATAAACCCAAGGTCGGCCAGACTGTTACCCTCTCCCGCCGTCACCGCCGTGGTGGTTCCCAATTTGGATGGATCCCTGGAGGTGGTCGCAGCCAGACTCTTGAGTTCATTCAGGAAGTTCTTGGGTGAAAGCAACCCCTCTTCCGCGGTGTTAAGGATCTGCCTCAGAATATCATGCAGATCCGATAACTGATCCCGGGTGAGCAGTACACGGATATCCAGCACCTTGCGCTCAGGATCATTGAAATCACGATCCAGGATCCAGGCGTTGAATACGTTGGGTACTTTGCCGCTCTCGCTAGTCTTCAGATAACGCATGCGCAGAGCGTAGCCCAGTTTCGCCACCTTCTCCTGGAACTCAGCCAGTTGCGGTGTGGCCGGTTCGCTGACGGCCATCTCGGCCTCAGTTGCACCCGTGTCCGCCTCCTCGCTATCCATAGGCCGGTTATCCACAGCAATCCGTACCTGATCTGTTATCTGAGCTGCCAGGGAATCCAGAACATATCCGAACTCCACCACATCACCGGTTGGAACACCGTAGTAGAGGCTGCCAATACCCGGAATGTCGGAGAGACGCCGATACTGATCCTCGGCACTGGCATGGTTGGCCTCGGTGGCCGGGGTCAGCAGATGTAGCACAAAGATGGAGACCCCATTATCCAGGGCCAGTTGCCGCAGCCCCTCTGCCGTCATACCGGTGCTGGATAGTGGATCACCTTCACCCCGTGCTCCCGCATCGGTGATCAGCACGACGTAACGGGCATGGTGGTTGCTCCACTCCATGTCCTCAATGGCGCGCTTGACCCCGGCATAGGCATCTTCCACAAAGTCCCTACTGGAGACGGTGGTGGCAGACAGCTTCTCCACCCGTGACAGAAACCCATGGGAGTCCTGACCCTCACTCAACTTTACATAGGTACGTGACAGATAGCCGATACCCGGTGCGGCACTGGTGTTATCCCGGAACGACACCAGACCGAAATTTACGTTCCCCAGCAAATTTGCCTGGTCCAGACTACTGAAGATCTTGCCTACCGCCTCTCTGGTGCGGTCGATATATTTATCCATGGAGAGGGTGGAATCAATGGCAAATACCAGACCGGCGCTATAGTTGCGTTTCTTCTTGGTTTTGCTCTGAACCGGGGCGGATATGGCTGGCCCCTCATACTCCAGGGGGACACTGGAAACCTGCAACATGCGCGCCTGCTCGGCCCCCATAAACACATCCTCATACTTGTGGATCGGAACCAGATAAAAGTCCTCTTTTACATCCAGGTGCACATCGGGCTGGATCGCCACCACCGGAGACTCTGGGCTGGAAAGCCCAGACTGAGCTTCCAGATAGATAGCGCTGTACGCGTCTCTGTCGTTGGCATCCAGCAGACCCTTGAGTGACTCACGGTCCCGAAACAGCAGGCTACGCTCACCCCCAACCGGGTCACGGAACGCCACCGTCAGGCCCTGGTTCCACTCCATGGTACGGGCTGAAGGTATCCAACCGGCTATAGTTCCATGGCGATCGGTTCCGAGTTTTAGCCATTCACGCTTGCCTACCTTTTTGCGCGCATATACATAAAACGCAGTGAAAGGAATTACATCTTTACCCGCACCATCATCTTTAGCTGTGGGAAACATCCGGGCCTGGGGTATGGCTAAAACTCGCTGATATAAGGTCTGTTTTCCCTCGATCAACAGTGGACTTACACGTGCGCTGTTTTCAGCAATTGCATTTCCCGTCATTAACATAAGGATGACGGCAATAAATCGATTCTTCATTCCAGTTCTTCCCATTATCGCAACTGCAGCAGCAGGCGTTGAGCTTCACCACTACCAGATTCAGCTTGTTGTTGTATGCGTTTGGCCAACTCCTCAAGATGCTGCTTGGCCTCTTTGTTACCAGCATCTATCGCAATCTGATACCACTTGATCGCCTGCCCTTGATCGGGGGCATCCAAAGCACTGTTGATACTGGTAAAGTAGGTTGGATCAGATAGGGTCCCTAAGATGTTGGCCGCAGCTCCATGCCCCTGCTTGGCAGAAAAAAAGTAGAGCAGATATGCATCTGCGTTATTTCCAATACTGCGCTGTTTTTCTGCCGCTTCAAACGCCTTCTGGGCCGAATTACCACCCTCTTCCCGCAGTCGTGCGATCATCGACCTGGCGCCACTCTGATCGCCAGTTTCAGGCCGATCAATTACCTCACCAGACAAGCTCCGGGTATACTGGTCCTGGGTAGTGGTCTCGCTATCAGCTGCAGCCTGGTCTGACGATGGCCTGGCAGTGTTATCTGAATCCAGGGGACGCACCACTGAATCAAGTTGCGGCAGTGGTTTCTTTGCGTCCTGTTCGGCATCATCACTCGGAACTAACCAAACCGCTAGGGCGGTCAACAGAACCACGACAATGATGGGAACCACAAGGTTGTTGTTAAAATTGGTTTTGTTACTGAATATTTTTTTGTTCTCATCCATGGTTTTCTATTTCTCAATTTAGTTTTTGGTCTTTGAATCGAATGGCAAACCAAGTATCTTCTGTCGAACTGCGTATCCAGGTGGCCCCAAAGGTGGGGTCTGCGGCAAAATTCCACGTCAGCCCGACACCACCCACTAGAAATCCAACACTCCCGCCAATAGGGCAGGCTAAGCCCGACACCTGGGAGTGTCAAGCATAAACTGGAACAACCCCTATCCAGGGGTTGTCGCGTGATTTATTCTGTAATTGCGTTTTATCAATTGAGTCAAATCAGTTAAATGTCCATCTGTGACATATGGCTATTCTGGCCCAAAAGCTGACTTATCTACATAAGTTCATAATTAAATTGAATATTCCGTATATGCTTATATTCTAATCTAATTGACTACTTTTTTTACCATTGATAATTCTCATTATGGCACTCTAGATACTCTTGCTAGATTGCATTCAAACCTGCATTCAAAACGGTAATATTTTTGCTCAATTATAAAGGGTGTAAATAATGGCTAAAAAGAAGCTGGTTATGCTTGCCGACACCGAACGCTGCGTCAACTGCAAGGCCTGTGAGGTAGCGTGTCGAGCCGAATGGAATACCCCACTTGGATTCAACAGAAACTGGGTTCGCGAGACAATTTCAGTTTCCAGTGACGGTGTTCCGCGTATGTCCCTCGTATCAGGACGCTGTCAACACTGTGACGATGCACCATGTGTGAGTAACTGTCCAAGCGGTGCTTCCTATGAGCGCGAGGACGGGATAGTTCTGGTGGATCGTGAGATCTGTTCCGGCTGCGAAATGTGTGTGGAGGTGTGTCCCTACGATGCCAGATTCAAAAATCCACTGGACGACAAGATCTCCAAATGCACCTTCTGCCAGCCACGCATCGATGCTGGAGAGCAACCGGCATGTGTTGAGGTGTGCTTCAACAAGGCCCTGATCTTCGGCGATATCAATGACCCTGTTTCAGAGGTCTCCAAGCTGCTGAAACAGGAGCAGTGGAAAAAACTGGTAACCGACCAGGTCGATACCAAGCCCAACCACTACTACTCAGAATCCACCTATCTGGATGGTAGCGTATTGCCACAGGAGAAACAGCCAGCCATACAGGCAGAGCTTCTCTCCCAGGTGGTAAACCCAGTTGTCTCAGTGGGTTTTGCCGGCATGCTGGGGCTATTTGGCGCCGCTGGCGTCATGAAGATTATACAGCGTCGCGAGGAGGTATCGAATGACTCACACAGCGAATGATTCCATGGCTGGCAAAATAGTTGTCCGCCCCAAAAAAGTCATCTTCCTGCACTGGTTCAATGCGATCTGCTGGTTCCTGCTAACCCCGAGTGGACTGGGCATAATCCGTGGCGAGACCATCCGCATCATCCCGGCTGGCTGGTCAGAGTTGCTGCAAAATATGGTGGGCGGCAATGCCAATCTGGTACTGGCGCACTCGGTGCTTGGGATCATTTGGTCCACCGTCATCCTGCTGTTCATACTGCTCAACCTGAATAGCGTGGTAATACCATTTCTGAAGAACGTACTCTCTCTGACTCCGAAGAAGATCATCGGCGACGTCATCTACATGATCCAGGCCATTGTGGTGCTTTTTACACCGGCAAGTGCGGGTAAAGAGCTACCACCATCCGCGCGCTACAACGGAGCCCAACGTCTATTGGGAACCATGATCATCGCCTGCTCCGTCACCGTCGCAGTTACCGGTCTGGCCCTGTTCTTTGGACCTGGCATGGGTGCAGCCCCAGAGATCTTCCGCTGGTCCCTGCTACTGCACGCCCTGTGTGTGGGTGTGGTATGGATTGGCCTGGTGGCGCATATCTATTTCGGCGCCATTGAAGAGCCAGAGTCACTGGAAGGTATGAAAAGCGGTTATCTGAATACCACTTTCATCAAGCACCACAATTCTCTATGGCATGACGAGCTTAAACAGCAGGGAAAAATATAGGCAGTAGCATTGCCGGAGCATATTCATTCAAGTAACAAACTTTTGGAAGGAAATAACCATGTTAAAGAAAACATCACTTATCCTCGGACTCACACTGATAGTCGGCACTGGCCTAACCATGGATATGGCAGAGGCCACTGGTAAGGCTAATTGGAAACGCGGGCGCGTCTATTATCGAATGGTATGTACCGCTTGCCATGTAGAGATGACTGGCAGCGCGGTGTCACCCAGCAGCCTCACCATCGCTGAGTGGACCGCATATATGGACACCGACAAGCATGATGCATCCAGCAAGACCAAACCTGAAGTCAGCTTCTACACCAGCACGGAGTATCGGGAAGCCATCAAGGAGAAAAACAAGGCCGCCAAGAAATTCCTGAAGATGGCAGACCTTGCACTGACCGCCGACGTAAAAGCCTTCGTAGTACACGGGGCCAAGGATTCTGATACACCAGCATCCTGCAACTGATATTCGCTTCAACCTGAATTTTGGGAGCATCCGATGGGCACAGATAGAGAAACAGGCGTAACCCGACGTGGATTCCTTGGACTTACCGCAGGAGCTACAGCGGGAACGGCCCTTGGCCTACGTTCATTCAAGGCCCATGCCGCCGTCCCCCATGCAGATGAGACATGGGACAAGGGAACGGTCATCCCCTCCACCTGCAACATGTGCGTTAACCGCTGTGGCATTCGTTGCCGAGTGGTGAACGGGGTGCTGGAAAAGATCGACGGAGATATCCGCAACCCCCGCTCCCGTGGCGGCACCTGCGCCAAGGGTCAAGCCGGAATTATGTCGGTGTATGATCCTGATCGGATAAAACACCCAATGATTCGGGTGGGCAAGCGCGGTGAAGGTAAATGGCGTCGGGCATCTTGGGATGAGGCCTTTGAGTATGTGGCAGACAACCTGAATAAGATCATGGAAAAGCATGGTCCGGAGTCCCTGCTCTGGTCCTCCACCACAGATCTGACTGAGCAGTTCTTCGTGCGTCTTGGCGCCCACATGCCAACCCCAAACTTCGCCCGTCATGCCACCCTGTGTCTGGCCTCCCGCAACGTGGGCTACTTTGCCACCATAGGTGGAGTCCCCAACTCTGACCTGGCCAACGCCAAGTACATCCTGATGTTCGGGGCCAACCGCACCGAGTCTTTCGAGCTACCCCACAACTGGACCCTGATTGAAGGGATCAAGAACGGCGCCAAGCTCACGGTGGTGGACCCCCGCATGACCTACACCGCCACCAAGGGTGACTGGGTGCCGATCCGCCCCCGTACCGACATGGCACTGACCCTGGCCCTGATGCATGTACTGATCAAAGAAAATCTGTATGACAAGGAGTTCGTAGCCAACAACACCCACGGCTTTGAAGAACTGAAGGCCCATGTGGCCGACAACACCCCGGAGTGGGCTGCCAAAGAGACCGAGATACCGGCAGAAAAGATCGTGGCCATGGCCAGAGAGATGGCCGCAGCCGCCCCGGCTGTGGTGGTCTACCCGGGTCGACGCACCTCCTGGTATACCAATGACACTCAGTTCCGGCGTACCCTGCCCATGCTTATGGGACTGCTGGGCGCCTTTGACGCCCCCGGCAGTCATAGCCTGGGAAGCAACAAGGCCAAGCTTGGATCATTCGAGTGGGAGGTCGAACCATTTGAAGTCGCTGAGCGTTTTGACCACTACGAAAAACATTTTCCATTGTCTAACCATGAGGACGGTGGTTATGTAAGCCTGCGCAATGCAATCCTGGACGGCAGCGCTGCCTATCCGGTAAAAGGCTGGATGATCTACAAACAGAACCCAATGGCAGCCGTACTGGATGGCAACAAGAGCCTGCAGATGGCAGAACAGATGGACTTCATCTGCGCCATCGAGGTGCAACCATCTGAGAGCGCCTGGATGGCAGACATCATCCTGCCCGAGACCACCTATCTGGAACGCCTCGATCCGTTGTGGGCACCAGGCAGTCCGCGCCAGTATGTGGGCATCCGCCAGCCGGTGGTGCCACCGCAGCACGAGTCCAGAACCATTCTGGATATCATCAAGGGTCTGGCCAAGGCCCTGGATGCAAAACGCAAATTTGAAACGCCACTGAGCCAGGTATTCAACTTTACCATCGAGGAGTTTATCGACGCCCAGCTCAAAGGGGTGCCCATTGATCGCAAGACAATGATGCAGGAAGGTATCTGGTTGGGTCCTGAACAGAAACAAACCTACGGCGCATTCCGCAGTGGCAAGAAGAAGTTTAAGACCCCAACCGGAAAGATCGAGTTCGTATCCGAACGCTTCCGTCGCAATAAACTACCGGTGCTGCCTGAGTATGAATCGCCCAAAGAGATCTCCGGCAAGCAACGTCTGGTCACAGGCCGCCACGCCTGGTTCACCCATCAGCGCGGCCATAACAACAACCTGTGGCTACATGAACTCTATCCCGAGAATGAGGCCTGGATACACCCGGATATAGCCAAACAAAAAGGCATAACCGAAGGTGAGATGGTGCTGGTAAAAAGTCCAGTGGGAGAGGTCAGGATCAAGGCAAAGGTCACCCCACGCATCCGTAAGGATACCGTTTTTATCTGCCACGGCTTTGGTGGCATGACGGCAGGTCAGACCACAGCCAAAGGCAAGGGCGGCGCAGACTTTATGCTGATGGAGAGCGCCAGCGACGAGATCACCGACAACCAGGCCACCCATGAGACGTTTGTTGAAGTGGTTAAGGTTAAAATCTAGGATCTACCGCACCTGATCATCGGCCTCTTAAACATAACTATAAAACATAGACCTAGGAGCAACTGTTAATGGCACTTTTGTCACAAATAAAAAAAGACTACCAAACCATCTTCGTGGATGAGTGGTCACCATATCTTGCTGCAGTTTTTTTGGTTGTAATCACTTCTGTACTGGTGGCCAGCGGCGGCTTCTGGGGAGTGTACGGAGGCATCAAGAACTGGGGTGACTGGCTTAATTTATCCATCGGACTCGGGGACATGCTGAACATCTCCAAAGATCTCACCCCCCCACTGGAAAATCGCATATCCATATTGAACCTCTGCCTGGTGATTGGCGCATTTTCCGCTGCACTCATCTCCCGTCAGTTTCGCATCAGTCGGCCACCCAAGCTGGAGTACATCAACGGCGCCATCGGTGGAAGCCTGATGGGTGTAGGCGCAACCCTCTCCATGGGTTGCAACGTGGGCGCATTTTTTACCCCAGTTACATTTTCATCTCCTTCGGGCTGGGCCATGTGGGTCGGCCTGCTGGCTGGCGCCTTCATAGGATTGAAACTGATGCTATGGATCATGGAACATATCACCTGGGGCACCAAGGCGCCTGAGGCCGCACAAATGCCAGGACTGAAAAAACAGGCTCCCTGGGGCGGCGCCTTAATCCTGCTTCTGGTTGTGTGGTGGACCGTATACTGGTTGACCTCAGAAGATAGAATGCTGTCCACCCGCGCCCTCTACATCCCCTGCGGCTTTGCCTTCGGCTTTATAATGCATCGCGGCCGCTTCTGCTTCTCACGCAGTTTTCGCGAACCATTCCTTACCGGTGATGGGGAGATGACCAAGGCGGTAATGCTCGCCATTTTACTGGCGGCTGTACTGTTCTCGGTGCTATTTAATAAAGAAGTGACCGACCCGTACGTTGGTATCCCACCATCATTCTGGTCCGGCTCCCTGCTTGGTGGCCTCATCTTCGGTATCGGCATGATACTGGCCGGTGGTTGCGCCACTGGATCACTGTGGCGTGTGGGTGAAGGCCATCTAAAGCTATTGGTGGCGGTACTATTCTTCAGTTGGAGCGCATCCACTTTCAGCGGTATCCTGAACTACTGGAATGTGCTGACCCGCGAAGACAATCTTGACCTGATGGTAGAAGAGACCATGCTCGGATACCAGGCATGGATGCCACAGATGTTCGGCAATTGGGGCTGGAGCCATCTGGCAACCTTCAGCGTTATCCTGGTGTGGTTCTTACTGATTCGTTACAACGAGAAAACCGAGAAATTCACCGTTATCTAGTAACAGAATTTCACATAAGGATCAGAGGGGCGCTGTGTACAGCGCCCTTTTTTTGGCAGGATCAGACTGATTTCAGTGGCCCACTCTTTAACATTCCCACTATATGGTCTAGTTTCTAGTTACTGGGAGCGGTCAGATCAGTGGTTTGGAACTAACATTCCCGTCGCTCATAGTGTGTGAAGTCCAGATTTAACATGGTGGTTAGGATGTACGTTTTTAGATTACTAGGCGGCCTGCTCCTGTTGCTGGTAACGGCCGCAGCCCAGGCCGCAGTGGTTGATGTTCACATCGACCTATCCGAGCAGAAGATGGATGTAATTGTGGCTGGATATCACGAATTCAGCTGGGATATATCATCGGCGCGTCGTGGCTATGAAACCCCCACCGGCAAGTTTCGTCCCAACTGGATGACCCGAATGCACTACTCGGAACAGTATGAATACTCCCCCATGCCCCATTCAATCTTCTTCCATCAGGGCTATGCCATCCACGCCACCAATGAGATAAAGCGTTTAGGCAGACCGGCATCTCACGGCTGTGTCCGCCTGAGCCCGAACAACGCGCGTATCCTGTATAACCTGGTGGAGTTATATGGGATGGGTGAGACCAAGATAGTAGTAAAGAGCAAACAGCCCGAAGTGACCACTCCAGTGAAAGGTGATTTCCCGACAATGATGGACGAACACGAGCAATACTAAACAGCCAGGGACGCCGGTTTCTAAAACCGGCTAGCCGTCCTACTTTTCCGGCAACAGCAACAGAACCTGCAACAGTCTACTCAACGGCAAATAGAAGGAGTGTCCATCCCTGGCCGCAAGCTCTTGATCCAATCTCTTGGTCCAGCTCAATTCACCAATGGTGGTACGAATATAAGTCTGAAGCTGATGCAAACCATCCTCATCACCCTCAGCTTGGAGCAGTTCGTACTGCCGGTAAAGAAAGCCTAAAAACTCCAGGACCACGGTAAGATGATCTGCATGCTCCGCCCCATCCTCAACATCCAAGCCACAACTTCGATATAAACTGGTCAGACGCTGCAGGGTTTC
The DNA here is from genome assembly GCA_964628835.1 of uncultured Gammaproteobacteria bacterium. GTDB lineage: Bacteria > Pseudomonadota > Gammaproteobacteria > Chromatiales > Chromatiaceae > JAAGZL01. The sequence goes on along the minus strand of CAZVME010000020.1, from coordinate 22,367 downwards.
CAGCCTGTCACCTTCATTCTGAAGGTAGAGTCCACCATACAGGTGTAGCGGCGTCTGTTTGTGACTATGCTCAAACAGTTCAATATATTCAGACTCCAGCTCATCCCTGGTGCGCTCACTATCGATCTGCGCAATACCAGCCTCCAGCTCTAACAGGGCATGTGACATTGCAGACGGTTTGTCTGTTATTCCGCACTCCTGTTGCAGCAACCGAACAAATTTGCCACTGACTAGATCAGAATAAAAATCAGAAACCGGGTAGGAAAAACCGCGTGAGATGGCATCTGCAAGAACTGCGCGTGCACTAAATGAGAGACTGCTGGTTGTTGTCACCATACTACATAGCCTTCGTTGTTGTTCCAGCTTGTAAGTCTCAAGCCAAGACAAACAAAATACAACTCCATTTGGACTGTTCAGCATTCACAACTGCTTTATGGTTACGCTACCTTCTTTAAATCGGCACTTATTTTTTCGAGTACTTTAAAGAAAAAAAATCCCGCTCAAAGCGGGGCAAGTAATAACACTATTTTATAATTATTAATCTAGTTACATTTGCTGCCATGCTTGGGGCGATGCACTGCACCTTGTTCTTAGTTCCGTGGGGTCAAACTAGACTAACAACCAAACATTTCACATGACCTTGATCAATTACGGCTAATAAAACAACAAAACAGCGGGTTATTTACTAACCTTAAAACTGAAACCATGACAAATATCATACTCACTATTTGCGACTCAATAAACAGCAATGCATCCTAATAGAAATATCTCTACACCATGAGCAATGACAAAGCAGAAATTCTGGTTAGACTCAGTGGCATTTCCCGCAGCTTTTCCCAGGGCGACTCACAGCAAATAGTGCTGAATAATCTCAACGGTTTAATCCACACTGGAGAGATACTGGCCCTGCTGGGACGCAGCGGTTGTGGCAAATCAACCCTGCTCAATATCATCGGCGGTATTGACTGGCCCACACATGGCTCCATCCATATAGATGGAGAAAATATTAGCCGCCTGAGTGAACATGCCCGCACCCTGTTCCGACGCCGCCACATCGGGTTCATATACCAGTTCTTTAACCTGCTCCCCACCCTAACGGTTGCTGACAACCTGTTACTCCCGCTAGAGCTGAATGGCTGGGATCGCAACCGCAGCCGGGAACGGGTGCAGGAGTTGTTACACGCAGTTGCGTTACATGACCAGGGCGACAGTTATCCTGAACAACTCTCGGGAGGCGAACAGCAGCGCATCGCCGTAGCCCGCGCCCTGGCCAATCATCCCCAACTGATCCTAGCCGATGAACCTACAGGCAATCTGGACGCCCAGAGTGGACAGCAGATTCTTGACCTGCTTGAAACACTGGTGCGGGAGGAGCACTCTACCCTGCTCATGGTGACCCACAGTCAGGCAGTTGCATCCAGGGCCGACCGCGCCCTGAGCCTGATTGACGGCAGATTGAGTGCGGAGAACGAGAGGATACTCTGGTGAAGACCACCCTGTGGCGAGCCAATCTGCGGCATCTGCAACGCCACCCCTGGCAACTAATACTCGCCGTATGCGGTATCGCCATTGGAGTGGCAGTGGTGGTGGCAGTGGACCTTGCCAATCAGAGCGCCAGACGCGCCTTTGATCTATCTGCCGATGCGGTCACCGGCAGGGCCAGTCACCATATCATCGGCGGTCCCACCGGGGTTGCCGACGCACTCTATGTAAAGCTCCGACGTGAACATGGAGCCACGAAAAGCGCCCCCCTGCTCTCAGGTCACGTAACCCTGGGCCAGCGCACCCTGCAACTCATCGGCATTGATCCCTTTGCCGAGCATGAGTTTCGCAACTTCCTCAACTACACCAACGGCGACCAGCGCAGCCAGCTTACCCGTCAGCTATTGACCAGACCCGGCGCCATACTCATGAGTCAGGAACTGACGGGGCTGTTGCAGTTATCGGCCGGTGATCCTATGGAACTTGAGATTGGAGGGGTACGGCAACCCGTCCTGCTGATCGGCAGCTTCACCCCCCCGCTGTCCCAAGCCGCACTGTTCCGGGACCTTCTGATCACAGACATCGCCAACGCCCAGGAGCTGTTGCAGCGCGAGGGACGGCTAAGCCGCATCGACCTGATACTCTCCCAGCAGGCAGAGACCGATGCCGTACGCTCCATGTTGCCCGCCGGAACCCGCCTGGTGGCGGCCGGTTCACGCACACTGGCCATGCGCGAGATGACCCGGGCCTTTGCCCTCAACCTCACCGCCATGAGCATGTTGGCCCTGGTGGTTGGCATGTTCCTGATCTACAACTCCATCTCTTTCTCAGTGCTGCAAAGGAGAGAATTGCTGGGGAACCTGCGCATACTTGGGGCCACCCGCCGTGACATCTTTATCCTGGTCCTGGGCGAAGGCCTGCTGCTGGGAATTGCAGGCACCACGGTCGGTCTGGCGTTGGGGTTATTCCTGGCCCAGGAGCTGATCCAACTGGTCACCCGCACCATCAACGATCTCTACTTTGTACTCACCGTAAACGACCTGTTGTTACAACCGATAGTGCTGATCAAAGGGGCATTACTTGGAATCCTGGCCACACTGGCCTCGGTATTGATACCAGCATCCGAGGCCGCCTTCTCCCCTCCCCGTTCGGTGTTGGACCGCTCCCGGATTGAGACCAAAGCCAGACATCTGCATCTGCCACTGACCTGGATCGGTCTCGGCGCCAGCACCCTTGCCCTGGCGCTATTGATGATCGATGCCGGAGTGATAACCGGTTTTGTTGCCCTGTTCATCCTGATCCTAGGATTCAGCCTCCTTACCCCCACCCTGGTGGCCTGGTGCAGCCGCATAGTGATCCGACTATTCGGAGACCTCATCGGAGTGGCGGGACGCATGGCAGTGCGCGGCGTCTACACCTCACTCAGCCGCACCGGGGTGGCCATAGCCGCCCTCAGCATCGCCATATCCACCACCGTAGGAGTGGGAGTGATGGTGGAGAGCTTTCGGGGTTCGGTGCAGCAGTGGCTGGAGTCCACCCTGCGCGGGGACATCTATATCTCACCGGATTTGCCACCCGGCACCAGCAACCAGGCACAACTGCAACCTGCACTTATCGCCGCCATCAAAAAACTGCCCGGCATCGCCAATGTCAGCCAGGGGCGTCCGGCAGAGCTACACTCCCATAACCGCATAACGCAACTATTTGCCATCCAGATGGCGCCCATGAGTTACGGCAGCGTGGAGCTGTTGCAGGGCAAAGCAGAGACGGTCTGGCCCAAGTTCGACCAGGGAGATGCAGTACTCATATCAGAACCCTACGCCTATCATCAGAAACTCCAGGTTGGCGACCAGCTAAAATTAGATACCGACCACGGCAGTCACAGCTTTGAGATTGCAGGGGTCTATCGGGACTACGGCTCAGAGCATGGGGTGGTGAGCATGCGCATGGCGCTCTACCGCCAGCACTGGAACGATGACTCCATATACTCCCTGGGCCTATACCTGAAACCAGGGGTCGACCCGGAGCGGTTGATAGAACAGATCCACACCCTGACAGACAATCAACAGCAGCTGCGAGTACGTTCCAACCGCACCCTGCACCAGACCTCCCTGGAGACCTTCGATCGCACCTTTGTCATCACCAATGTGCTGCGGCTTCTGGCAATCTGCGTGGCGTTCATTGGTATCCTCAGCGCCCTGCTGGCCCTGCAACTGGAGAAGAGCAGAGAGCTTGCCATACTGCGCGCCAGCGGTTTTACCCCGGGACAGGTGTGGGGTATGACCATCACCCAGACCGGCTTCATGGGCCTGGTCTCTGGCCTGCTAGCCATTCCATTGGGTCTGGTGCTGGCGCTGATACTGGTTTTTGTCATAAACCAACGCGCCTTCGGTTGGAGCATGGACCTGATCATACCCGGCGGTGTAGTGATAGAGGCCCTGATGCTGGCCCTGGTATCGGCCCTACTGGCCGGACTATATCCCGCCTGGCGAATGTCCAAGACATCACCGGCTGAAGCACTGCGAGAAGAGTAGTATGCGTCGTCTGATCATCCTGTCGCTCCTGATCACCTTCCTCATCAGCTGGTGGTTCTACTCCAGCGGACCAAAAGAGACCAGCAACCCGTTCCAGATCGGAAAGATCCTGGGCGGGACTGCAGCAGAGGGATATAGCCAGGCCCTGGAACCACGCCAGTTTCTCTTCCCTCAGGATCATGGCCCCCACCCAGAATTCCGCAACGAGTGGTGGTACTTCACCGGCAATCTGGAAGATGCATCTGCACACCGCTTTGGTTTTCAATTAGTGTTTTTTCGTAATGCCCTATCTCCAGATCCGGTGGCAGTTGACTCAGGATGGCGCAGCAATCAGGCATGGATGGCCCATCTGGCGCTCACCGATGTGGCAGGACAACAATTTCACGCCTTTGAGCAATTCAGCCGTGGAGCCAAGGGACTGGCCGGAGCCAGGGACAGCCCATTCCAGGTGTGGCTACATAACTGGTCAGTCACTGAATCTGATGGCAATTGGCGGCTACAAGCCAGGAAAGGCAAGATAGAGATTGAACTAACCCTGACGCCACAGCGTAAGCCACTGCTTCAGGGCAGAGATGGCTTCAGCCAAAAGGGCGCCCAACCTGGCAACGCCTCCTACTACTACTCCATACCACGGCTCAAAGCCGAGGGCCGGATCAAGCTAATGGGCAAACACCATAAGGTCAAAGGCCTGTCCTGGCTAGACCGGGAGTGGAGCACCAGCGCCCTGGAGCAGAGTCAGAGCGGCTGGGACTGGTTCTCACTGCAACTCTCGAACGGATCTGATCTGATGTTCTACCGGCTGCGACGCAAAGATGGCAGCAGTGACCCCCATAGCGCAGGCACCCTGCTACAACATGATGGAGAGATCATCCGATTGGACGCAGCCGCAGTGCAGCTAAAGGAGCTGGAGTGGTGGGATAGCCCAACTGGTTCCCGTTATCCCATAAGTTGGAAACTTGAAATACCAGAGCAAAAGATCAATCTCACCATTACCCCGGTATTAAAGAGCCAAGAACTGGATCTTCTAATACGTTACTGGGAGGGAGCTGTGGATGTATCCGGCAGCCGCGCTAGTCAGCCACTAAACGGGCGCGGTTACCTGGAACTGACGGGATATGCAGAAAAAACTAAGTCTAAGGGTAATCATCGGTAATCATCCCCAAAACTAGCTGAAGTCAAAAGTAGAATTTTCTCGTACACTGAAGCGAAGGAGATTCCACATGAATACATCACGTTACAGCGACAGCCAGATCCTAATGCCATTCGGGTCAGAGAGTATTATTCCCTAATATTAGAAACAATTGCTCTCTGACCCAGTTTTCCATGCAGCAGTAAAGTTACTATCAGAGAAATTTTGAAATTATCATCTGGCTACTGGAATATCCGGAAAGTGCAGCTAGAATTAGCTATGTGCTTTCCACTTCTGCAAGATAAAGGGCCAAGAATCAAAACTATTAAGTATACAAAACTATTAAGTATAGACATTAAGTAACAGCAATAACCGTTCTCTCTTATGGATAGATGGCGTTCTAAACTAAGGGGATATTCGATGACCATACGTGTACACCTTTTTTCTAAAAAGCCTTCTAATTCTCTTCTTGCGCTTTACACCACTAGCTTGATTGGATTGGCGACATTATCGACAATCTTTTCACCACCCTTATATGCGAATGATTCTCTTCTCCAGCCAGGCGAAGCTTATGTCACCCGTTTTTCCGGCACCGTGGAAGAGAACGGCAAAACCGTCATTGATGCAAATGGTACTGTCGGCAGTATTCTTGATATCCGTGAGCCCTATGTCCCACCTAAAGGGGAGCACTGGGCCAGTGAACCACAACGCCATCCAGTGAAAGCTAAAGATATTGGTCAAGTTTTCGGTGTAGCGCTTGATGATCTTTCTCCTCCCAACATATTTCTTACTGCGACATCCGCGTTTGGATTGCACCGTAACGGGGATGATAGTGACTGGATGAATGGCATGTGGGGCCTGAACGGTGGTCCTGGAACTGTTTGGAAGCTCAATAAGGATAATGACTATGCACCGGAAATCTTTGCAGATATCCAACTGAACGGGCGCTCAAATACCGGTGCAGCACTGGGTAATATCGCGTATGACCGATGGAACAAACAACTATACGTCTCCGATCTTGAAACAGGCATGATCCATCGTCTCAGCGCAAGCGACGGAGTTGACCTTGGCAACTATGATCACGGTGCTGTGGGGCGGACACAATTCCATGACGCAGAGAACGGTTCAGGTGACTCCCTAGCCGCGGTTCCATTCGATCCTAACAGCAGCGCGCAGATCAATAATTGCGCAGCAGGTCCCTTTGCAAACAATCCCGATTGCTGGAACATCGCCGATTACCGCCGTCGGGTCTGGGGCCTTGGCGTACGGCGCTCTGCTGAGGGTGAAGTTCGTCTCTACTATGCCGCCTGGTCATCGGAAGCACTGGGATCAAAAGATTTCCCAGGTTCTGGTTCTCCTGATGCACGAAATTCAGTTTGGTCAGTAGCCATCACACCCGATGGAGATTTCGATGTTAATGCCGTCCGCAAAGAATTTCACCTACCAGATTTCTTTACCAAAGTAGCAGACATTATCGAGAAAGGAAGGAGCCGCCCTGTTAGCGACATCGCGTTCCCTGAGTGTTCAGCGCAGAATATTATGATAGTCGCCGAACGTGGTGGCGTGAAAAATCTTGGCCTCGACAAAGAAGAGGCGTTCTCTAATCCTCACGAATCTCGCACCTTGCTCTACAAATTAGACAATCGTGGCATTTGGTCATTTCAGGGACGCTACGATGTTGGCTATTACGACCGTAAGAAAGAAGGGGAACCATATCTCCGTGCCAATAGTGCCGGAGGATGCGATTTTGGTTTCGGCTACACCTCCGAATGGCTAATAGATCTAGCCCAGCCTGACAAGTATCTTTGGACGTCAGGCGATGCCCTCTGTTCACCGGACGGTCCATGTTTTTCAACCTACGGCGGAAAACATGACGATACGAGTGAAGTGCATGGCATCCAGGGCACCAAGGTGGGTAACTATGATGAACTGTTTCCCGCCGGTGCGACCCAGCCTTATCCGGCGAATGGTGTCCCCTATCCACCCAAGGGGCCTGACCAGTCTTACATGATCGATACGGATATCAATCTCGATGCCAATTACAATGCCATCAGCGAAGAATTCCTGCGCAATGACGCAACTCGTATCGGTGATATTGAAATATATGAACCCTGTAAAACAGTTCCTAGAGGTGTTTGCCCACTCGATTTCCTCAAAATTGAAAAAGTTATAGCTGACATAGAGTGTAAACCAGGTGAACTCTGTACCTTCCGTATTACTATCACCAACGTCAGCGGACGCGTCTATACAGGCCCAATACATTTGATGGACATTCCTCCACCTGGCTCTAACCTGCTAGCGCCGCCACCTCCTCCCGGATGGAACTGCCATCAGCATGGTGGTCCTGGAGGTGGTCATATTTCCTGCGTTTCTGATCCTGCTCTGATCGGCCCCATTCCTCCTGGTGATTCGATCAGCTTTGATCTCATCTTGCTGCTCCCCCACGCTAGGGATAAAGAGGAGTTGGTTAACTGCATTCACCTGATCTGGCCGATGGACCCAGCCGGCATTCCTGAAATTGACATTTTACCCGGTGGTTCTTGGGAAATTGCCTGGATCGAGATCGCCCTTGCATCACGAGGCATGTTGCCTTGGGGGGCCGTAGGTGGGGTTTACACTCCCGGAGATCCCACAGATCCTACTCAACAGGCAATAGATGCACTATTGGGTGTTGCTGCTGGTACTGGAACACTGGAGGAAGCCCAAAAAGCCTTGTTCCTTAACTCCTCAGCACGACATCAGGATTGCAACCCAGACAATGATCACGACTGCGCTCATGTACCTGTGCCCAGACATCCTGCGAAAAAATCTCATCCAAAACAGCGTTCTCATCCAGGAGAAAGATCGCACCCGGGCGTTAGATCACATCCAAAGTCGCGCTCACACTCGACCTCTAGGTCGCACCCAAGTGCTAAGTCGCATCCTAGCTCTAGGTCACACCCGAACTCTAGGTCGCATCCTAGCTCTAAGTCGCACCCGAATTCCAGGTCACACCCAAGCTCTAAGTCACACTCAAGCTCTAGGTCGCATCCGAGCTCTAAGTCACACCCAACCTCTAGGTCGCATCCGAGCTCTAAGTCACACCCAAGCTCTAGGTCGCATCCAAGCTCTAGGTCGCATCCAAGCTCTAGGTCGCATCCGAGCTCTAGGTCACACCCGACCTCTAGGTCACACCCGACCTCTAGGTCACACCCGACCTCTAAGTCACACCCGACCTCTAAGTCACACCCAAGCTCTAGGTCGCATCCGAGCTCTAAGTCACACCCGATCATCAGGTCGCATCCTACGGAAAGATCAACGTCTTTCCAAACTCCGGAACGACTGCTTTACTAGTATTGCTCACCCAGCGAGCTGTTGATCTGGAAGCACTAATATTACTATCGGGCAAGGACACCATACTATGTACGGTGCCCTTGCCCATCAACTCACTAACGGTGAATCTAATTGCGGACCATTAAAGATTATTGCATTGTAACCATTAGTAGTCTTTAACCGGTCTTACCCAAAGGGATCTTCTTGTAATGAGTGTGCGAATAAATACGGCTTCCATATTAATTTTCGGATTAATATTTTTTTCCGTGACTTTAAATGTCTCAGCAACCTCCGTCATAACAAAGGAGGCTACCACCTCCCAAACCCCAGCCAAACACGAAGACAAACCTTTAACAATCAAATTCAAAGTCCCTCAACTTAATACCAATCAGGCCTATATCGAAGAGGTATATCGCCAACCGCAGATCGACATAGATAAACCCATGTCTGTATTTAGGTTCATTTTCTCTTCGTTGCCAGAAATGGTTCATGTATATCCCACCGAAAACTACTACTACTTTAGTTTTTATTATCTCGGTGTTCCATATGCAGGAAACCTGCGTTTAGCAGCGATTGATCGTGATAAAGGAAAAGTCCATTTTGCCTATTTTCACGACTATCGCGGCTGGTTCAGTGATAATAAGGGTGAGTATGCGGTGTTGGATGGCAACATAGGTGTTTACGTATCGAAAACTGGGCCTCTCACCTACTCGGTTAAATTCGAAGGCAGGCATGTACAATTCAAGCTTAATGACCTAACAGGCATTCGTCCTCACGAGGGATTAATACACCCCAACGAAACATATATTGGTCCAGTATTTGATGAATCAGGTGTGCAATTTTTTCTGGTCTATAACCCTAAGGCCAAGCTCTTCCACTATATTCTCAATGAAACCAGCCCACACGTAGAACATCTTGTCCCTTCTTATGTTGCGAACTCCATTCTTATTGGCAATCGAACCGGCTTTGCTTTTTACCAGGATCGCCACCATGATAGAAAAATCTTGATTGGCGTCTATAATGGCAACGCTAACATCAATAATTACTTCGATGGCCCCTTCGATCAGTTGCCAGACAATTTCATCAAAGGTGAAACCCTTAAAAACGCCATTATTGATGCTGAACCTGGAATGGATGGGCAAATCGACCGTTATGGCAATTTTGCAGACGGTGGACATCGCTACATGATCTCGCCCTATCTTCACTATTGGGAACACTCAGAACTCTTAAGTTTCCACGAATGTGCAACCAAGTATGCTAAAAGAAGAAACGAAAAATATTACGCTTGCTTTGTAGCACGTGAGAATGATGCTGTTGCAAAAGAATAAAACAGGACCTGGAATTTCAACCTGCAAAACCAACCTATTTCAATGGGTAAATTCTACTTCTAAGTGCATCACTACTGCATCTCGCCGCACATAATGCTCTCTCAGAAGATGGTGTTTTGGTAATGGTGCTTCTTGGTACTGCAACGGCTAATGCGGAGTTCAACCGGAGCTCTGTCTAACGTCATTGCCACGCGCTCAATTTCGAGCAGTGAGGTCCCTGCTGGCAAATTTAACAAAGACGCCTCCTGGTCTGAAGCATCTACTGCACGCAGTTTCTCTTCGGCGCTGTGGATGGTTATTCCGAACTGCTTCTCATAAAGTTCATACAGCATATTTGGTAGATTACTGACTCCCATCTTGCTCAAACCACCAAACAGCTCAGAAGGCAGAGTGATTTTTTCGAATAGAATTGGTTGATCTTCGAATTTTCGTAACCGCTCAATACAGATGACTTGACTGCTGTCAGGCAACTGTAGTTTAGACAACTCTATGCGCGATGCACGTTTCCGGTGACAAGTCAGTGTTTTAGTGTCTGGTAATACCTTGTGGCCTTCTTCGTCTGTGATGTTAAAGAAATGGAATAAGGCGCGTTGACTATCGTGGTTTGCTACAAAAGTTCCTCTGCCTTGTTTACGTTTCAATACATTATTATCCACCAGCTCTGTAATTGCTTTGCGAACAGTTCCCTGACTCACTCCCAGCTCCTGCGCAAGCTGTATTTCACTGGGGATGATATCGCCAGGTGACCATTCTCCCTTACTTATTTTCGCAATGAGCAGTTCTTTTATCTGCATGTAAAGCGGGATAGATCCTTTAAGAGTAGAAAGCACCAATCTGATTTCCTTTTATAAATACGCACCTGAATCACAGCTCCGGGGGAGTGTGATCGATTATCTTTCTTATAGAAGACTATAACAGTATATTCAGCTGAAAATGCAATATCCAGTTAAAAACCAGTTCATATTACTCGCAATGATATACATAACATACTAATTAACAACAAGATAATACTTTACCATGCATAATAACCCACTCTTGTATAAGACCACTTGACTATATGTTTATCCTTGACTATGCTTAAGTCACAACTTCGGTAGATAACTCATTTATCTTGACCCAGGAGAAAGAAATGATTGATTTTGTTGTGCATGACGAAGGTGACAGCGTAGGTGTTGTCGTTGTGGAAGGTGTAAAGGTCGGAGATGAAATCATCGGCTGGATTATGGATCAGGACAAGGAAATTAAATTCACGGCAGCAAGTGACATTCCTATTGGTCACAAACTATCAATTAAACCCCTCAAGCAGGGCGATACGGTGATCAAGTACGGCGCCGATATTGGACGTGTGGTTGCTGATATAGGTACAGGTGAACATGCCCATGTTCACAATATCAAGACAAAGCGCTGGTAATCAGCACTGTTAACCACATCTAACCTAATTTTGGAGAATTACTTATGTCACTGGACTTAAACAACGCAACCTTCTGGGGCTACCGGCGCGAAAACGGGCGGATGGGTGTCCGTAATCATGTCATTATCCTCCCGATAGATGACATCTCTAATGCCGCCGCTGAGGCAGTAGCGAACAATATAAAAGGTTCGATGGCCCTCCCCCATCCCTACGGTCGCCTGCAGTTTGGTGCTGACCTGGACCTGCACTTCCGCACCTTGATCGGAACAGGCTCTAATCCTAATGTAGCCGCTGTTGTAGTTATCGGCATTGAAGATGGCTGGACTCAGAAAATTGTCGACGGTATCGCCAAGACCGGTAAGCCGGTAATGGGTTTCGGTATCGAACAGCATGGTGATCACAACACCATCATGCGTGCTTCCAAGGCTGCCAAAGAATATGTTCATTGGGCTACTGAGCTGCAACGGGAAGAGGCGCCCATTAAAGAGTTGTGGGTCTCCACCAAATGTGGAGAGTCAGACACAACCTCAGGTTGTGGCTCCAATCCAACCGTAGGTAATGCCTTCGATAAGCTTTATGAGCAAGGCAACACTTTGCTGTTTGGTGAAACCTCAGAGATAACTGGTGGCGAACACCTGATTGCCGAGCGTTGTCGAAATGACGAAGTGCGTGATCAGTTCATGTTTATGTTCAATCGTTATCAGGAAATGATAGAGCGACACAAGACCAGTGATCTATCCGATTCTCAGCCCACCAAGGGCAATATTGCCGGTGGTCTGACCACCATTGAAGAGAAGGCTCTGGGTAATGTCCAAAAGATCGGTAAAAAGTGCATCGTTGACGGTGTACTGGATAAGGCTGAAGAGCCAACCGGACCTGGTCTCTGGTTCATGGACTCCTCATCAGCAGCAGCTGAGATGGTGACCCTGTGTGGTGCGGCTGGCTATGCGGTGCATCTGTTCCCTACGGGACAGGGCAACATTATCGGTAACCCGATTGTGCCTGTAATCAAGATCTGCGCAAACCCAAGAACAGTGCGGACCATGTCTGAGCATGTCGATGTGGATGTATCTGGGCTACTCAGTCGAGAGATGTTACCGGATGAGGCAGGCGATGCTTTGCTGGAAATGACACTACGCACCGCTAATGGCCGCAACACTGCAGCTGAAGCGCTGGGTCATAACGAATTTGTGCTTACAAGGCTGTACGAAAGCGCATAGCAGTCGCACAGGAGTCCTGTACAGATTACGCGATGTCTTGCGCTCTATAAATGGTGTGCATCAATCCGAAATGAGTTGGGTTAAACCAGGTTCAGCGATACGGTTTTTTTGAGACATCATTATTACCAGAAGTCATATGTCCTATGATTAATATCAGAAGAGTAAGGAGATAGTATGAAAATCATAAAACTGGCAGCCATCACGATGGCTGCAATCTTGCCGGTAGCATCAGCCTTTGCAGGTTTTCCTGAGAAGCCTGTCAACTATGTAATCCCGTTTGGTCCTGGTGGTGAGTCAGATATTACGGCTCGCCACCAACAATCCTTCTTCAAAGGAAAGTTTGGGCAAGACCTAGTGATCTCCTACAAGCCGGGTGGCGGCGGAGCGGTTGGATGGTCGCAGCTCAACCGAATGAGAGGAGATGGCTACAACATCATGGGCATCAATCTTCCCCACATCATCGTTAAGCCAAAGCAGAAGAACGTTGGATTCAAGACCGAGGATATTTCAGGGATATATATGTTCCATTACACGCCGGATGCCATCGTCGTGGAAAAGGACAGCCCCCTAAAAACGTTGCAGGACTTGATCAATTACGCAAAAGATAACCCAAAGAAAACGACCTTTTCCGGTTCTGGAAAAGGCACGGCAAATCATTTGGCCCAAGTTCGGTTTGATAAAATGGCCGGTATAAAAACTACCTATGTAGCTTTTAAAGGAACAGGCAAAGCCGTTGCCGCTTTGCTTGGCGAGCAGGTAGTTGCGGAGTGGGGATATACCTCTGTTGGTGCCAAGCATTCAGAAAAAGTTCGCTTGCTTGCTGTTGCAATGGATAAACGTCATCCGAAATTCCCAGATGTACCAACGTTCAAAGAGCTGGGCTATGACCTGGTTTCAGGTGCCTATCGTGGTATTGCGGTACCGAAATCCACACCAAAAGCCATCAGAGCTAAATTGTCTAAACTGATACAAGAAATCAACGCCGATCCGGAATTTCGTAAAAAGATGGAAAACGATGGCATGGCCCTGTTGGATATCGACGTGTCTAAATATGATGCCTTCATTAAAAAGATGTCAGAGATCTATTTGAGTGCAGCTAAAGAGGGCGGCATCATCAAATAACAGATCTTTCAATCTGATCGATAAACTGTCACAGGATGGCATCGCCATGATCGAAAATATCTTGCAAGCCCTGACACTGTTTCATATTGCCCTTGCTTTAGGTGGAGTGATAGCCGGCACCGTAATCGGCTCTCTTCCGGGGCTTACAGCGACTATGGCGGTTGCCGTCCTGGTTCCCATCACCTTCACCATGCCACCGGCATCAGCGCTCATATTGATGGGCGCCATATATACAGGTGCAATTTACGGCGGTGCCTATGCGGCTATTCTGCTCAACACACCGGGAACCCCATCAGCCATTGCCACTACCTTTGACGGGTTTCCAATGGCAAAACGGGGGGACGGCGATCTGGCCGTTACCCTAGCCTGCCTGGCATCCGTTGTCGGCGGCATCGTAGGGGCGGTCTTTCTGCTTATTCTGGCACCACCGCTTGCCAATGTAGCCCTTGCGTTTGGGCCGGTCGAATACTTCTGGCTCGCTGTCTTTGGCTTGACGTTGATCTCCGCCCTCTCTAAAGGGAATCTATTGAAGGGGCTTATTGGAGCGTGCCTGGGGCTGTTACTTTCAACTATTGGTGTTGCGGAAATCAGCGCTGATGTACGCTTCACCTTTGGCAGCGAAGTGTTGCTTGGTGGTATAGAAACCGTATCGGCTCTCATTGGCCTCTACTGTGTGCCGGTGCTGATCGATCTCGTTGCAACTTCGGATAAGCATCTGAAGGTCACTCATGCACCTAAGGGCTTTCGTTTAATAGAGTCCTTGAAAATATCCTGGGCGCATAAGTTCAACCTGGTCAGAAGCTCTGTGATTGGCACCCTGGTCGGAATTTTGCCGGGAGCTGGTGGTTCAATTGCCGGACTGGTGGCTTACTCCGAGGCCAGACGCACCTCGAAAAATAGTGACAAGTTTGGCCAAGGAGCACCTGAGGGCATTCAGGCCACCGAATCAGCTAATAATGCTACCGTTGGCGGCGGCTTTATTCCCACGCTTGTCCTCGGCATCCCTGGTACACCACCTGACGCGGTTATTCTCGGTGCCCTCCTGATCCAAGGTGTGCGTACCGGCCCAACGCTTTTCGCTGAGGGTGGCTCTATTGTCTATACCTTTATCTTTGGACTGATTCTGGCAACTATTCTAATGCTGCCTACAGGCTTGATTATCGGGCGCTATGCCTATAAGACCATCATCACAGTACCGAAGGCGATGTTAGTGCCAACGGTTGCATTCATGACCATGATTGGAACTTATGCCATTCGGAATAGTATCTCGGATGTGGTGATCATGGTTATTCTCGGTGTTTTTAGCTGGATTCTAAACAGGGCCGGTTATAGTCCGTCACCCATAGTGTTGGGTCTAATTCTCGGAAGTATTGCTGAGCAGGGCTTTGTGCAAGCTTGGACAATTGGTGGCGCGAATGAAAACCTTACAGGCATGTTTTTTGGTCGCCCAATCAGCATAGCGATTGTTCTGTTCATTGGAGTCACCCTGTTCTACCCCATGATCCGAGGCTATTTGACCGGTATGCGAGGTAATCCTAATGCAGACTGAAACTGTAGAAAAACAGACGAAGGCAGACCTTAGTGGGATGATCGTTGCGGCATTATTGATTGTTATTGCAGCGGTGGCGCTTTGGGACACGACGGATATGACCGATCCAGATTCCTTTGTGTTTCCCCGTGCCATAGCAGTAGCGATGATAGCCTTTTGCATACTGTTTATTGTGCTTCAGATGATTTCCCCATCCATAGGGAAAAATGATGAGTCTGGAGTCAACGGCGGATCAACCACACGTCGTATCGGTCTGGTTTCCGCGATGGTTATCAGTTCGCTGCTTATGCCCTGGTTAGGCTTCCTGGTCTCGGGGGTGTTAGCGTTCGGCACTATCATGCTGCTTGCCATGTATGACGAATGGACAGTTTCACGACGGTTTGCCTTCCCGTTAATCGGTATCGTGATCGTGGCTGGATTCTACTTCATGTTTGCTGAGTTGCTGCTTGTACCATTGCCGGTCGGCACCATTTTTCAATAGCTGCGCCCTAATTTTTACTTAACTTCAATAACTGTCGTTTTGCTACGAAAAGGTTTGTTATGCCTGATATAGTTATTACTGAATTTATGGATCAATCCGCAGTGGATGATCTATCAGCCCGCTTTGATGTGTTCTATTTACCTGATCTTGTTGATCATCCGGAAGATCTAAGAGAAGCACTGATCGATGCCAGGGCCATCATTGTAAGGAACCGAACTCAGGTTCGTCAGGAACTACTGGATGGGGCTCGCAATCTTCAGGTGGTAGGCCGCCTAGGTGTTGGATTGGACAATATTGATGTTGCTGCCTGTGAGCGGCAAGGCGTAACGGTCTACCCGGCCACCGGAGCCAATGACATTGCGGTGGCTGAATACGTGATAGCCACCGCCTTGATACTTGCACGTAATGCCTACAGTGCAACTGATCAAGTGATTGCTGGCAGTTGGCCTCGTCCTGATTGCATAGGACGGGAGATACAAGATCAGGTTCTGGGGCTGATTGGCTGCGGAAGCATTGCTCGAGCAACCGCAAAGCGTGCCCAGGCCATGGGAATGACCGCTATCGCCTACGACCCGTTTATCAGTGCCGATGACCATGTGTGGTCGGATATTGGGCGTGTTGAGAATGTTTACGAACTGCTTGAAGCAGCCGACGTAATAAGCCTGCATGTGCCACTCACCGACGCTACGCGCAATCTTATCGACACAGAGGCGCTATCTAAAATCAAGCATGGATCACTACTTATTAATACAGCACGCGGGGGCATCATTGACGAAGCAGCACTGATCGAGGCGATGCAAGCAGGTCGCGTAGGTGGAGCTGCAATCGATGTATTTGCGGACGAGCCCGTGGATAAAAATACAGGTTCGCAATTTTCCGATATCCCGAATCTTCTATTGACGCCACATATCGCGGGCGTGACAGAGCAGTCAAATGTCAGAGTGAGCTCAATGATTGCAAGCAAGGTTACTGAACATCTCGGTGGTGCAAAATGACTTACGTTACTCTATCTCCGACCGAGGCTCGAGATCTGGTCGTTGGCATTCTGGAACGTCACGAAACCAGTACAAACAATGCACTGCATGTGGCCAAGGCCCTGATAGCTGCTGAGATGGATGGTCAACGCGGACATGGTCTGTCTCGGGTGCCGTCCTATGCCGCCCAATCCGCATCAGGAAAGGTGGACGGCAAGGCCGTTCCGATTGTCGCTGGGAGAAAAAGTGCCGCCGTACGCATTGATGCTGCCAATGGGTTTGCCTATCCGGCCTTCGATCTTGCGATTTCTGAACTGACAACCATCGCCAGCGAGGCAGGTATTGCCGCTGTGTCGGTTTTTCGTTCTCATCATTTTGGCCAGGCCGGGTATCATGCCGAGCGTTTGGCCGAGAATGGCCTAGTAGCATTGGTATTCGGCAACAGCCCTCAAGCCATTGCACCTTGGGGCGGTAACAGAGGAATTTTCGGTACTAACCCCATTGCGTTTGCGGCACCCAGGGCAAATAACGTTCCACTGCTGATAGACCTGAGCCTGAGTAAAGTTGCTAGGGGCAAGGTTATGGTCGCCCAACAGAGAGGCGAGACCATCCCTGAAGACTGGGCACTAGATGAAAATGGTCTGTCTACAACAGACCCAAGTGCAGCTCTGAAGGGAACAATGCTGCCAATGGGTGGAGCTAAAGGGGCTGCACTGGTATTAATGGTCGAGATTTTGGCTGCAGGTCTGAGTGGCGCCAATTTCGGCTATGAGGCGACATCCTTCTTTACCGCAGATGGTGCTCCTCCAGGCGTGGGTCAACTGATTTTGGCTTTTAATCCCGAATTCTTCTCAGGTGGCAACTTCTCTCAGCGATTGGAGATGTTGCTCTCAGAAATTCTCACTCAGGATAATGTCAGGCTGCCGGGTACACGGCGAACCACACTACGAGAAAATGCTCGCAGGGAGGGGTTGAGTGTTCCCTCTAAACTATTAGATGAGTTGAACTCCCTGAATCAACGGTAGTTACCTTCAGCCACGATTCGACAAAAGGACATGGACAAACTAAAGGGAAGTAACGAATTATCCCTGAGCTCGCTCTGGAGATGAACTATTTGAATGCGGATCTTAAATACAACGTGTTGACAATCAATTCCGGCTGGTTCATCTGACAGATAGCCGACAAGAGCCATTACTATCTTTTTAAGATGACCGGGTTAGTGAATTTAATCCGGTGGACCTCACCGGTATCCACACACCAGCGAATGACCGTTTCATGGTCACGCTTCCTCCTCATTAGAAGAATAGCGTTGCAATTACCGGTTGAACCCACATCGCAAAGCTGACCAAGCGATCTTACATCTACTGCTGGAAAAAGCCTTAATCCATATAGCTAGTCGCCTTTACTCCCAAGCATGGATTTTATCCTGAGCCAGACATTATCCAGCAACATGGGCTGAGCCTCTTTAATCGGGTGTATTCCATCTTCCTGCATCAGTCTCCGGTTCTCGGCAACCCCCTGCATGAAGGCCGGTAGATACTCCACTCCACTACTCTCTGCTACAGCCTGAAACACCTGTTGGAACCGTTCATTAAAAACCGGGCCATAATTGGGAGGCAACCTAACTCCAAGTATCAACACCTGCGCCCCTTGCTTCTGGATCATCGCCACCATTTCCTTCAGGTTGTCCCGCATCTGGGACAGGCTGATGCCACGCAGGCCATCGTTGCCACCCAACTCGATAACAACCATCCCCGGACCATATTGTCTCAATGCCTCTGGAAGCCGGGTAAGTGCACCGCCAGTAGTCTCCCCGCTGATACTGATATTTGTTATCTGGACATTACTGCCAGATTCCATCAATCTGGCCTGTAGCAGTGCCACCCACCCCTGCTCCATCTCTAGGCCATAGGCGGCGCTCAGGCTGTCCCCAACCACTAGGATAGAATTGCTAGAATAGTTCTGGGCGCAGACCGTATATCCGGTCAATAATAGGAAAACGAGAACAAGGTATCTATGCATGCTTACTACCCAAGATAAACCTGTAATTGAGGCATCCAATCTACATAAACAGATTGCAGGCCCCGGCGGTATCCTGACGATACTACGGGATCTGGAGCTGCAAGTGAATGCCGGCGCCGCGGTGGCCATCCTCGGTGCGTCCGGTTCTGGCAAGACCACCCTGCTGGGACTTCTGGCCGGACTGGACACCCCCAGCAGCGGCAGTATAAAACTGTTCGATTCAGATCTCTCCCTCCTGGATGAGGATGGACGGGCCGCCCTGCGCGCCGGACGCGTGGGCTTTGTATTCCAGTCCTTCCAGCTCCTGCCAGGATTAACCGCGTTGGAGAACATCATGCTGGCAGTGGAACTGGGTGGGGATCTGCCCCAGTCGAAACAGATCGCCCTGGACACCATCGAAAAGGTTGGTCTCAGTGCCCGGGCCGATCACTACCCGGACCAGCTCTCGGGCGGAGAACAGCAGCGGGTAGCCATCGCCCGCGCCTTTGCCGCCAAACCAGAGATCCTGTTTGCAGACGAGCCCACCGGCAATCTGGACCAGAACACCGGACATCAGATAATCGACCTGATGTTCTCCCTGCAGGAGGCCCACAATACCGCTCTGGTTCTGGTGACCCATGACGTGGAACTGGCGGATCGCTGTGATGGTCATCTGTTATTGGATAACGGCATGCTGAAGGAGCAGTGATGACCGGAATCGGCCTGCGTTTTTCATTGCGAAGCATCCAGCGTGACTGGAGGGCTGGTGAGCTCAGGGTAATCGCCATCTCCCTCATGCTGGCGGTCACCGCCGTAACCACGGTGGGGTTTTTCACCGACCGGGTGGGACGGGCCATGACCCGTCAGGCATCAGAACTGCTGGCGGGCGACCTGGTGATCTCATCACCCGATCCTATTCGTAAGGAGATCACCCAACAGGCCAACAGAGTGGGACTGAACCAGGCCCGCACCCTCTCCTTCCCCAGCGTAGTGCTGCGGGGTGATGACGCCCTGCTGACAGAGGTCAAGGCAGTAGGCCGGGGCTACCCACTGCGCGGACGTCTGCGCACCGCCGAGAAACTCTATGGCAAGGCCAGCACAACCAACAACATCCCGGCACCAGGCAGCGTATGGGTGGAGCCACGACTGCTGACCCAACTCTCCATGCAGGTGGGTGATCGGCTGCAACTGGGCAGACTATCGTTCAAGGTGTCCCAGGTACTCACCTATGAGCCGGATCGGGGCAGTAACCTGTTTCAGTTTGCCCCCAGGGTGATGTTGAATGAGGCCGACCTGGAGGCAACCGGACTGGTGGTCCCAGCCAGCCGGGTTTCCCACCACCTGCTGTTGGCCGGCAACCAGGGCCAGGTGGATCGCTTCAGCGGATGGATGCGCGGCCACACCCTACCCGGCGAGCGCCTGTTGGGGATTCAGGACGGCAGGCCGGAGATGCGCACCGCACTGGAACGCGCCCAACAATTTCTGGGACTGGCGGCCCTGGTGTCAGTACTGCTGGGCGGGTCTGCCATCGCCGTGGCTACCCGCCACTACGCCAGACGCCAATCCGACAATGGAGCCATTATGCGTTGCCTGGGGGCTAGCAGCGGCCTGTTACTCCAGATGTTCCTCCTGCGCCTGTTATGGCTGGGTGTCCTGGCCAGTCTGATTGGCTCTGGCCTGGGCTATCTGGCACAGGAGATACTCTCCCATCTGTTGGCCCAGTGGTTTGTGCTGGAACTGCCAGCGCCATCACTCTGGCCCCTGGCCAGCGGCATGATAACCGGTCTGGTGGTGCTGACAGGTTTTGCCCTGCCACCACTCCTGCATCTGCGCCGTGTCCCTCCCCTGCGCGTCCTCAGGCGTGATCTGGCCCTTAGCTCCCCCTCGGTCTGGAGTGTGGCGCTCGTCACCCTGCTGGTAATGCTAGGGCTGATGTGGTGGCAAACCGGAAATATAAAACTGGCGGCCATAGTGGGCGGCGGCGCCGTGGCCACCATAGTGCTGTTATGGCTGGCGGCAACCGGCCTGATCGCCACCCTGAAACGGGCTGAGGGCAGCAGTGGCATGATCTGGCGTTTTAGCCTTGCCGCTCTCACCCGGCGCAGAGGCGGCAGCACCATCCAGATCGTGGCAATCGGGTTAGGCATCATGGCCCTGTTGCTACTGACCCTGGTGCGAGTGGACGTAATCCAGGCCTGGGACAGGACCCTGTCGGACGAGACCCCCAACCAGTTCCTTATCAACATCCAACCCCAGGAGGTGGAACCACTGCGCCGGCTATTTCAACAGCAGAACAGGCCGGTCCCGATACTCTATCCCATGGTGCGCGGCCGACTGGTGGGGGTTAACGACACTGCAATCGGTCCCGATTATTACCAGAATGAGCGCGCCCAGCGCCTGGTGTCCCGCGAGTTCAACCTCTCCTGGAGCACGCAAATACAAGGGGACAACCGGATCACGGCAGGTCGGTGGTGGAGTAAGGGTCAGCCGCCGACCGCAGAGTTTTCGGTGGAACAGGGGTTGGCAAAAACTATGGGGCTAAAGCTGGGAGACCGGATGCGATTTCGAGTTGCCGGCAACGAGTTCGAGGCCAAGATCACCAGTCTGCGTTCCGTAAAATGGGACTCCTTCAACGTAAACTTTTTTGTCATCGCCGCCCCCGGCGTCCTGGAGCAGTATCCAGCCACCTATGTCTCCAGCTTCTACCTGGGGGCTGAGCAGAATGATTTTCTTATCCGGCTGGTGCAGCAATTCCCCAGTGTCACAGTGTTGGATGTCCGCTCTTTTATGGATCAGGTACGCAGGGTGATTGAACATGCATCACTGGCGATTGAGTATGTATTTGTGTTCACCCTGCTGGCAGGGCTGATGGTGCTGTATGCCGCGATCCAGTCCACCTTGGATGAGCGCCGCAAGGAGTCGGCCATACTGCGCACCCTGGGGGCGGTGCGAAAGCAGATCCTGCTGGGGATCATCCTGGAGTTTGTGGTGCTGGGCGCTCTAGCCGGGCTGTTGGCCGCAGTAGCAGCATCCCTACTCGGCTACCTGCTGACCACGCAACTTTTTGAACTGGTATACAGCTTTAATCCATGGATCTGGCTGGCCGGAATCATAAGTGGTGCGATTGGGGTGGGTATCGCTGGAGTTCTTGGCGTAAGCCCTACCCTCAACTCGCCACCACTACAGGTGTTGCGGCATACGCCAGCGGGAAAGTAGAGAAGAAACACAAACTACAATCCAGCCAAATATCGCCACGTTTAAACATAGAAAAATATGGTCACGAAATGGCTGATACTGCCGGCCAATACAAACAGGTGCCAGACACCATGAAAGTGACGCACCTTGGTGTCCAGCGCATAAAACACCACACCCACAGTGTAAAAGATGCCACCAGCCAGCAGCCAATAGAAGCCGTTCATGGGCAACACCTGCAGCAACGGCTTGAGTGCGATGATGCATAACCAGCCCATAACCAGATAGATAACTATCGGCAGGATTCTGGAACCTCTTTTCGGCAATGAGTCCAACACTATCCCGATTGCCGCCAGGCCCCAGATAACCCCGAATAACCACCAGCCCCAGTCGCCACGTATGGTAACCAGGGTAAACGGGGTGTAGGTGCCAGCTATCAGGAGATAGATTGAGTGGTGATCCAGCATACGGAAGATCTTTTTCGCCTTGCCCCGCAGGCTGTGATAGAGGGTGGAGAATGTATACAGCAATAACAGGGTGGAGCCGTAGATGCTAAAACTAACGATCTTCCAAGGATCACCCTGCTGTGCCGCGAGCATTACCAAGGCCACCAGACCGGCCGCTGCGGCCAC
>CAZVME010000019.1:0-50521 GCA_964628835.1 uncultured Gammaproteobacteria bacterium | reverse complement strand
CCTCCGTGGATAACAAGTACATCATATTACAACAGCTCAAGGACCATTCCGCCAAGGCGCATCTAACCAAGAAGGAGCGCAAGGCCCTGGGCAAGGTCTACCGTCACGAACTGGTCAAGCGTTCCGCCCTGCTGAAGATTGCAGCCGCCTGGGTCATCACGGTACCGGTTTCCGGTATCATGGCGGCGCTTATCTACTTTATGATCCGCGGTATGATGCTGCCTTAGGCAACCACCATGGCTCATGGCGATCCCATTTCCGATAATAGGGCTTTATGATACGCAACATATTATTACCCACTATTTTCCTGCTGCTTACCTATGGCTTTTGGCTCAGCCCTGATTTCAAGGAGATTTCCGCAGGAGTAGCGATATTCCTGTTCGGCATGCTGGCACTGGAGGAGGGATTTAAGGCCTTTACCGGCGGGACCCTGGAGCGACTGCTGAGGCGCACCACCAACCGGCTGTGGAAGAGCATCGGCTTCGGTGTCGTAACCACCACCCTGATGCAGTCCAGTTCCCTGGTATCGGTAATCACCATCTCCTTTCTCAGCGCCGAGCTGATCACCCTGGCCGCCGGCATCGGCATCATCTTCGGTGCCAACCTTGGCACCACCACCGGCGCCTGGCTGGTGGCCGGCTTTGGTCTCAAGGTAAAACTCTCGGCCTATGCCATGCCGATGCTGGTGTTCGGGGTCACCCTAATCTTCCAGAAATCCAGATCCTTGAAGGGTATCGGTTACATCCTAGCCGGGATGGGGTTCCTATTTCTTGGTATTCATTATATGAAAGAGGGGTTCGAGGCATTCAAGCACACCCTTGATCTAGCAGAGTATGCCATTCCAGGCTACACAGGACTGTTCGTATTCGCCCTGATTGGCATCATGGCCACAGTCATAATGCAGTCCAGCCATGCCACCCTGGTGCTGGTGTTGACCGCCCTGGCAGCTCAGCAGATCACCTACGATAACGCCCTGGCGCTGGCCATCGGCTCCAACGTAGGTACCACCATTACCGCCATACTCGGCGCCATGAGCTCCAACGTGCAAGGCAAGCGCCTTGCTGGCGCCCACCTCATCTTCAATATGACTACCGGTATAATCGCCATTGCGATTATCCAGCAACTTATCCTGCTAGTGGACTGGCTCAGCAACGGCCTCGGTATTGCTGCGGATAATTACACCCTGAAACTGGCTGTATTCCACACGCTGTTCAACCTGTTGGGCATTATTGTCATGGTGCCTTTCATCGGCCGGCTGGTAACCTTTCTCGAGCGTGTCCTCGCCACACCGGCACCGGATGTTGAAACGCCACTCTATCTCTCCGCCTCCTCAGCCGAGATTCCAGATGCCGCTATCGAAGCGGTAAAGAAGGAGACAGCTCGCCTCTATGACTGGGGGGTCGAAATCATCACCAATGGTTTGGGTCTGCAGAGCAAGACGCTTTTTTCAGAGCAGCCCCTAGAGGATGTGATCACAACATCCAACAGGATCACCACACAGGACATCGATTATCTATACAACCGGCGCATCAAGGCCATCTACGGGGCCATCATCAAATTCATCAGCCACGCCCAGGGCTCGGTTGGTAAAGAGCAGGTAGAGGAGCTCTCAACCCTGCGACAGGCAGGACGCGATATTGTAGAGGCGATCAAGGGCATTAAACATCTGCATAAAAACCTAAAGGTCTACATGGCGTCTGATAATCCACATATTCTCCAGGAGTACAACATTATTCGCATACAGATCGCGCGGGTACTACGAGAACTGAAGATGCTACAAAGTGGCGCCGATGAAGCCGGCACAATATTGTCACTTGACCGGCTTAAGGTGGAGATCAGCGAGCGAGATATTATCTCCACAGGTGTGCTTGATAGCCTGATCAGGGAAAACCGCATTAGCGTGCAGATGGCCACATCATTGATGAATGACAGCGCCTACTGCCAGGATATTTGCCGAAATCTTATCCACTTGGGTGAGACACTATTCGCCGCCTCTGACCCGGATGAAAAAGAGGCAGAACGTAGCGTGGCACTAGACGAAGTCGAGATTAAAGAGGTTTTGGATAATTATTCCGAGGAGAAGAATTGATGGCCACAAACAAGCTCTTGGAAAAGTTGAGCATATTCCTGGGTGCAGAGCGGCGGGCGCAGGTAACCAAGTACGATTCAATAAAACAGGTTCTGAAAAAACTTAAAAAAAAGCAGCATGCACTAAAGGACAAGCTCAAGAAGGAACATGACGAAAAAACCCGCAAAGGGCTGAAAAAAGAGATATCTGTTATTTCTGCCCAGCGGAAGAAGGGGATAAAAATACTAAAGGAACTCAAGCAAGCGAAGAAAACATAGATTCATAGATATGCCGGCGTTTGAGCTATTGGGTTAGATGCCGTTCTATCAGAGCAAACAGCCGCTCCATGGCGCCCTGATTCTCCTCCACCACCCTACGCCCATTTTCTCCCACGCGGGAACGTTCGCTGGCATCGGTCAACCACTGCCCGATCACCTGCGCCAATCCTTCAGCATCGGTAACAACTCGGGCGGCATCCTGCTCCAGCAACAACTCGCTAATGCTGGCAAAGTTGTACATATGGGGCCCAAACACCACCGGCTTTCCCAGTGCCGCCGGCTCCAGGACATTCTGCCCCCCGCGTTTAATCAGGCTACCGCCCACAAAAGCGGTATCAGCCGCCGCCAGAAACATAGACAGTTCACCCATGGTGTCGCCCAGAAACACTTCCACATCTGCACCACAGTTATCGCCACTGGAGCGCCTGACACAGTTGAGACCTCCACGCTTACAAAGTACGTATACCTTGTCAAAGCGTTCCGGATGCCGCGGCACCAGAATCAGCAAAGCCCCAGGCACTGCCGCGCATATATGTCGATGAGCTGCCAGGACTAGTTCATCCTCCCCCTCCTGGGTGCTGGCTGCCACCCATACTGGCCGGTCACCCCACTCCCGCCGCAACACCTCAGATCGCTCCAGCAGACTTGCTGGTAACTTGGCATCAAACTTCATACTGCCGGTGACACTGATCCGATCTTGAGCTACCCCGAGCTGCACAAACCTCTCTGCATCTGCCCTACTCTGGGCCGCTACCAGTCCGATCCTACCGAAGGTATCACGTGTAAACTCGGGCCATTTTGCATACTTGGCCGCAGACTTGGTAGAGAGCCTGGCATTGGCCAGAATTGTGGGAATACCCCTCTTCTCACATACGGCAAGCATGTTAGGCCAGATCTCAGTCTCCATCATCACCAACAGACATGGCCTGGCGCGCCGAATAAAACCTTTTAGTATTACCGGGATATCATAGGGTACATACACATGCAGCACGCTATCTCCAAACAGGGTCCCGACCCTGTCCGAACCGGTTGGGGTGGTGGTGGTAATAACGAGAGGCAACTCCGGATAACTCTCCAGTAGCCGTCTTACCAGCCGCTCCGCCGCCTGTACTTCACCCACCGACACGGCATGGATCCACAGGCTCTGATCGACACTAAAACTTGGGAAGATGCCAAACCGCTCCAACCAGCGACGGCGATAGGCCGGTGCGCGCAAGCTGCGCCACAACAGACGCAACAGAATAATTGGTACCAGCAGGTAGAACAGTATGGTGTATAGATGGAGCATCCGACTATTGCGGGAACATCTCATCTTCCACGCAGGCACAGAGGGCGTGGGCAAATACGATATGCTGCTCCTGGATCACCCTGGTGTCATGGCCCTGGGCCAGGATAGTGTAATCTGCCAGCGCGGCCGCCGCCCCACCGTCCCTGCCGGCAAACAAGATGGAGACAAACCCCAGCTCCCGACACTTCTCCAGTGCCTGCACTATGTTGGGTGAGTTGCCGGAAGTGGTGATCCCGAGAAACAGGTCTCCGCTCTGCATCTTACCCTCCACCTGGCGCTGAAAGATCTTGTCATAGCCATAATCGTTGCCGATGGCAGTTAGGGTGGAGCTGTCCACCGTCAGCGCCTCGGCCGGCAGTGCAGCCCGGTCCCGCCCCAGACGACACACGAACTCGGCCGCCAGGTGTTGGGCATCTGCGGCAGAACCGCCATTGCCGGCGATGTACAGCCGCCCACCATTGCGGTAGGCCGCAACCACCTTGGTCACCGCCTGGTGAAAATTGGCCAGCTGTTCAGTCTGTTGCATAAAGGCCTGCTTGGACTGGATCGAGTCCCGCATGGCGCTGGTAAGTGCATCTGCGTATTTCATATTCAGTAAATTATCTGCCTGGAATGGGTCGAGGTCGATTGCTGGTAATTGGGTGCGCTTTTTCTACCATCTCGCCGCAATCGGCTCCGGTCCCAATGAAACATGACACCTATTTCACCACAGAATCGAATATCTTTACATTATGTTCCAGATGTTCCGGGTTGATGGTGCCAACGATCATGCTGCTTACCCCCGGCTGGGAGAACACAAACTCCATGGCAGTGGCCACTCCTTCCGGTCCATTCACATGGCCACTCTGCAGGCCCTTCTTGATCAGGACGCCGCAATTGGCGGCGGCGGCCGCTTCCAGCACCGGGATATCCTCCAGGTAATCTGGATTGCAGGTGGCCATCACTACATCCATCTCCTGCACCGTACGCAAACCACCTTCCGGGGTCTTGCTGGACATACCGTGAGCCCGGATCAGCCCCCTCTCCTTCAGCACCCGCAGGGCATCCAGCGCCCCCTCCTGTTCCAGGATGGCCAGATCATCCCCATCCGAATGGATCAGCACCAGATCCAGATAGTCCATATTCAGAGTGCGTAGGCTGCGCTCCACCACCTGGACGGTGGTATCAAAGGAGAAGTCGAACCTGGAGACCCCGTTTTCAAAAAATTCCCCTACCTTGGACACCAGCACCCAGCGCTCGCGCGGCCCTGGCAGCAGCTGACCAATCCGAGCCTGACTGCTGCCATAGGCCGGGGCGGTATCCAGCAGATTTATCCCCAGCTCCGAGGCCTGAGCTAACAGGCTCACCACCTCAGTATCTCCGGGTATCTCAAAGGGCTTGGGATATTTCACCTGCTCATTGCGACCAAACTTTACCGTGCCCAGACCCAGGGGGCTGACCATGATACCGGTGTCACCAAGTGCTCTTTTGATCATGCCGAAGCATCCTCCCATGGGGTGGTTGCCAGTGGGGGACGCGGCAGGGCCTCCAGGCACGTCAGTGCGGCTGGGTTAGGGGTGACCCCATCCTGCTGTAGTTGCTGTAGCACCTCCTGGGCCAGGCGCGGGGCAAAGGCCAGCTTGGTGGGCCAGGCGGTGAGGACACCGGAATTGCTATGCAGGAAACAGCCATCCGGGCGCATGCCGCCCGTGGTCTTGGGCTCTGCCCGCTCGATACGCAGGCTGGACCAGTTGCTGGCAGTGAAATCCAGCCAGGGTAACAGCTCCACCAGCTCCCTGCGCGCCTGCTCAATCTGCTGTTCCGGGGTGCGATCATTACCCCCCTCAGCCAGCTGCCCGCCCAGATACCAGGCCATAAGGCCGTCCGAGGTAGGGCAGCTGGTGATGGTGATACGGGGGGTGGTGCCGGAACCCAGGCAGTGGGCAAACAGTGGCGGCAGCTCGCCAGTTACCACCACCATGTGCAGTGGACGCAGCTGCATGACAGGGGCATTCAGGCCCAAGCTATTTAACAGCCCGGCATTGCCCTTACCTGCGGCCAGGATCAGCCGACCTACCTCCAACTCAACCCCATGCCCCGGAATTCGCACCAGATAGGAGCCACTGTCCTGCGCCTGAAGCTGGAGTTCATCCTCCTGCAACCGGTAGCACTGGTCACCAAACTGACGCTGCAACTCCGCAATCAGCGAGGCCACATCCAGCACCTGCTCATCCAGTCGATACAGGGTGCCGCTGAAATCAGGGTGTCGAAATGGCTGAGGCCGAGCATCCGGCCCCACCGGGGTCATACGGCTGCGCATCGCCTTGCTGGCAAAAAAACCTGTCATACGCGAGACCAGACTGGAGTTGGACCAGAGATATTGATGGTCACAAAGAACCCGCACCCGGCTCAGGTCCAGCTCGCCAGCACCCTCAAGACAGGCACGCCACACCCCCGGCATGGCGCCAATGGCGCGGGCCGATTCTGTGAGATTACCGGTGAGGGCATACTTGGCTCCGCCATGGATGATCCCTTGGGAGGCGATGGTTTGAACCCCGCCCAGGGCGTTGGATTCAAACAGTACGGCAGAGAAACCGGCCTGACGCAGACGCGCCAGGGTCCAGAGGCCGGCTATGCCGCCGCCGAAGATCGCTATGTCAGCCCTGGCCTGATGCATATCCGCTGACTTTACAAGTCATGCCTGACGCTTGCTGCTCTCGCCACGCCCTATGCCGTAATAGGTAAAGCCCTTCAGCTCCATGGTCTCGAGATCGTAGATATTTCTGCCATCGAAGATTAACGGCGTCCGCAACTTGGCCCTGATGTGGTTGAAATCCGGGCAACGGAACTGCTTCCACTCGGTCACAATCACCAGGGCATCTGCTGCATCCAGTGCATCCTCTGCCGATTCACACAGCACCAGATCGTCCCGATTACCGTAGATGCGTCTGGCCTCTGTCCCGGCCTCCGGATCATAGGCCTGAACCCTGGCCCCAGCCGCCCATAACGCCTCCATCAGCACCCGGCTGGGGGCCTCGCGCATATCGTCAGTATTGGGCTTAAAGGCAAGCCCCCACAAGGCAAACACCCGGCCTTCGATATTGTTGTCAAAGTGGGTGTAGATCTTAGAGATCAGACTGCGTTTCTGGGCTGCATTCACCTGGCACACCGCTTGCAACAGTCGGGCATCGTATCCGTGTTGGCCTGCGGTGTGCTCCAGGGCCTTCACATCTTTGGGAAAACAGGAGCCACCATAGCCCATTCCGGGATAGATGAAGTGATAGCCAATGCGCTGATCCGAGCCGATGCCGAGCCTGACCTGCTCGATATCAGCCCCCACCCTTTCGGCGATATTGGCCAACTCGTTCATGAAGGTGATCTTGGTGGCCAGCATGGCGTTGGCGGCATATTTGGTCAGCTCGGCCGAACGCAGGTCCATCTCGATCATGCGGTCATGGTTGCGATTGAATGGGGCATAGAGGGTGCGCAGCTGCTCTGCTGCCTCTCGGTTGTCAGTGCCGATGACGATGCGATCTGGCTTCATGAAATCATCAATGGCATCACCCTCTTTCAGGAACTCGGGATTGGACACCACATCAAATCCCATACCTCCCAGGCCGCGCTCCTCCAGGGTCTGCTCCAATACTGCGCGCACCTTGTCTGCGGTCCCCACCGGCACAGTGGACTTATCTACTATGATCTTATATTCATTGAGATGGGTACCAATATCCCGCGCCACCGCCACCACATACTGCAGATCGGCAGAGCCATCCTCGTCCGAAGGGGTGCCAACGGCGATAAACTGCAATGTACCGTGGGCCACGGCCTCCGCAGTATCCGTGGTAAAGGCCAGCCGCCCGGCCTCCATATTTGCCTGGACCAGGGATTCCAGCCCCGGCTCATGGATTGGTACCTCACCACGCTTCAGACCAGCAACCTTCTCCCGATCAATGTCCACACACAGGACATCGTTACCCACTTCCGCCAGACAAGCGCCGGTGACCAACCCCACATATCCTGAGCCAAAGATCGTTATCTTCATGCAATATCTCTCATCTGCTTTTTAGTGCCCAGGAGGAGCATTATTTTGATTTGCTTCGGATAGATTCGATGGTGCCGGTGGTGGAGCAGTTGTCCACAAAGCTCATCACCTTCACCTCACCCCCGGCCTCACGCACGCACCTGGCGCCAGGGATATCATCCGGGTTATTGTCACCGCCCTTCACCAGAAAATCTGGCTTCAGGCGACAGATCAGACGCTCTGGCGTCTCTTCGGAAAACGGCACTACCCAATCCACACAACCCAGGGCGGCCAATACCGTCATGCGCCGCTCCAGGGTGTTTACCGGACGGTCATCGCCCTTGAGCTGACGCACGGTCTCATCCACGTTTACCGCCACCACCAGACGATCACCCAGGCGACTGGCCTGCTCCAGGTAGGTAACATGTCCAGCATGCAGGATATCGAAACAGCCGTTAGTAAATACAATGGTCTCACCATTGGCCCGGGATGCATCCATGGCCACCACCAGTGCTTCTTCGTCCACCGCACCGCGATGGATCACCTGCTGTCCGAGCAGGGCATCTCTGATCTCATCCCGGGAGGTGGTAGCGGTACCCAGCTTGCCCACCACAATGCCTGCGGCCACGTTGGATAGTTGGGTGGCCGCCTCCATGGGCATGCCGGCAGCCAGAGCTGCGGCTAGTACCGAGATCACGGTATCACCGGCGCCGGTCACATCAAACACCTCGCGGGCGTGGGTGGGGAGATGACGCGGCGGCTTGCCCTGCTCCAACAGGGTCATGCCATGTTCACCTCGGGTTACCAGCAAGCCATCCAGACCATACTGCTGCATCAAGTCCTGGCCTCGCTCCACTAACTGCTCATCGCTGTCGCAACGACCCACCACCGCTTCCAACTCTGACAGATTCGGGGTAATCAGGGTGGCGCCGGAATATCTGCTGAAGTCGGTACCCTTGGGGTCCACCAGGACCGGTTTACCGGCAGCACGGGCGCGGGCTATAAACTGGCTCACATCTCGCAGGGTGCCCTTGCCATAATCTGACAGCACCACCAAATCGGCCTCCACCAGCAGACCATCGAACCGGGACAGAAACTCCGCCGAATCAAAACCAGGAAAGCCATCTTCAAAATCCAGCCGTATCAGCTGTTGATGGCGACTTATCACCCTGAGTTTGGTGATGGTAGGCAGACCCGGCAGGCGTTCAAAATTGCACTCCACCCCCCGCTCCTGGAGACGCTGCGCCAGGGTGTTGGACATCTCATCATCCCCGGTCAAACCCAGTAGAGAGGCGTTGCCACCCAGCGCGGTTATATTGAGCGCCACGTTGCCAGCCCCGCCGGGGCGGCCCTCCTCCTCGGTCACGCGCACCACCGGGACCGGGGCCTCGGGTGAGATGCGATTGGTGCCGCCATGCCAGTAGCGATCCAGCATCACATCGCCTACGACCAGCACCTTTATGCCACTAAAATCCGGTAGTTCTTTCATTGATTCAGGTAGATTGTTTTTAAAAATCAGATGGTAACACAAGATGGGCCTGTTTAACGGCGCTGACGCCTGTCAGCTGTGTGCAGTTTCTGCCACCGACATGATTCTCTTCGAGCGCGCTTCAGACAGGGCCGCTGCCTTAAGATATAACGCCAGAAAGCGCTCCAGGCCAAAATCCACAAAGATCTCTCTATGCTTCTGGTTACGCAGCAGATGACGAAAGTT
Organism: uncultured Gammaproteobacteria bacterium; assembly: GCA_964628835.1. Taxonomy (GTDB): domain Bacteria; phylum Pseudomonadota; class Gammaproteobacteria; order Chromatiales; family Chromatiaceae; genus JAAGZL01. Next base: position 41,173 of record CAZVME010000019.1, on the reverse strand, counting down.
ACGCTTACGCTGATCCACTCGCAGGGGTGATGGGGAAAACCGCATATCCGCCACATCTATCAGACCCAATTCACCATCCGGTAACAGCAGGATATTTCCCAGATGCAGGGAACGGAAAAAGATTCCCTTGGCATGCAGTTGGGCAATAAAGCCCGCCAGCTTGCGGAATAGATCCTCCGATAACCCATCCACTGATGCGATATTTTCCAGTGACTCTCCATCCAGCAGGGGATAGATCACCCCATGACGGCGGATATGATGGCAGTAGAACAGCTGCTCTACATGCACTGTTGAGATACCCATGGAATCAAGACGTCTGGCATTGCGTTGAAAGCGAAATGAGTAGGGATAGATTACCGAGAGTGTCAGCCAACGCTTTATCCGGATTAGCTTAATAACACGCCCACCCCGAGACAACAGCACCTTTACACCATGCTTATCGCGCTCCAGCTCAGTTGCACCCTGGACCAACTGGGCATATTCATTCCCGGACATCAACCGCATAACGGAATTAACCTATCTCTTTTTAGTCTGCACATTTTTAGTCGGCATGCGCCGACCCAGATGCCGCCCTACCTCTCGGTAAAGCCGGCAGGTATCTCCCGGTCTTCTGGAATCCCCCAGATAGCGCCAGACAAAGCGCATGCGGTCATACTTGCTGACCAGACTAACGGCTATCCGCGCCAGTCCCGAGAGATCCACCACCACTCCCCGGCGGCGGCGCAGCCGCATGCGGGAGGCACGGGGCGCATCTATCCATACCGGGGTAAAACCACCCCCATTCTGCTGTAGCAGAATATTGCGCCACTTGAGATCATGATGAAAAAAGCAGGCCCCATGGGCCTTCTGCATCTGTGCAATAAGCTCATTGGTAATATTATCATAGATGCGTTTACGTTCGTCCTGTGGCAGCTGATACCATACCTCGGGGCCATACTTGCTCAAATCATGGCTGCCTGGCACCTCGCGGGTTACGATGAAGGAGGCCACCAGGGCTCCAAAGGCCCGCTGCTCGCCAAAGGCCACCACATCCAGTGTTGGTATACCAAGTTGTTGCAGAGTGGCGTAGGCCCAAGCCTCCACTCCCGCCTTGCCCGGCCGTAGTAAAAACTCAAACCAGCGCTTGGGTGGATACACATAGCGCTTGAAGTAGACCACTTCTCCATCATCCAGTTGCACGCGAAAACAACCTGAATGGGGAGAACCTGATACCCTCTGACCAGGCTTCAGCTGACTCCATGACTGATCCTCACGCAGGCCAATCCGGGCCAGTTGCTCCTTCCAGGCAGGATCCACCAGAAATTTTATACCATGGATGACTTGCGGGTAGCGGGTTATGGAAATCATTGGATCAAATATTTATTAAGGGATTTTTACTGAATTAATTCTGCTTGCCAGCCAAGCCTGCACAAATGATCACTGGCTCTCCGCCACATGGAGAGTGGCGACAGCATCCAGATCCTCTGCCAACAGTTTTATTCTGTTTTCAGGTACAAATTCCTCAATACACTGGAACAACTCATTTTCATCATAACAATTACAGGCATGGATCATCTTCTCTATCAGCGCCTCAAGTTTTTTCCACTCGACGACACGATGTCGGGCCAGGAATATTTTCTCATGCTTGGTATGCTCTAACCGCTCACTGTCATGAAACAGCTCTTCATACAGCTTTTCACCAGGGCGCAGGCCAGTATAAATAATCTCCACATCACTGCCGGGCACTTTGCCTGAGAGTCTGATCATCTGCTCAGCCAGATAATGGATCTTTACCGACCTTCCCATATCCAATACAAAAATCTCACCGCCCGAACCGATCACCGAGGCCTGCATAATCAACTGACATGCTTCGGGAATGGTCATGAAATAACGCTCAATCTCCGGATGGGTTACTGTAACCGGACCACCCTCGGCAATCTGCTTACGAAACAGCGGGATAACACTGCCGGCAGACCCCAAAACATTACCAAAGCGTACAGTTATAAAATTGGTATCTGAGCGAACATTCAGGTTCTGGCAGAAGATCTCAGCCATCCGTTTGCTTGCCCCCATGACATTGGATGGATTTACCGCCTTGTCGGTAGAAATAAACACAAATTCCGAGCATCCAGATCGGTCCGCTTCCATGGCTACATTGCGTGTGCCTATGACATTATTTTTGATCGCAGCCCTGACCTGATCCTCCAGCATTGGTACATGCTTATAAGCCGCCGCATGAAACACCACATCGGGGGTATAGAGCTCAAAGACACGCCTGACAGTCACTATGTCACTAACGTCTCCCAGCTGAAATACCAGCGGGACATCGCTGATTTCACGACGCAATTCCATCTCAATCGAATACAGGTTGAATTCACTATTATCCAGCAGAACCAACTTGGCAGGATTCAGCCGGGCTATCTGCCGACACAGTTCTGATCCGATAGAACCACCTCCACCGGTAACCAGGATGGTGCGTCCCTCCAGCCCCATACTGATAGCTCTCCAATCAGGAACCACCGGCTCCCGACCCAGAATATCCTCAATGGAAACCTCTCGCAGTTCATTGATGGAGACCTGCCCGGACAGTAGCGATCCCAGATCAGGCACGGTCCGGAACGCCACCCCAGTCTTCTCGCAGTAGGCAACCACTCGCCGCATCTGATTGGATGAAGCCGATGGTATCGCCAGCATAATCAGATCAATATCCAGGTTATCACACAGCTCCTGGATATCTTCGCAGCCACCCATCACCGGCACACCATGCACATGGCGACCCTGACGTCTTGGCCTGTCATCCACAATGGCCACTGGCTCATAATCCCTCCCGGCCCCGCGCATCAAGTCCCGGATAAGCATCTCACCGGCCTGCCCGGCACCAACTATAAGCACTCGCTTCCCCGGGCCCAGAACCATCTGTCGCTCCGTAAACCAACGATAGAGCAACCGTGGACCGGCCAGAAATGCAATCAGCAGAATGAAATAAAGAGTTGGGACTGAGCGGGGAACGCTCCCCAGGCGCACTCCCAGAAACATGACGGTCATGGCCATTGCAGTGCCCACAAACACCGCCTTTAGAATCGCCATCAGATCATTAAGGGAGACGAAACGCCAGATACCGCGAAATACCCCAAACCAGAACAGCACCGCCCCCTGCACCATCACGACAACCGGGGCTGACTCTAGCGCATACTGATAATAGCGATCCGGGATGCTATCGAAATTGAATCTAAGCCAGTAGGCGCAAAACCAGGCAGCCAGCACCATCAACAGGTCAAGGATTACTGTTGGGAGCGACCGCTTGATTTTGTCCCTGAAATGCAACTCCACTAGCTCACCGCCTCAGCCAATACCTTGTCCACTGCATCTGCCATGCGATGCATATCCGATTCTGTCATAGTTGGGTGCACCAGAAACATCAGGCTGGTTTCACCCAACTTACGTGCTACAGGCAGCCTGCTGCCTGGTGCCAGTCCGGTGCCGACAAACGCCTTCTCCTGATACACTTCGCTGCAACTGCCATGAAAACACGCAACACCCTCAGCCGTTACGGCGCGGATAATTCTATCACGACCCCAGCCGGCCTTGAGCATTTCCGGGCGCACAAAGGCATAAAACTTGTAATAAGAGTGGTATATTTCATTTCCTGGCTCCGGAACCCGCAATATCTTGTGGCTGGCAAAACGATCAGTCAGAATCTGGGCATTGGCGCGTCTGCGCTCCACCCATGTATCCAGCCTTTTCAGCTGGATACGCCCTATTGCCGACTGCATCTCAGTCATACGACAGTTGGTGCCAAAGGAGTCATGCACCCAGCGGAACACCTCTCCCGGATTCGGTTCACGCCGATATATGGCATCATAGCTCTTGCCATGATCCTTGTATTCCCAGGCACGCTCCCATAGCTCCTGGTCATTGGTCAGCAGCATTCCGCCTTCCCCGCCAGTAGTCATAATCTTGTCCTGACAGAAAGAGAAGGCTGCGACATCACCAATACTCCCAACCACCCTACCCTTATAGCGAGCACCATGGGCCTGGGCACAATCCTCAACCACCTTTATGTCATACTCCCTGGCAAGCTCCATTATCGGATCCATATCACAGGGCCAGCCAGCCAGATGCACCAAAATGATCGCCTTGGTTCTGGGGGTTATACATTCACGAATGCTATCGACCGTAATATTCTGTGAGTTCAAATCCACATCTGCGAAAACCGGTCTGGCTCCACTTAGTACCACAGAGCTTACGGTAGCGATAAAGGTGCGTGGCGGTACAATAACCTCATCACCCGGACCGATATCGAGAATCTTCAGGGCCAGCTCCAGGGCAAGCGTACCATTAGCCAGCACGACCCCATGGGAAACGCCGCAATAGGCCGCGAACTCGCTCTCAAACCGCCTACCGTTTTCTCCCGTCCAGTAGTTGACTCGATTAGAGGCTAATACATCAGATACTGCCTTGATCTCTTCCGAATCAAATGAAGGCCAAGCGGCGAATGATAGATCGCTCATAAGCGAAACACCCCCCCTACAGAGTCAAACAAGGTGCCACCCTGCATCCCGACGCTTAACCTCTTTGGCCGGCATCCCCACCGCCGTCACGTTATCTTCCAAATCACGGGCGACAACCGCTCCAGCACCGACTACACTCCATGCGCCTACCCTCACACCAGGGATCACGGTGGCATTGGTGCCAATCTCACATCCTTCACCCACAAAACTATGCCCAGAAAGACTAACAGAAGGAAACAAATTGACGTAATCACCAATATCAAGATCATGTCCAAGAGAGGCATTGCGACCCACCAACACATGCTCACTAATCCGTGTGTGCGTATCGATGACAGCACCAGCGAAAACTACCGAGCCATCGCCTACTTTACTACGCCTTGATACAGTACTGCGCGGATGAATGAGCGCCGCAAAATGAACATTGCTGCTTCTGCTCAGATCAAACACCACCCGTCTTCTTACCGAGGTACTACCCAAACAAACAACAACATTTGCCTGGCGGGTGTGCAGCCATTCCCGCCCCCCTAAAACGGGATACCCACTTACCGTCTCCCCCTGCCTATCTGCATCATCATCGAGAAACCCAAGGATATTCCACATATCCGACTCGTCATTCATGGCCTCAGCGACCTCAAGTACGCCCTGACCAAAACCACCAATGCCAAAAATCAGTAAATCCTGCTTCATTATCTATCCGTCCCTGTCGTTCCCTTCTTACAACTATCGCCTGATGCGCCTTGAAAGCGGTTACTCACCCTATCACCGGCAAAATTCACCCCGCCCCGCCTAAACAAATTAAGAACAGTCGAACACAATATCCGAACATCAAGCCAAAAACCATAATGGCCAACATACCAGACATCCAGCCTGAAACGCTCCTCCCAGTCGAGCGAATTGCGTCCATTTACCTGCGCCCAACCGGTAATACCAGGACGCACCTCATGCCGCCTTGCCTGCTCCGGTGTATAACGATCCAGATACTCCATCAATAGCGGACGTGGGCCCACTAAACTCATATCGCCCTTGAGTACATTCCACAACTGCGGCAACTCATCAATACTCGCAGTACGCAGCAGTCTACCCAAACCAGTCAACCGTTGCTCAGGAGGTAACAACTGACCATCAACATCGTGTTCATCAGACATTGTACGCAACTTGCATATCATGAAAGGCAAACCTGCCAGCCCTGGCCGGGTCTGCCGATAAAATATCGGGCGCCCCATATCCACCCAAACCAGCAGTGCAGAAATAACCATGATTGGAGATAAGACCACCAACCCCAAAAAGGCAACCAACACATCAAACGTGCGTTTCATAAGCTGCTGACATGACAACATTAAATCAAACACCATATACGTAATATTTGATCATACTCAAATTCAATCCGCCTATCGTGCTGAGATTGGGCAATCAGACCAATACCCAAGATCACATCAGAGAGTCGCCTGATATCTGGCGCAAATCCAACAGTAAGTAAGGACAGCATCTCAGATGATAGCGATCTGCGGCAATATTTCTCGGCATTTATCGATTGTAGACTTTGTAGCAACAGCATAACATTTATACCTGCTCGATCAATTTGCTGCAGTGCAACCGAAGCAACTAACAACATAAGGCGGCTTGCTGTCCACCCAGCGCCCTAAAACGGACGACCCCGCTTTCATTGACAAGGTGAAATTCATAGCTTCTATCATCTTCAACACCAACAGAATCAGGAACCGCACCATAAGCCTATCTACCTGAATATGAAGCCACAAAATAATATCCGGAGAATAAATTTACTACTTGGCCAATGAGACACCGCCGATGCAAAGTACGAAACTATCATTGATACTACTGCAAGCATTAAACCACCCCTTAGTAATTCTAAGACTGTTACGATGCCGGAAAGACAAAGACCCACACCAGCCCGAATGCATCATGCATCCGCTCTAGCAGCTGCAAAAAAACCGGAACGCAGCTAAAACCAGAGCGCCGCCAAAAGCAATGACCACTTGGGTCCACAGTAACAGTCGGAAATTGGTGACCAAAACACCCGCCTGATCAATAGCAGCTCAAACTCCTTGGGGTAAGATCATTCTCAAAGCATGTCCTAACGCTATCCTTACCGGGATTCAGGCAGTATTTTCAGTACCCGCATGCGCCACCCCAAATCTGCCATCAACGCCCGCACAGAGCCCAAGCTGCTGCCGCAACTCGGCCGCTGGCATTACAACATTCTCGTTGGCCTCTGCAATCACATGCACACGCCTGATTAAATCCGCATTCGTCGCTAATTTCGTCCTGTTCCTATCAAACCAGATATTGTCCTCCAGGCCTACACGCACCCCCCAGCCCATAGCAATCGCGACAGAGTTCATCTGCACTTGTGCTGCACCTATACCCGCAAGACTCCAATATGAATCCTTTGGCAAATCACGAACCATAATACCCGCATGGAGCAGGTCTGCTTGGGCACAAGCAATATTGCCAAGAATCAGATTGAAATAGTGTGGCGGCTTGAGCAAGCCCTTTCCCTTAAGATAGTGTGCGTAGTTAATCATTCCAGCATCAAATACCTCCAGTTCAGGGGCGATACCGCGCTCCATCATCAGCGTTGCAAGTTGCTGAATCATACTTGGCTCATTAATGCTAGCCTGCCTATTGAAATTCAACGAACTCAAGGTAAGACTGCCCATATCCGGTTTGTCTGGACCATCGAGCAATAGAGGCTCTGCACGCTTCTCTAATTCGCTGCAATATCGCCCACTCAAAGACGCACAAATAATTAGTTCCTTGGTAATAGCGCGCACACCTTCGATAATCTTTCTATATTCCTCTGCACTGTTTGTCGGTTCACCGGTCTTCTCATTCCTGGCATGTAGATGAACCATTGTTATACCTAATTCCCATGCCCGATGAACATCCTCAACAATTTCATTGACACTCAATGGAACGTGCGGCGTCATCGCACGTGTTGGAATCATGCCTGTGGGGGTAAAGTTGATAATTGTTTTTCCGGCACATGATGAAAGCACTTTATTACCTCATAGTTATATGGATGCGCTATAGGCACAAAACATAACACTGCAGCTCCGCGGGTGGATACATCCAGAGCCTGGGCTGATCTTTCAATTTATTATTTACAGGAGTATCAGGAAACCTAGGCACTTGTACCGCCGTACATGCGCATCAGCATTTTTTCCTTGAAGCAAATAAACCTGTCACGTCTGCTGGCGGCAATATTCTCAGTATATCTTGATCCACAAGAGTGCGCAGTTTCAAGCAACAAGTGCAACTTGATTATGCAGCATGCAAATCTACTCGCCGCCCTAAAACAACTCATTCAGGGGTTGACCACCCCCTGTTTTCCATAGCCTCAATCAATATATTCAACCAATGATGCAATCGAATCCACCAGGGAGTATTGAGGTTTCCAGCCAGTGTCTTTAAAAAATCTTTCGCTATTCATACCAAAATACAAGCTCTTATCACGATCAAGTTTCACTATGCGGGCACCTTTTCCTTTCCCTGCCACCTGCACCTGCTCTATTATATTTTTAGCCAGTTCATCAATGCTAAACGTTTCTCCACTACCCAGATTGTATACCCGCCTCCACTTCTCATGCGGCATTGCAAGCAGCTTAATAAGGCCACCTACTGCATCTCGAACATCCAACCTTTCAAAAACATGTTCCCCATAAATATTTAACGGTTCTCCTTCAAGGGCTAGTTTCACAAATCTTGATGGCAGATCAGTAAAAACCAAACCATCTTGACCGCCCGTCAAACTTGCCAGCCGCAAGGAAGTAATATTGATTTGCTTGTTTCTTTCTTTTTCCGTTTGCAAATATAGTTCACTTGCATATTTGGCCATTGCATAGGGTGTTTCCGGTGATATTGGAGACTCCTCCTTCCATAGCGGCCGGGTAGCTTGGCCATATACACTTTGTGAAGATGCATTGATTATTGATGAAACGTTATTCATGCCAGCATACATGAAAACATTACGTGTAAAAGTGATGCTGTCTGCAATTTCTTCACTGGTACAGTGTGGGCGCGCAAACCCAAAATGAAGCACTACATCAATCCGACCCCAAGGAATATTTCCATTACTCAGGTCGGCCCTGTCAAAATATCTATCCACCTTACCATTGAAAAGGTTCCGCGCATTTTGTTTATCAAAACCTAATGTCCACAGAGAGTAAGAGCCAGTCTTGCTGATGTCATTGATAAAGTTTCTGCCTATATAACCCGTACTCCCGGTTACCAGCATAATTTGATTATCACTGTTAGCAATACATCCCGTTTTGTCTGCTACCTGCCTTACCCCATATTTCTTGTGGTTAATTGCCAGGAAAGGAGTTTGATCACGCATACCCAAAAAACTCTTGATACACGCCTCGACCTCATTAAACCCCATTAATGCACGTGTTCCGCTAATTCCGGTAAAACGCGGATTGATTTCAAACCACCTGACCCCCGTATCAGTCATGCGTCCTTGAAGATTCAATGGCCCACGCATACCCAGCTCTAAAAGTTTAGGGGTAAGTTTGTCTACCGCAGACCAAATAGACTCATCATCTATTGGTACAATTTCTACAGGAATACCATTTTTCAACTTATTTCTGGTTGCTGCTTTCCCAATTACCTTGCCATCAATGTCCGTGATGATTTGTACTGAGATTTCTGATAACTGCAGAATCTGACCATTTTTAATCCCATCTGAGAATATGTCAAAATTTGGATCTTTCTGCTCCGGATAAATCAACTCCTGAACAATATAGTTATCATCGGTTGAAAATATCTCATTTATACTTGATGCTAGGTTAACTCCTATTGATGCACTACCATCCCGTGGTTTTACAACGCAGGGAAAAGACACCCCCCCCTGATTCAGGGCCTGCAGACAATCATCCTTATTCAAGGTCAATGCAAAGTCATCTGTAATCAAATGAAACTCTTTATATAACATCTCCTTATCACGACAAAGTGAGATAAGTTCATAATTAGATGCCAATAACACTACGCCATGCTCATCGAACTGCTTTTTGTGGTTCGACAAAACCAGAGCATCATCATCTGTCCCTGGTATGACCAGTTTTACAGAATGTCTGATGCATATATTAAGCAAATCACCTATATAGCTTGCTTCATAAATCGAGGGCAAGTACTCGTGCAGGTCACAATCAAGCACACCATAAGCAAGCAGATCATTACTAACCCCCACCGTTCTGAGCGGCAATGGTGACAACCGGACTGAATCCAAGATGGATTGCCCAATACCTGACCCAATGCATGTGATAGCTATACTAACTTTGTCCCGCACCTTGCAACTCCCCATTAAAAGGGTTCAACCTACACTCTGGCAAAATAACCACTGCCCTGTTACCGAAGAATAGTCAGCGCTCGCAGATCTCTCCAACGCCCACCTCAATCAATCCCCATCTCACGCAACATCACAGCATTTACCTTGCGCACGTCATACTTCTTCTCTGCAATTTCACGTGAGCGGCGTCCCATTTGCGCAATCAACCCCGGCTCATCAATGAAACGCTGCATGGCGGCTTCCAACGCAGCAACCGACCTTACAGGCACCAGAAACCCATTCTCTCCATTCACCACTGTTTCCCGGCAACCTGGTGCGTCGGTGGTGATTACCGCCCGACCCATCGCCATCGCCTCCAGCACAGTACGCGGCGTACCCTCGCGATAATAGCTGGGCAACACATAGATACTACAATCGGCAATCGCTGGCCGTACGTCAGCCAACCGACCATAGAACTGAATCGCGCCCTCTGCAATCCAGGCATCGAGTTCCTGCTGACCGATGGAACCAGGATTCTCATCAATCCAGCCGACCATACCGAACACAACCTCCGGGTGCCTGGCTCGAATGAGGCGCGCAGCCTCTACATACACACGCACTCCCTTTTCACCCAGCAGTCTGGCAATGAGCAAAAAACGTGCCCCGCTTGGCAACGGTACGTGCTTAAACGCCGCAACATCTACACCAGAACCGTTCACCACCCAGGAGGGGATCCGTGCAGGCAACAAACTGAGGTTACGAAACAGGCGCTCATCATCCGGATTCTGAAAAAACACCTTGTGCGCCCGTCGCAGGGCCAGTGCATATAGCCGCTGAACCAGAAAACGCAACACCAGTCTCCGGCCCTCTTCCTGGAAGGGATAACCGAGGCCGGTAATAAGGGCGAAGCGGAATGGCACCCGCGTAATCCATGCCGCAAGCGTGCCGTAAATAACAGGCTTGACAGTGTATGAAAGCAGGTAATCCGGTCTAACTTTACGCAACAGTACAACGAGCTGCCAGATGGTCGCGAGATCCTGTATAGGATTGAGACTTGTGCGTGTCAAAGACACAGGATGGTGCTGAACCCCCATCGCATCCAATGCCGCAACCAGATCAGCATCAGCTAATGATGAAGAAGCGTGAACCTGGTGACCCTTATCAACCAGGACCCTCAACAAATGACCACGAAAATTGATCAGCGATTTAGGCAAACCGCCCAGTACTACAATTTTAGCCATAACTTTTCTTATACTCCAGCCATGCCTGAAACATCAGAACATCCCATAAACAGTAGTGCCACCGTCGTTTACCCGACACATGCTCTTCCCACATCGTGCGGATCGGTGCCGGATCAAAAAAACCCTCCTCGCGCAGGCGCTTTTCACCAAGTAGTTCCTCACCCCACTCTCGCAATGGACCACGGAGCCAATGCTCAACAGGCACCCCAAAACCCATTTTAGGTCGCTCCATCAGATCACGGGGAACATAACGGTACAGTACCTCACGAAGCAGCCATTTACCCTGACCATCACGGTATTTATATTTGGTGGGTACCCGCCAGGCAAATTCCACTACACGATGGTCAAGCAACGGCACCCGCGCTTCCAGGCTAACGGCCATGCTCGCCCGATCCACCTTGGTAAGGATATCATCAGGCAGATAAGTCATCGCATCCAGGTACATCATCTGCTCGCTTAGGCCGGGCAGCTTTGGCAGTCGGTCTGGATTACTCAGAAGGGTATCTGGTTCATTGGAACCAAGAACCACCTGACCCGGGTTCTTCCAGTGCGAGACCAGTTCATGGTAGAAGGCCACACCGTTTGGATGAGCCAGAATCTCGCCCAGCTTGGGCAGACGATCGGCCAAGTGAGTAATCTGCAAGCGCTTCGGAAGCACGTTCATAACCTTTTCCAGAGCTCGTCCGGGTGCTTTTGCTAGTATACGACTTCCTATCCTGCGCATAGGCAGGGGCAAGCGACTGAGTTTGGTCCAGATCTGCTCACCCATGAAATAACGACCGTAACCAAAGAAAAGCTCATCACCACCGTCACCCGAAAGACTCACCGTCACATGCCGTCGGGCCAGTTCACTGACCAGATAGGTGGGGATCTGAGAAGAGTCCGAGAAAGGTTCATCATAGATAGCCGGCAGCTTAAGGATAACAGCCATCGCCTCTTCTGACCCAACGTAAAGCTCTGTATGGTCGGTACCTAAGTGTTTAGCAACAGCCCTGGCATGCACAGCCTCGTTGTAACTTTTTTCGCGAAAACCGATGGAAAATGTTTTGACTGGGCGCTCGCTCTGTGCCTGCATAAGCGCCACGACAGCGGTGGAATCATACCCCCCAGAGAGAAAGGCGCCCAGTGGAACATCAGCCGCCATGCGCAGACCCACTGCATCGCGCAGCAGGATATCCAGCTCATCAACCAATACTTCAGGTTCTCTATCGACAATGGCTACACCCTGCTCTGCCACTCCACCCAGATCCCAATAACACTGCGGTTGCCCCACCGCTCGCCCTTCCTCACAGATCACGACATAGTGCGCTGGCGGTAACTTGGCGATGTTTTGATAGATGCTCCAGGGTGCCGGCACGCAATTGTGCCGCATGTAAAGTGCCAGGGCGTCCCGATCAACCTCCCCACACCAATCAGGATGGGCGGCCAGCGCCTTGAGCTCGGAGCCAAAAAGAAAGGTGTTGCCACTATGGCCATAATAAAGCGGCTTTTCCCCCATACGATCCCGAGCTAGGAAAAGCATGCGTTCCTGCTTGTCCCACAGCCCAAAAGCAAACATACCGTTTAGCCGTTGAAGAGCACCTTCTACACCCCAATGACGCAGAGCTGCAAGCAAGACCTCGGTATCCGAATGACCGCGCCAGTCAAAATGACCACCCTCAACTTCCAGATCGGCACGCAGATCCTGATGATTGTAAATCTCCCCGTTATAGACAAGCACATAACGCCCACAGGTTGAACGCATAGGCTGGTGACCGGCGGAAGAAAGATCAAGGATGGATAGGCGTCGATAGGCCAATGCAACACCGGAACCCTCGTCGACCCATGCCCCTGAATCATCCGGCCCACGGCTGATTATCCTGCGTGCCATCTGTTCCACAATAACTGCCTCACTGCGCGTTCCGCCCCAGTAACCGACAATACCGCACATACTCAGGCCACCTTCATATCTGCCAGGAGTTTTTCATATAAGGAAGCATATTGTCCCACAATCGCCTCCAATGTATAGCTCGCTTCAATCCGGGCCTGCGCACTCGCACCCAGCATACGGCGCTCCTCCGGGGACATAGTCAACAGACTCTCAACTCCGGTGACAAACGCACTCTCATCCTGAGGAGGAACCACCACTCCTGTGTCACCAACAACTACTGCACTATCACCCACATCGGTCACCACACATGGCAACCCAGTCGCCATCGCCTCACCGATCACATTTGGAAATCCCTCTCCCCAAACACTGCTGAGGCAAAAAATATCCATTGCACTCATTAGTTCAGAAACATCGCCACGTTCACCGAGGAGATGAAATCTATCGTGCGCCCGGACAGGTATCAGCTGTCTCAGGGCTACGTTCTCCAGCGAAACATTCTGGCCACAAATCAGAAAATGCGTCTCTGGATACCGCTGGGCGAGATCAGCTGCTGCTCGTAAAAAAAACCGGTGACCCTTCATGGGATGCAGTCGCGCCACATGACCAACGACATTAGCTTCTGCAGGGATACCTAGTTCAGAACGTACGCGAGTACGTGATTCATCTGAAAAACAGAATCGCTGCACATCAATCCCGTTAGGGATTACCAGCCCATTCCCCAATGCAAAACCGAAGGCCTCATGCTGTTTTCGCGCAAGCTGACTATTGTAGAGCAGCATATTGGGAGAGGAAGAAAAAAACATATTCAAACGGATCACCTGTCGTGTCATCGGCTTTTCATAGCCCAAATCATACAGGGAGTGACGGACATTCCAGGCCAGGGCTGGATGCCTCCGCGCAAAAGTACGCGCCAGAGTTGCCGCCAAGTTACCATGGTACATCCAGCCCTGGATCAAGTCGGGCTGGAACTCTCTAACTATTCGGCGCAATTTTACCAACCCGGAAAGCGAGGGTAGTCCACCAAGCATATTCAGTGTAGTGACAGGCACTCCTAGCTCTCTAATCAACGGCCCCATGGTTCCTTCATTACTCAAAGAAACGATGTGACTATTGAAGCGCACGCCAAGACCACCACGCATAAGATTGTAGAGTGCCCGCTGAGCCCCACCTGTTGAGAGTCCTGTAATGATGTGAACAATCTTCAATCCACCAGCCTCCCCGAGAACCCCCTATCCATCACTGAAAGACGTTTGCATATCTTGCATGCAATCGATGGTGTGTCTAGAACCATCGAAACCTCGGTATTTTAAGAAAAATAATCAACAGCACCGTCGCCACAAGTAAAGCAAAATTGCCTGGAATAAACAGTTCTGGTTGGGCGTAAAAAACTCCCAGCGCGGCAATTGAAAGCGCAACATAAGCTTCGAAAACGGCACGCACCCCCGTATGAGGAAGCCGATCTAGCAGGTACTGGGATAAACGAAGTAGAACCCCGAACATAATACCGACAACGACGATACCAAAGACCGATGCTTGCATAAGTCCAAGTGTAAGCAAATCGGTTGGAACACCGCCAGTCACCCCACGTTCACCCTTAGGTGCACCCTTGAGTACGGTGGTATTGACCTGGCTAATACTTTCTACCCATTCTGACCACCACGATGAGGGCAACAAATATATGGGTGACACAAAGAAATCTTTAAAACCACGTAACAGGTGCTCCCCCAAATCAAGCTGAGCAAAGAAGCTACCAAATGGAAACGAAAGTTCGTGTGCCAGAAAGACATGCAAATTGTCAGTGGATTTCAAATCCGACAAGATGCTAACATAGTAGGTGGCAACAACGATGGCACACATTATTACCGCACCCGTCACTATCAGGTTCAATGGACGCGGGCGCCGGTACAACAATACCCCGAGCACAAAGGTTGCCAAATATACGAGAAATTTTATCCGTCCTTGCCATGAATAAAGCAGATAAAGCGAAAACAGGATGGAGACCGCAAGGCCGATAAAAACACCCGCACGGCGCTGATTCGACAACCATAGACCGAAAAACCCAAACGACGCTAAAAAAGCCAGACCACCGAATGGCTTAAGAAAGCTAAAGGTATTGTGTGGAACCACATCAAATCTGGATGAACGGATTGCTGAAGAATATTCGAGCGTACCGATAAAGCCGTCATAAGCCTGTGAGTAAAGCCATTGCGTTAAAAAAGCAACAGAAAGCAACAACCACATCACTGTAACCAACCGGTCTTCACTACTCTTCAAAGAGCTAAGTGGCCATTGATATTTTTGAACTCGCAACAGCGTCCCCATTCGCACCCATCCAATCACAATCGAGCCTGCGAGAAGCAAGCTGCAGAGAGTATGAATCGGATAGAGCCTTTCAAATGGAAGAAGCCAAACCGACCAAGCGGGGTTACCACCTTGCTTTGTAACAAACACCACCAACGCCCACCCGCCACCATAGATTCCGGCCATACTGAGAAAAGCCCAGTCTAATAGCGTCATTCTACCTAGGCGCATGCTGTGCAGTATCGCGAATGCCGCACAGACAGCCATGAACATAAATCCTAGCAAGATAGCAAAGTTAGTCACTTATCAACCCCAGTACCGACAGGTACTCAGACACCGCCTGACCGGCCCCAAAAGTCATCACACGGCGAGCAATATCTGACGGACTTGGATCACCTAGCGCCTCCATCATAGCCGCTGCGAGTAGATCCGCATCGCCTACCGGCACCAGCCGTCCCCAACGCCCGTTTTCTAGTATTTCCGCAGGGCCGCTCGGGCAATCAGTGGCTACCACAGGCGTACCCACCGCCAACGCCTCTACCAATACAGAGGATAACCCTTCGGTGACCGACGACAGTACAAACAGAGTAGCCTTAGACATATAGGCATAGGGATTCTTTACAAAGCCAGGCAAACTCACAACATCCTCCAGTTCTAAGTACCGAACCATCGCTTCAAGCCTGGCCCGCCCCTCACCTTCACCCAGGATAACCAATCGCACTGGATGCTCTATTGTGACCAGAGAAAAGGCCCGGAGCAGCGTGGGGTAGTCTTTAGCGGAGGTCAAACGACCAGCACTGAGTATGACCGGCGGCTCGCCGGTACGAAACCACGGGTGCTCCACCGGTTCCTTGGCCAGTTCGAAAAGCTCCGGCACAACCACGGGATTATAAATAACACGAATTCTTTCTCGTGGCAGGTCAATAGTATTGCTCAAATCATCAGCAACCCCTCGAGAAACTGCAACGATGCCATCCGCCCAACCGTAACACCACCGCGCGATATAGGGTATCAGCCGCCCTCGGCCATTCGAATATTTCGCGTTTTCAGAAAGTGTATTATGGGCACTCACTACAACGTGCGTTCGCGCCCTGGCAAGCTTTCGCGCCCAAAGCGCGATAATATTGGCATTACCCATGGCCGAGAGCAACGCGACCGGCTGCTCCCTGCGCAGGTAACGCACCAGCGCTGGCAGGCTTGTAAGAACCCGCCTTGCCTTTAAATCCACCACATTGACATTTTCCGGCACCTCGCTCAGATATGGACCTTCTTGTTGGGCCAGAACGAGGTCCACAGTCAGCCCGCGCTTGGCAAAACCATTGGCCAAATTGAGCATTACTCGTTCCGCCCCACCCCCCCTGAGCGACGGAAGGTAAAGGGCCAAGCGACAACTCAAGCCACCGGTATCTGTCTGCCGCATTATAATTCTCGCCTTAAATAATCTTTCTTCATTTTGGATCAAGCCAAGCAGATAGGTCCCGATCCACTAGTTCACTTAGTAGTCTAATGTCCTCATGAAAGTAATCCACCAACCGCTCTTTCATGGCAGCACTGAGAGATGAACGAGCGCGCTCGACCGTCGTCGCGCGGTTTGCTCTATTTAGTATCCCAAGTTGGAAGTGACGACCTAGGAGTCTACGTCTGATCCGTCCAGCTCGAAGGATCCAGCGGGCCAACTTCACGTTTTTACGCACCTTTGCAGTGTTTTCGGCAGGAAATTTCACCCTACCATCATCTGGTATCTCAAGGAAATCTAGCAATGAAAGCCACTCAACACGAGGTTGCAATTTAAGGCTATCAAGAAAAATAAAGTGGCTGCGGTCACGTTTGACTATCTTTAGCAAACGCTCAACCTGGGCGCCAATTTTACAATAGGCACCATACTGAAGATGAAGTGGGTCATTGCACCCAGAAGGAATTTGACGGTTTTGGCGCCGTTGGTCTTGCATCTGCCACGCAACCTCAAAGTCTGCTATGTCTTCAACAAATTGATACAGACGTTGCTCATGGAGAGAAGGCGCCATATCAATGGGGTTTCGCAGCATAACTATGAACTTGGCGTTGGGATTGTAACGTAAAATATTTGGCACCGCAGTTGCGGATAGCAGGTAGCCGGTTGATGCCTCGCCAATTGCTCTTTGCGCCACAGTGGCTTGCTTGAATAGTTTCTCATACTCCTTCAGTTTCGTGATTCTTCTAGGAGTATCTTCATTAAAATAGTGTGGTTCCTTGTCTGGCGACATAAACACCAGAGGATGAGCACCAAGCCATGATGCCAATGATGTGGTACCACATTTTGGCGCACCAATGATAAAAAAATTAGGCTTTTTCATAATGTATGTTTAGCTTTTAAGAATGGGATAGCGAAACTATCGATCCCCAGCCGTTTGCGAACCTGCCGGTACAGCAGGATGTTCCTGGTGGCGAGGCTCAGTGCTGTCGCGCTGGCCGCACCCTCTATTCCAAAGAGCGGGATAAGAGCAAGATTGAGTACGATGTTGACAAACACCGTCACCATCACCACCCTAACGGTATCCTTTTCATAACCGGTCATATTGAGCAAGTAGCCAACCGACCCCGTGGCCACGTTGACCAACTGCCCAAGGCAAAGGATGGCAAGTGCGGTACTGCCAGCCGCATACTCGACGCCGAAGAGCACACTTAGAATGGGTGCGCCGAAAAAAATGAAAGCAGTGGCCACGGGGAGTGATGTGATGAGAATAGCCCGCGAACTCCACGTCACCATGCGCTGCAAGTTCGCCATATTGCCATCATGATATTGATGGGATATCTGTGGTGCAATAACCATGTTAACCACCGTGAGAGTGAAGGCCACCAAACCAGCTCCTTGCGCTGCCACACGGTATATACCCACCTCCTCGTTTGTAGTGAACAGAGCGAGCATCAAGATATCGGCTTGAGCATCGATCACCTGCATCCCCGCAAGCAATGAAAGCGGCAGGATACTCTTTACCCATGTCCGTGTTTCATAGGCCGGCACAGCGTTGCGCACAGCCGGCGGGAGCACACGCAGGAGCAGCACCACACCTACACTGAAGGACAGAAATGCCGCCAGGCTATGGAGCGCCATGGCCTGTGGTGGGCCAAGGGCACCTGTGAGCAGGGCAACCACAGTAAGGGCAACAAAAAAGGCTGGGCGCAGTAACTCAGAAAACTGACCCTGTACCACCTTATGTAAACCACGTAGGGCTGCACTTCTAAGCCCACCAAGAGCGATGAGAGGTACCAGCAATAGAGCCCATGCGATTGTCATGCGCTGCGCTTCATCTGCCTCGCCAAACAACCACAAGACCACTGCTGCAGCTAGCATCAGCAGTATAGTAAAGCCCAGGACGGCCTGATTGGCGCGGCGCAGAAGACCACGCAGCAGCCCCCACTCCTCATTCAGGTGGTAACGGGGCATCTCTCGCACCACCAGGGTCGGCAGCCCCATTTGGGCCGGAATAGCAAGCACGGTTGCTAAGGAAAAGGCGAAGGTGTAGACGCCATACCCTTCCGGCCCCAAAATGCGAGCCAGCAGAATCGCGAGTACCAGCGACAATAGGGCCTGGGCAACCTTAAGCGCGCCGCTACCCAGCACTCCCCGTACCAGAAAAGTACGCAGACCTCCATCGGTTAGCGGTAAGGGATCTCGATTCCGCACGTCAGCAACGGCCATGCGGGCGTGGAATCAATGGAGTCATCAGACTAAATTGATTAGCAGAATTGGCAGTATGCTGTCTATTCGTCATGTAGTTTCAGAATGTTACCTGCACTTGACCAAGGGATTCCTGGTTTCCTCTATATTAACCCGGCAAAGCTAAAACCAGAAAGCAGGGGGCACCGTCAAAAATCTGCACCTCCATTCCAATCTTTTGACACTCTTTACAATGTGCTTTAAGGTTTTTTCTAATCACACTATTCATCATAATCACCAGGAGATCTGCAGGATCTCCAGACCAGGGATGAATACACTGCCAAATTGCAACAGTACCATGGGTCTTGTTTATTGTTTCCGCGCCCAATCGTGGCCGTGTGTACCACATAACCATGCCAGATAACAGGACCACTACTTCATATACGCAACGCATATCTGACTTGCCGGTTTATTTTACAGAATTAATCAGAGTTGCCCTAATATGCAGCGTCCATTTCGCAGCTGATAAGCCATCCCCATAGCCAACACAGTAAAAATGGACGTAGATCACGATGGATGCAGTCTGCTTTGCAAACAAGGCTGGAATGACAGCGCTTACACCAAACAATCAGGATTCATTTATTACCATAGAGCGCAGGTGCGGGTGTTAAATAATCCGCACACTACCGCAATGCCCTACACATCATATTCCCACAATTGATACCGGCTCCTGAGAATGAGCTTCAAAACAACGAGAGCTGAGCATCAAAGCCAGCACAGATTATTCCATAGGGTATTGTGATCGCCAATATATTGCAGTTTTTGAGGAACTTAACCTGATGTCTGAAAATATGTCATGACGTGGAATTTATTACGAGCCCAACTATGAATTATTAACGCGTTCCTTAAGATCAAGAATGGCCAGTTCGACAATTAGATTTACTGAGTATGGCTTTAATTTAATCAACTCAACGAGGTGATTTTTGGCCTCACTATAGAGGGCGTTATTTTTATATTTCGAGATCGCTTTCTTATGAAATTCGACTCTATCTCTCTTGCACAAAGAATCATAGTAGACATCTATTCCCTGCTCTTGAATCCTACCCATGATCTCAGGTGAAATTTTTCCCTGGTACATATTTTTTGCCAATAATCTATATAATACCGCTTTAGGAAGCTGGGTTAGAGTGACGCGGTTATTATGGCGACGAACCCCATATAATGGTTCCTGCAGATTCATAACCCGATATTTTTCTGCGATTCTCAACCATAGCTCATAATCCTGAGTAAAACGAAAATCTTCGTTGTAACTACCCATATCATTTAACACTTCCTTGCGTATCATGACTGACCCATGAACAAAGCAGTTACTCTTTAGTAGATCGGTAAATGTTGGCTCTTTAGAAAGCGATAGTGAGGACAACACCTTCCCCTGTTCATCCAGGGTTGCCCGACCAGTACCAAGCACAGCAACATCCAAGTGGGCTTCCATATAGTTGAATTGTTTTTCCAGCCGCCCTGGCATGGACACATCATCGGCGTCCTGGCGTGCAATATAACGCCCTTGGGACATGGAAAGAGCCTTATTAAGCGACCTGGTCAATCCGATATTTTCTGGATTATTGATGAATTTTAAGCGCGGGTGCCTTATGGAATTAAGCTTTTCTTTTGTGCCATCACTAGAGCCGTCATTAACAACAATCAACTCAAAAGATGAAAAATGTTGCTCAAGAATACTGTTCACAGCATCGAGAATGGTATCCTCGTTGTTGTAACAGGACATGATGACTGAGATATCTTGCTGGTTTGTCATTTATTTTGCGTAGTTGCGTATAAGCATCGACATGCTTGAAGATCATTTGCTACATAATAGCATGTAACCTGTTCCCAAAAAGCCTCTCCTATTCCCTCTGCGTCGCATCCTCTAACAAGGGTCTGGTTGCATAGAGGGCGTCAGCCCTTTGTTGTACTGTGCGCAAAAAAGTTGCCTCTTCTGTCAAAACCACACGAAGCGGACGCGCAAAATATGTGCGCAAGAACCGCAAAACATCACGCCGGGTAAGCCCGATATCCATGGCAGAAAAGAGGAGCGAACCAATATCCTTTACTATCCATCGCTTGGGGGTTCTATCACGGATCTGCACCCGATGCAGATCAATAAGGTAAAGATGCAACATGTCCTTCCGCCCGTCCCATGGGTTCTGCAACAAAAAATGGCAGAGGTAGAAATCCCGATGGTTAATCCCATTATTATGCAGGTGGCGAGACATCTCAGCCACCCGCTCAACCAGCTTTAATTTCGCTGCAAACTCTGGTGGAGACTGCACCCAGTCTCGGCAATAGTCTTCCAGGCTGGTACAGTTTGCCAGTTCCTCAGTTATGACAAAGGAGCGCTGTTTGGCAGGATTACGCCCCTCCAGCCCGTAGCCCGCAAGCCGCATGGTCTCAACTCCCAGCTGCTCCAAACGCTGGATCGCAAGCCACTCGTTGGACGCACCAAGTATGGGTGGTCGCAGGCTGATTAGGTTCTTAAATATCTCCCTCCAACCCACCCCCCAGTGCAGTTTTACGAAAAACCCCTTACCTCCACACTCAAAGCGAAGGGTGCGCCGCTGGGCACCTTCCGGTGCGCGATAGACCTCTCCGGAAATATCAAAGATCTCAGCCAGCGTTGGTATACGCCCAGACCAGGAAGCCAGGAAGCCAGTAGAGAACCAGATCACTTGGTGGACACCTGGTCCAGAATAATATCTGCAGCCAACTCTGGCATGCTATAGAGATCTTCTACCACTCCGTACGCAATACCATTGCTACGCCATTCATCACGTCGTGGAGAGTCCAGCATCTGCAACAACTCCCGATTGAGCCGCTCCTGCTGAAATGGTGACGGGACTACGCAACCACCTTTTGATCGCTCGACATGAAAAGCATAACCACAACTATCTGTGGTTAGCACAGGCAAGCCTGCCACCAGCGCTTCAAGCAACACCGTACCAGTATTTTCATAATAGGCAGGATGAACCAGGAGGTCCCCTCCCTGTAAAAATTGGGGCACATCATCCCGTCCCGACATAATTTCAAATCTCCCATCCAACCCAAGCTTCTTTGCCATCCTGATAAAAGGCCCTGGATTATCATTGCCCATAGCTAGCAAGCGCGTCCGTTCCCGCAGCCTGGCAGGCAGTGAGTTAAACGCCAGAAGGGTACGATCCAGACCCTTTGTCTTAAAACCCGAGCCTATGGCCAACAACAGACGCTCATCATCGACCAGATTGAATTCTTTCCGAAATTGAGCACGAATTTCTTGAGCATTAGAGGGAGCCACCCGATCGCGGGTAATCCCAGGCGGCAACAAATGGAGACGATCACGTGATGTACCATAGTGCTGGACGAAATTCTCCAGCTGGGGCGGGGAGATCAACAACACATTGGTGTTCGACTTCTTACCGAATACAGCCTCTTCATACTCAAGAAAATGGCGGTAGCGAGACCCCAATTGAAGCAGCCTATTACGTTGAGAAAGCTTCTCTTTAAAACATGCATCGGCTGCATAATAAATATCCAGTCCCGGCATTCGGTTGAAGCCAATAACACCCTCGACTTCATCCTGCGCCAAACGGATCTGCAGTTCCTTGTGAAAAGCCTCATATTTTGAATGATTTGTCAGGCGCTTAATCGGTAACAGATGTAGCTCAATGCCATCAGGAACATCACCTTCCCAAGTCAGGCAGTAAACATGTATATCATGGCCTCTAGCCTGGCAGACATGGGCGATACGTAGCATGTCACGCTGCAAGCCACCAAAGGGAAAATACTTAAAAAGGACAAAAGCCAATTTCATCTACTATTAATCCAACTGATTCAACGAAGCCTACCCATACATGCAAAAGAGGACGGCTTTTAGAACAGACCGGACTAATCTTCTACTTCCCCATTTAATGCTACATCACCGCAGTAAACAGGGAGCACTTAATAAATCAGGCATCTATTTGGCCACTCTGTGAACCCGGGTTTCTAAAATAACCACACCACATGTACTGCCACAAGCAACGATGGCGTATTCAAGTAACAGGAGTTAGTATCTACACGTTAGTCGTTTAAATTCTACCAGAAAAAGTGCAATAGGTCAGTTCAGTAGCCGCATGGGGACACACCGACAGTAAAGCTAAGGATTGGATGGATCCGTGATCCTGACCAGCCAACCTCTGGCGGAACACCACTGCGCTGCGTGCAGACAAGCCGAACCATATCACGTTTTTTTGGTTACACCCAAGCATTGAGAGCAGCCACACAAAATTTGGCACCATCTTCCACAGTTTCCGCATAGCCCGAAGTCAATAGCATCAATTCCACCCCATTATCTTCAAATAATTCCGTGATTTATCAGCCACATCCCCTAATGTCATTAGTTGATATTTATGGCAACTCTGATTAATTTCACAAATGGTGTACCACTGAGATATTGGCCACGTGTACCGGGGAAGCAACAGAACTACATGGCTCAGAAGACAAAGGGCAAGTCGAAAGCCGATTTGGCTAGAGTTCGCGCTTCGCATCCAATTTCCGCAACATTGGTTCAAACTATCTGATCCAGGCACAAAAGAACTATTCAATCATTCACACAGTATGGATGCACTTCAAGCGAACCTTTGATCTTGATACATTTTTGGAATCCCGCCCTAAAACACGCATGACCGTTAATATCCAGGGGCTTCCACCATACTACGCACTCTGCGGGTAGCATTTGATTTTTTAATTTTGAACTCCGAAACTTGGGTTAGTAGATACTGCCAAAGTCAGGCCAAACTTATTCCTGATTTGGGAGATCGACCAAGATGTCTGGATAATTTTTCTCAATATATGCTAAATCCTCTTCATAAGACGCCCTAAGAACTGCAGCCTCATGTATTGAAAATGGCTGAAAGGAATTGCTGCTACTATCTAAAGAGCAAATCCGTACGGCCTCTTCCTTTCTCTTATGCCGTGGTAATTTTTGGCATATTTCCTCTAACAAACGAATAGCCTCTGCACTTGGTGACTTGGTTGTTGCCGGAGGAGGAATATGTGGAAATGAGGGTATCTTATTCTTACAAAGATAAGAGAGGAAGAAGTCCTGATTATTTATATAATCTTCGTATTTCCATATTTTCAGATGATCAGCATCCACCAGATTTAAAATCCTGTTGATTATGGAGCTCCACGTTGGCGGCTTATTTAGTGCATTTTTTTTTATTACATCAAAGCCTCCCGGCTTCACCTTTGCCTTTCTTGCTTGCTGTGCATACGCAGATGGCAAAATAGAGTCAAAAGACCGTATTGACATAAATAAAGTCATTTTACTATCTCCCTTTAATAAAAGGAGGGTGGCTAGATTTTTCTCTATATTTGGATATATTTTTGGCTTGAGAAGACCTGAAACGCCTCCTAAAATATTCTCCTCTGAGATAAGTAAAGTCTCATGCATCCCTTCATATGAACCGATCCAATGATTATATAGGTCCTTCTTTGCAAAATATCTCTGTAGTATTCGTTGGCGCTGCCACCAATTTAAGGTAGGGAAACGTCCCATGTTTCGAATATTATCCCGAGTAATATATCCAATGCCTGCATGCGAAAGTTCGTGGTATACCGATTCGAGTGTGTCCTGTATGTGAGTTGTTGCTGTTTTATGAGCACCAATGTGAATACGCCACTCTTTCGTTTTAGTTTTACACATATAAAGCAATCCAAGTAAGCATATAGTTGGTACCACCCAACTATCCACGGCACCGGCCCAACACTAAGACTCCAGAGGGTGGGATTGGGTGCTAATCCCCTCCCTGGTCAGAATCTGGGTGGCTCCCAACTTCTTGAGATATTGATGGGTCGTTTCACGACCAATCACGGCAGCTACTTCATATTCCAGATTGGATAGCAGCAGCACCACAACACACCTGCGTCACCAGTACCGACCTCTTATCCGGCGTTATATCCACCGATAGTGACACTGTCAATGTTTTACTCTCGGCGGGTGGCCGCTGTCAACAAGTGACCAATGAAACCATGATCAAGCGTGTTATTAGTGGTCTGGAGCCGGGAAAAACTGATACGAAAGCCTACTGTAAGGCACGCGCACACTTGCTCGAAACACTAAACGATGGCGATATCTTGCTTGGAGACACCCATTAAGCAACGTATTTCCTGCTCTACGAGTTAGTTCGCCGTGGTATTTATGGGCAAAGAGCATAAAAAAAGCGTATGTTATTGTGTTCATGCAAAGGGTGGGGGAGAGTGGTATCTTTACACTTGCTTTACCAAAATTTGATTGATAATCTCCTGCTCACGAATAGCTTAGGTCGGAAAAGAGAAGGTATCGGTTTGAATGCCCTGACTGAAAGCCAGAAAAGAAATTGTAATGAACTGGTAGCATAATTAGGGATTAAAATGCCTCATATTCGATCAACCTCCTTTTATACAGATCTGCGAGAAAAGATCCATTTGCTGGGTGGTTTGTTCAACGCACATCTTCATCTTGATCGGTCTGGAACTTACGACGAAACTGTAAAACTACTTAACAACGTCGGCGATGAAGGGGTCTCCCACCTATCTCTTTCCAAGAAGCACTCCCTTATCCCAATGGTGCACGCAAGTAGCTGCTACGATCCTGATTTACTTGAACAGCGTGTTGATGGATATGTTGAGTTAATGATCGAAGCCGGCACGACCCGGGCAGACACAGTGGTAGACGTAACCGATGATTGTGTTGGTCGGCAAGCATATGATCGATTTATTCAGATAAAGGAGCGACGGTCTGGGGTTCTTGACCTGCAGGTGGCGGCCTATTCCCCGCTGGGATTCAGAGATGATGAGCCTCGTCGGTGGGCTCTGCTGGAGGAAGTGGCTGCGTCTGCGGACTTTATCGGAACTTTGCCAGAGCGTGATGACCGCGAATTCTATCCTGAGCACATCGGTTTTGAGGAGAATTGTCGGCGAATGCTACTGCTGACTGCCCGCCTTGGCAAGCCTCTTCACATCCATGTAGACCAACAGAACCATGAGATGGAAGCTGGAACCGAGTGTGTTGCAAGAGTGGTTCGGGAACTTGGGTTGGGTTGTAAGGGGGGCGACGAGCCACAGGTATGGCTGGTTCATGTAATTTCCCCGTCCACCTACGATGAAGCCCGGTTTGAGGCATTGGTAGAGTCGCTAACTGAGCTAAATATCGGGGTCATATGTTGTCCATCAGCAGCTATCAGCATGCAGCAGATCCGGCCTTACATGTCACCGACATATAATTCCATCGCCCGCGTGCTGGATATGTTGGCCGCAGGTGTACATGTTCGATTGGGGTCGGACAATATCTGTGACATTACCTCCCCTGCTGGGACAACTGATCTGGTTGATGAAATTTTCGTCCTTAGTAATGCTATGCGATACTATGACTTGGACATTATGGCTAAGCTCGGGGCAGGCCACGCTCTCGACGCACACGACCGTGAGAAGATTCGTGCGCATCTGCGAGAAAGCGCTGAGACAGTTACCCGCGTTGTTTCTAAATATGGCAAACCAAAGCGGTAGAGAGTTTAAAAGTGAGCGATACACAAGATCTGCAGGACCAGCAGGTATTTTCCGACGTTCTATCGCTTCTCCGGTACCAGGCCCATGCTTTTCCGGATTCGATTGCAATTGAGCGCACGAATGAGGCGCCAATCAACTATCTCTCCCTTTGCGACCGGGTGGAAGAGATCGCCCAGGGGTTACATGCCCAAGGGGTGAGCCCAGATGGGACACGGTCCCGTGTAGCAATCGTCCTACCTAATGGGCCAGAGATGTCCATTGCCCTTTTGGCTGTGAGCAGCATTGCTGCGGCCTTGCCATTTAACCCATCATATCGCGAAGTGGAGTTTGAGGATTATTTTCTCAAGACCAGGGTCGACTTTGTACTGGTGGGCCATAATGACGATGGGCTCGTTCCGGAAGTGGCCAGCCGCTTGGGCCTGGAGGTACTTCGGCTGGATAAACACGGAAAGCTGGCGCACACACAAGATTTTGATGGCAGTGGCTTTGCAGGGGTACATATTGCTGCTCCCGATCCGGATGACATCGCTTTGGTTCTGCTGACTTCTGGGTCGACTGGCCATCCAAAAAGCGTTCCATTAACCCATAGAAACATCTGCATATCAGCTGGCGAAGTGGCCCAGTCAATGGGGCTGAAACCAAGTGATCGCTGCCTCTGCATGTGGGAGCAGTTTCACATTGGCGGACTTGTGGATTTGCTACTTGCGCCGCTTGCCTCTGGTGGGACGATCATCTCCACATCAGGCTTTGAAGCAGCTGAGTTTTACCGGTTACTGGCAGCTGCCAAGCCAACCTGGTTCCAGGGGGTTCCAACCACGCTCAGGGAGCTGGTGTTCCACGCTGAAAGAAACAGTATTGCCACACAACCGAACACGCTTCGCCTTATTCGTTCGGTTGCTGCTGCACTACCACCACGGTTAATGCAGGAGGTTGAGTCCCTGTTTACCGTTCCGGTGATTCAGACTTTTGGCATGACTGAAGCAGGTCCTTTGATCACCTCGACCAGACTTCCACCTGCGGTACGTATACCTGGTGCAGTGGGAACATCTTGTGGCAGTGAAATACGCATCCTGGGGCCAGCCAATGCAGAGCTTGAATCTGGCAAAACAGGTGAGATTGCGGTTCGCGGTGACAACATATTTGCCGGTTATGAGAACGATGCAGAGGCCAATTCTAAGGCATTCCGGAACGGCTGGTTTGTTACCGGCGATACCGGCTATCTAGACGAAGATGGCCAACTGTTCCTTACCGGGCGCGTTAAGCAGATTATTAACCGTGGTGGAGAGAAGGTGAACCCGCAGGAAGTGGACGATGCACTGCTTGCACATCCTGAGGTAGATGAAGCAGCTACCTTCGCATTGAAACATCGCACTCTGGGAGAGGATGTGGGTGCCGCCATTGTCCTACGATCTGATGCCTCTACCAATGAGAGAGAGATCCTGAAATTTCTTTCGAGTCGACTTGCCTCCTTTAAGGTTCCGCACCAACTGTTCATACAAGAGCGGTTGCCGCGCAATGCAGTTGGCAAGATCGATCGTTTGGCGCTGACTGAAGCAGCAGAATCAAAAACTGAAGGTGCAACAAGCGCATCAGATGATGGCAAAAGCGCACTGGAAGAGCGATTGGCGAAATTGTGGGCTTCTGAACTCAACCTCCCTGAAGTTGGTCTCGATGACAATTTCTTTGCGGCAGGTGGGGACTCATTGGCTGGTGTCCGCCTGTATCTCGCCGTTGAGGAAGATTTAGGTCGACCATTGCCGCAGAACGCACTAACCGGAATTACAACCATCCGTGAAATGGCGCGCTTGGTCGATAAAGGTGAAGCTATTCAGCCCAATGAGCTGCAAGAGAAAGGTGAGGGGCGCCTGACAACCACGGAAAAACGCTCGCTTACCACCGTTATGGCAATGGGGAATATCCCGGTTGCTCACTCCGGCTCTGCCATGAAACTAGTCAATGGTGATGGAAAGCGCCCTCCACTGTTTTGGTGCTTCAACAGCCCTGCGAAGGAGATGGGGGGGCTTGCACCTCATCTTAACCCGGAGCAGCCGCTGTATGGTCTATATTCCGGTGGCAGCCTGTTTACAACAACAGAGCAGATGCTTCAGAAGCTTGCACAGCATTATGCGGATGAGATTCTGTCGGCAGCACCCAATGGACCTTACCGGATAGGAGGCAACTGTAAGGGAGGCTGGATCGCAGTCAGAATTGCACGTATCCTCATTGCGTCTGGTCGACAGGTCGAAGCTCTATGCCTTCTTGAACACTCAGATCTCGCTCTTTCCGATTTTGAAGGTAGGCTGATGTTCATGTTCGGCAAGCAGAGTAAAGGACGCGCCTTTCGCAACATCGGATGGGAACGGTTAGAATGGAGCAAGAGATTTCCACGAAAGCCGGATATAGCTTGGGTCCCAGGTAGACACGGCCAGATTTTTCGAACAGATAATGCCGCTCACCTTGCAGAGACGATTGAGAAGTTCCTTGCTGGCACTCCCCAACCAAGTGGACGATCTGCAGCCATCGAATCGACCCTGATCAGACTCATGCATCGGATACCAGGGCTGTTTGCTATTTATCATTTAGTGTGCCGCCTACGAGACCGCCTGCTTTTCGGCCGGAAGATCAAGACGAATCCATTTACAGGAGAGGTTGAGCAGTGAGGTATGGTCTCAACTATCGGAGCGCCAATTTTGGTATCGATTGTGAGTAAGAGATGGGACTGATCACAAGCTAACTTGTACCAGATAAAATCTAAAGGAGTAGATCTGTGAGTGGGCTCAAGTCACATTTTAATGGATTGAGGGAAAGATTTATAAATTCTCCCTTGCTAAAAATTATTACAAATATTTTGTCACAGTTTGGTTTTGAGTTTGAGAATTATTTCTATCTGGGAATTGCCGCATCCTATTTTAATGAAGGCATGTATGATCGCGCCAGACACTACTATAAAAAGATCGGGCCGGGAAAATACTCATTAAAGGCGCGACAGATGACCGACTGGATTGATTTTAAGTTTGGCATTGTCGATCGTGGGTGGCCAGCCTATCCAGGGGCATATTTTAAACCAGAACAGGAGAAAATGCTTTCCAACTCGTCCCCTGCGCCTATTTTTGTCAAGAACTCCAATAAGCCACACGAAGTTGTGAACGGACTAAAGCTGACTCAATGGAAGGAAGGTAGTTCAGGTGATCAGCCGGTTCTTGTTTGGCTCAACTTTCGTTCAAGCCTGGGAGGAGAACTCCTAGCATGTAAAGTTGTTAAGGCCTTTCAGCGGAAGTTTGGTCTTCGACTTATTCTGGCGGTCGATCCAAGGCTGTATGAAATTATCAGTATTAATTTCCCGGGTACTTTGGTGATAGCTAAAAACGAGGATATGGGTTCTTTACGCGGGAAGTGCCAGCAGTATATCCTGGCGCGGGACACGCTGAGGTATGTGGTATCCTCTGAGCAAGATTTTTCTACCATTGCAGCGGAGGTTATTGAGCTTTCAACAGAGTCCGTGCTACCGGCCGATACTGGCGCCAAGACTAAAGTTGGCATTTCATGGAAAACCACAAATAGAAGGCAGGGCCTGTATAGGAGTATACCTCTAGTTCAATTCGCAGAGTTTCTCGCAGACTTCGATTTGGAATATTACTCCGCTCAACATGGCATTACAGCAGCTGAAAAAGAGACTCTCACAAAGTATCTCGGAGAGAGAATCCGTTTTGATATGATCAAGCCGGCTGGCACTGTTCATGAAATTGCGTCACAGCTTAATCAAATGGATGTGGTGATCACCATCGACAATTCAGTGATGCATATCGCATCTGCTGTAGATGTAGTTACTTTTGGACTGCTGTCCATACCATCTTACTGGGCTTGGCCGATTGAGGGCTCAGGAGGACGGTGGTATCGCTCCTTGAAGTTAATTCACCAGAAAGTCCCGCGCCAATGGAACGATGTACTAAAACAATTAGATACCGAACTAAATGAGTTCACGGCGGCCAGGGGGAATAGTTGCTTGTCTCTTGGTAAGAGTTGATTGTGACCTCCTGTTAAGTTTTCATTTCCCGATAAAAATGCAAGATGGAGAAAACCAACTGACTTTTGATAAAGAACTGTCATAAATTAAGTTACAGCAAATTATATAAACGTGCGTTCAATTGAACCATCATCCGTAGAGTCTGATATGCATGTTTTCAGGGCTGCGCCAGCGAATAGTTTGAAGCGGTATTTAAGATTATTGTTCTGTTTTTTGTAGATCTGGTGGTACTTGCCAAAATCAATGACTTCACATACATCCGGCGTAAGTGAAGAGTATTTTTGGTTACTGTTTTGTTGAGATGAAGAGGTATTATTGGTCAGTTCAATAATATATTGAGACATCAATTCAATTTTTTGATTATTCCTGTTTACCGCCTCTATTATCCTATTTCGTAATGAATCTCCTTCTGAGATTACGCATTCCACCTCTTTTTCGATAGCGGTAATCTCCCCCGCATCATGGATAGGGATACCCATATCAAGCATCGGACCGATTCCTTCGGATTTGAAGGTGTTTCCCGGAAGCAGGATCACAGGGGTTCCCTGTGTGAGAGCAGTAATGGCAGTGTGATATCGCCCCCCGATCATAAATTTTGCGGAGCTCAATACTGGAAGGATATCTGAAACATTGGGATGAACAGTTGAATTAAATGACCTATAGTTCGGGAAGAGCTTATCAATAACCTTTTTGTCCAGTTTAGTCGAATATATGAAGAGTGGTTCAAGTCTGGTTAATTCAATGATTCTTAAAATCAATTTCTCTAGTGCCTGAAGATCAAACATACTGACAGCAGCTGAACCAGCAATACAAAAGTATGGTTTTTCTAAACAGCCCGGCCTACTGTATTTTTCTTCAGCAAACGCCATGTCCGGGCATAACACGGTATTAGAAAGACCAATATTCCTGGCAAACTGATACGAGCACATTTCACGTACAGCTACCATTTTGAACGAGCTAAATATTGACGCTAGGATTTTTCCATGTTTATGCGTTGGTGCATATAGAGTCTGGTTCATTGAGTAGACCGGCTTCTTCCATAAATGGGCTGCCAGAAAAGGTAATGCAAACAGTCGTAAACCACGAAAGTAGTTGGCTGGACCAATAGATCCCTCACCCTGAAAAACAAGCATATCGGCGCGTTGAGCCATATCTGCAAACTGCCCGAATCGCATTTCCACCAAACCTTCAAGGAACTTTAGATCTGATAGGGGCGGCGAATGTTTCCTGTAAATACTCTCTATTCTTTTCCCATGAACCATCTCGACCAATTTATCGACGGGATGTTTACTCGGAAGGGGGATCGTTTCGATGTCACATGAATCAACATGAGCAAATGTTGTTCTAAGAAAAGAGAGTAGATTCTGGCTTGTTGTTTGACAACCCCAATTATTTCTGTCTCCAGTGTAGTTTATAACAACAATCTTCATTTAAAGTCTCGGTAGTGCGCTAAGTAGAAAAATCGTATGCAAAACAACATAAGTCTCAAACAAGCTTAAACGATCCCAAAGTTGGAAAAAAGTGCAAAATAATTGAGAGGTGACTGGTATGCGCCAAAATGCATCAGACGATCAAAGACACACTTGATCGCGGTAACCGTATTGGTCGATGTCCTGTCCATAGCGAGCTATTGCCAAGCACAATGTTTGCGCATCATAGACCTCAGCCAATGATTGCCCATTTCCTCTACTCTTGTTTCGGTGCGGCGGACTGGGTAAACCGTATTCCTGCGCCAACTGTGCCCAGTTTAAATCAAAGTCTTCCATCCGGAACACCTTATCCACCAAGGGTTGTCCACGGTAATTCAGAAACCAGTACTGTGAGCGAAAATGACGATCAGCATGATCATCTGGGATATCGGATACAATTTGAACAAATTCTTCAAAGGCTATCCCTGGCTCAATGCCATGATTGTAGAAGATATTCTTCCCGCCTGTCTTACTGACATCCAGGACCTTATTTTTGTAGCATGAAAAGAGCCTTTCCAAAGGGTTTCTTACGAACGCAAAGATACAGTATCTATTTTTTAACTCCATAATATCCCTGTGGCTCATATGCTTGGCATAACGGCGCTCTATCTCCTCCACTTCCACAGAAGACAGGTTGTCTTTGTCTACATCACGCCCTTCACAATTAAGCAGGTGTTCTGTCAGGCATGCTCGTATTGATCTTGTTGCTACCTTTGGAATTTGAATATAAGCAAGATTAGAATCTTCAACCCTCCAAACCTCCGGGGTCTCCCGACGTATCTTGCGGTTTTTTCGAGCCACCATTGTTCGTTTCCGCAATCGCCCTAACATAACATCAAACCTCTCTTACCTAATCTCTAAACTAAAATGATATGCTCCATCAAATAACTCTACTGCAGGCGTAGTATGCAATCAAAGCCTAGGAGTCTAGATTCCTCAGTTTATGCATCCGTCGAGAAATTTTGAAGAGCATGGGAATCTTATGAACCAGCCAAGTTAAAGCCAATTCAATATTGCTGAACAAGCTTTTCGACTGGGGTTTTCCTTCTAAAAATGACTCTATCTTTTCAGCCAATTTGGCAACATTATATGTTCTAAAGGTATCGCCATGCGAACCGGCAAGCCAGGTAATTTCAGGTGCTTTATTAAACCCATTACTCCATCCAGGCCGCCCCCAACCAATATCACGGTAAGCGCGACGCTTACTATGCTTATGGAACATAAACATTATTCTTCCAGTAAAATCTGTAAGGCTGCGATCGGAATGCTCAAGAAGAAATAGCGCTTCGACTTGCTTCCCCATTGCAATAAGAATTTGTGCAATTCTAACTGAAATCCAAGCTCCCTTGCAGTTGCCACCAATCATATAAGGACCATCTGGCTCAATCGAAATTATCTCACCAACATAGTACTGAGCTATTTTCTGAAGAATATCATCTGCTGATGAGAACAGGTTCCCTCCTGAGTAAAGGCCATAAAGCGGACGGTCTGAACTAAAATATGGAGCAAGAGCATCCATCCTTAATGGATCGTTAAAACAATAAAATAATGGCGGCCGTGCCCCATCAGGATTGACAACCTTCACGGCCGAACCTGGATAAGTGACGGGCATATTACCCATTGCCATGACAGTGGCAAGTGAACGCCTTTCAGTGGCTGTCAAACGTCCTTCTACATCCTGTTCCTGATCATCAAGCTGAACAATCTCATCTTCATTAATTAAACGCGCCATTTCGCGGACGGTTGTAATACCAGTCAATGCACTCCGTGGCAATCGTCGTCCAAAATACTCTTCGACCACGATAAATAAACGAACACCGGTTAATGAATCACCACCGAGTGAATAAAAATTATCGTCAAGACCAACCTCCGGCAAATCTAGTTCAGACGCCCACAGCTTCGCCAATTGCAGTTCTAACGTGTTGGCATCACTCGGCTGCTCCTTGACCACATTCTCACGTATCGTTTCAACTGCGTCAGCAAGCGCTAGCCGATCGACCTTACCAACAGCATTACATGGCAACCGGTCATATATGTACAGCTGCTGCGGTATCTTGAATGGGGCAAGGTGAGTCGCCAGAAACTTCAGAATATCGTTTTCATTAGCAGATGCATTAGGCCGCAGAACAATTGCTGCACCAACATCCTCACCAAGGGTGCGATGCTTAACTGCAAAAGAGGCAACTTCATCTACTTCCGGATGAGCAAGTAACGCGTCGTCAACTTCCTGCGGATTCACCTTCTCCCCACCGCGATTTATAATCTGCTTAACACGCCCCGTAAGAAACAGTTGCCCATCCTCATCGAGATAACCGATATCACCCGTGAGAAACCAGCCATCTCTAAACGAATGCGAATTGGCCTCAGCATCATTCTCATAACCAGAAAATACATTGTCGCCACGAACAGCAACTTCGCCTGACACACCAGCCTCCAGTACCTCATCACCCAAAGCAAAGAGGTGTATCTCACTACCACAAGATGTACCTACAGAGCCTGGGCTGTGCGCTGCCGGAGGAAGTCTGGTTGAAGTAATTAGCGGCCCAGCTTCTGTCATGCCAAAGGTCTGAATAACCGGGGTATCAAACAGGGACTCGATATCTTTCATTAGCTGCGTAGGTAGTGCGGCAGCCACTGAACGAATGAGGCGAAGACTATTCGGCTTAGTCACCACCTGGTTTCTTTCGGCATGGAACGCCAGCTCTCTGAGCGTGGTTGGAACCCCTTGAAACCAAGTCGGCTCCGCAACTGACAGCAAACCATAGAACTCAGCTGCATCGAAGCCTGATGTAGAGATGATCGTTCCACCAGAGGCGAGAGGCGCAAGTAATAAATCAACAAGCCCACCAATGTGAAACTGCTCCCACATACTGAGACAGCGGTCACTTTGGCCCAACCCCATTGACTGAACAACTTCGTACGCTGATGTGCATATATTTCTATGGGTCAACGGGACGCTCTTTGGACGGCCAGTCGACCCAGAGGTCAACAGAACCAAAGCAATATCTTCAGGGTCAGGAATAGAAAAACCATCCTCTATAGTATCAAAATAATCAATATTTCGAGCACTCTCCAGTTCACTGCTTCCTCCAAGCCGCAGCACCTTCAGCCCCAGACAACTGGCCACATCGACAGCTAAGGCATGATCATCGTGACCAACAAGCACAAAATCGACCCCTGTCTTGTAAAAATAGTCCTTGAACTCTATTTTGCTATAAGACGGATTGAACGGTAGAGCGGCACCAATGCTACACACAGCTAAGAGTGCAATTGACATTCCTGGTCCATTCGGCAACACGATCGCCACACGAGACCTTTGTCCGTTCAGACTGACCCCATGGCCACGCAGTTCGTTGGCGAGCCCTTCCACCCGTTCCCGGAGTGATTGATAACTGATTGATTCTGCACCCATCTGTTCAATCGCAATAGAATTTGGGTAGACATCAGCCTGGTGGCGGATAAGAGATAGAACATCAGAATATATTTCAGATTGCTGATTTTGAGCGCTAATCACTAATAAGCTCCCCGCCACTTCGAATCATGATATTTAGATGCCACCTATGCAATATTTTCAGCACTTTCAGGCAGGTGTCCGCGAATTATCTCACAGTCTTTAATCGGGAAAAACGGTCGTCCTCCACATCCACCATCATATCAACCATAGTTGTGCCAGCTTCGGTCAAAAGCTTAAGTGAACGTCGGGCCTACAGGCTGATCGGATTAAGTTGGACAGGGTATCGCTACCAGTATTGCACTCATAGTGATGAAGTGCTTAGGGCGCATCTTAAAGAACTGACTAACAACCACCCTCCATGCATCAAGTCTTGCAACATCCATTTTTCATGCCACTGGTTGGCCTTATCATGCCCTTTACAAGCCTTAGCAAGTGAGATGCGAAGATGGCTCGACATATAGCCATCTTTAGTAACAAAATTGCAATATTAAATAGACGCTATCATTTTGCGGCTAGAAACGATGCTCTTTAACAACAAGAATATCTTCCATTATCAGATACTCCAGATCTGATCCATAAAACATATTCAGGGCATCCGCAGGTGAACACACCATCGGCTCACCACGACGGTTCAATGAGGTATTAAGGACCACTCCAGTGCCGGTATGTTTCTCCAACTCCTCGATCAACTCGTAATAGCGCGGATTGGTCTCTCTGGTTACCACCTGCGCCCTGGCGGTACCATCTTCATGCACCACCTCTGGCACCCGCTCTGCCCAACCATCAGCCACGTCAAAGGTAAAGGTCATATATGGCGCCGGATGGTCTGTTTTCAGCATCTCCGGTGCAACCCGGTCCAGCATACTGGGGCAGAATGGACGCCAGCGCTCCCGGTACTTGATCTGCTCATTGATGCGCTCGGCAATTCCATCCACATTGGGAGCACCCAGGATAGAACGATTACCCAGCGCACGTGGACCAAACTCCATGCGGCCCTGGAACCAGGATAGCGGATTACCATCCGCCAGGATCTGCGCGGCGCGTTGGGGGGCATCTTCTATGCGCTCCCACTTCGGCTTACGCTCATGCTGTTCACAGGCTTCGACGCACTGCTCGTTGGTGTAACTGGGACCAAGATAGGCGTGCTGCATGGGTTGGATCTTGTCACCCATATCATTCGCCACATAGGATGCGGCACCTATGGCGGTGCCGGCATCGGATGCGGCGGGCTGCACGAACAGTTCATCCACATCCGGCCGTGCAATGATCCTCTGGTTCAGTTTTACGTTGAGGGCCACACCACCGGCAAAGCAGATCTTTCCACTCTGTTTTAGGATGTCACCCAGATAGTGGTCGATCAGACCCAGGGAGACATCTTCCAGCAACTGCTGGATGGAGGCGGCATAATCGATGTAGGGATCATCGATCTCATCACCCTCACGCCTGGGCCCCAGCCATTCGATCAACTCCGGGCTGAAGTAGTAGCCCTTGCCATTCTTGTCCTTATATCTCCTGGGACCGATGACATTGACCAGTCTGGTGTTGATGCGAAAGGAGTTGTTGTCGTAATCGATCAATCGGGAGAAATCAAACCGTTTGGGGTCGCCATAGGGCGCCATCCCCATAACCTTGAACTCACCATCCAACATCTCAAAACCGAGGAACTCGGTCATGGCGCCGTACAGCCCGCCCAAAGAGTCCGGGTCGTAGAACTCTTTTATCTTGTGGATTCGACCATTTTCACCATAGCCAAAGAAGGTGGTGGCGTATTCACCTTTTCCATCAATACCCAGAATGGCCACCTTGCCATCATATCCGCTCAGATGATAGGCGCTGCTGGCGTGGGCCAGGTGGTGCTCAACCGGAACAATCTTGGCCTTACCGCCGCCAATATTCAGGTCTGAAACCAGCTGGTTAAGCTGCCGCATGTTGCGGCGAAAACGCCGGTTACCGTTAAACAGTGCCAGCAGAGTCCGGTCCGGGGAGTACCAGTGGCGTTTAGCATAGTGCCAGCGCGCCGGACTGCTCAGGGGAATCTCGGCGTAGGGGAAAGAGACCACATCCACCTCTTCCGGTCTGATCCCGGCAAAATCGAGGCAGAAACGGGTCGCCTCGTAGGGGAAGCGCCCCTTGGCATGCTTGTCGCGTATAAAACGCTCTTCCTCTGCTGCGGCTACCAATTCACCATCAACGAAAAGAGCGGCTGAGGGGTCATGACTGACCGCGCCGGATATACCCAGAACTATCATTATTCAGAATCCATATTGGATAAAGTTATAGTAAACCGCCAATTTTGCCAGCGTTTTTACCGGTAAGCGAATTATTGTTTCATGTTTGCCAGGTTTATTACGGTAAAACCCTGCTTGCTGGATTTATCCCATGGGATTTCAGGGATTTCAGGAACAACTCATGTAGCCCCCTGTCATCATCCCAGTTTCTCATAAAGCGCTGAACATCCATCACCATCGCTTTTTCAAACTCGGCAGTATTGGTATGCTGCTGCATAGCGTCCAGATCAATCAGCATTGCTTCCCCATCAACAATCAGGATGTTACTTGCCTTCAAGTCTC
Source organism: uncultured Gammaproteobacteria bacterium (assembly GCA_964628835.1). Taxonomy (GTDB): domain Bacteria; phylum Pseudomonadota; class Gammaproteobacteria; order Chromatiales; family Chromatiaceae; genus JAAGZL01. The sequence goes on along the minus strand of CAZVME010000019.1, from coordinate 3,273 downwards.
CGTGGCTTATCTGATGCCGCTGCAGCTTATGCAATAGCAGAGCAATTTGTTCGGCCATTACTCCTTTTTCTGCACCTGAGACAACAGGATCATGGAACCACTCTCTGGCATTAACTGCCCGCAACTGTTCAGTAATCAAGTAGGCTTTAGGGCGAAACAATCCACCCTTCATCTTCAACAGGGCAACTGGTTGTGGCGTTGGTATGCCATAAAACAGGAGGCGATGACCATTTACCCAGGATCGCTCCCCACGACCTGTAAACAGACTTAGCTTAAGACCATGCCAGAACCCCTTTACATTATAACGTTTGATTACCAGGTCCTGCCCATTCACCACTGTCGCCCAAACAGTACAGGTATTCCCATTTTTAAACGCTCGCCCCCTACCGGGAAAACTGGCATCTGGGCCTTGCAATAAACCAGACATCTCCTGGCCAGCGCATTCACGTACTACCACTTGAAAACCATCTCTGTTTTTTGTATAGCTAAAAGCCGTGCAGTTGCGAAACAGCTTGTTGCGGAACTCCTTCCAACGCCCTTTACGTGACTCACGCACCTGATCAAGAAGATACTCACTGCCAGGGCCATGGGTCCAGCCGCGTTCCGTGGAATAAAGTTCATATATCTCAGGAATGTAGGATTCCCAATCTGGCAATAGTTGCGCAACAAACAGCCCCAGATTCTGCAACCCTGTTTCCTGGCCAACCCCGCCTGGATGCAGCACTACCCCGGCCCCATCCAGGCTGAAAATCTCCTGGTCAGAGAGCATGAAATTATCCAGATGCAGATCCGTCTGGCACACGCCAGACTGGTGGTGGCGCGCCAGAAGCACCACCATGCGCATAAGAATCTGTTCCCGTGATTTGGCATCGGCCTCACTCCAGGCCTGCTTGATGCTCTTCACTCCTGTGAGCTGAGCCAACACGATCACTGGCAGGCCCAGATCTGCTGTTTGCCCAGAATACAGGACCTCAGCCGTCGAGATATTGCACTGCTTGAACGCGGTCAGGCCATCCATTTCCCTACGCCAGTGCCTTTCTCCCCTGTCTGGATCCAGGAACAGCTTTACAAACACCTTCTCCCCGGCGTATTCGCCCAGGAACACCAGTCTTTTCCCTGGCAGGGAGCGCACCACCTGCAGACAGACAATCTCTTCACCACTGTCCAGGGTATAGCGCTGATCAATCGACATTCGCAGATTTCTTATACATGAACTGGCTCTTTCTCCTGGCGAGGCGTCTCCAAAGATTTTGCCCATCACCATTGAGAACACGAAGATTCAGATAACTTTTCAAAAAGCGCAATCTATCGGTGTTACTCCAAAGCCTGGAGCGTCTGTTCAGGCTATCCAGATCCCGCCGCGTAGCAAAACCCGAGGTGAGTGTATGCCGCATTTTTTCCAGATCGATAAGACATACTTCCGGATCTTCGTTCTCCGGCAGGCGTACAAACACATGCTTGGGATGCAGCGCATTATGGGACAGTCGGTGATTATGCATACGCCTTATGGCTGGAGCCAGAACATCAATGAGACGCCTCCTTTCTATTACACTCTGACTCCAGCCCATATCTAACCACTCACGCATCAACTCACTCAGGGAGCGAAAGTCTCTCAGCTCCCGCGTTACCAGGATAGCCCGCCAAGCCCCATTCACCTTGTACTGTCCATAGTAGACTGGTTCCAGCGTCGGCACCCCGGCCTGTTGCAGAGCAATAATATTCTCCATCTCTCCGGCAAATGTAGGTTCACCTCTGAAGGGATGACGCAGGGTGCGGCGGGTGTGATTCTCCTGCCGTTTAACAAACACCGCTTCCGTTCCCCCATCCGGAAGATTCAGCTCTATCCGCACCACCCCGCTCCAGCCGCCCCGACGCTGATTGGGGGACTCAAACCAGTCAGCCTTCAGCTCCCACAGGGAATCAAAACCAGCCAGTTGGTTATGGCGCAGAATCTCCTGCCACTGCGGATTCATATACTCCTTCATACCACAGCATCCCCGATCTTTGGGGACGGTCTGGTGGCATCCAGGGCCATGGCCCGTGAGGAAACCTTATCCCAGAAGGAGGCGGCATCAGACAATGCCTGTCGCAGGGGTGGGGCATGATATACCCGAACAAAACGCAACAGATCCCGTCGGGTCAGACCGGTCTGCATGGCGGAAAACCAGAGTGAGCCGATATCCTTTACCACCCAGCGCCGTGGGGTACTGGTCCGTATCTGCGCCCGGTGCAGGTCAATCACATACAGATGCAGCTTTTCTGCACTGCCATCCCAGGGGGTGGCGATAAGAAAATGGCACAGATAGAAGTCACGATGATTCACCCCGTTCTCATGCAGGGTGCGGGCAATCTGCGCCAGACGCCTGATCAGTATCCATTTATACTTGGGCTTAGGTGGATTGCACCGCCACTCCTGGCAATAATTCTCCAAGCTTATGCAGCCCTGCAACTCTTCGGTAATCAGCAGTGAATCAATGGCAGCCGGATTCCAGCCTCGCTCTCCATAGGCCACCGGGGTCATGGTCTCCACCGCCAGCTCCTGCAGACGATGGATGGCCCGCCACTCATTGCTGGCCCCGAATATGGGCGGTCGCAGCTGCAGCAAATTCTTGATGATCTCCCCCCAGCCTACGCCATGGTGGCATTTGATAAAGAAACCCTGCCCACCCCGCTCTATCCTGAAGGTGCGACGATTCTGGATACGCTTGAACACCTCCCCATCCAGGGCACAAAACTCCCCCAGCGACTGTTCTGAAAACAGGGATCTATATTGATCGTATAGCTCCAACATTAGCCTGGATTAAGTTCCATTACGCTGAGCGCGTTCGATTACCACATCTGCTGCCCGCTCGATCAGGCTGTAGAGATCGGTATTCTCGCAATAGACCGGCCCATTGGCCACCCACTTCTCCCGTGCACCTGACTCCAGGAACTGTTGCAGGGCAGTGTTAAGAAGCCGCTGGTCAAAAGGTTCTGGAACTGTAATACCAGCATCGGCAGCAGTCACATGTTTGGCAAAACCGCAGTTCTCTGTGACCAGCACCGGCAGACCACAGAGCATAGCCTCAATCAGTACGGTACCGGTATTCTCGCTACGTGGGGCATGGACCAGAAAGTCTGCCCCACGATAGAAACGATTTACATCTTCCCTGGCTCCGGTAAAGACCACCCGGTCAGATACCCCAAGACGCGCTACCCGCCCCTTAAATGGCCAGACCTTATTGCCCTAACCGCCTTTATCTCTCCCATGCGTGACGACCGGCGGAAGGTGCG
>CAZVME010000018.1:0-52271 GCA_964628835.1 uncultured Gammaproteobacteria bacterium | reverse complement strand
GTATGGTGTAACCCAGTGGGTTACCAAGGATGCGTCTGCCACCGGTTTTGGACGCGGGGTGGATGAAAGTAGCTCTGATGTGGATGACTCTGGTTCTGATCGTTTTGCCGTGGTCTACCATCTGCTTTCAGTGAGCCTTAATCACCGTCTGCGTCTACGGACATTTGTTGAAACCGAACACCCTATTGTGGATTCGGTTATCGGCGTCTGGAACGCTGCAGACTGGTTTGAGCGAGAAGCCTTTGATATGTACGGAATCCTGTTCAAGGGCCACCCTGATCTGCGGCGGATTCTTACCGACTACGGTTTTGTCGGACATCCTCTACGGAAAGATTTTCCGCTCAGTGGACATGTTGAGATGCGCTACGATCCCAAACAACAGCGTGTTATCTACCAACCAGTGACCATTCCAGCGCGCACACAGATGCCGCGCGTGATTCGGGAAGATCACCGCCCATTGGCTGAAGAGCCGGAAAATTAGCACAGGATATATACCGGGACAGCGCCAATGCCTGAAATTCAAAATTACACCTTGAACCTTGGACCACAACACCCGGCCGCCCATGGCGTGCTGCGCTTGGTATTGGAGATGGATGGCGAGGTGATCGAGCGCGCCGACCCTCATGTGGGCCTGTTGCACCGTGGCACAGAGAAACTGGCCGAGTCCAAGACCTTCAACCAGTCTATCCCCTATATGGATCGCCTGGACTACATGTCCATGATGTGCAACGAGCATGGCTATGTTCAATCGATAGAAAAACTTCTCGGAGTGGAAGTGCCGTTACGGGCCCAGTACATCCGGGTCATGTTCGATGAGATCACCCGAATTCTGAACCACCTGTTGTGGTTGGGAACCCACGCCCTGGATGTGGGCGCCATGACGGTGTTTCTCTACGCCTTCCGCGAGAGAGAGGATCTGATCGACTGTTACGAGGCGGTCTCCGGTGCGCGCATGCATGCCGCATATTACCGCGTGGGCGGGGTCTACCGTGACCTGCCGGATGTGATGCCACAGTACGAGTCCAGCAAGTTTCGTAGTGCCAGGGATCTGGATCGCCTGAACAGCAATCGCCAGGGCTCGCTGCTGGATTTCATCGAAGATTTTGCCAACCGCTTTCCTGGTCTGGTGGACGAGTACGAGACCTTGCTCACCGATAACCGTATCTGGAAACAGCGTCTGGTTGATATCGGCGTGGTCTCTCCAGAGCGTGCCCTGCAACGCGGCTTTAGCGGCCCCATGCTGCGCGGTTCTGGTATTGAGTGGGATCTGCGCAAGAAACAGCCGTACGCCGTGTATGACAAACTGGATTTTGATATCCCGGTTGGCGTTAATGGCGACTGCTATGACCGCTACCTGGTACGTATCGAGGAGTTCCGTCAGTCCACCCGCATTGTAAAACAGTGTGTGAAGTGGCTGCGTGAGAACCCAGGCCCGGTGATGGTGGAAGACTTCAAGGTCGCGCCGCCGAAACGGGATGATATGAAGCAGAATATGGAGAGTCTGATTCACCATTTTAAACTGTTCACCGAGGGCTACTCCGTGCCTGCTGGTGAAGCTTATGCCGCTGTGGAAGCCCCCAAGGGTGAGTTTGGTTGCTATGTGGTTTCAGATGGTGCCAACAAACCGTTTCGCCTCAAGATCAGGGCGCCCGGCTTCGTACATATCTCGGCCATGGATGAGATGGTCAAGGGGCATATGTTGGCCGACGTGGTAACTGTTATCGGTACCATGGATGTCGTATTTGGGGAGATTGACCGCTAATGGGTTTCAAGAGCGAACCAATGACCACCATGACCCCTCTGGAGGATATGAGCAACCTGTTCACTCCTGAGATTAGGTCCCAGATAGACAACTGGATTGCCAAATATCCTGCGGGCTGGAAGCAGTCGGCTGTTATGGCGGCACTTAGCATAATGCAGGATGAAAACGGCGGCTGGCTGACCCGCGAGATCATGGATGACGTGGCGGCCTACTTGGATATGCCGAATATCGCCGTGTACGAGGTGGCAACCTTCTACTCCATGTACGAACTGGAGCCGGTTGGTAAGCACAAGGTTTGCGTATGCACCAACATCTCCTGCATGATCAATGGTTCTGACAAGATCGTGGATCACCTGGAAGGCAAGCTGGGAGTCAAGCTGGGCCAGACCACAAAAGACAACCGGTTTACCCTGAAAGAGGTCGAGTGCCTGGGCGCGTGCGGTGGCGCACCCATGATGCAGATCGGCAAGCAATATTACGAGAATCTGGCCCCGGAAACGGTGGATGAGATTCTGGACGGACTGGAGTAGACGCTATGGCGAATGAAGTCTGTTTCCGAAATATGGACCTGGACCAGCCCTGGACGCTGGAGCAGTATAAGAGCCGTGGTGGCTATGAGGTCCTGACCAAGATTATGACTGAAAAGGTCACCCCGGAAGAGGTGATTGAACAGATAAAGGATTCCGGCCTGCGCGGCCGTGGTGGCGCCGGATTTCCAGCCGGTCTGAAGTGGAGTTTCATCAACCGCAATTCAGAGGCCAACCGCTACGTGGTATGTAACTCTGATGAGGGTGAGCCTGGAACCTTTAAAGACCGCGATATCCTGCGTTACAACCCCCATCAATTGATTGAAGGCATGATTATCTGCGGCTACGCCATAGATGCTGCCGCCGGGTATAACTATATAAGAGGTGAGTTCTGGGAACCCTACGAGCGCTTTGAAGCTGCGCTTGAAGAGGCACGGGCTGCCGGTCTGCTTGGTGACAACATTCTTGGTTCCGGTTTTAACTACGATGTACATTCACATCTGGGTGCTGGCGCTTATATCTGCGGTGAGGAGAGCGCGCTGCTGGAGTCTATTGAAGGCAAGAAGGGACAGCCGCGTTATAAGCCTCCTTTTCCTGCCCACTATGGTCTGTATGGCGGTCCCACCGTAATCAACAACACCGAGACCCTAAGCTCAGTGCCTATGATCCTGAAAAATGGTGGCGACTGGTTCAAGGGGCTGGGTGTAGAGAACAGTGCCGGAACCAAGCTGTTCGCAGTATCTGGCGCAGTCAAGAATCCTGGTGTGTTTGAAGTATCTCTGGGTACTCCATTCTCCGAACTGCTGGAACTGGCAGGCGGAATGCAGGATGGAAAAAAACTGAAGGCGGTCATACCTGGTGGCTGTTCGGCCCCGGTGATACCGGCCGACCAGATGATGGAACTCAACATGGACTACGACAGCATCGCCAAGGCCGGTTCCATGCTGGGGTCTGGTGCCGTGGTGGTGATCGATGACAGCGTCTGCATGGTTAAACTGCTGGAGCGTATGTCCTACTTTTATCATGAAGAGTCCTGCGGGCAATGCACCCCGTGCCGTGAAGGTACCGGCTGGCTGTATCGGGTGGTGAGCAGGATCGAGCGGGGAGAGGGCAGGCCGGAAGATCTGGACCTGTTGACCAGTGTGGGTGGAAATATTGCCGGTCGTACTATCTGCGCTCTGGGAGATGCTGCGGTGATGCCAGTCAATGGCATGCTCAAGCACTTCCGGGATGAGTTCCAGTACCACATAGATAACAAGAAGTGCTTGGTAGATTAATAACTATCAAGCCAGAAAGACAAGTTGCAGCCGGTATGGATACTGGCCTGGGTATAAATGGGCGCTGAGCCTGTTAGGGATAGACCATAAACGAATAAAACGTATGGAGCGCCAGAGATGGCGTCCGAGCTAACAGAGATTGAGTTGCGATGACTGAAGATTCAATGGTTACCATCGAAGTTGACGGCCAGGAACTGAAGGCTAAGGCCGGCGCTATGCTTATCGATGTTGCTGATCAGGCCGGCATCAACATCCCTCGCTTCTGTTATCACAACAAGTTGTCGGTTTCTGCCAACTGCCGTATGTGCCTGATAGAGGTGGAGAAGGTTCCCAAGCCGATCCCTGCTTGCGCCACTTCAGTAATGGACGGCATGAAGGTGTATACCAAGTCCCCCATGGCCCTGGCAGCGCAAAAAGGCACCATGGAGTTCCTGCTGATTAATCATCCTCTGGACTGCCCGGTATGTGACCAGGGCGGTGAGTGTGAACTGCAGGATGTATCACTGGCCTATGGCAGTGACGTCACCCGCTTTGTTGAAAAGAAACGCATAGTACCTAAAAAGTATGTTGGTCCTCTGGTTGAGACCAACTTTACCCGCTGTATCCACTGTACCCGTTGTGTCCGCTTCAGTGCAGAGATCGCCGGTATCCGTGAGATGGGCGCCACTGGCCGTGGCGAATACATGAAGATCGGCACCTACGTAGAGCGCACCATCGACTCCGAGTTGTCAGGCAACCTGATCGATATCTGCCCTGTGGGTTCGCTAACCTCCAAGCCGTACCGTTATCAGGCTCGCGCCTGGGAGCTGGTTCAGTCAGACAGCGTAGCACCACACGATGCCGTAGGCTCAAATATACATATTCATGTACGCGACAATCGCGTCATGCGGGTCCATCCCAAGGCTAACGAAGCCGTCAATGAGTGCTGGATATCAGATCGTGATCGTTTCAGCTATGAGGGTCTATATAGTGAGGATCGTCTGACGGCACCCATGATCAAACATAATGGATCATGGATCGAGACCGACTGGGAAACGGCCTTGCAGCAGGTGGCAACTGGTCTTCAGAAGGCAGGGTCCGAGATCGGCGCTCTGGTCTCTCCAGGTTCCACCGTGGAGGAGTTGCATCTAGCTCAAAAATTGGTGCGTAGCCTGGGTAGTGACAATATAGATTTCAGGCTACGCCAGTCAGATTTCAGAGGCGGCGAGCCCAGTTTGCCGTGGATGGGACTCTCCATAGATCAAATCGAGGGCATAGACGCGGCGCTTCTGGTCGGGGCTAACCCCCGCAAGGATCAGCCAATCCTCGGGCACCGTTTGCGCAAGGCTACATTGAATGGAGCCAGCATCAGTTATCTGAATCCTCTCAAATATGATCTCAACTATCGGGCGCAACAGCTAGTCAGCGCACCTGCCAAAATGGTCGATGACCTAGCCGCAATTGCCAAGGCAGTTGGTGCCAGTGGTGCGGTCATTGATAGCGCAGAAGTTAGGGCAGAGCACCAGTCGGTGGCCGAGCAACTGAAACAGGCTGAATCTGCCTTGGTGTTGTTGGGCAATCTGGCCGGTTCCCATCCTGACTATTCAATTCTGATAGCTTTGGCCGCTGAAGTAGCTAAGGCCAGTGGTGCCAAGATCGGTTTTATCGGCGAGGCAGCCAACAGCACCGGCGCGCGTCTGGTGGGAGCCATGCCGATCACCGGCTTGAATGCTCAATCCATGCTGGAACAGCCGTGCAAGGCTTATATGCTGATGGGTCTGGAGCCAGATCATGATCTCTGGAATCCGGCTCTGTCCAAACAGACGTTAGAGCAAGCAGAGTTTGTGGTGGCACTCAGTGCCTACCGCAGTGCATCTCTTGAATCAGTTGCCGACGTACTACTACCCATGGCGGGCTTTGCCGAGACCTCTGGCACTTATGTGAATGGTGATGGAACCTGGCAGTCGTTCTCCGGTGCGGTTACACCCATGGGAGAGGCCAGACCGGCCTGGAAGATCCTGCGGGTCATGGGTAATCTGCTGGATGTAGATGGTTTTGAACAGGTTAGCTCACAGGATGTATTGGAAGAGGCTAAGAACAGCGCAGCCGGTAAACAGTTGGACAACAGTGTCACTGCCAGCCTGGGTCAGGAGCGCATGCTGTCTGGTTCCGGTCTTACCCGTATCGGCGATGTGCCGATCTATGCAACAGATGCCATGGTGCGTCGCGCCCCGGCCCTGCAAAAGACCACAGATGCCATCTCGGCTGCTATTCGGATAAATCCAGAAGAGGCCGCCAAGGCTGGTCTGGAAGATGGCGACCAAGCGGCAGTAATTCAGGATGGCAACCGGGCAACTATGCCGGTGGAAATAGACCCCAGGGTTGCGGACTGCAGCGTCCGGGTGTGTGCCGCATTGGCCGGCAGCGAGACCCTGGGCGGACAGTTTGGCGAAGTGACCCTGGAGAAGGCATAAACCGATGGATTTCATCTTAGAACTCTGGGAAACGATTGGTACGGAATTGCCGATACTGGCAATCCTCATGAAGATCGTTGTGATCGTAGCCCCGCTCATGTTGTGTGTGGCCTACTTTACCTACGCAGAACGTAAACTGATCGGTTATATGCAGATGCGTGTCGGCCCCAACCGGGTTGGTCCTAAAGGTTGGTTGCAACCTATCGCAGATGCGGTGAAGTTGATGTTCAAAGAGATCATCATCCCCTCGCAGGCCAACAAGCTGCTGTTTCTGATTGCACCATTGCTGACTCTGGGACCGGCCCTAGCTGCCTGGGCAGTATTTCCTTTTAGTCCTGGTCTGGTGTTGGCAGATGTGAATGCTGGTCTGCTCTACATCCTGGCCCTGGCCTCGGTGGGTGTATATGGCGTCTTGATCGCTGGTTGGGCATCCAACTCAAAATATGCATTTCTTGGTGCCATGCGCTCAGCAGCCCAGATCGTCTCCTATGAGATCGCCATGGGTTTTGCCCTGGTTGGTGTGCTGGTTGCGGCCGGCAGTCTTAACCTTGGTGAGATTGTTGAAGCACAGAAGGGTAATGCAGGTTTCTTTAACTGGTTTTGGCTGCCGTTGCTGCCACTGTTCCTGATCTACTTTATCTCCGGTGTGGCTGAGACCAACCGCGCCCCGTTTGACGTGGCAGAGGGTGAGTCTGAGATCGTCGCCGGATTTCATGTTGAATACTCGGGTATGCCATTCGCCGTGTTCTTCCTGGGTGAATATGCCAACATGATTCTGATCTCGGCCCTGACCGTAATCATGTTCCTGGGTGGTTGGCTCTCACCTTTCCAGGGACTGCCAGTGCTGGGTCCGCTGTTTGACTGGGTACCAGGTTTTATCTGGCTGTTTGCCAAGACAGCCTTTGTGGGCTTTTTCTTCCTCTGGCTGCGCGCCACCTTTCCACGTTATCGCTATGACCAGATCATGCGGTTGGGATGGAAGGTGTTTATCCCCATAACCATCGTGTGGATTCTGGTCGTTGGGTTTGCCGTGGTGTATGAGTTGCCCTGGTGGTTTGATTAAGGACTTGGCGAAATGAAGATATTTAATATGCATCAAGTTCTGAAGCGGAGTAACGGATGAAGGGTCTGAGCAACTATATCAAGAGTCTTTTTCTGCTTGAGATGTTCAAGGGTCTGCGCCTGACAGGTAGCTATCTGTGGCGTAAGAAATTTACCATCCAGTACCCGGAAGAGCGTGCGCCCATGTCGCCGCGTTTCCGCGGTCTGCATGCTCTACGCCTGGATGAAAAGGATGAGGAGTGTTGTGTTGGCTGTAAGCTGTGTGAAGCTGTCTGCCCGGCATTGGCCATCACTATTGAGACTGGTCCACGTGAAGATGATGGTTCCCGTCGTACCACCAGATATGACATAGATCTGTTTAAGTGTATCTTCTGCGGTTTCTGCGAAGAGGCATGCCCGGTCGATGCAATTATAGAGACACGTGTCTGCGACTATCACTTTGAGGAACGGGGTGAGAATATCATGACCAAGGATGAGCTTCTGGCTATTGGCGAAGAGTATCGAGATCAGATCAATTCAGATCTAGATGCCCAGGCCAAGTATCGGTAACTGCTGATTGGAATAACAGATGACGTTTGAGAAATTTTTATTCTACGTTTTCGCCGCCATACTGGTGTTTGCTGCCACCATGGTGATTACGCGCCGTAACCCGGTGCATTCGGCACTGTTTTTGGTGCTGGCATTCTTTTCCAGTGCCGGTATCTGGCTTTTGGCGGAGGCGGAATTCCTGGCCATTGTGCTGGTGTTGGTCTACGTGGGGGCGGTGATGGTGCTGTTCCTGTTCGTGGTGATGATGCTGGATATTGATGTGGCCACCATGCGGGCCGGTTTTATGCGCAACCTGCCGGTGGGCTTGCTGATAGTCATCGTAATGGTACTGGAGATGTTCGTTGTAGTAGGTCCCGGTACTTTTGGTTTGGATATGGTGGCGGCACCTGCAGCACAACCGGCTGATTACAATAATACAGCGGCTCTGGGAACTGTCCTCTATACCGTATATATGTATCAGTTTGAGCTCGCTGCGGTCATTCTGCTGGTGGCTATTATCGCTGCTATTGGCCTGACCATGCGCAAGCGTCCTGAGACAAAATCCCAGAATCAGTCCGATCAGGTTCGAGTCAAGAAGGGCCCGGATCGGGTGCGGGTTATCAAGATGCCCTCAGAGCAGAAGATGGAGATTAAACGATGATTGCACTCTCCGACTATCTGATACTGGCCGCGATCCTGTTCTCCCTTAGCGTTGCCGGGATATTCCTGAATCGCAAGAATCTCATCATCCTGTTGATGTGTGTGGAACTGATGTTGCTGGCAGTGAATATTAATTTTATTGCCTTCTCCCATTTTCTCGGAGATACGACAGGTCAGGTATTCGTGTTCTTTATCCTGACCGTGGCAGCGGCAGAAGCGGCTATTGGTCTGGCTATCCTGATGGTGCTGTTCCGTAACCGGCGCACTATTAACGTTGCTGACCTGGATACTCTCAAGGGCTAAGCATGGAAAATATTTATCTACTAATAGTTCTATCCCCACTCATCGGCGCCATTATCGCCGGATTCTGGGGTGGGCAGATTGGTCGTGTTGGGGCCCATTGGGTGACCAGTGCCGGCGTTGGTATTGCTACCGTGCTCTCCCTGTTTGTGCTGTACGGCTTTATCACTGGTGATAATCAGGTTTACAACGGATCTGTCTACACCTGGATGGTCAGTGATGGGCTTAAGATGGAAGTGGGATTCCTGGTGGATCACCTCACTGCAGTGATGATCAGCGTGGTCTCTTTCGTCTCCTTCTGCATCCATATCTACACCATCGGCTATATGGCCGACGATGAGCACAACTGGCCACAAGAGAGCTTGGCTGGAAAGAACAGCTACCAGCGTTTTTTCAGCTACATCTCCCTGTTTACCTTCTCCATGCTGATGCTGGTGATGGCCAACAATTTTCTGCAACTGTTCTTCGGCTGGGAGGCTGTGGGTCTGGTCTCTTATCTGCTGATCGGTTTCTGGTCGGTTCGCCCAACCGCCATTTTCGCCAACATGAAGGCCTTCCTGGTAAATCGCGTGGGTGACTTTGGTTTTATCCTGGGCATTGCCGCAGTGGCCATGTACACCAATAGCCTGGACTACGCTGAGGTTTTCAAGGCTGTTCCTGGTCTGGCAAATACTCAAATTGAGATATTTGAAGGTACCAGTTGGTCCCTGATGTCAGTGATTGGCATCCTGCTGTTCGTGGGCGCCATGGGCAAGTCGGCCCAGGTTCCACTGCATGTGTGGCTGCCGGACTCTATGGAAGGCCCGACCCCGATCTCGGCACTGATCCATGCCGCCACCATGGTGACGGCCGGTGTGTTCATGGTGGCGCGCATGTCACCCATATATGAGCTGACAGAGACGGCGCTGAGTTTTATTCTGGTGATTGGTGCAACTACCGCCATGTTCACCGGCCTGATCGGTATAGTTCAGAACGATATCAAACGCGTGGTGGCATACTCCACCCTGTCCCAGTTGGGCTATATGATGGTGGCCCTGGGTGCTTCTGCTTACGCTGCCGGTATCTTCCATCTGATGACCCATGCTTTCTTCAAGGCGCTGCTGTTCCTGGCTGCCGGTTCCGTGATTATCGGTATGCACCATAATCAGGATATCCGCAATATGGGCGGTATTAAAAAATACATGCCGATAACCTACTGGACATCACTTCTGGGTTCACTAGCCTTAATCGGGTTCCCTGGTTTTGCTGGATTCTTTTCCAAGGATGCGATTATCGAGGCGGTACACCACTCCACCATTGCCGGTTCCAGTTACGCCTATGTAATGGTGGTGGCTGGTGTGTTCGTTACCGCACTCTATAGTTTCCGTATGTTCTTCCTGGTGTTCCACGGCGAAGGCCCACGGGATGAGCATGCCAAAGAGCATCTGCATGAGTCACCCAAGGTGGTGACTATACCGCTGATTCTGCTGGCCATCCCATCCGTGTGCATCGGTTATTTCACCGTGGATGCCATGCTGTTTGGTGACTGGTTTGGAAGCGCGATCCATGTTCTGCCACAACACGATACTCTGGGTGAATTGGGTAAAACCGTACATGGTGCAAACTCTATGCTTGCCCACGGTTTCACCGGACTACCTCTATATCTGGCCCTGGGCGGTCTGTTTGTGGCCTGGTTTATCTATATGAAACAGCCGAGTCTGGCAGAGAAGATCAAGGGCATGTTTGCACCTATCTACACCCTGCTGGATAAGAAGTACTACTTCGATGAGATCTACCAAGCGGTGTTTGCTGGTGGTAGTCGTGGCATCGGTAAGTTCTTCTGGGATAAGGGTGATCAGAAACTTATCGATGAGATCATAATCAACGGTTCTGCCAACAACGTTGCTCGGTTTGCGGGTCTGGTTCGCAACATACAGACCGGTTATCTATTTCATTACGCTTTTGCCATGATTCTGGGTCTGCTGTTTTTGTTGACCTGGTTCGTGATTCTCTGAAGGAAGGACGCACCGCATGTCTGATCTGCCTATCCTCAGTCTGGTTATCTGGTTACCGATTATCGGTGGCATGCTGGTACTTGCCAGTGGAGATAAACAGGCCAACGTAACCCGCTGGATGGCTCTTGCGGTTGCGATCCTGACCTTTATAGTAAGCCTGCCACTCTGGTCTGGGTTTGATACTTCAACTGCCCAGATGCAGTTTGTAGAAAGGTCCATGTGGATATCTCTATTCAATATCGAGTACTACCTCGGCGTCGACGGTATCTCCATGCCGCTTATCGTATTGACCACCTTCATCACCGTGTTTGTGGTCATTGCCGGTTGGGAAGTGATTCAGTACAAACCTTCCCAGTACATGGCCGCCTTCCTGATCATGGAAGGGGTGATGGTCGGTGTATTTAGTTCTCTCGATGCCATGCTGTTCTACGTGTTCTGGGAGGCAATGCTCATCCCGATGTTCCTGATCATCGGAGTCTGGGGTGGTCCTAATAGAGTTTACGCCACTATCAAGTTCTTCCTGTATACCTTTTTTGGTTCGGTGTTCATGCTGGTGGCCCTGATCTATATGTATTTCAAGTCAGGCAGTTTCGATATTCTGGCCTTCCACACCCTGAAACTGACTCTGTCCGAACAGATCTTGATCTTCATCGCCTTCCTCATGGCCTTTGCGGTGAAGGTTCCCATGTGGCCGGTGCATACCTGGTTGCCGGATGCCCATGTGGAAGCGCCCACTGGTGGTTCCGTGATCCTGGCGGCCATTATGCTGAAGATCGGGGGTTACGGCTTTCTGCGCTTCAGCCTGCCTATCACCCCGGATGCCAGCGGCCACCTTGACTGGCTGATGATCACACTGTCTCTGATCGCCGTGGTCTATATCGGATTCGTGGCGCTGGTGCAGACGGATATGAAGAAGCTGATTGCCTATTCATCCATCGCCCATATGGGTTTTGTAACCCTTGGTTTCTTCATTGTGTTCATGATTGCCCAGAACTCTGATAGTGCCAGTGGCGCTATATTGGGTATGGAAGGCGGCATGGTGCAGATGGTGTCACATGGTTTTATCTCTGCCGCCATGTTCCTGTGTGTAGGCGTCTTGTATGACCGTATGCATAGCCGTGAGATCGGCGACTATGGAGGCGTGGTCAATACTATGCCAATCTTCGGCGGTCTGATGGTGTTCTTCGCCATGGCCAATGCCGGTTTGCCAGGCACTTCCGGTTTCGTGGGCGAGTTCATGGTGATCCTGGCCAGCTTCCGCGCCGACTTCTGGTTTGCCTTCCTGGCCGCAACCACTCTGATCCTGGGCGCGGCCTATACCCTGTGGATGGTGAAGCGGGTGATGTTTGGCGAGGTGGTGAATGACAAGGTTGCAGCCTTGGAAGATATCAACCGGCGTGAGCTGCTGGTTCTGGGTTCCCTGGCGGTGGCAGTACTGGTTCTAGGTCTGTGGCCAGCCCCTCTGGTAGAGGTTATGGATGCGTCCATAGAGAATCTGTTAAAGCATATTGTCGTGTCAAAACTGTGACCGACACAATACGGAATTGGTGAGCATCAATGCAATTTGAAATGTCCAGTCTGATACCAGTCCTGCCAGAGGTGTTTCTACTCGCTATGGCTTGTGTGGTCCTGGTAGTGGATCTCTTTCTAAAAGACGAGCAACGCATAATCAGTTATGCACTGGCCCAGATAACACTGCTTGTTGCAGCAGGACTGACCATTGCTGTAGGTGGAGATGATACACAGGTGATCTTCAGTAACAGCGTTATTCGTGATCCCATGAGTGATCTGCTGAAGACCACCATCTGCCTGGTTAGCGCTGGCGCTTTTCTCTATGCCAAGGATTATCTGCGTGACCGTGATATGTTTAAGGGTGAATATTATGCCCTGGGCCTGTTTGCCGTACTCGGCATGATGGTTATGGTATCAGCCAACACTTTCCTTACCATCTATCTGGGCCTGGAACTTCTCTCCCTGTCGCTGTATGCCATGGTCGCCTTCAATCGCGATTCCAAGGCTGGATCAGAGGCGGCAATGAAATATTTTGTCTTGGGCGCCATCGCCTCGGGCATGTTGCTGTATGGCATATCCATGATCTATGGCGCCACTGGCTCTATAGTGTTCCCAGAGGTGGCCAAGGCTATTTCTGCCACCGGCATGGACAATCTTGTATTGGTGTTCGGCTTGGTGTTCGTGGTTATCGGCCTCTCCTTCAAGCTAGGCGCCGTTCCATTCCATATGTGGGTGCCGGATGTCTATCACGGCGCTCCCACATCTGTGACCATGTTTATTGGTAGCGCCCCCAAGCTGGCCGCCTTTGCCCTGGCCATGCGTATGCTGGTGGATGGGCTTGGTGCCTTGCATGCAGACTGGCAGCAGATGCTGGTGATCATGTCGGTGCTGTCACTGGCCACTGGTAACGTGATTGCCATAGCCCAGACTAACATCAAACGTATGTTGGCCTATTCCACAATTTCTCATGTGGGATTTATCCTGCTCGGGATACTGGCTGGAACCCAGGAAGGGTATACCGCTGCCATGTTCTACACCATTGTCTATTCCATTATGGCATTGGGTGGTTTTGGCATCGTAATCATGCTCAGTCGCAGAGGCTTTGAGGCCGATATGCTGGAGGACTATAAAGGTCTGCATGACCGCAGCCCCTGGTATGCAGCCATGATGATGTTGCTGATGTTCTCCATGGCAGGCGTGCCACCTACGGTTGGCTTTTTTGCCAAGCTGTTCGTACTGGATGCTGTGGTGCGGGTGGATATGGTCTGGATTGCCCTGTTTGGTGTCTTTTTCTCCATTATCGGTGCCTTCTACTACATTCGAATCGTAAAGCTCATGTATTTTGATAAGCCGGTTGACGATACTCCGCTGGCTCCGGTGGGGATGGACACCCAGGTACTTCTGTCAGTGAATGGCCTATCCATGCTGGGTTTGGGTCTGTTTCCTGCTGGGCTGCTGGCATTATGCAGTGCTGCGCTAAGTTAAATAAATTATCTATCACTGATAAAAAAGGGCATCCCGTGCGGGGTGCCCTTTTTTTCTGCTAAATATATTTAAATCTTCAACTAGCAAATTCAAAACAAAGCCTCTATAAGTAATTCAATATGCCGGTGAATGCTGTGTGTTTTGATCGGGGTATAAGATTGAAAAAACCAATAATCAAAAACCTGTATCTTTTAAAATATAAATAGTACAGTATTGCCACTATTAAAAATCATCAATTCTTTAGACCACTAATTTAAAGAGCAGAGACTATGAGCTACGAAACAGAGTATGCACGTTCTATGGAGGACCCAGAGGGTTTTTGGGCAGAAGCTGCGGCAGGAATAGATTGGTATAAGCCTTGGGATAAGGTGCTGGATGATTCCAACAAACCGTTTTACCGCTGGTTCCAGGGTGGAGAGTTAAATACCTGTTACAACGCGGTGGACCGTCATGTCGAAAACGGTCGTGCGGACCAGGTCGCAATCATCTATGACAGCCCGGTTACAGATACCAAGCAGAACATTACCTATAGCGAACTCAAAGAACAGGTGGCAAAATTTGCCGGCGTACTGGCGGGGCAGGGAGTCACCAAAGGCGATCGCGTACTCATCTATATGCCCATGGTGCCTGAGACAGTGGTTGCCATGTTGGCTTGCGCCAGGATTGGTGCCGTGCACTCAGTGGTGTTTGGTGGTTTTGCAGCGAAGGAGCTGGCTACCAGAATTGATGATGCCAAGCCAAAAATGGTCCTCTCTGCCTCTTGTGGTATTGAGGTGAAAAAGATCATTGCCTACAAACCTCTACTGGATGAGGCAATTAATCTCTCTAAGCATAAACCAGATCACACCGTCATCCTGCAGCGTCCACAACTTGCTGCTGATCTGACTCCAGGACGTGATCTGGATTGGGCGGATGCCTATGCCTCAGCCGAGGCGGTGGACTGTGTGCCTGTGGCTGCCACCGACCCGCTCTATATCCTCTATACCTCGGGGACTACCGGAATACCCAAGGGTGTGGTACGCGATAACGGCGGCCATGCTGTGGCCATGAAGTGGAGTATGAAAAATATCTACAACGTAGATCCAGGAGATGTGTACTGGGCAGCGTCAGATGTGGGCTGGGTGGTTGGACACTCATATATAGTATATGCGCCACTGCTGCATGGCTGCACCACCATTGTATATGAGGGCAAGCCGGTGGGAACGCCTGATCCAGGTGCCTTCTGGCGCGTGATTTCAGAGCATGACGTGAGTGTGATGTTTACTGCCCCCACCGCCTTCCGTGCCATCAAGCGTGAGGACCCGAATGGCAAGCTGGTGAATGACTACGATATGTCTAAATTCCACACCCTGTTCCTGGCGGGTGAGCGTTGTGATCCAGATACCCTGCACTGGGCGGAAGACCATCTCAAGGTCCCTGTTATCGACCATTGGTGGCAGACCGAAACCGCATGGGGTATCGCTGCCAACTGCATGGGTATAGAACAGGTGCCGGTGAAGCCAGGTTCCCCTTCCAAATCGGTGCCTGGGTATGAAGTGCGGGTATTGGACTCTAATGGTGAGGATGTGGCTCCGGGCGACATCGGCAGCATAATGATCAAATTGCCTATGCCTCCAGGTTGCCTGCCAACACTGTGGAACAACGATGAACGTTATGTGGAATCCTATCTAAGTTATCACGAAGGCTATTATCTGACTGGCGATGCCGGATACAAGGATGAGGATGGCTATCTCTGGATCATGAGCCGTATCGACGACATTATTAATGTGGCCGGACATCGCCTCTCCACCGGTGGCATGGAAGAGGTTCTGGCCAACCATCCGGATGTGGCGGAGTGCGCTGTGATCGGAGTGGAAGACAAGCTTAAGGGCGAGCTGCCCCTAGGCATGGTTGTGCTAAAGGCCGGTGTTGACAAGAATGGTGATGATATAAGGTCAGAGTGTATCGCCATGGTCCGGGAGAAGATCGGTCCGGTTGCTGCATTTAAGCTGGTGATCATTGTGGATCGCCTGCCCAAGACCAGGTCCGGCAAGATTCTGCGTGGCACCATGAAGAAGATTGCTGATGGCCAGGACTATAAGGTACCTGCCACCATTGATGATCCAGCTATTCTGGCAGAAATATCTGATGCGTTGCATGGCATCGGGTATGCCAATACATAATCTTCCGTTCATTTTTATACTACCTTTAAGCTAGTACCTGCCCCGTTTATCACGGGGTACGGTATCGGCTTATCCATTGAGGAGCAGCAGTTTATGGCCGATTTTCCAAAGCCAACGCTAGATAAGTGGAATGAACTTGCCGAAAAGGAGTTGCGCGGGCGTTCGCTGGATGAACTGACCTGGAACACCCCTGAGGACATACAAGTAAAGCCGCTCTACTCTGCTGCAGATCTGGATGGGATTGACCATTGCGAAAGCTTGCCGGGTTTTGCTCCTTTCCTGCGTGGACCTCGGGCAACTATGTATACGGGTCGCCCCTGGACCGTGCGCCAGTATGCAGGTTTCTCCACTGCAGAAGAGTCGAATGCCTTCTACAAACGCAATCTGGCCGCAGGCCAGCAGGGGTTGTCCGTAGCCTTTGATCTTGCCACGCATCGTGGTTATGACTCTGACCACCCCCGGGTGGGCGGTGATGTGGGTAAGGCCGGTGTGGCCATAGATTCAGTAGAGGATATGAAGATCCTGTTTGATAGCATCCCGCTGGACAAGGTCTCTGTATCCATGACCATGAACGGTGCAGTACTGCCAGTCATGGCCAGCTATATTGTTGCGGCTGAGGAACAGGGGGTAAAACCCGAGCAGCTGGCCGGAACCCTGCAAAACGATATCCTCAAAGAGTTCATGGTGCGTAACACCTATATCTATCCGCCTGAGCCATCCATGCGCATAGTGGCAGATATCATTGCTTATACCGCTAGCAACATGCCCAAATTCAACTCCATCTCCATCTCCGGGTATCACATGCAGGAGGCCGGAGCTACTTGTGTCCAGGAGCTGGCATTCACCATTGCCGATGGTCTGGAGTATGTGCGTTCGGCCATGGCCAAGGGGCTGGATGTGGACAAGTTCGCCCCCAGGCTCTCATTCTTCTTTGCCATCGGCATGAACTTCTTTATGGAGGTGTCAAAGCTGCGGGCCGCCCGTCTGTTGTGGGCCGAGCTGATGCAGGAGCTGTTTCAGCCTAAGGACCAACGCTCCCTGATGTTGCGAACCCACTGCCAGACATCCGGCGTGAGTCTTACCGCCAAAGATCCGTACAACAACGTAATGCGCACCACCATCGAGGCCATGGCCGCAGTGCTGGGCGGGACCCAGTCCCTGCACACCAACTCCTTTGATGAGGCCCTGGCCCTGCCCACCGATTTCTCAGCCCGGATCGCCCGCAACACCCAACTGATAATCCAGGAAGAGACCGGTATCACCAAGGTGGTGGATCCACTGGCCGGTTCCTACTACGTGGAGAGTCTAACCGACTCCATGGTGCAGGAGGCGCGCAAGCTGATTGCCGAGGTGGAGGAGCTGGGTGGTATGACCAAGGCGGTGGCCTCAGGTATGCCCAAGCTGCGGATCGAGGAGGCGGCGGCTATTCGCCAAGCCAGGATCGATCGTGGTGAAGAGGTGATAGTGGGTGTAAACAAATACCGGCCAGAGATAGAGCCGGAGATCGATGTGCTGGATATCGACAACACGGCTGTGCGTGAATCCCAGATCAGACGCCTGGATAAACTGCGGGCAGAGCGGGATGAAACAGCCTGTCGCCAAGCGCTGGATGCCATCACCGCAGCGGCCAGAGACGGCAGCGGTAATCTGCTGGAACTGGCAGTGGATGCTGCCAGGGTCCGGGCCACAATAGGTGAGATCTCCGATGCCCTGGAGGATGTATATGCCAGACATCGTGCCGTTAGTCGCACCGTTTCCGGTGTCTATGGTGCGGCCTATAAAGGTGATGAGGGATTCAGCATGATTGAAAAGCAGGTAGAGAAGTTCGCTCAGGAAGAGGGGCGTCGTCCCCGCATGTTAGTGGTGAAAATGGGGCAGGACGGGCACGACCGTGGTGCCAAGGTAATTGCCACCGCCTATGCCGATCTCGGCTTTGACGTGGATATAGGTCCACTGTTTCAGACCCCGGAAGAGGCTGCCAAGCAGGCAGCAGAAAATGATGTGCATGTGGTAGGGGTTTCATCCCTGGCCGCCGGTCACAAGACACTGGTGCCACAGTTGATAGAAGCTCTGAATAAGGAAGGAGCCGATGATGTGTTGGTGGTGTGTGGTGGTGTGATTCCGCCGCAGGATTACCCGATGTTATTAGATGCAGGCGTTTCGGCGGTTTATGGTCCTGGCACCAACATCCCTCAGGCTGCGGCCGAGGTCCTGGGTTTGATCCAGGAAAGAAAGAACAAGAGCGCAGGCTAACAGGCCTATAACTAACTTGAATTAATCTGGAGAGTTACATGCAGGAGATAATTCGTCTGCTAGACGAAAAGCGTTCCGCCGCAAGACTTGGTGGTGGAGAGGCGCGTATCGAAAAGCAACATGCCAAAGGCAAACTTACCGCCCGTGAGCGTATTGAGCTGTTTCTGGATCCCGGTAGTTTTGAAGAGAGGGATATGTTTGTGGAGCACCGCTGCACCGATTTCGGTATGGAGCAGCAGAGTACGCCGGGTGATGGTGTGGTTACCGGGTATGGCACGGTTTGTGGTCGCCTGATCTTCGTGTTCAGCCAGGATTTCACCGTGTTCGGTGGCTCGCTCTCGGCGGCCCATGCCAAGAAGATCTGCAAAATCATGGATCAGGCCATGAAGGTGGGTGCCCCGGTAGTTGGTCTGAATGACTCCGGTGGCGCCCGTATCCAGGAGGGTGTTGATTCCCTGGCCGGTTATGCCGATGTGTTTCAACGCAACGTACTGGCCTCCGGTGTGATTCCACAGATCTCCATGATTATGGGGCCCTGTGCCGGTGGCGCAGTGTATTCACCCTCCATGACCGATTTTATTTTCATGGTGAAAGACAGCTCCTACATGTTCGTAACCGGACCCGATGTAGTCAAGACCGTGACCCACGAAGAGGTGACGGCAGAGGAGCTGGGTGGAGCGGTAACCCACACCAGCAAATCCGGTGTGGCTGATCTGGCATTTGAAAACGATGTGGAAGCGCTGCTGATGCTGCGCCGCTTTGTTAACTTTCTGCCCGCTAGTAACAAGGATAAGCCACCGGTATGGCCCACCGAAGATATCGCTGATCGCAAGATTCCGTCCCTGGATACCCTGGTGCCGGATGATCCGAACAAGCCATATGACATGAAGGAGTTGATCACCAAGATTGTGGATGACAAAGACTTCTTCGAACTGCAACCGGACTACGCGGCCAACATCATTACCGGTATGGCGCGAATGGAGGGTTCCACTGTAGGTATTGTGGCCAACCAGCCCATGGTGCTGGCGGGTTGTCTGGATATAGATTCATCCAAAAAGGCCGGTCGTTTTGTGCGTTTCTGTGATGCCTTCAACATCCCCATTATTACCCTGGTGGATGTGCCAGGTTTTCTCCCAGGTACTTCCCAGGAGTATGGCGGCATTATTAAGCACGGGGCCAAACTGCTCTACGCCTATGCTGAGGCAACGGTTCCCAAGGTGACTGTTATTACCCGCAAGGCCTATGGTGGCGCCTATGACGTTATGGCATCCAAACACCTGCGTGGTGATGTGAACCTGGCCTGGCCCACGGCCGAGATCGCAGTGATGGGACCCAAGGGTGCGGTGGAGATCATCTTCCGCAAGGATATTGGCGATCCAGACAAGATTGCGCAGCGTACTGATGAGTATCGTGAAAAGTTTGCCAATCCGTTTGTGGCAGGTGCGCGCGGGTTTATTGATGATGTAATAATGCCACACGCCACCCGCAAGCGGATTTGCCGCTCGCTCTCCATGTTAAAGGATAAGGACCTGGAGAATCCATGGCGCAAGCATGGCAACATACCCCTATGACCGGGGTTTGACTTTCATACTGACCGGATGCTCAACTACGGCCCGAATGAAAAATGTTTCACTGTGTGAATATAAAATGAGACAACAACTTCATGTTTGAAAAAATACTGATTGCAAACCGTGGTGAGATTGCCTGCCGGGTAATGAAGACCGCGACCAAGATGGGCATCAAGACCGTAGCCGTATATTCAGATGCGGATAAGGATGCCATGCATGTGCAGATGGCGGATGAAGCCGTGCACATCGGTGCCTCACCTTCAGCTGAGAGCTATCTGGTGATGGAGCGCATCATCCAGGCCTGTAAGGATACTGGCGCCCAGGCGGTTCATCCCGGCTACGGTTTCCTCTCTGAGAACTCAGCCTTCTGTGAAGCCCTGGAGAAAGAGGGGATTGCCTTCATTGGTCCGGCTACCTACGCCATCAACAGCATGGGTGACAAGATCACCTCCAAACTGTTGGCGGAAAAGGCCGGGGTCAATGTCATTCCCGGTTACACCGACGTGGTGAAAGACGCGGATCAGGCGGTGGAGATTGCCAATGGCATCGGCTATCCGGTGATGCTCAAGGCCTCCGCCGGTGGTGGTGGCAAGGGTATGCGCGTGGCCTGGAATGAAGCTGAGTGTCACGACGGTTTTGAGCGTGCTACTAATGAGGCCGTCTCCAGTTTTGGTGATGACCGAATATTCATTGAGAAATTTATTGAGGAGCCGCGCCATATTGAGATCCAGGTGATGGCAGATACCCACGGTAACATCATCTATCTGGGCGAACGCGAGTGCTCCATTCAGCGCAGGCACCAGAAGGTTATCGAAGAGGCTCCATCCCCATTTCTGGATGAGGAGACTCGTAAGGCCATGGGTGAACAGGCGGTGCTGTTGGCCAAGGCGGTGGACTATCGCAGTGCTGGTACCGTGGAATTCATTGTTGATTCCAAGCGCAATTTCTTCTTCCTGGAGATGAACACCCGTTTGCAGGTGGAGCATCCGGTAACCGAATATATTACCGGCCAGGATCTGGTGGAGTTGATGATCCGTGTGGCCAATGGTGAAAAGCTGCCACTGGCGCAGGAAGATGTGAAGCTCACCGGCTGGGCCATGGAGTCCAGGGTCTATGCCGAGGATCCATTCCGTAACTTCCTGCCATCTATCGGGCGTCTGGTGGATTATCGACCACCCGAGGGAGAGAACGTGCGGGTGGATACCGGCGTGTATGAAGGTGGTGAGGTATCCATGTTCTACGATCCCATGATTGCCAAGCTGGTCACCTATGGCAAAGATCGGAATGAGGCCATTGTGCGCATGCAGGATGCCCTGGATGCCTACCATATCCGCGGGGTACAACATAACATCAGTTTCCTGAATGCACTGATGGTGCATCCACGCTTTATTGAAGGCCGGCTTACCACCAACTTTATTGCCGAAGAGTACCCCGATGGGTTCAACGCCGAGATGGTGCCGCAGGATGATCCGGCCAAATCCATAGTGGTGGCTGCAATGGTCCATCGCAGCTATATGGATCGTGCCGCTTACATCAGTGGTCAGTTGCCCAGTCTTGAACGCGAGGTGGATGATGAGTGGGTGGTGATTATTAATGGTGAACATCATCCGGTAACCGCCAGCCCGGTGGCGGGCGCCTATAAGGTCACCTATGATGGTAAGGTTTATGAAGTGGTCTCGGATTGGGAATTTGGTCAGCCGCTGTTGCATTGCCGTATCAATGGGAAATCGTCCTGCTTTCAGGTTCAGCGTGAAGGTATCTGGCTGAACATGTTCCACTCTGGAAGTCAGACCAGGGCTATGGTGGTTACCCCCAGGGCCGCTGAGATGCACTCATACATGCTGGAAAAAGAGGCGCCAGACCTCTCCCGTTATCTGCTCTCACCCATGCCTGGGCTACTGGTCAAGCTGTCAGTAGCAGAGGGTGACGAGGTAAAGGCCGGAGCCGAGCTGGCGGTGATTGAGGCCATGAAGATGGAAAATGTGCTGCGGGCCGAACAGGATGCTGTGGTTTCCAAAATTAAGGCCGAGGCGGGAGATAGCCTGACCGTGGATCAGGTTATTATGGAATTTGAGTAATCAATGGGGATAGATTCAGAGTCACTCGTAGCAGAGGTGCTAGCGGGTAAGCGCCGGGCCATGTCTCGCGCCATCACCCTGGTGGAGTCCAGTCGTGAGGACCATCGGGCACAGGCTGCCAGCATGCTGGATGGGCTGACTCCGGCTGCCGGTAACGCTTTCCGCATTGGTATCTCCGGTGTTCCAGGAGTGGGTAAATCCACCTTTATTGAGGCCATTGGCAATCATATTGCGGATCAGGGCCATAGGGTTGCGGTGCTGGCGGTGGACCCATCATCCGCCATCACCGGTGGCTCCATCCTGGGGGACAAGACCAGGATGGAAACCCTGAGCCGACGGGAAGATGTGTTTATCCGGCCATCTCCTACTGGTGGCACCTTGGGTGGTGTTACCCGGCGTACCCGTGAAAGCATGTTGATCTGCGAAGCGGCAGGATACGAT
Source organism: uncultured Gammaproteobacteria bacterium (assembly GCA_964628835.1). GTDB lineage: Bacteria > Pseudomonadota > Gammaproteobacteria > Chromatiales > Chromatiaceae > JAAGZL01. The sequence continues at coordinate 30,209 of CAZVME010000018.1, read as the reverse complement.
GTGGTGATAGTGGAAACCGTCGGTGTGGGGCAATCGGAAACTGCGGTGGCAGATATGACCGACATGTTCCTGCTGATGTTGCTACCTGGTGGTGGAGATGAACTGCAGGGGATCAAGCGCGGCATTATGGAGTTGGCCGATATGATCATTGTCAACAAGGCGGATGGGGAGCTGGCAGTTACCGCCCGCCACTCAGCCTCCGACTATCTGAGTGCGCTCAAGCTGCTGCACCCACGTACTCGAAACTGGCGTGTTCCAGTGAAGATCTGTTCGGCACTAGAAAACAATGGGATAGAGGATGTTTGGCAAACGGTAGAAGAGTACCGTGCCACTATCAGTTCCAGCGATGAACTGACTGAGAGGCGTGCCCTGCAGTCAAAGACCTGGATGTGGGCTGAGATCTCCGAGAGTCTGATAACTGCCCTGCGCAGTGACCCTGCGGCACATGCCAGAATTAACCAGCTAGAACAGGCGGTGATTGAGGGCAAGCTGCCCCCAACTCTGGCTGCATCCGAACTGATAGATATATTTCTTAGAAAACAGGATTGAGTCTCTACTATATGGAGTCAAATTTGATTAGGTCCTCTTGTAGATTCAACTGTCGAAATACGGGATTAACATGATTGGAAAACTGAACCATGTGGCTATTGTTGTGCCTGATCTGGAGGCGGCTGCAGCCATCTACCGGGATACCCTGGGAGCAGATGTGTCGGAGCCACTGGAGTTGCCGGCCCATGGTGTTGTAACCATATTTGTGGAACTGCCAAACACTAAGATCGAATTGCTACACCCAATGGGTGACGGTTCGCCTATTGCCAAATTTCTTAAAGTTAACCCAAGTGGCGGCATGCATCACATCTGCTATGAAGTTGCAGACATAGAAGCTGCGGCGGCAAAGATGGAACGGAGTGGGGCCAGAGTGTTGGGCGATGGTAAGCCCAAGACCGGCGCCCACAATAAGCCGGTGCTGTTTCTGCACCCGAAAGATTTTTGCGGCACCCTGGTGGAGTTGGAACAGGCCTAAGTATAGTTATTTTGAGCACAAAAAAAGGCGGGGTGATCCCCGCCTTTTCCATTTAATCTAAAGTCTAACTAGGCGTCACTGGTGCACTCAAGTAGGAAGTCATAGCACTTATCCATTCTCTCCTGGTCGGCGCGGCACTTCATGGCCGCACGTGGGTGCTGGTTAAGATAGCCGCCAATGCCGTAAATGTCATTGAAGCCCCACTCAATCTCTTCGCGCAGCGGTACAAAGTGCTCCTGAATGGTCTTGTATACCGGATTGACATCGAACTTCGGATTTTTCAGGAAATTGAGCAGCAGTTCTAGGTTGCAGTTGCCGGCGCCACGGCCGATACCATTGATAGTTGCATCCAGCAGATTCACCCCGTCAATGATGGCCTGCTGGGTATTGGCAAAGGCCAACTGCTGGTTATTGTGTGCATGGAAACCGAGCTCCTTGTTCGGGCAGTACTTCTTATACAGGTTCAGGTAGTCGGTAACCTGCTCAGAGTAGTAGGCGCCATAGCTATCCACCAGGTAGAGGTAGTCCACCTCGTCCGCCTTGCTGACCTCTTCCAGCGCCTCGATCAAATCGGTACGGATCGCGGCCGAAGGAGCCATGATATTAATGGTGGTTTGATAGCCAAGATCTTTGCTGCGTTTGGCCAGATCTATGCCCTTGTCCGTATCTGCTACGTAGCAGGCGGTACGCACCATATCTATTGGGCTCTGATCGGCAGGCTGCATGGAGCTGACGTCCACACGCCCTACATCGAACATTACGGCAATCTGTGGGCGGTGATCGCTGTCATGGGAGTCGATAACCATCTTGAGATCATCGTCATCACAGAAATTCCATTTACCGTATTTATCCCGGGTATATTCATCGCTAACGGCAAGTTTTTTGCCCAGCTCAATAATGTCCACACCTGAGTCACAAGCAGCGCGATAGACCGCTTTAACCAGTTCGTCAGTAAACTGATAGTTATTAATAAGACCGCCATCACGAATGGTGCAGTCCAGTACTTTTAATTTTTCACGGTACATCACAAGCCCCTTACCCTGTAAACCTCTGGTGTAAAAATTAGCTAGAATTCTAAGAAGCGCTATAGGCTATATGCTTAGGGCCGAGATCGCAAGAAATAACACTTGCCCATTGGCAACACTCTGTGTAATATGCGCCGGTCAGTTGCGGGGTGGAGCAGTCTGGCAGCTCGTCGGGCTCATAACCCGAAGGTCGTAGGTTCAAATCCTGCCCCCGCTACCACACATGAAAAGGGTCGCTAAGTGCGACCCTTTTCCTTTTCCAGATCAGAACACATTTGAACCTACGGCATCAAAATAGCAGGTTTAATAAACACCTTGTCGAGTGCGGTCATCACAGGCGTGCTTTGTGATTGGCTTCTGAGCGATGTGATATTGCTGGTGATATGTCCTTGTCCATTCACTCTATTAATTTAGGTGCGATTACAGTTGGTCCAGCTTTAGGTAGGACCGACTCGGGAGATACCGTATTGACATAACGGCTGTAAAAAGGGGAGTATGGTGACATTGCCAATGCAGTGAACCACAGATAGATAGCGGAAATTGCAAGGATTTAGGCATAGACAGTTATGTATATGACCACTGCTGTCGTGCTTCACAGAAGCAACTCCTATCCTTTGGGGGTAGATATATGGCTTTATATTCTCTCTAAGGAGATAGAGCCGCAATGTAGGTATTTAAGTATATTCTTAAATACCTTATTAACAGTGGAGAGGGAAACATGTTTAAACGTAACTTTATGGGCCTCGCTTTGGGGATGGTAATGAGCATTTCAATATTGCCGCAGCAGTCTTTTGCACAACAAGCCGGCTTCAATCCTATGACTATGATGAATCCGATGACCATGATGGCCCCTATGGGCATGATGGGCGGCATGGGCGGCATGATGGGTGGTATGGGTGGTATGGGTGGTGGTGCAACTCAAATGAACCTGGCAACCCCAAGTGGTTTTAAGGTTTTTATGAATCCGGCGACCTATCCTCAGATGATGAATCCAGCTACTTACAGCCAGTTTATGCAGCCAAAGTTTTGGATGAATTTTGCTGATCCTAAAAACATGATGTCTTGGATGGATCCTAGTCAATACATGAGTTTTATGGACCCTAGTACTTACATGCAGATGATGAACCCTATGGCTTACATGGGCTTCATGAATCCAAGTACTTACATGGCGCCTATGAACCCAGGTTCATACTCTTCTTTCATGAATCCAGGTACTTATATGGGTTGGATGAACCCTGGCTCCTATGCGATTCCTGGCGCAGGTTCTCAGGGTGGAATGTTTGGTGGCGCACCAACCGCTGGCGTACCTGCTGGTGCTGGCAGTTTCAACATGTTTGATCCAAATAGCTGGACCAAGATGATGCCAGCTCCGGCAGCTCCGGCAGCTCCTGCTGCCGTTGCTCCAAAGAAGTAACTGAATGGCTCGAATAATATTGCCAAATATATGGTAATACGCAAGAGAATGGCCGGATATATTGTCCGGCCATTCTGTTTTTAACGCTACCCGAAAAGAGGGAAAAGAGTTATGAACCTGATTAACAGCCTGATTAAACCGGCCATGGTGGCAGGTGTTTTATTGCTGGGCCTGGGTACTGCGCAAGCGCAGCAGATGATGCCTCAGGGTATGATGATGCCCCAAGGCATGATGCCGCAGCAGATGATGCCCCAGGGCATGATGCCGCAGCAGATGATGCCTCAAGGCATGATGCCGCAGCAGATGATGCCTCAAGGCATGATGCCGCAGCAGATGATGCCTCAAGGCATGATTCCTCGGCAGCAGATGATTCCTCGGCAGCAGATGAATCCGATTGCTATGCTCAAACTTAATGAAGAGCAGCAAAAGCAGCTTAAGGATCTGGCCGCAAAAGCACAGAAACAGGGCGCGGAGCTGGTTAAACTCTTGGGAGAGAAAACAAAGGAACTGCCAAAGTTGATGGCAGATACAAAACTGGATGCCAATACCATTGGTGCAGTTTATGCGAAAATTTTCGATGTCCAGCGTCAGATTATCGAAGCTGGCATAACCAACTACAACAAAGAGCTTGCCGTATTCACGGAAGAGCAGCGCAAAATTTGGAACGCAATGCGTCAACAGATGCAGGGTATTACCCAGGCACCGAAATAAGCGCAAATAGTAGAATCGATCCCCTTGGCGACTTCTAGTCCCAAGGGGTTTTTTAATGCCTGGACGCCCGGTTATCTGGCTGCAAAGCGGTAAAAACCACAGATTTAGACGGATAACCGATGCGGGCATCTGGTAATATGGACGTACGCTAGGTGCTGATCGTCGTCTATTGCAATTGGTTTGGTAGCAGATAATTTGACATAAGAGCGAATTTTGCAGGTGGATTTTGTTCAATGTCAGGGATACCTAATCAGATAAACGGTGGCAGGCGGTGATGATGGCTAAATCCGAGCTTGTGTGATGGGCAAATTATGTTATTATGCCGCCAACTTAGCGTAGTGGGCTCGGTTGTTTGTAGCCGTTAGGTCGTGCTCAAATAATGCCTCCGCTACCAGCTTGGTGTTATAAGAAAAACCCCGGATTCGGGGTTTTTTTTGGTGGCCGTATTTTGGTATGAAGTCCAGGTAGGCTGTATAATACTGGAACGGTTTATGTGGTTTTTGAGAGGAAGTGGGCCTACGGCCCATTTTTTTGTTGTGGTTAGGTATGCAAAGCGCGCCAGACAGATTAAGTCGGCTCATTGAGCAGGTTGTTGAGCCAATGGGTTATGAGTTGGTTGGGATCGAGTACCGGAGAGGTGCCGATTCAGGGCTGTTGCGCGTCTATATCGACCGGGATGGTGGCATCTTGCTGGATGACTGTGTGTCAGTAAGCCGTCAGATCAGCGCCATGCTGGATGTGGAAGATCCACTGGAAGATCCACTGAAAGAGGGATATCAGCTGGAAGTGTCATCTCCAGGTGTTGATAGGCCACTGTTTGTAAAGGAACATTTTGAACGATTTGCTGGAAATAAGGTTCGTGTAAAGCTGCGCATGAAGCTTAATGGCAGGAAAAAATATGAAGGTGTTTTAAAGGGCGTCCAGGACGAAAATGTGATGGTGGAGATGGATGGCGAGACGGAATACCTGCCGTTAGACCAGATAGATAGTGCACGGTTAGTGCCGGAATTCTGATTGGGAATTGACAGATGAATAAAGAGATTTTGCTTGTCGTTGATGTGGTTTCCAACGAGAAGGATGTAGATAAAGAGATTATCTTCGATGCGATCGAGGCTGCGCTTGCGTCTGCAACCCGCAAAAAGAACGGCGGCGATATCGACGTGCGCGTTGAAATCGACCGGGAAACTGGGAGCTACTCAAGTTTCCGTCGTTGGGAGGTTATCGAGGAGCCGGATGAAGAGGGTCTGGATGAGAAGACCCAGATCCTGCTGGCGGACGCAATAAAGGATAACGCTGCTATAGCAGTGGGTGAATTTATCGAAGAAGCGATGGATTCCATCGCCTTTGGTCGCATTGCAGCCCAGACTGCCAAGCAGGTAATTGTGCAAAAGGTGCGCGAAGCGGAACGCGCCAAAGTTGTAGCGGCCTACCAGGACCGTATTGGTGAATTGGTCACTGGAGTGGTGAAAAAGGTTGAGCGTGGAAATGTCAGCCTGGACCTGGGAGCTAATGCCGAGGCCATCATCCCCAGAGAAGAGATGATCCCCAGAGAGTCTGTGCGCAGTGGCGACCGGATTCGTGGCTACTTATATGAAATACGCCCAGAGGTACGTGGGCCGCAGCTGTTTGTAAGCCGCACTTGTCCAGAGCTTTTGATTGAGCTGTTCAAGCTAGAAGTGCCCGAGGTTGGTGATAGTCTGATCGATATTATAGGTGCTGCCAGAGACCCCGGTCTGCGGGCTAAGATTGCCGTGAAGTCCAATGATCAGCGTATTGATCCGGTCGGGGCCTGCGTCGGTATGCGTGGTTCCAGGGTGCAGGCAGTTTCCAATGAGCTGAATGGCGAGCGGGTTGATATCATTCTGTGGAATGATACTCCGGCCCAGTTTGTGATCAATGCCATGTCGCCGGCTGATGTTTTCTCCATCATCGTGGATGAGGAGAAAGGCAGTATGACCGTTGCTGTGGAGGAGGAAAATCTGTCCCAGGCCATTGGTCGTGGTGGGCAGAACGTACGTCTGGCAAGTGAGTTGACCGGTTGGGAACTCAATGTCATGAACGAAGCTGAAGCCGCAGAGAAGAGTGAAGTTGAAGCCCGTGAACTAGTGGAAAAATTCATGGGTTGGCTGGATGTGGACGAAGAGGTGGCAATCATCCTGGTTCAGGAAGGCTTCTCCACCCTCGAAGAGGTGGCCTATATCGAGATCGACGAGATGTTGGCAATCGAAGAGTTTGATCAGGATATCGTGGATGAACTGAGAGAGCGGGCCAAGGATGTGCTCTTGACCCAGGCTATAGCCAAAGAGGAGGTACTTTCGGACGCCGAGCCGGAAGAGGACCTGCTGAATATGGATGGTATGGACCGCAAGCTGGCCTATGAGTTGGCTCAGATTGATGTCAAGAGCATGGAAGATCTAGCCGAACAGTCGGTGGATGAGCTGATGGTTGTTAATGGGATGGATGAAGAACGCGCCGCGCAGCTGATTATGACTGCACGAGCACCGTGGTTTGCAGACGAGGAAGACTAAGGCTGTCCAGGAGGCCCTAGCAATGAGCGAAGTAAAAGTAAAACAACTTGCCGGAGATGTTGGTATACCGGTCGATCTTCTGCTGTCGCAGCTGGAGAAGGCTGGTCTGAACAAGAGTGATGGCGAGGATTTGGTAACCGAGTCAGAAAAGTCTCAGTTGCTGGCTCATCTACGGGAAAGCCATGGCAAGAAGGATGTGGATGCCGCTGGTTCAGGACGCAAGATAACCCTCAAACGTAAGAGTGTCAGTGAACTACGCCAACCGGCTGCAGCGGGAAGAGCACCGGTGCGCGGAGCGCCAGCACGTGGTGGTAAAACCGTCAGTGTTGAGGTGCGCCGCAAACGAGTAATACCAAAGATAGAATCAAAGACAGATAAGGAAGTGAGGCTTAAGGAAGCAGATGCAGCTCGTAAAGCGTTAGCTGAGCAGGATGCACAGAAGCAACAGGTTGCAGCTGAGGCTGAAGCCAGACGCAATGCCGAGAAGGCCAAGCGTGATGGGGCGGAAAAGGAGAAGCTGGAGGCCGAGGAAAAACTGCGTCAGGAAGAGGAGGCCGCCAATCAGCCCAAAGAGCCAGAACAAATAGAGCAGGCTGCGGAAGAGCCGGCTAAGCCAGTTGCAGCTAAGCCAGTTGCAGCAGAGCCAGTCAAGCCTGAAGCGGAAAAGAAATTGGTCATTGAAGAGGCCAAGAAGAAGGCGGTTGAGGCTGAGGCTAAACTTGCGGCTGAAGAGAAAAGCGGCAAGAAAGGTAGTCATCGCAAAGATGAACCTGCTCGCGGCAAGCCCAAGGATCGCAATGCCCGTCACGGCCGTCAGGAACTGCACGTAGCCAAAGACAAACGTGGTAGACGCAAGAGCGGCAAGGCGGCAAAGAGACGCCCAACCCATGTGCAGTCTGCTGATGCACAGCATGGTTTTGTAAGGCCCACAGCCCCGGTTATCCATGACGTGGAGATACCGGAATCAATTTCAGTGTCGGATCTGGCGCAGCGTATGTCCATCAAGGCAGCCGAGGTCATCAAAGGGTTGATGAAGATAGGCATGATGGTAACCATCAACCAGCAACTGGATCGTGATACAGCCACCCTGATTGTGGAAGAGATGGGTCACAATCCGGTGCTGCAGAAAGATGGGGATATCGAAGCCGAACTGATCAGTTCCATTGATGAAGTTGAAGGTGAACTGGTTGGTCGCGCGCCTGTGGTAACCATCATGGGACACGTTGATCACGGCAAGACCTCGCTGCTGGACCATATTCGCGCTACCCGAGTTGCTGCAGGTGAGGCCGGTGGCATCACCCAGCACATCGGCGCCTACCATGTGGAGACGGAAAAAGGCATGATCTCCTTCCTGGATACTCCAGGACACGCGGCATTCTCTGCCATGCGTGCCCGTGGTGCCAAGGTTACGGATATCGTGGTGCTGGTTGTGGCGGCCGATGATGGTGTAAAGCCACAGACGGTTGAGGCCATTCAGCATGCCAAGGCAGCCGAGGTGCCGCTGATCATTGCCGTCAACAAGATGGATAAGCCAGAGGCCCAGCCAGATAAGGTTACCCAAGAGCTTTCACAGCATGAGATCATCCCGGAGGAGTGGGGTGGTGACACCATGTTCGTACAGGTTTCAGCCAAGACCGGTGATGGCGTTGATAGTTTGTTGGACGCCATCCTACTGCAGTCTGAAGTGCTGGAACTGCAGGCAGTGCTAGAAGCACCGGCGCGCGGTATCATCGTTGAATCAAGCCTGGACAAAGGACGCGGACCTGTAGCTACGGTACTGGTACAGACTGGTACTCTGAATGCCGGCGACATCCTGGTCAGTGGACAGGAGTTCGGTCGCGTGCGGGCCCTGCTGGATGAAAACCGTAAACAGATCAAATCTGCCGGGCCATCTATGCCGGTTGAGGTGCTGGGGCTTTCCGGAGTTCCCAATGCCGGTGACGACGTGCTGGTGGTCGCTACTGAGCGTAAGGCGCGTGAGCTTGCCGAGATGCGCCAGGAGAAGAACCGCGACAGTCGTATGGCGGATCAGAAGGCAGCCAAGCTGGATGAATTCTTCTCCCATATGTCTGAAGGTGAAACCAACTACGTCAACCTGATAATCAAGGCCGATGTACAGGGCAGTGTGGAGGCTCTGAAAGAGTCTCTGCTCAAGATCGAAGCCGACAATATCAAGGTCAAGGTAATCGCCGCTGGTGTTGGTGGTATCAATGAGTCAGATATCAGTCTGGCGCTCACCTCTGGTGCCTTCGTCATCGGCTTTAACGTGCGTGCCGATGCCACGGCGCGTCGTGCGGCAGAAGATAAGGGCGTGGATATTCGCTACTACAGCATCATCTATGAAATCATGGATGATGTGAAAAAAGCCATCTCCGGCATGCTCTCGCCAGAGATTCGCGAGGAGATTATCGGTTTGGCGCAGGTACGCGATGTATTCCGTTCTTCCAAATTTGGTTCTATTGCTGGCTGTATGGTGACTGAAGGTGTAGTCAAACGCAGCAGTCCGATCCGCGTATTGCGGGAGAACGTGGTGATCTACGAGGGAGAGCTCGAGTCTCTGCGGCGCCACAAGGATGACGTTGCCGAGGTAAAAGCTGGTACCGAGTGTGGTATTGGCGTCAAAAACTACAATGATGTCAAAGACGGTGATCAGATTGAGGTTTTTGAGCGCACTGAAGTGGCGCGCGAGCTCTTATAGGAAAGCCCAGCCTAATGGCTAGAGAATTCAGCAGGGCCGACCGGGTCGGTTCCCAAATACAACGTGAACTGGCACAACTGGTTCGTGACGAACTTAATGATCCACGCCTTGGATTGATTACCATCCAGGCGGTTAAGGTGGTGCGTGACTTTTCCCACGCTAAGGTGTTCTTCACCTTTATCGGGGGCACGCTAGAAACCAAGGAGGTCACCAAGGTGCTGAAGGATACCGCACCTTTCTTTCGTCATGAGCTGGGCCATCGCCTGAATATCCGCACCTTGCCACAACTCCACTTTGTTTATGATGAGTCCATTGAGCATGGGGCCCACCTCTCTGCTCTTATAGACCAGGCGGTGCAGAGTGATGAAAAGAAATCCGGTGGGAAGAAATAAGAATGGGTAGACGTCGTAAGAGCGGCCGCGATGTCCGTGGCATCCTGCTACTGGATAAGCCTATGGGTATCACCTCCAATAGTGCCCTGCAAGATGTAAAGCGTCTGTTTAAAGCGCAGAAGGCCGGCCACACCGGCAGCCTGGATCCGCTGGCGGATGGGTTGTTGCCTATCTGTTTTGGTGCTGCCACCAAGGTGTCTGCCTTTCTATTGGATGCCGATAAGCACTATACGGTGCGGGTTAAGTTGGGTGTTACCACTACCACGGCAGATGCAGAGGGTGAGGTGCTGGAGACCAAACCGGTGGAGGGGATTACTGAATCCGATATCCAGCGGGTGATCTCTGAGTTTGAGGGTGAGATTGACCAGATACCCCCTATGTACTCCGCCCTAAAGCACAAGGGCGAGCGACTCTACAAACTGGCCCGTAACGGCATTGAGGTAGAGCGTGAGCCGCGCCAAGTAACCATCCATAAAATATCCATGCAGGGCTATACTGCACCGGAGTTTGAACTGCTGGTGCACTGCTCTAAGGGCACCTATATCCGTACCTTGGCGGAGGATATAGGCAGCAAGCTTGGCTGTGGCGCCCATGTGTCGGCGCTGCGACGTACCGGGGTTGGTCCCTATGGATCAGATGCTATGGTCGGTATGGAACAGATCAAGGCCCTGGCTGAAGATGGATTATCCGCCCTGGATGAGCTGCTACTCCCCATAGATAGCGCCCTTGGAAGCTGGCCAGAAGTGAAACTCTCTCCAGATGGAACCTTCTACCTGCGTCAGGGCCAGGCAGTGCTGGTGCCCAATGCCCCCACCGAAGGCATGGTGCGGCTATATGATGCAGATGGCGGGTTTATGGGGGCCGGCGAGATTCTGGATGACGGCAAGGTTGCACCCCGTCGTATGATGTAAATGCCTATTTGTACCGTAAATTTGCTTGGTTAGGGTAAACCGATCATAATTTGCGGCTCGATACGAAACAGTCGGATCCTGGACGGCCTTGCCAAGCTGACCAGGTATCTTTGAACCGCCTCTCCAGACGGAGAGGTTTTGTGATCCATCGCTCTGAACCCATTGTCGGGGCGGCGGATATCCAGCAGGAATTTCCTGCTAATCAATCATCAATGAGGAGATATTAAAATGGCAATGAATGCAGTAGAGAAGAAGGAAGTAGTTGATCAGTATGCGCGTGCCGAAGGTGACACCGGGTCCCCTGAAGTACAAGTAGCACTATTAACCTTCAACATCAAAAAGCTTACCGAACATTTTGCGGAACATAAGCATGACCATCACTCCCGCCAGGGTCTGGTGCGCATGGTAAATTCACGCCGCAAACTGCTGGACTACCTGAAGAGCAAGAATCTGGAGCGGTATCGTTCCCTAATTTCCAGTCTTGGCCTGCGCCGTTAAGCCACTCATATCAAATAATCCGAGGATATTATAGTGAGTTTGATAACCAAAGAATTTCAGTTCGGTGACCATAAGGTCACACTAGAGACTGGTGAGATCGCACGTCAGGCTGACGGCGCCATCATGATCAATATGTCCGATACCGTGGTGCAATGCACCGTGGTTGGATCCAAGCGAGTGGTTGAAGGACGCGACTTCTTCCCCATGACCGTGGATTACCAGGAGAAGACCTACGCTGCAGGCGTTATCCCTGGTGGCTTCTTCCGCCGCGAAGGTCGTCCAAGTGAGAAAGAGACCCTGACCTGTCGCCTGATTGACCGTCCGGTGCGCCCGCTGTTCCCCAAGGGTTATACCAATGAAGTACAGATCATCTGTACCGTGATGTCGCTGAATCCTGAGGTAGATCCAGAGATTCCAGCTTTGATAGGTGCATCTGCTGCACTCTCAATTTCCGGATTGCCATTTGATGGCCCAATTGGCGCTGCCCGTGTTGGCTATAAAGATGGCCAGTACCTGCTTAATCAGAGTAAGACTGGTCTGAATGAAGATAGCGATCTGGATCTGGTGGTAGCCGGAACCGAAGAGGCGGTACTCATGGTCGAGTCTGAGGCCACCGCGCTGTCAGAAGAGATAATGCTGGGTGCCGTAATGTTTGGCCACGAGCAGATGCAGGTAGCGATCCAGACCATCAAGGAACTGGCCGCTGAGGTAGGTAAAGAGGTAGTTGAGTTTATTCCACCGGCCGTGGACACCGAGCTGGTTGATGCCGTAGCTGCTGCTGCCAGCGATGCCCTGGCCGAGGCCTACTCCATTGCCGACAAGATGGAACGCTACGGACGCACAGACGCCATCAAGGCCGAAACAGTTGAGAAGCTGTGCGGTGGTGATGATGCCAAGTGGAGCAAGGACGATGTCAAAGGCGCGCTCGAGAGTCTGAAGAAGAAGGTTGTGCGCGGACGGGTACTGGCCGGTGAGCCACGTATCGACGGTCGTGACACCAGAACCGTGCGCCCTATCAATGTACGTACCGGCGTTCTGCCACGTACCCATGGTTCCGCCCTGTTCACTCGTGGCGAGACCCAGGCTGTGGTCGTAGCTACTCTGGGTACCGAGCGTGACTCCCAGATCATCGATGCCCTGGGCGGCAGCTATCGCGAACCATTCATGCTGCACTATAATTTTCCTCCATTTTGCGTAGGCGAAACAGGACGTGTCGGTACTCCCAAGCGGCGTGAGATCGGTCATGGCCGTCTGGCCAAGCGTGGCATACTGGCAGCTATGCCAACCATGGAGGAGTTCCCATACTCTATCCGTGTGGTATCCGAGATCACCGAGTCCAACGGTTCCAGTTCCATGGCTTCTGTCTGTGGTACCAGTCTGGCGCTGATGGATGCAGGCGTTCCTCTGAAGGGTCCAGTAGCCGGTGTGGCCATGGGTCTGATCAAGGATGACGACAAGTTTGCAGTACTGACCGATATCCTGGGTGACGAAGACCACCTGGGTGACATGGATTTCAAGGTTGCCGGTACCGCTGAGGGCATCAACGCCCTGCAGATGGATATCAAGATCAAGGGCATCACCAAGCAGATCATGGAGATCGCCCTGGAGCAGGCCAAAGATGGACGTATGTTCATCCTGGGCGAGATGAACAAGATCATCGGTTCACACCGTGAAGAGATGTCTGAGCATGCACCACGCATCATCTCCATCAAGATCGACCCGGACAAGATCCGTGATGTGATCGGTAAGGGTGGCGTAACCATCCGTTCCATCTGCGAAGAGACCGGTGCCACCGTGGATGTAACAGATGATGGCATGGTCAAGATCTTCTCCGTAGACAAGGCTGCTGGCGAAGATGCCAAGAAGCGTATCGAGCTGATCACTGCCGATGTTGAGGTAGGCACTATCTATGAGGGTAAGGTTGCCCGTCTGATGGATTTTGGCGCCTTTGTAACCATCCTGCCTGGCAAGGACGGGTTGGTACATATCTCCCAGATCTGCGAAGAGCGGGTGGAGAAGGTCAGCGATAAGCTGTCTGAAGGCGATATCGTCAAGGTAAAGGTCCTGGAAGTAGACAAGCAGGGCCGTGTCCGTCTGAGCATGAAGGCGGTGCAGGCAGAAGAAGCCTGATAGCTTCTAACTGTTGAGGTATGTAAGGGGGAGCCTGTGGGCTCCCTTTTTTTATGGGTGAGTTTTTAATCCAAAACTAGTGAGTTACATTAGAAGCCAGTCGTTAGATTGAGAAACAGCCAATAACTATCTGATTACCTAAATGAAAATACAGTGAGTAAAAAGGTGCTGTTTGGGAGCAGGTTGGCCTAAAATTTGTTGGGCGATGTTGTGCGTCGATGATGCCTTCAACGACAGTATAATCGCCTATAATTAGTATCAGCAGGCCTATGGTCTGGTGCTGCTGTTCGTCGCTAGGAGCAAGCGGTTAAGCAAAATGACAGGAAAAGATAGAGGCCGATAAAATGAATAGATGGATAACTCTGCTGTGTGCTTTAACATTAATTTTCTCAACCCAGGCCTATGCTGGCAAGCGTGCTGAAGGCGCAGTATTGGGCTTTGTTGGGGGGTACTTTGTTGGTAAACATGTAGAGAAAAATAAGAGACGACCCGCACACCGTGTGGTGGTGCGTGCCCGTTCACCTATGGAACAAGCGTTTAGAAGCCAAAGCAGGTTTGTCCGCAAACAGTTACAGACAAAGTTGCAAGAAAAAGGGCTTTATCGTTCCTACATAGATGGAGCGTGGGGTCGTGGTACGCGTACTGCGATGGAGAACTTTGCCACTGATTCAGGAAAGACCCATCTGCTGACCACAGAAAGTGGAGCGAATGAATTAATGAATATTCTGCTACGTCCTGAAGATGGTCATACCTCGATTTCTGATTCTGGCTCGTCCTCAGACATGGGGGGAGGCTCTTACATGGGGTCATCCTCAGACACGGATAGTATGCCTGGGGATGTAATAGACACTGATGATTTGGCAGAAACAGGTACAGATGCAAATACAGATGTAGTTGTAAATAAAACAGACGATGGTGAGGAACTGGCGCAGATAAAACAGAAGCTTGATATTGTGAGTCAACAGCTCTCGCTTCTTAGGGAGGTGTTACGGGTCCAGGGGAAACAGGGTGGCCAACAGAACTCTTTTCACCGGGCAGAGATCAAGGTGCTGAATAAGCGGATTGCAGTGATAGAAGATTTCCAGAAACAGACTATCTCTGAAGCGCAAATGCGTTCCGATTCAAATCTGAGAACCGCAGATTATAGCCTGGGTGGTTCTTCCGTGAAGGCATCTCAAATTTATCCAAAGATCCCTTATTATGTGCCGGGGACGGATGAGGTTGGTGTGATGTGGATTGCTCCCCGTGTCACCAACAGAGGAGTTCTCATCTATGATTTCAACTTCATGGAGCCTGGTGGTGGGGCTGAAAATGTGCGTGAAACCATCTCTATGCCTGGTATTGATATGGCCGATATCATGTATGGCATTGAGAAGGCGCACGAGTGGAGTGATATAGCGCAGCAGAAGGGAGTGCGTCAGAAACACGAAAAGGTTGCTGTCTGTTTTCCAGAGAGTGTATGCAAGGACAGCAATGGTGGGAACGCAACAACTGAAGTGGTGTTTATGATCGACCCTGACGGTTCAACAGCAGCGAAAATTCAGAGAAATACCGGGACTGCTGTCTCTAGCTATAGCTTTACCATTGAGTCTGCGCTCCTGTTGTCATCCTATCTGGACTATATGAAGAAAGAGGGAGAGGCTGAGTATAGTGGCGGGACCGTGACCAACGCAGATCTGGATACAATGTTTAAGTAGCAGTTTTTCTATATTGAAATACATATGGGGGGCCGGGTGGCTCCCCTTTTTTTATGGGGCCGGATTGGGATATATACGGTGGATGGACTCAATTTGTTCCAGGATATTTTCATCCAGCCGTAACTTAGTGCTGGCGATATTCTCCTGGAGCTGCTTCATGCTGGTGGCTCCAATAATGTTGCTGGTGAGGAACGGTCTGCTGTTCACATAGGCCAGGGCCATCTGGGCTGGGCTAAGATCCAGGCTCTGGGCCAGGGAAACATACTCTTGTGTCGCTGCAATCGCCTGAGCATTGCTGTAGCGGTCATATTCAGGAAACCTGGTGAGGCGGTCTTCAGGTTTACCGGTACCGTTCAGGTACTTTCCAGAAAGAACTCCAAACCCAAGGGGCGAGTAGGCCAGTAGCCCCACCTGTTCCCGATGGGCTATCTCAGCCAGCCCGATCTCAAAGCTGCGGTTTAACAGGCTGTAGGGATTCTGGATGCTCACCACCCGTGGCAGGCCCATGCGGTCTGCGACCTGAAGAAACTTCATCAGCCCCCAGGGGGTTTCGTTGGAGAGGCCGATATGGCGTATCTTTCCGGCTTGGATAAACTCCTGGAGTATCCCCAGAGTCTGTTCTATCGGAGTAAACTCATCGTCTGAGTGGGCATAGCCCAAACGACCGAAATAGTTGGTTTTGCGTTCCGGCCAGTGCAGTTGGTACAGGTCCAGATAATCGGTCTGGAGCCTCTTGAGGCTGGCATCCAGGGCAAGCTCCAGGTTGGCGCGGTCAAAACGGCTCTCACCATTGCGGATATGGTCTACCCACCCCTTGCCAGGCCCTGCCACCTTGCTGGCTAGAACCACCCGGTCCCGGTTGTTTCTGGCCTTGAGCCAGGTGCCGATGATCTCTTCGGTCCTGCCATTGGTTTCTGCCTTGGCAGGTATGGCATACAGTTCTGCCGTATCAATGAAATTGACCCCCTGCTCCAGGGCGTAATCCAGCTGGGCATGGCCCTCAGTCTCACTGTTTTGCTCGCCCCAGGTCATGCTGCCCAGGCAGATCAGGCTTACTTTGGTGTCGGTGTTTCCGAGGGCTCTGTATTGCATCTGATTCTCTATATGTTCACTGGCTCTGGTTCTATCTGGACTGGGTCTGGTTGTATTGTAATGATCACACTTCGCTATGTCTGAAGCAGTCTGTGGTGTGGTCATTCACCATCCCGGTCGCCTGCATGTAAGCATAACAGATGGTGGGTCCCACAAACTTGAAACCGCGCTTGATCAGATCCTTGCTCATGGCCTCAGATTGCGGAGTGAAAACTGGTATCTGCTCAGAAGAGCGCCAGCGGTTGAGAATGGGTTTGCCGCCAACAAACTGCCAGATGTATTCGGCAAAGCTGGGGAACTCCTGCTGGATCTTCAAAAATGCTCGGGCGTTGCTGCGGGCAGCAGCTATCTTCAGACGATTGCGTATGATGCGGCTGTCCTGTTTGATCTGCTCCAGATTTTCATCACTGTAACCGGCAATTTTGTTGGCATTGAAATTATCGAACACCAGATGATAACCGGGGCGCTTGTTGAGCACACAGGACCATGACAACCCCGCCTGAGCCCCCTCCAGAATGATCATCTCAAATAGATGCTGATCATCGTAGGATGGTATGCCCCACTCGTTATCGTGGTATTCCAACTCCGCAGGGGAGCAGTTCCTAACCCATGCGCAACGTTTATTCATATCTGCACCAGATTACCTTTGATTATTTTGTAATACACCCTAGTACAAATGGTTCACACAACCATAACTCAAGTTGTATACAATGTGGTAACAGCCATAATCGGAGATAGATAAATAAATGGAAGCTGATCATATCAAATGCCCCAATTGTGGCGTCGAGATCGAGGTGGGCGAGGTGCTGGCCAATAAGATCGCCGGTGATGTGGAGGCCAGGATAAAGAGTGAAGCGGCCGAGGAGCGTGAGCAGGCGGTTAAGGCGGCTCAGGCCAAAGAGAGAGAGTCGGTGGGTCTTAAGCTGCAGAAGCTGGAGGCGGAACTGGCGTCCAAGAGCTCTGAGGTCAAGGAGGCCGAGAAGCGGGAGCTTGAGCTGGCTGCGTTGCAGCGCGACCTGGCAAAGAAAGAGAAGGCCCTGGAACAGACGGTGGCGCAGCAGGTCCAGGAGAGGGAGAAAAAGCTGGTAGAAAAGATCCAGGCAGAGACGGTAAAGAGAGTATCCCGGGAGATGGAGTCTCTACAGGAGGCGATCAGCTCCAAAGATCAAGCCATGGACGAGGCGCGCAAGCGTGAACTTTCCCTGATTAATGAGAAGCGGAAGTTGGAGGAGAAGCGCAAAGGCATGGAGCTGGAGTACCAATATAAACTGGAGGAGGATCGTCGCAAGCAGGGGGAGAAGTATGCCAGCGAGGTGGATCTGAAGCTGAAGGAGCGAGACAAGCAGATTGATGGTCTGCGCACCGCTCTGGCGGATGCTAAACGCAAGAGTGAGCAGGGCTCCATGGAGACCCAGGGCGAGGTCCTGGAGCTGGACCTGGAGGTTAACCTGGAGCAGAGCTTTCCCCATGATGATATAGATCCTGTGCCCAAGGGTATTCGCGGTGCGGATGTGATCCAGGTGGTGCACAACCATAGTATGGCCAAGAGTGGCACCATCATTTGGGAGGCGAAAAACACCAAGGCCTGGAACAGTAACTGGATAGAAAAGCTGAAGGATGATCAGCGTGATCTGGGGGCGAATTTGGCAGTGATCGTATCTTCTGTGTTGCCGGATGGAATACGCAGCTTTGATCTGGTTGATGGGGTGTGGGTGTGTTCTATAACGTCCTATATTCCCCTGGCCATGGCTCTGCGCCAACAGTTGATCCAGGTGACGTTTGCCCGCACCGCCACGGAAGGCAAATCGGAAAAGATGGAGCTGGTGTATCAATACCTATCCGGGGATGAGTTCCGCCAGAAGGTAGAGGCGATTGTTGATACCTTTGTGGGGATGCAGGAGCAGCTGGATAGGGAGAAGAGGGCATACGCCAGGATCTGGAAAGAGCGCGACAAACAGATCCAGAGGATTATCGAGAACACCGCAGGCATGTATGGGGATATCCGGGGGCTGATCGGCTCCTCGGTCCCTGAGATTCAGGCCCTGAGCCTGGACGGGATGGATGGTTTGCTGGAGTCGGATAAGGATTAATTAACACCACTATCTGTAACTAGTACTCGTTCAACATGATAAATTAGGATGCAGTTGGTCTGTCAGAGTTCAGGACAAGGCGCGCCTCGCAGTGAATGGCCTTAGTCCTTTACAAGAGGTGCAACGCGGTCATGGACGCTGACAGGCCAACCCTTCGGGTGCTCCTGTGGTGTCCCGCAGCGGTGTTACCGTGCTTGACAAGGACTAAGGCCATTTCCTGCGCACGCTGCCTTGCTGCGAAACACCACAGGAACGCTGCATCCTAATTTATCATGTTGAACGAGTATCAAAAGGAGAGGACGCATGAGTAGTCATACATACAAAAAAGTTGAGTTGGTTGGTACTTCCACCGAGAGCACCGATCAGGCGGTAAAAAACGCCCTGGCCAAGGCGAAAGAGAGTGTGCGTAACATGGACTGGCTGGAGGTACAGGAGACCCGTGGGCATATTGTGGACGGAGAGGTTGCTCACTGGCAGGTGGTGATTAAGGTTGGTTTTCGGCTGGATTAACTGTTGCGTGGAGGTGCGCCGACGAGGAGCTGTGTTTGCGTGTGACCTCGCTTCGGTATTCAGGTGATATGTCTGAGAATCGCTCAGTGCTCTATTTCTCCTACGGTTCAAACATGTCGATCAGACGGCTGCGTGATCGGGTGCCGTCTGCGCGGTTTGTAACGGTTGCCACTCTCCATAAACATGAGTTGAGATGCCACAAGGTAAGCAGAGATGGTTCAGGCAAGTGTGATGCCTTTGAAACAGGAGACAGTAATCACCACGTTCTTGGAGTGGTCTTCGAAATATCTGAGTTTGAAAAGCCAGAGTTGGATCTAAAGGAAGGTTTGGGTAAAGGCTATGAGGAAAAGATGGTGCAGCTGGTTACTCCCGATGGTGATTGCCTGGAGGCCATTACCTATTATGCAACGATCACCGATGGGGCAATCAGGCCTTACTATTGGTACAAACAGCATGTACTGATTGGCGCCACTGAATGCGGATTGCCTGAGGATTATATAGATGCCTTTGCCCAAATAGAGTCAGTGGCTGATCCTAACCCTGAACGCCATGCGGCGGAGATGGTGATATACCTCGAAGAGATTGGCGACCGCAATTCTGATCTGTCTTTAGGCAAATAAGAAAACCGTGGGCTGCCAAGTTAAGCACAGACCACGGTTGTATGAGCTTATGGATTTGGCGCTTGGCTTCAGGTCCTCCCCATCACAGCAAAGTGTCTGATGAATGGGGCTGCCATACGTGGGTCGTTAAGCATGGACTCGTAGTCGCCAACCTTGAATTTCATCTTGCCTGAAGTGAAGGCAAGTCCAAGCGCCATGATCCCTGGAGGATCACTTATCCATTTATGCCATTGCTCTTCGCTGCAACGAATATCCCAGTTGAGTGGCTGATCTTCGAAGGCACTGGCCGCAGTAGCCATGCCGTTCTCCACAGTCACAACAACTCTTGGATTATCTTCATCCTCGATCCCGTAGCCAAGATTACTGCCAAATTCTATTTCCTGTAGTGACTCTACCAGCTCAGTATCTGCATTCCATTGCGCGATAAAGTTATCCATCCATCGTTCAGAAAAAAGTTCAGACATATATCTACTCCCAAAGGTAACCAGGACTCATATAGCCGTGGAATACATATACAGATGTGGCGATTTAGAAGTGCCTTTCTGTCCCCTAAAAGTTAATCATGGAGCTCAATTCTGTCAAATATTATTCATTAGCTGAATTTATGAAAGATAAAACATTATGATTGATGGGTGATAGTTAGCATGCAAAGATTGATTAAAACTGGATGATTTACAGGATGATAGCAAGGTTAAAAACCAAGAATTGCTCATCTTTATAGTAGACTTGCAATTGATTTGAGTTTTTAATAGTGCTCATGAAGAGCTTTTCAGAAGCAGCAGATCAGAATAAAACTCCTATCTTACGGGTGCTGCTTAGGACCTTATCCGATGTGGTATCGGTACTTGAGATTGGCAGCGGCACTGGTCAACATGCGGTCCATTTTGCGGCCTCACTTCCGCACCTTAGTTGGCAAACCAGTGAGCTTGAGCCACAACACGCAAGCATTCTGGCCTGGTTGGAGGAGTCTGGATTACCTAATGTACTGCCTCCCATAACCCTGGATGTAGATCGGGAGTGGCCGGAAACTCGCTATGATGTGGTGTTTAGTGCCAATACAGCGCATATCATCTCCTGGCCTCAGGTTGAGATGATGTTCCGGGGTATAGGTCGGGTATTACAGAAGAATGGGCTGTTAGTACTCTATGGACCATTCAATTTTGCCGGGAAATACACCAGCGAAAGTAACCGCAGGTTTGATGAGTGGCTGAAACAGAGGGATCAGAAAAGTGGTATCCGAGATTTTGTGGAGCTGAACCGGTTGGCCGAGGAGAACCTGATGCTGTTTGAGGAGGAGGTATCGATGCCGGTAAACAACAAAATACTCATCTGGCGTCGGTGTTGAGTGGTGTTAGGGATGGGTCAGGACCAGATAGAGCGGTGATATCCCCTTATATAGGATGGTCGGTGGTTTCTTGGGGGAAAATGTGATGATTCTGGTGCGGGATGGGTAACAGAAGTGGCTGGTTAGATACATATGCAACTGCTTATGTTTCTTGGCATATTTAACAAATCTCCTGGCGCCAGCCATCTCCTCTTTGGCAAATTCGTACTCCAGGTCATTTATTTTGGTTCTGGTTTCTGAAATATCTACGGTGGGTGATTTATCCCTATGTCTTAGCAGTTCGCGGTAGAGGCGTTTGGTTTTGTCAGTGGAGACCACAAACCCCATCTGCGAATCACCCTCCACCCAGTTAATGGTCCGGTTCTCATCGTAATGTATGTGGTGTTCACCAAATGCTAGGCACCATCCGTGGTAATAGGATGAGTATCTCATTATTAATTTGCGTGATTTACCCATATAGACCGTGTTGAAATTAGTGGTAATACTTCCTGGGATCTACTAATAGACTATCAACTACCAGCGAAAATGGGAATCTGCCTCACCTATACCTGTGATTATGTGTTGCTGGTATGTAGGGTCAGTCGCAGGTATAACTGCATGAAATGGAAATAAATGTCTGGGAGCAATAGGTGATCCAGCAACGCTAGATCGCTGTCTACTACCGTTGCAAAGAAAAGGGCCTGCATAGTGTGCAGACCCTTATTCTGTATGGTACTCCCTAGGGGGTTCGAACCCCTGTTACCGGCGTGAGAGGCCAGCGTCCTAGACCACTAGACGAAGGGAGCGTTATGTCACGCGGAGGTGTATTATACGCATGCCAGAATTAGTCTCAAGGTGCAAAATAGCTGTTTTTTCTAATTATTTTGCAGGTGTTTTGGAAGAGTGGCAAAAGCAGTTGACAATAATTAAATAAAGTTAAGGGATATCATCATCGTAACTCCAACAATCATCGCCCGTCCTGACCACAATATTTCCCGTGTAAACATAAGTGAAAATGCGCTTAAGGTATTGTACCGGCTAAAAAAATCAGGATATGAAGCCTATCTTGTGGGTGGTGGGGTACGCGATCTGTTGCTGGGTAGGGAGCCAAAGGACTTTGATATTGCCACCGACGCCCATCCAGAGGATATAAAAAAGGTGTTTCGCAACTGTCGTCTGGTGGGGCGCCGGTTTCGTCTGGCCCATGTCCACTTCGGACGTGAGGTTATCGAGGTTGCAACCTTCAGAGGCACGCAGCAACCATCCGAAGATGGTGAGCATGAGACGGAAAATGGCATGCTGTTGCGGGATAATGTGTACGGGACAATCGAAGAGGATGCGCTCCGCCGGGATTTTACCGTCAACGCTCTGTATTACTCCATTGAGGACTTCAGAGTGGTTGATTATGCCGACGGCATGGAAGATCTCAATTCCGGGGTACTGAGACTGCTGGGAGACCCGGAGCAGCGCTATAGGGAAGACCCGGTACGAATGCTGCGTGCGGTGCGGTTTGCCACCAAACTGGGTTTTAGTATCAATCCGGCCTGCGAAGACCCCATATTCCACCTGGGTAACCTGCTGAACGATATACCATCTGCCAGATTGTTTGAGGAGGTGCTCAAGCTGTTTATGCATGGGGCGGCGCTACAGACCTTTGAAAAACTGAGGCATTATGACCTTTTTGGGTATCTGTTCCCGGACACGGAGGAGAGCCTCTCCCATGAGGAGCACCTGTTCCCCATCACCTTTGTGGCCAATGGGCTGAAGAATACCGATACCAGGGTGAGTCAGGATAAGCCGGTGACACCGGCATTTTTGTTTGCGGTACTGTTGTGGGAGCCGGTACGGAGACTGGCGGAGCAGATCCAAGCCACGGGAGAGAGCCCGCAACCCGCAATGCAACAGGCGGCATCCGAGGTCCTGGCGGATCAGGTTAAAACCGTGGCCATCCCCAAACGCTTCAGCCTGCAGATGCGTGATATCTGGTGCATGCAGCACAGGTTTGAGTTTAGACAGGGCAAGCGCCCGCATCGCCTACTCACCCATCCGCGTTTTCGGGCCGGGTATGACTTCATGCTGCTGCGTGCGGAATCGGGAGAGGCAGAGCCGGAACTGGCCAAGTGGTGGACAGAATTTCAGGAACTGAACGAAGTCGATCGCAGCACCACAACCAAGGCTAAACGACCCAGACGCAGGCGTAGGAAACGCCCTCCAGAAGGCGGTGAGGCAGGAAAAGAGTAGTGTCCGAGGGAGTGAGAAAACAGAATATGTTCCAACGATGCAAAGAGTGATATGGTTGCCGCATACATAGGTCTTGGCAGTAATCTGGATGACCCGGCAGAACAGTTGCACAGGGCATTAAGGGCGCTGGAGCAGATCCAGAATACAAGTGTGATCTGTTATTCGAGTCTCTACCAGAGCCCACCTATGGGTGGGGTAGAGCAACCCGACTATATAAATGCTGTGGCAGAGGTTGAGACACTGCTTAAACCTGAGGAGCTGCTGGAGCAACTCCAGGTTATAGAAACGGCCCAGGGCCGTATCAGGGGTGAACGTTGGGGAGCGCGCACCCTGGACCTGGATTTGTTGGTATACGGTTCATCCATAATCAATATGCCGGATTTAAAGGTGCCACATCCAGGCATGCATGAGCGGGCCTTTGTGTTATATCCATTGAATGAGATCGCCCGGGATCTGGAGGTTCCAGGCCGTGGACTGGTAACAGAACTGCTGGAAAACTGTCCCGCTGCTGGGCTAAAAAAAATATGAATCGATCAGAATTAACCCCACCTGGATATCTGGTGGTAGAGGGACCAATTGGAGTTGGCAAGACCAGCTTGGTGAAGCGTCTGGCCGACAGTTTTAGTGGTGAGCTGTTGCTGGAAAAGCCGGACGAAAACCCGTTTCTGGAACGCTTTTACCAGGATAGTCGCAAATCGGCATTCCCCACCCAACTGTTCTTCCTGTTTCAACGCAGCCAGCAGATCCAGGAGTTGCGCAATCAGGATCTGTTTCGTTCCTCACTGGTGGCGGATTTCATGTTGGAGAAGGATCGTATCTTCGCCGGCTTGAATCTGGACAAGGATGAACTGGAACTGTATGAGAAGGTATATTCAAAACTGAACCCCGAGGCGCCGCAGCCCGATCTGGTGGTCTATTTGCAGGCCCCGGCCGAGGTGTTGCAGCGGCGGGTGCGGCGTCGTTCCAGGGCGCATGAGATGAACCTGAGCCTGGATTATCTGCAACGACTGGGGGATGCCTATGCGGAGTTCTTTCATCATTACAACTCCTCCCCCCTCCTTATAATCAACGCGGCCGAGATCAATCCAGTGGAGCGGGAAGAGGATTATCAACTGCTGTTGGAGCGTATCTGCAATGTGCGCAGTGGCAAGCACTATTTCAATCCTGGTCCGCTACTGCTTTAATAATCACTAAGAGATACCATCTTAAGATATAGGCTCACGCGGAGACTGGAACAGCAGTTATGCCCGATATCACAATTAATACACTAAACGAGATGAAACGGCAGGGTGAGAAGATTGCTGTACTCACCAGTTATGACGCCAGCTTTACCCGGCTGATTGAAGCAGCGGGGGTGGAGGTGATACTTGTGGGTGACTCTCTGGGTATGGTTATCCAGGGCCAGGAGAGCACACTGCCGGTGGCGGTAAGCGAGATGGTATACCACACCAAAAACGTGTCCAGAGTGCGTAAGCAATCCTTTCTGATTGCCGATATGCCATTCATGAGTTACAGCTCCACTGCCCAGGCGCTGGAGAACGCCGGTCGCCTGATGAAGGAGGGCGGCGCTCACATGGTGAAGTTGGAGGGCGGTGCCACCCAGCTGGATGCGGTAAGCGGACTTACGGCAAATGGTATCCCGGTGTGCGCCCATCTGGGTCTGTTGCCCCAGTCGGTACATCGGCTTGGTGGATACCGGGTACAGGGCAAGGATGAAGATTCGGCCCGGATCATGCGTGAAGATGCCCTCTCTCTACAGGAGGCGGGTGCCCAGATGCTGGTGTTGGAGTGCGTCCCCAGAGATTTGGCGGCGCAGATTACCCGCGAGCTGGAGATACCGGTGATCGGCATCGGCGCTGGCAGCGATACCGATGGCCAGGTGCTGGTGCTGTACGACATGCTGGGCATTACCCTGGATAAGCTCCCCAAGTTCTGCCGCAACTTCATGCTACAGGCAGATACCGTGTTACAGGCACTGGAGGCCTTCGTACAGATGGTCAAGGATGGCAGTTATCCGAGTGCGAATGAGAGCTACAGGTGATAACTCTCACAACTATCACTGATCTGCGCCAGCAGGTCAGACAGTGGCGTGCCGATGGCGAACGCATCGCCCTGGTTCCTACCATGGGAAACCTGCACGTTGGGCATCTGGCCCTGGTGCGCCGCGCCAGAGAGCTGGCGGATCGGGTGGTGGTCACCATCTTTGTTAATCCCCTACAGTTTGGAGCCGGAGAGGACTTCGAGAGCTATCCTCGAACCATGGAGCAGGATGCTGCGGCACTGGTCGTCGAAGGGGCCGATTTGCTGTTTTCCCCCGCGGTGAGCGAGGTCTACTCCAAGCCACAGGAGCAGCAGACGCGGGTGGAGGTGCCCGGGGTTTCAGACATCCTGTGCGGGGCCTCACGCCCTGGCCATTTCGTGGGCGTGGCCACCGTAGTGTGTAAGTTGTTCAATATGGTGCAGCCGGACCAGGCCCTGTTTGGAGACAAGGATTATCAGCAACTGCTGGTGATCAGAAATATGGTGCAGGACCTGTGTATTCCCATTGAGATTGTGGGGGTTGCCACGGTGCGGGATGGGGACGGCTTGGCCCTCAGCTCCAGAAACGGCTACCTCACAGCCGCAGAGCGGAAACAGGCCCCGGAACTGCGCCGAATCATGCTGGAAACAGCCGCTGCCATCGAGTCTGGTGGCAGGGATTACGCTAAACTTGAGGAAAAGGCGAAACAGGAGCTTGAAAAAGTCGGTTTTAACCCAGATTATTACACTGTACGCAGTGCTGTGGATCTCTCAGAGCCAGATGATAAAATATCAAATCTGGTGGTCCTGGCGGCGGCGTATCTGGGCAAGGCGCGCCTGATCGACAACCTTCAGGCCTATAGCCCATCTGCATAGGTCCATCTATTTGATGAATGGCAGTAGATAGAGCATAATTGCGCCGATTGTAAGTTTTGGTTTTTTAGGAGCGAACCCTAGATGCAGTTGACCGTTCTCAAATGCAAGTTGCACCGCGCTTGCGTTACCCACGCAGAACTGGATTATGAAGGATCCTGTGCCATTGATAGGGACTTTATGGAGCTGGCGGGCATCCTGCCTTACGAGCAGATTCAGATATACAACATTGCCAATGGTGAGCGTTTTACCACCTATGCCATTGAGGCGGAGGCCGGTTCCAGGATCATCTCGGTAAACGGTGCTGCTGCACACAAAGCTACCCCGGGAGACCGGGTGATCATATGTGCCTATGCCGGTATGGATCAGGCGGCTGCTGAGGTGTTCAAACCCAGTCTGGTGTACCTGAATGAGCACAATGTTGTCACCCATACCGGAGACAGTATCGCCACTCAAGTTGCGTAACTGAAAGCTCTAGCTGATTATGAAAACGGCGCCAGAAGGCGCCGTTTTTTATGCCGCAGCCACTGGATTCTTGGCCGGGCTGTCCACCGCCATACGATAGATATCAAGATAGTGGGAAGCGCTGGAATCCCAGCTGAAGTCCTGCACCATCCCGCGGATAGCCAGTTTCTCCCACCACATGCCAGGACGCTGGTAGAACTCAATGGCCCGATTTACCGCCTCCAGCAGCGAGGCGGCGTCCGGGTTGTCGAACACAAAGCCAGTGGCGCTTTCATCCAGCATGGAGTGTGGATTGAGATCGGTGACAGTATCCGCCAATCCTCCGGTACGGTTTACTATGGGAACAGTGCCATAGCGCAGGCTGAACAGCTGGTTCAGCCCGCAGGGTTCAAAGCGCGATGGCATCAGGAAGCAGTCACAGCCCGCTTCGATGCGATGGGCCAGATCTTCGTCATACCCTATCTTAACCACCGCTTGTCCGGGATGACTCTCGGCCGCCTCCAGCAGGGCCTGTTCAAGTTGCTCCTCGCCACTCCCCAGGATTACTATCTGCACTTTTTTGTTCTGCATTATCTCCGGCAGGATCTCAATGATCATATCGATCCCTTTCTGCTCCACCATGCGGCCGATGTTGCCGAACAGCATTGCCTCCCGGTCCTGCTCCAGCCCCAGCTCCTGTTGCAGGGCAAGTTTGTTTGCCTGCTTCAGGTTGAAGCAGGTCGCATCATAGGTCTGCTTGATGCTGCTGTCCGTGGCCGGATCCCAAATCTGGTAGTTGATGCCGTTGAGTACACCGGTAAGCCGATCGGCACGGTGGTCCAATAGTCCCTCCAGGCCATATCCAAATTCTGCAGTGCGGATCTCCTCGGCATAGGTGGGGCTCACGGTGCTCAACCAGTCCGCAAACACCAGTCCACCCTTAATGAAAGATAGTTGTTCATGAAACTCCAGCCCCTCCGGTGACCAGAGCTGGTCCGGTAGCTGTAACTGGATGAAGGTGGAGCGATCAAACATCCCCTGGTAGGAGAGGTTGTGGATGGTAAATATGGTGGCTGGGCGATCCCACTCCTGGACCAGTAATGCCGGGACCAGCCCGGTCTGCCAGTCGTTGCAGTGCACCACATCAGGGTGCCAGCCCAGCCCGGCCTGATTCAGGGCGATTCGAACAACGGCGCGGCAGAACAGGGCAAAGCGCTGGGCGTTATCACCCCAGGGTCGCCCGGATGCCTCGGTGTAGGGGTTCCCTGGGCGGCTGAACATACTAGGTGCATCTACAAGGTAGACATGCAGCCTGTCATCCAGCTTCTGCTCCAGGATGCGCACTGGCTCCGGTATTCCGCTGATCCTGAAGCT
This sequence comes from uncultured Gammaproteobacteria bacterium, assembly GCA_964628835.1. Lineage (GTDB taxonomy): Bacteria > Pseudomonadota > Gammaproteobacteria > Chromatiales > Chromatiaceae > JAAGZL01. Next base: position 2,594 of record CAZVME010000018.1, on the reverse strand, counting down.
GGCAACGGTCTTCACTGGTATAGCGCGCTCCACCGCCTCCGGGTACGCTGGCAGCACCAGTCGTACATCCAGGTCCAATGCGCCCAGAGCGGGGGGCAGGCTACCGGCCACGTCGGCCAGACCACCGGTCTTTATCAGGGGCAGGGCCTCACTGGCGGCGAACAGGATTTTTTTCGGGGAACTCCCGTGGGTGTATGTCGATCTGCTACTGGCCATGTTATCTGTTTAGGTGGAGAAGCTATTATGAGTTGATAGATATACTTTAACGCGTGAATTGAATAAAGTGAAAAGATAATTACAGATCCAGGGTGAGTATGTTGACACAGAATAAATCAGTTACCGGTACCGACCAATGGAGAGCCCTGGCGGAGCATTGGCAACAGATTCAGCCGTCCCATATGCGGGATATGTTTGCCCGTAGCCCTGATCGCTTTCAACAGCTCTCCCTAAACAGTTGCGGCATTCTATTGGACTACTCCAAGAACCGTATCAGCGGTGAGACCATGGCGCTGCTGTTCCATCTGGCCCAGGCGGTAGATCTCCCCGAATGGGTTAACCGTATGTTCCAGGGTGAAGCGATCAATGGCACCGAGGGCCGTGCCGTGCTACACACCGCCCTGCGCAACCGCTCCAACCGTCCGGTGCTGGTGGATGGTGAAGATGTGATGCCTGGAGTAAACCGGGTGCTGGAACAGATGGAGCGGTTTACCCAACGGCTGCATAACGGGGAGTGGAGAGGTCACACTGGCAAGCGCATAACCGATGTGGTGAATATCGGTATTGGTGGTTCTAACCTGGGCCCGCTCATGGTGTGCGAGGCCTTGGGCCATTACCAGATCCCGGAGATACAGGTGCATTTTGTCTCCAATGTGGACGCCACCCACCTGGTTGAGACCATCAGGTACCTGGACCCGGAGACCACGCTGTTTATTGTGGCCTCCAAAACCTTTACCACCCAGGAGACCCTCACCAATGCCCACGCGGCGCGTCGTTGGTGTCTGGATGCACTTCAGGATGAGCAGGCCGTTGCCAGCCACTTTGTCGCGGTGTCCACCAACAGCGAGGCAGTAGCCAAGTTCGGTATCGATACCGACAACATGTTTGTATTCTGGGATTGGGTGGGTGGACGTTACTCCCTGTGGTCAGCCATTGGTCTGCCCATCGCCGTGGCGGTGGGTATGGAACGGTTCCATGAGCTCCTGGCTGGCGCCCACGCCATGGATGTGCATTTTCGCAATACTGGGCTGGAGCAGAATATGCCGGTGATCCTGGCGCTGCTGGGGGTCTGGTATGCAAATTTTGCCGGAGCCGCCACCCATGCGGTACTCCCATATGATCAGTATCTGCGCCTGTTACCGGACTATCTGCAGCAGGCGGACATGGAAAGTAACGGCAAGCGGGTAACCCGAGACGGTAGTGTGGTGGACTACAGCACCGGTCCCGTAGCGTGGGGGGCTGCCGGTACCGATGGTCAACACGCCTTCTATCAGCTGATTCACCAGGGCACCCAGATGATCCCGGCCGATTTCATCATGCCGGTTGAGAGTCACAATGAGCTGGGTGATCAGCATGCCAAATTGATGTCCAACTGCCTGGCCCAGACCGAGGCGTTGATGAAAGGCAAAACCGAGCAGGAAGCGCAGATCGAACTGGAGGCCTCCGGTCTAAGTGCGCAGCAGATAGCCGAGCTGCTTCCCCACAAACTGTTTCCCGGTAATAGCCCAACCAACACCCTGCTGGTAGACCGGCTCACCCCACGTCGGCTGGGTTCCCTGATTGCGCTGTATGAACACAAGATTTTTGTGCAGGGTGTGATCTGGAATGTGAACTCATTCGATCAGTGGGGGGTGGAGCTGGGGAAGCAGTTGGCCGGTGTCATACTGCCAGAGTTGCTGGGTGATCTACCCCCAGGCGAACACGATGGTTCAACATCGGCCTTGGTGGAGTATTGCAGAAGATTACGCTCAGGTGGTGACTAACTGCCACTGCGCAAAATAATCTATCCCCCGCTGCTCGCAGAACGGATAGTGTGATGAAGGTCTCTTGAAGTGGCCAAAACAGGTATAATACCCTATCTTTTCTTGTAGGAGCGGCGTCTCGCTACGAAGGGAATGTGCAGATTGGTTGCCAAGTCCATCGCAGCAAGATGAAAAACTTGATAAGAGAAAGGTTGTTTCTAATATTAGAGTTAATTGCTCTCTGACCCGGTTTTACCTTATTTTGGGTGTTGTCGATGCCATGAAGAGCGCAATCGGTTGGAAAATGCCGTATTCTAACGGCTCCAGTCCTAGCAGTCCTAGAATTATGTAGAGGAGAATACGAGTGGCTAAACCCAATTACGCTTTTGAAAAGCGCCAGAAAGAAATCGCCAAAAAGAAAAAGAAGGAAGAGAAGCGTTTGCGAAAAGCAGGGGTAGACGATAGTCAGCCACAGGACGTCCAACCTATATCTGGAAACGACGATAAAGCAGTAACAGCCGACGATACATAGTAAAATAAACGAAGTAAATAAATATTTAATACACAAAGGAAAACACGACATGAGTACAGGTACAGTAAAGTGGTTCAATGCAGACAAAGGTTTCGGTTTCATTA
>CAZVME010000017.1:0-52869 GCA_964628835.1 uncultured Gammaproteobacteria bacterium | reverse complement strand
GGCCTTCGCTTCGCTCCCCATGGCTGGGACCATATAAGGGGACTTGGATGTCCCAAAAGGCATCACTAGATCAAAGACTCGCTTAGCCTGTACCTGTATTATAACCTCCTGAACAACTAATATTACCGAAGGTGAACCTACCATGATGAGATTTATAGAATTAGTCCGTGAATGTCTTACGGATGTGAAGGAGATCATGCCCTGGGACCTGGAGGAACGCCTTACGGACAATCCGGACCTGCTTATCCTGGACGTACGGGAACAGGAGGAGTTTGATCGCATGCATATCCCCAATTCACTTTGCGTTCCACGCGGGATTCTGGAATCGGCCTGCGAATGGGAGTTTGAAGAGACCGAGCCGGAACTGGTGCAGGCCAGAAATAGAGAGGTTGTGGTGGTCTGTCGCTCCGGACATAGAAGCATACTTGCTGTGCACTCACTGCAGGTGCTTGGGTTTGAAAATACTGCCTCTCTTCAAACCGGGCTGCGGGGCTGGAACGATTATGAACAGCCGCTGCAGGATGTGGATGGAAATGTAGTTGACCCGGATGAAGGCGATGTTTACTTCACCACTAGACTGCTGCCGGATCAGATGAAACCGGAAGGTTGGATCGGTTACTGAACAGAAACTGGTTGCCTGAAAATAGATAAATTAATCCATATGTATCACCTGTGGCGCATCAAAACTGAATAACCAGCTATTATTTATGCAGGACTGACCATTTTTCTTAGAGTCAGATGGTTTCCACTTATTGTAGATGTATGATTATGTTGCAGGAGAACAGGAATGTTTGAACCTATAACGATTCCCTTTGGCGTGGTAATGTTATTTAACGTCGTTAAGCTCAAGGATGGCGTCGATTTTGAAGATGTGGAGATGGCGTTGGGGGAGATGTGTAATGTGGTCAAAAATACCTATGGCAATGAGGAGGGTGGTTTCGTCGGAGGTCAGGTGTTTGAGTATACCGGCTTTGTATCTGAGCAGGGGTCTTTCGATCCTGAGAAAAAGACAGATGCTCACCTAGCCATAATGACCTACTGGAGATCCTTCGAACAACATGAGAGGTCACATGCGGATTCTGTGTTTAAGGAGAAGTTCAGCCATCTAATCAAATATTGCTCTGATACCTATGAAATGGGTTACAAGATGCTGTGGCAGGGTGTACCAGAGTAGTAGCGCCAGCCTCTATTTTCTTAGGTCCGTAGCCTAAGGTGCACCAGCAAAGCGGTGCGTCAACTTGGCATAGAGCGTAAGTCATCAGAGCGCTTTGGCGTTGTAATAACCAGTCAGGTGGATATGCGGGCAACCTAAGCACCATCACAAGGTAATTCGCAGATAAATCTGGATCCGCCGTCGACTCTGTTTTCAGCCCACAGCTGTCCATGGTGGTGTTCTACAATTCCACGACAGATAGTAAGACCCAAGCCGGTACCCTGGCGTGCGGCGCTGTCCTGGTCTTCTACCTGATGAAACTTCTCGAAGATAAGTTCCAGTTCTTCTGCTGGTATTCCAGCTCCATTGTCACTTACAGTAATCTTGGCCACTTGTTCCAGTCTGGTTAGTTCAATGGTTACCAGTCCGTCGCTCTCAGCACAGAATTTGGCGGCGTTGGACAGCAGGTTGATCAATACCTGCTGAATCCGGTCACGATCAATAATGGCGACGATCTTTTGTTCTGGCAGTTGGGTATTCAGTTGTATCTGTTTTTCCTGAAATAGCTGGCTAACTGTGTTGGTGGCATCCTGAATCAACTTGCCGAGATCAAACGGCACCTTATTCCATTCCACTCTTCCCGATTCGATCTTGGCCAGATCCAGCACATCATTTATCAGGCGTGTGAGGCGTTCGGTTTCGCTGATAATGATGGTAAGGAACTCCTCCCGCTGTGCTTCAGGCAGGTTCAGATTAGTATGCAGGATTTCGGAGAATGCCCTGATGGACGTCAGTGGTGTACGCAGTTCATGGCTAACGGTGGATACAAACTCATCCTTTAAGCGATCCAGCTCCTGCAGGCGTTCATTGGCCGTCTTCAGTTTTCTGCTGGCGGCCTCAAGCTCCTGTGATTTTTGCTCCAGCGCTCGGCTGTACTCCCGCACCTGAGTGGTCTCATCCAGGATCTGCATTACGCCATGCAGGCTCAGGACCTCGCCCTCGACGATGGATGAGATCATTACCCGGGCTGAAGCGGCGCCATTGGCGCCAGCCAGATGGCGTTCCACATGGTTGATCAGGCGGGTCTGGCGGGTGGCCTGGTTCTGTTTGGTTTCACCGGCATTGAAAAGATTAAACAGTTCGCTCGTTTTGCTCCCTCCCAGAAATCTGTTGGCCAGTCCTTTCAACTCCTCCTCGGTGGTGGTGCCGGCCCAGAAGTAGGTGTCATCTGAATAGTCGCTATCGGCCCGGGTAAACAGGGTGGCCTGGACCTGTTCGATAGGTGACTGACGACTGAATAGGGAGACCACCACCAGTAGGCCGATATTTGCCAGCATGCTCCAGAATACTGCATGGGAAATGGGGTCCAGGCCCTGCATGCCGAACAGTTGGTAGGGACGCAGTAGATCTATGCCAAATGGTCCTTGATTCAGGAAGCTGGTTGGCAGCCATCCCGAGCGGGCAAAGCCAGGAAGCAGCAAGGTGTAACCCCAGATGAAGAAACCGGCCAGAAGTCCAGACATGGCACCACTGCGGCTGGCCCCATTCCAGTAAATACCAAACAGGATAGGCGGAGCGAATTGGGCGGCGGCGGCGAAAGACACCAGCCCGATGGTTACCAGGGTATAGGACTCTCCGATCAGGTGAAAATAGGTATAACCCAACAACAGAATGAGGACGATGGCACCGCGTCTGATGCCCAGTAACAGTCGGGTAAGATCCTGCTTTTGCGTCAGTTGCAGTGAGTTGATGCGCAACAGTACCGGCATCACAAGATCATTACATACCATGGTGGAGAGGGTGATGGTGGCAACAATAACCATGCCGGTGGCGGCAGAGAGTCCGCCGATAAATACGAACAGGGCCAGGGTGTTCGCATGTTGTGACATGGGCAGGGTTAGCACATAGGTATCCGGGTCCACCTGACCGTTGGGAAACAGCAGATTTCCACCCAGAGCAATGGGCAGTACAAACAGATTGATCACCAACAGGTAGAGTGGGAACAGCCAACTGGCCTTACGCAGATGTTCTGTATTTACGTTTTCCACCATTGCCACCTGAAACTGGCGCGGAAGAAACATGATGGCCATCATTGCCAGAAAGGTAAGGGTAAACCAACTGGTATAGCCGCCGGGCGATCCCTCCATGGTCATCAACTTAGCCAGACGCGGTACGGCTGCGGCTTGGGTGAACAGGTCGCCTGGTCCATCGAACAGGCCGAAGGTGACAAATATTCCAACTGCAAGAAATGCGATAAGCTTGATCAGTGATTCAAAGGCGATAGCCGCCACCATGCCCTCATGGCGCTCACTAACATCGATCTGCCGGGTTCCGAACAGGATGGTGAACGCCGCCAGCAGCAGTGCGATATACAGGGCGGTATCGCTCCAGATGGAACTGGACCCGGGAACTGCCTGATTGCCGTTGGGGGAGAAGTGGGTAATGACATCAACGCTGGCAGAGACCGCCTTAAGCTGGAGTGAGATGTAGGGCATGATTCCGATTACGGCGATAATGGTAACAATGCCACCGAGTAGGGTGCTCTTGCCATAGCGGGAGCTGATAAAGTCAGCGATGGAAGTGATTCGATGGGCCTGCACTATGCGTATGATCTTGCGCAACACCAGCCACCACAGTGCTGCCATTAGCGTAGGCCCCAGGTAAATGGGTAAAAAACCCAGGCCGGTGCTGGAGGCGCGCCCCACGCTGCCGTAGAAGGTCCAAGCGGTACAGTAGACGGCGATGGAAAGCGTATAGATATATGGATTGCTGATTATCGAGCGACCCTGATCTGCCCGCTTGTCCGCATAGTAGGCGATGGCGAACAGAATCCCCAGGTAGAGAAAAGCCGAAACCAGGATTACGCCATTGGTAAGCATGTTACTCCTGCTGGTCCGGTTTTTTGGTCATAGGATTGTTAGCGCTGGACTCAAGTATCCAGGCTGTTATTAGGATAATCCCACCCCATGCCAGCATCAGGTAGAGAAAAAGCACCGGGATGCCCAGCCAGGTGGCAGACTTGTTAAATAGTTCCAGCAGGGGGTAGTTCAGGGCGAGCAGCCCGAAGATGCACAGGGCGATAAGCCGCTCTCTGCGTGAACGCTGTGAGCCTTCTGTAGCTGCGGTGAGTTTGGGCATCAGAACTCTTCCTGTATTTTTCTGATCTCCACGATCTCATCTGAGGCCTTGAGTGCATCCCCCAGGGTATGAATTCCCTTGGCTGCCAGCAGTCCGGTCTGGTTGAGGAATATCTCAGCGGTTACCAGGGTGTCCCCGATGGCGGTATGCCGGCCATGAATCTCTACCCCCAGGCGGGTGGCTATGCCCTCCAGGGTGTGGTCTGTCTCTTCCTTTTGAAGATATACCGAGAGCAATAGCGTATCCAGTACCGGATTATCAAAACTGATGTTGCTGGCGCGTTCGCTCAGCCGGATAAATTTCATGTCAAAAGCAGCGTTGTGGGCCACCAGAATGGAGTTGCCCACAAATTCACGAAATTGCGATAGCACCTGTTCGATGGGTGGTTTATCCACGACCATGTTGTCGGTTATCCCGTGGAATCTGGTGGAAGCTGAGGGGATGGTGATGCCGGGGTTTACCATGCGTTCAAATGTTTCACCCCACAGCAGTCGGCCTGAGACTATACGCACCGCACCGATGGACACAATCTTGTCGCCGGCAGATGGTTTGAGGCCAGTGGTCTCGGTATCGAACACCACCAGATTGAGCCGGTCCAGGGTTGTCTCCATCAGAGAGGACGGCAGTTGCCCTCGGCTGGAGAGGTCAAAATCGTAAAACTCAGGCCGGGAGGGGAGTATGGGTTTAGGGGGCTCCCATTGACGTGTGGATGCTGGCAGCGGCAGACGCAACAGGGCGTGTCCATCCCGCCGATGGGGTTGGCTCCAGAGGTCTGTATTGTGTGAGGTGATTATTTCCCGCGGGGTAGCGGCTGGGGAAAAATGCTTCAGCGGTATATCCAGCCAACGGCTCAGCTCGGTATCGGGTATCGGCTTGCCGTTCCATATCATGTCAAGATAGACCCTGCGATCGCCTAGCATGGCCTCAATCTGGAATTTGTTTACCCCCACCCGTTGGTTGATCTGTTTAATCAACAGACACATAGTCTCAACAATTCCATGGGTGTCCAGGTGTAACCAGAGTGGGATGCCAACCGCCTCCATCTGAATGTCAGAATCTTCCAGAAATCTTCCGGCGATAAAACCCACCAGGTCGGATGAGTAGACATCATGCCGTTCCAGATGCAGGCCGGAGAGCTGCTGGCGCTTGCGGTTCATCTGCGCCAGGCAGTCGCTCAGTCTCAGGCACTCATCATTGGCAACGTCGAGGAAGGTCCGCTGTAGTACCAGGGGTATGCTCTCCAGATTTTGCAGAGTCTCAATGGCGGCGCGCAGAGTGCCGAGCGGGGCGCGAAAGCTCTCCACCATCTCATGTAACAGTTGATCCCTCTGTTGTCCCTCAATGAAATCTACGGCGGTATCTTTAAAGGTGAGGATAAAGGCGCTAATAGGCTCATTTTTGTAGGCCAGCAGGGTCATGTTCATCAGATGCAGCTGATTGCCGTCGGTGGATGAGCAGATGAATTCGCGGCTGGGCGATGGCAGTTGTGAGTCCCGGCTGTGGCGTTCCACCTGTAGCACTTGCAGGGTGTGATTCAGGGCCTGTCGGGTGAACAGATTAAAAACGGAACGACCCAGGCCAACCTCCAGTTCTTTGCCCAGAATGCGGTTTGCCGCTGGATTGTGCAGCAGGATCTTTCCATCCGGGCTGCAAACCATGACCCCCAGATCCAGCTCACGCAGCACAGTCTCCAGATGCTGCTTGGTGGTCTCGGCCCGTGCCACTCCGCTTTCAAAGGCAATGTCGATTTCGTTTCTGGCCTGATGCAGTTGCTTGCCAAGTTTCGCCAGATTTATTGGCAGGGTGCCCAGTAGATCTTGTGGTGGTAGTTCAGGTGCCTGGAGTGGGTTGCTATGGGCCATCACCTCCACGGTTCGCCCCAGCGACTGCACCGGCTGTACCAGGGTGATATCCAGCAGCATCCAGGCCAGTGCCAGTATTGCAACTGATGCCAGACCGGCACCTATGAGATACACGGTAATAGTCAGCCTTAGTTGTTCTGATTCAACCCCAGTGAGCACCCAGACTCCACCACCAAGCAGGGCTGCGAGAATTGCCAGGTAGATGGTTATCAACAGAAGCCAGAATCTTTTTCGGGCATTCATTTATATTCTCATAGACGCATGGTCACGATTGCCATCGGTCTTTATGCAATTATCAGACGGAGTGGGTTTGTTTGTTATCAGTCGGGTCAGGCCTCGTTTAGTATGTCATTGACCTTGTCCACGACCTCTTTGGTTGAGAATGGCTTCACTACATAGTCATCGGCGCCCAGGGCCAGACCCTTCTCTCTCTCTACATCCCTGCCCTTGGCAGTTAGCATGATGATCTTTACTGAGTTTAGTTTGGGGTCGGCGCGTACGGTCTCACACACCTCATAGCCATTGCGTTTAGGCATGTTTATATCGAGCAGTACCAGATCCGGTGGGGTGGTGTGGATCTGCTGCAGGGCATCTTCACCATCGGCAGAGGTGTGTACCTCATACCCAGCCTGCCTCATCAAAAATTCCAGTGATAGCAGAATGTTCGGTTCATCGTCTACGATCAGGATGCTTTTCATAATTCACCATCTGTTAATTGTATTAAGCACGATAGATCAGAATGCCTATTCTACAAACATACCCGTGATTGGGTGGGATTTTATGGCCTGCCATGGGCGTGTAGGAGGTAATCTCCTCTTATCCAGATAGAGTCGATTGTAATTTTCCGCAACAACCACCTTGATTAAAGCGTAGATCAATAGCATTGGGTTATCAATTTCATGGGGATGTTTTACCTATGGCATACTGGGATATGCAGTAAATGCCTGCTTATGTGACAATGCGTACTATGGTAAATGCATTAAAAATAACCGATCTGTGCAAGACCTATAGAAGTGGCCCCCAGGCCCTGCATGGGATAGATCTGGAAGTGGAGGAGGGGGACTTCTTTGCCCTGTTGGGACCAAATGGCGCAGGTAAATCCACCGCTATAGGGATTATCAGTTCCCTGATCAACAAGAGCTCAGGTGGGGTTGAGGTGTTTGGTCATGATCTGGACCTGGAGCCGGAGGCGGTCAAGTCCTGTATTGGTTTGGTGCCACAGGAGTTCAATTTTAACCAGTTCCTTCCCACCGAGGAGGTGGTGACCAATCAGGCCGGGTATTATGGCATCCCACGGGCGCAGGCCATGTGCAATGCCGAAGAGAGTTTGCGGCAACTGGATCTCTGGTCCAAGCGCAGGGTAATGGCGCGGGAACTCTCCGGTGGCATGAAGCGCAGATTGATGATTTCCCGCGCCCTGGTGCACCGGCCCAGACTATTGATTCTGGATGAGCCCACAGCGGGAGTGGATATTGAGATAAGACGTTCCATGTGGGAGTTCCTACAGGAGCTAAACCGCAGTGGTACCACAATTATATTAACTACCCACTACCTGGAAGAGGCGGAGAACCTGTGCCGTAACATAGCCATCATCAACCAGGGCTCCATTGTGGAACACAGCAGTATGGATGCACTGCTGGATAAGCTGCACACCGAGACCTTTGTACTGACGCTGAGGGATCGACTTGAGCATCTGCCATCCCTGGATGGTTTCGTCGTCTCCCGACGGGATGGTCGCACCCTGGAGGTAAAGGTGGAACGTGAGCGTGGTATTAACGGCCTGTTTGAGGGGCTGTCGCAACAGAATATCGAGGTGTTGAGTCTGCGTAACAAACAGAACCGTCTGGAACAGCTGTTTATCGATATGATGGATGCCAGTCGCAATAGAGATAATCCATGAAGCGCTATCAGGGTTACTGGACTGCGTTCCAGACCATCATCCTCAAAGAGATAGTGCGCTTTATGCGCATCTGGATTCAAACTATCCTGCCGGCGGCCATCACCACCGCACTCTACTTCATAATCTTCGGTACTCTGATTGGAAACAGAATTGGTGAGATGGATGGCTACCGCTACATAGATTTTATTGTGCCAGGTCTCATACTCATGGCGGTGATTACCAACTCCTATGCCAATGTGGTGTCATCGTTTTTCAGCAGCAAGTTTCAGCGCCACATCGAAGAGTTGTTGATTGCGCCGGTGCCAAACTGGATTATTATCATCGGCTTTGTTGGTGGGGGAGTGGCGCGTGGACTCCTGGTTGGGGTTGCGGTCACCCTGGTCTCGCTGTTCTTTACCGATCTGGCCATCTATAGCTATGGCATCAGCTTTCTGGTTCTGGTTCTCACCTCAATCTTGTTTGCATTGGGCGGATTGATCAACGCTATATTTGCCCGCACCTTCGATGACATCTCTATTGTCCCCACCTTTGTGCTGACGCCACTGACCTATCTGGGAGGAGTGTTCTACTCCATCAAGATGTTACCGGAATTTTGGCAGCAGGTATCCCTGGGTAATCCGGTGTTGTACATGGTGAATGCATTCCGTTACGGCCTGCTCGGGGCCTCGGATATTCCCATTGGCACCGCCCTGATAATCATCCTGCTGTTTATCTTGGTGCTGGGAGCGGTCAGCATGTATATGCTGGAACGGGGGATTGGTATCAAGTCCTAAGCTTCAGCTCCTGGGGTTTGAGCTCATGTGCTAGATAATATTTCGACATCAACAAGTGTTGTTAGAATACATAAGAACCGGCAATCAGGTATCATCGCGTTGTGCATTTGATAAAGCCATGGATGACTTTAATCAGAGTTTCCCTAAGTTAAGGCTTAAACGGATGCACAATAAATTCAATCAGCCCATCCCATTAATTGGCCCATGTAAGTAAAAAGTAGTAGCAGTGTATTGGATACTCCTCATTCTGCCAGGTTTGATTTTGCTCCTTCTGCTGGCAATTCATCTTGGTTTTCGGCCGCCGCGAATTGTAGAGGCCAGCACACCAGCAGACAATGGAATTGACTATATACCTGTGGCTGTGCCGACAGTTGGGGGGGAAGCAGCTATTTGGTTGGCTTCTGCCCACTACCCGGCAGGCACCCGTTATCATAATACTTCACGGCTGGGGTGGTAATGCAGAGTTGATGCTGCCGGTTGCTATACCGTTCCTGAAAGCAGGAATGAATGTACTCCTGCCGGACACCAGAAACCATGGTGGCAGTGATCCGGATAGCCACTCCTCACTCCCCAGTTTTGCAGAAGATGTGGGATCTGCGGTGGAGTGGATCAGGTCTTATTTCAACAACCCATCCCAAAAAATTGTTCTGTTGGGACACTCTGTGGGGGCGGGTGCAGTCCTATTGGAGGCATCACGACGCAGTGACATTTCTGCTGTAATAGCTATCTCGGCCTTTGCCCATCCAGAGTGGATGATGCGTCGCTACCTTCGCCGGTTCCACCTCCCCGGCCTGTTATTAAACGGGATATTGCGTTATGTGGAGTGGGTCATTGGACACCGTTTCGATCAGATCGCCCCACTGAACACCCTGGAGAATATAGATAGTCCGGTACTGCTGGTACATGGGGCGGATGATGACATAGTACCTGTAACAGATGCTGAAGCCTTGTCTCGCGTAGCTGATGTAGAGTTGCTACTGATTGATGATGCCGGCCATGATTCGGTTGATAAAATAGAAGAACATGGCGGTCAGCTAATCGACTTTCTGGTGAAGATAGGCGTACTTCCAATTTAACGGTAAGTTATTACCTCTTTGCTGTGCCCCAGCCCTGTTTATCAATGGTTGCCATTAGACTGCATAAGATTGGAGCCAGACTTTTAGGGGTGGTCCACACTGCTCTTCTGGTGGTTATTGAACCGGCATTAACATTGAGATCCTGACCCCATCATGTTGCGGCAGGTTGTTAGCTTCCGCCTTGCCACCGTGGAATTCACAAATGAGTCGAACCAGATAAAGGCCCAGCCCCAGGTGTGGCTCTTCGCCTTTTACCTTGCGCATGGAGACCATGGATTGAAACAGTTCCCGTTCCATTCCTTCCGGTAGTGCCGGCCCCCGGTTAGAAACACTCAGGGACACCTCTCCATGCTCGCTCCTTCCCAGCTCGAATAGAATGGTGGTGCCGCTGGTGTGAAAGTCCATGGCGTTGTTTACCAGTTTATCCAGGGCCTGGCTGATAAGGTCCGGTGCGCCTTTGATGCTGATATCTGGTTTGGTTATCTCCGCTTCAAACAGGATATCGGGGAAGGCGCTGCGGTAGCTATCCAGGCTGGTCTGGAGCAAGGCCACGAGGTCAAACCGTTCCAGCTCGGTCTGCTGCAGTAGTTGTTCCAGCCTGGTGGCCTCCCGCATCCGGTGCAGTATCTTGCCCAGGCGGGCAGTGCCATCCTGGGCGCGTTGGATGTAGCGCTGGTGCTCCTCGGGAGAGGGGTCGGATTCGAGATTTTCCAGAGATGATCGCACCACCGTGATGGGGGTTTGCATCTCATGGGCAAGACGTGAAGCCATGGCCTCCAGATAGCGGTTGTATTCCGACAGGCGGTTCAGCACCCCGGCAAAACTACGATCCAGATCGCCTATCTCATCTCTGCTGCGGGTGGGAGTGAGTTGGCTCAGGATTCTGCCGTCCTGGGTGACCGCATCTTCCACTCGGTTGCGCAGGCGTGCTATGCGACTGGTGAGCAGGGTGGCGAAGCCCAGTAGCACTAGGCCAGTGATAGCGAAGAATACAATGGTTATGCCGAACAGCTGTTCCAGAGCCTGGTTCTGGAGCGACAGGATCCGGTTGGTGCTCTGCTCCACCACCACACTGCCGATGACTTTGCCGGATGATCTGATGGGCCAGGCCGCAGAGAGGATTACCGCCTCCCCATCTGCGGTGGTGCGACGTCTGGTGTCTGGCGTACCGCCGAGGGCGGATTCGATCTCCTGGCTTTGAAGATGGGTGGCTCCGGCCAGCTCATCCACAAACTCTCCGCTGGGCTGGTCCAGCACCAGGCGGATCAGCAGGTGCAGGATATTGCTGGAGAGGTCACTGCTGGGGTTGCTGGCAGGTTCGGATTGGGTCGGTCGGAGCTGGCCGCGTTTTGCCAACACCCTGCGACTGCGATCCAGCACCCGGATGCGGGCGCTCTCGTGTTCCAGTCCACTGATGGTTTTTTCCAAAATGGGGTTGGGGGTGATGAGCCAGCCCAGGGTTTCGATCTGTCGGATGTCGGCACTGGAGGCCCAGCCGGCGATCTCACGGCTGGAGCTGTCATCCACATCCGCCAGCATGAAGCCCAGTCGCTCTCCCACCAGATCTCTGGGGATGCGCAGTTCGATGATATAGCCGTCACTACTCTCCTGCCATTCGCCCTGGATGCGAATCTCGCTGCCCAGTGGCTCCTGCTGCAGTGGATTGTTGGGAAGGAGCAGGGCGTTTACCCAGCCAGGGGAGCTGGTGGTGATGCGATAGCGGGCCAGGCTGCCGTCCGGGCGTTGCAGGGCAATATCCAGATGGTCTCCCTGGTCGGTTCTAGCGCTGCCAGGTGGCTGATAAACAATATGCTCATCCCTGACCCGGAACAGCATATATAGATAGTTGCCACGCTTTCCTACCAGGCTGTCGAAGCTGGTGCCGTCATTGCCCCGGTAGTGCCACAGGTTTTGCAGATACGGGCCCCAGTCCTCAATATAACCGTCCAGTTGTATGCTGCTGTGCAGGGGGTGGATATAGATGGCGGCATCCGGGCCTGCGCCTTCATATGCGGGTTGGCTGGATGCGAACATATCGTCGCGGTTATGCAGGATGGTCGCCACCGCCTGGGCCGTGCCCAGTAGCATGGTCTCCTGGGACTCACGCAGAAAATTTTCCGTCTCCTGGATAAAGCGGTAGCCAGCCCAGGGGATCACCAGCAGGGTCAGGGCTACCAGCAACAGCTTGAATTTGATGCTGTGGTAGAAGCGGCGGTTGCTGGTGTCCAGTGACATAGCCGGATCAGTCGGAGCTGTTCCAGCGATAGCCCATGCCGTAGATGGTCTCTATGGCATCAAACCCAGGATCTATGACACTGAACTTGCGGCGGATGCGTTTGATGTGGGTGCTGATGCTGGAGGCGTCCACCAGGATGTTGGCGGCCTCCATCAGCTGATCCCGGGTGCGCACATGTCCCGGATGGTTGGAGAGGGCATGCACAAACCAGATCTCGGTAACGGTGAGATCCACCGGCTGATCCTTCCAGGTTATCTGGAGACGATCCATATCCATGCGCAGGTCGCTGCGTACCAGCACCTGATCGCTCTGTACCCGTTGTTGCAGTGCCTCGGTGCGGCGGAATAGCGCGGCAATACGGGCGGTGAGATGGGCCAGGCTGATATCCTTGGTGAGATAGTCATCTGCGCCCAGTCTGAGGCCGGATACCGTGTCCAGTTCACTGTCGCGGGCGGTAAGGAATATTATGGGTATGGTGGGCGACAGGGCGCGCAGCTCGCGGCATAGCTCGAAGCCACCATCCACGTCATCCCCCAGGCCGATGTCCAGAATGGCCAGATCTGGCAGGCGGTTTCTAAAGTCACTCAGCGCCTGGGTGCGGTTCCCATAGCCCTTGACCGCATAGCCCTGGCGCGTCAAAACATCTGTGTAGTTACCCAGAATGGCAGGTTCATCTTCGACTATCGCAATCTGCTTGCTCATTTTATTGTTCTATAATCCATTGAGAGAGGTTAGCACCTTATTCATGCCATTTGACCACTTCTTGCTACCACTTGTTGGGTATAGAGTGCTTGTCCTGTAATATGGCTGCCTTATGTACCTAGCAACATAAGTGATTATTAATAGAGAATTATTACTCTAAACTGAATGCCAAGAATAATAAAAAGATGGGCATTTCACCCGTTACAGATCCTGACTACACAAGGTTATGAGGAGATATTAAATTGAATACTGGTCCAAAAAATCTGAATAGAGGCACCCTGGAGAATGACACCACCTATTACCGTCCGGTTCAAAACTTGCCGGATACGGTGGATATGAACAGTCCGGCGCTTGATGTTATGACCGACCTCAAGAAGGTCACAGCCATGGGTATCAACCCATGTGCCAATGTGGATGAAGCCACTCAGCGTATGACATCCAGTAATGTGCATCTGCTGTTTGTAACCAACCAGTTTAACCACGTGCTTGGCATTATCACCTCCAATGACCTGACTGGCGGCAAGATGGTGAAGTACCTGAGCGAGGTTGGAGGCAAGCGTGACGAGATAATGGTACGTGACCTTATGACCCCTCAAAACTTGATCGAGGTGCTGTATATGGACGAGATCGGAAAGTCCAGAGTATCTGATATTGTTGAGGTGATGAAGCACATGGGGCGGCGTCATGCCCTGGTGGCAAATCGTGATTTCAGTGGCGCCCAGGTTATCTGTGGTGTCTTCTCATCTGTACAGATCAGCACCCAACTGGGTGAGAAGATTGTCAGCTCCGGCGTAGCAACAAACGTGGCGGATATGGCGCTGAACGGTTAGCCAGAACCTATCTTCAAAACAAAAAGGGGTGGAGCATGTCTCCGCCCTTTTTTGTGCCTAGCGTTAACAGACCCTAATTCATCACGCCGTTGAACAGCCCCAGCAGCAGGGCGTAACGCAGCCCCTTGCCGATGGTTATAAACAGGGCGGACTGGATAACCCCGGTGCCACTCCAGCCTGCTGCCAGACACAATGGGTCACCGACCACCGGCAGCCAGGAGAGCAGGAGTACGGGTGAACCGCGCTGGGCTAGGCGCTCTACCGCACGTCGCTGTTGTGGTTTCTTCAGAATACGTTTGGGAAAACGCCGGGCGATCCACCACCCCAGCAGCCAACTGCTCATGCCGCCCAGACTGTTGCCCAGTGTGGCGATAAGCCAGTAGCTGTTCTGTTGCTCAGGGACCTGGTTCACGGCATATAGCAACATGGCCTCGGAACCACCGGGTAGCAGGGTAGAGGCGAGGAAGCTCCCGGCGAACAGGGCCAGCGGTCCCGTTGGTTCAATCACGCCCGGAACAGCCAGCAGCGGTGGGACTTGTGGCGCTTGAAATCTTCCGGGATGGTCTTGTGGGTGATCTCCTCACCATGCTCGCCGATGGCAGGATCGATGCGGAACTTACGCAGGTTATTGGAGAAGATGATCTCACCACCGGGATTGAGCAGTTGCACACACCCCTCCAGCAGCTTGGGGTGGTCGCGCTGGATATCCAGGGTGTCGCGCATCCTTTTCGA
The DNA here is from genome assembly GCA_964628835.1 of uncultured Gammaproteobacteria bacterium. Classification (GTDB taxonomy): domain Bacteria; phylum Pseudomonadota; class Gammaproteobacteria; order Chromatiales; family Chromatiaceae; genus JAAGZL01. The sequence goes on along the minus strand of CAZVME010000017.1, from coordinate 38,467 downwards.
GTTGGAGAAGCTGGGTGGGTCCAGAATGATCTGGTCGAAGCGCTCCTCGTCCTTCTGCGCCAGATAGAGATATTTGAATACGTCTTCGCGCACCAGCAGATGTTTTTCAAGATCCATTCCGTTTAACTTGAAGTTGCGTCGGCTCCACTCCTGATAGGTGTTGGACAGATCCACCGTTACCGAACCCTCGGCGCCACCGGCTGCGGCATACACGCTGAAAGAACCGGTGTAGGCGAACAGATTCAGCAGGCGCCTACCCTCGGACCGTTCCCGCACCATGCCCCGGGTGATGCGGTGATCCAGGAACAGGCCGGTATCCAGGTAGCTGTGCAGGTCCACCTCAAATGCCAGACCGGCCTCATGCACGATAGTCGGCCTGCGGTAGGTGCCGGTCTTCTGGTACTGGGAGCTGCCCTTCTGCTGTTGCCTGGATTTGAACGCCAGATTTTCTCTGGGGATCTCCAGCACTTCACACAGGATCGGGGCCAACTCCTGCTCAGACACCTCCATCTCACTGCGGATAAAGGTCTGGGCGTGGACCTGTCCCTCATACCAGTCGATTAATAATGGGAACTCGGGGATATCCCGGTCGTAGATGCGATAGCAGCTGATGCCGCGCCGTCGCGCCCATTTTCCCCAGTGGCGATGGTTTTTGCGCAGACGATTGGTGAAGGGCGTCAGGTCTGGATTCACAATAGGCTCATGTAGGTTATTGCAGGACCGTGGTGTCACGGCTACAGGCGATCTTGTGCTGAAACTCTACGCCATCGGGAAACACTTGCGAGGTAACGAATATCTGGGGCAGGTCCTTGCTCAGTTCCGGCAGCACTGCCAGTGAGTTGATGGTGCGCTCCTGATCGAAGAAGGCAAAGGGCTCATCCAGGATCAGGAACTGACTGCTCTGAACCCGTGTGCTGGCCAGCTCCTGAGACAGTGCCAGGCGGACTGCCAGCATGATCTGGCGCTGGGTGCCGCTGGAGATCTCATCCAGTTCCAGGTAGCCGCGTTTTTCGTTGGAGAACACCCGGATGCTCATGTCATCCTCAATCTGTAGATGCTGGTAACGGCTCTCGGTGAACAGAGGCAGGGTCATGCCCACGTGCTCCCGGATTACGTGGTTGAAACGTCGGGAGAGATGGCGACTGGCACCGGCCAGCAGCTCTATGGATATCTTGCGGGCCTGATTGTATGTGAGCAACTCATCCATTTCGTCCTTGAGGTGGACGATGGATTGCTCCAGGGTGGCGGCCTGCTCCCGGTGCTCCTCCTCGATACGGATGGGTTCATCCAGCTCCGCGCTAGCCGTTATCTTTTCCTGGCGCAGGGATCTTAGATTTTCCAGTATCGGCTGCATCTCCAGAGTCAGTTCTGCCCCCTCCAGGGTGTTCTCCGTGGCCTGTGGTGCCAGCTTGTCGCATCTGTTGGCCAGTCCTGGCAGCAGGCCCTGATGGCTATCCTGTAGGGCCGCCCCCAATGCCAGCCCCGGCATGCGCAGGCGTTTGATGCTGGAGTTGTGGTTCTTGTGTAAAAACCCCAGGGGTATCACTGGCAGGATTACCCATACGATACCCAGGGGCAGCACGGGGGTGAAGATATCCAGCCAGCTCTGCTCCAACTCCGGCTGAATCAGCAGCACCAGCCAGATTGCCAGCAACGTCAGCAGCAGAATGATATTCAGGCCTAGCCAAAGTGTGAGACGGCTACGGGCTGCGGTGCGGCTCAGTAGTTGTGGGTAGGCGCGGGAGTACTCCGCCAGGGAGGACTCATAGTGGTTAATGCGTTCGCTCAAACTACGCTGTATCAGATTGGTGTTGTTCTTTTTGTTGCGCAGTTGCTCCAAAAGGTCGGGATCGAACTCCATGGCGGCAAGTTCATCCTGTTGCTGGCGCAGCTCGCTCTGCATCGAAGTGATGCTGTCCGCGTCCCGCTGCATCTCATCCCCGATCTTGGAGGCCCCCATCTCCAGGGTGGCGAGGCCGGCGATGGTCTTCAGGGTGAGGCTGTGGGGGTGCGGGCTGGTGATCTCGCGCTGGGCCAGGTAGAAGGATTCGATAAATTCGTCATAGCCACAGGTGGTCAACTCAAACAGTGTACGTGATACCGCTTCGGTGCCCGTTGCCAGTGGGTTGTCGTGGTCATTGCTGCGGCAGAGCCGGGCCGAGTGGTTGCCATCTATGTCCAGGCTGCGGGTTAGCTCGAAGCTCTCTCCATCCCCCTCACTGAAGCCGATGGTGACGCTGCAACGGTTTTCGCCCCAGCGGATCAGCTTACCGATGTCGTTATGGTCCAGGGAGAAGGTGCGGCCAAACAGGGCGAAACAGATGGTCTCGCCAATGGTGCTCTTGCCAGATTCGTTCTGACCGCTGATGGCGATCAGCCCGTGTTGTGGGATCTCCTGCAGATCCAACCGCTTGTACTTGAGGATATTCTCGGCCCTGAGGTTCTGAATTATCACGTCCAGCCCTCTTTTTGCAGGCCGGTTAGTTTTTGCAGGGCTATCTCAACTGCCTGGTCGAAGCGACCGGCATCAAAAGGCTCACCGGAGTTCTGGCGGTTATCTTTCTCCGCCGCGCAGTACTCCAGAAACTCTTCGATGGTGGAGCGTCTTTCAGTGATGTTCAGTGGTTTGGTCTGTTTGCTGGATGGCATGGGTAAGTCCGCTACGATTAGGCGTGTAATTATATCGCCGCATGCGGATCAGGTATATGCAAACCGCTATACATAAAATAACGCCTGCCACAATTTGGTCATATTCTGCCACCACCCTGCCACGATTGCGCAACCGGTCTGCCACCTGGCAGATGTGTAATTAACTCAACCGGCGCATTCAGGGAGCTACATCTTACATAAGCCAGGGATGGCACGCTGGGCCAACTTTGACCAGAGGATGACACAGATGATTTTTGCACTGGTAGACAATGATAGGCACACACGGCGGCAACTGCGGATGATTATCCGCCCTTTGAGTGATGAGTTTATCAACAGTTCACCCGAGGCCGTATCTCCCTGCTGCTATCGCCTTGAACCCTGCCAGCCATACGCCAGACCTGAAACAACCGAGCAACTGGATAAGGAAGGGTAAACCAATGACAACCATAACAACAAACCAACTCTCAGAGGGTTGCCCAACACGGGCTAAGGGTCGATTAACTCTGATACTACTGTTCCTGTTCTGGCAACTGCCCCAGGCCTGGGGTGTGGATGCTGTAGCAGAGATGATCCCCATGGAGCAGGGTCAAGTGCAGCGTGGCAGCCTGTTGCTGCATCTGGCCAGCGGTGGTGTGAGTGTGGATGCCCCCATGCTCAAGACTGATGTGAAGATAGATATCAGCGGCATGCTGGCCAGGGTCTCGGTGCATCAGCGGTTTAAAAACATCGGCAGCGAATGGGCGGAGGGGATCTATGTGTTTCCCCTGCCGGAAGATGCGGCTGTGGATCGCATGCGCCTGCGTATTGGTGAGCGCATCATCGAAGGTGAGATAAAAGAGAAGGCCGAGGCCAGACGCACCTATGAAAAGGCCAAGCGTGAGGGCAGGAAGGCCAGCCTGCTGCGTCAGGAGCGTCCCAATATATTTACTACGGCGGTGGCCAATATCGGACCGGATGAAGAGGTGGTGGTGGAGATCGAGTATCAGCAGAATCTGCACTACGCTCAGGAGCGGTTCAGTATCCGATTTCCCCTGGTGGTGGCCCCCAGATATATCCCGGGTACACCCCTGGCCAGGGATGAGGTCAAGGGATTTCAGGTCAGTGGCTGGGCCAAAGACACCACCCAGGTGCCGGATGCATCGAAGATAACACCGCCGGTGATCGATCCCGCCCACGGCAAGATCAACCAGGTATCCGTTGAGGTGAATCTTAATGCAGGTTTTCCCTTGGCGCAGTTGGAGAGCAGTCATCACAAGATGGATAGCAGCAAGGATGAGCAGGGGGTGCATTACCTGCGCCTGCGTGACGGCCAGATTCCAGCCGACCGGGATTTTGAACTCACCTGGTTGCCTGCTGCCAATAACGCCCCCCAGGCCGCCATGTTCAAGGAGGGTTGGGAGGAAAGTGATTACGCCCTGGTGATGGTAATGCCGCCAGCCAAGGCCCAGGCCGACACAGGTCGCACCGCCCGCGAAGTGGTGTTTGTGATTGACACCTCCGGCTCCATGCATGGTGCATCCATCGACCAGGCTCGCTCCGCCCTGATACTGGCTCTGCAACGACTCAAACCGGAAGACCGCTTCAACGTCATCCAGTTCAACAGCAACACCAGCGCCCTGTTTGGTGGTGCAGTGCAGGCCACGCCAAACAACATCCATAAGGCCATGAACTACGTGGCCGGTCTCTACGCCGAAGGCGGCACCGAGATGCTGTCGGCCCTGCGCCTGGCTCTGCGGGATAGGAGGGCAGAGGGGATGCTGCGCCAGGTTATCTTTCTCACCGACGGCAGTGTGGGTAACGAGGAGGAGCTGTTCAACAGCATTCAGCAGCAGCTTGGTAACAACCGCCTGTTCACCGTGGGCATAGGTTCCGCACCCAACAGTTTTTTCATGACGCGGGCGGCTCAGTTTGGACGTGGTACCTTCACCTACATCGGCAAGGTGGATGAGGTAAAGCAGAAGATGCTGGAGTTGTTCTCCAAGCTGGAGTCCCCCATGCTTACCGACATCAATATTCAACTGGCGGATGGAGTCAAGGTAGATATCCGTCCCCGGCGTATTCCCGATCTCTATCTGGGTGAACCGCTGTTGCTGGCCCTGCGTACCGAACAGGCCGCTGCCGCAATGGAGATCACCGGGGTGCTGGATGGCAAACCCTGGAGTCGCAGTATCGATATGCAGGGTGGGGCGGAGGGCCAGGGTGTGCATCTACTCTGGGCCAGGCGCGCCATTGCCGATCTGATGGATGAGAAGGCCCGTGGCAAGCCTGAGGGCGAGGTACGGCCAGCGGTTCTGAGCCTGGCGCTGGAACATAAGCTGGTAAGCAAATACACCAGCCTGGTGGCGGTGGACAAGACCCCGGTACGGCCGCTGGACAAAGGGCTGCAACAGAAAAGTATGCCCACCAATCTACCCCAGGGTTGGAGCGCCAACCAGGTGTTCGGTAGCCTGCCCCAATCCGCCACTCCAGCGCCACTGCATCTGCTGCTGGGAGTGTTGGGACTGCTGGTCGGTTGGCTGCTGAGTCTCTGGCCGCGCAGGGCAACCGGGAGCTGATGCCATGGATCGCGGTGTAAACAGAAAACCGCTCATAGCCCTGGTCTCAGCAAGTTGCTTTCTATTCGGGGCCTGGCAGTTGGGGCAGGGGGCTTGGTTGGAGGCCAAGGCATGGCTGGCCCAACTCCTGCTGCAACAGGCCTGGAGTCAAACCCTGGACGGCTCCCAGCAGGTGCGGCCCTGGCCCTGGGCCGATACCTGGCCGCTGGCCAGGATGCAGGTTGAGCGGCTGGGGGTGGATCAGATCGTGCTGGCCGATGCCAGTGGTCGCAGCATGGCTTTTGGCCCCGGACACGTGGTGGGTACAGGTGAGCCGGGAGCTGGGGGTAACAGCGCCATCAGCGGCCACCGGGATACCCACTTCCGGTTCCTGCAGCAACTGCAAACGGGAGACCAACTGGAACTGACCCTCAGGGACGGCAGGGTGCAGGCATACCAGATAACCGGTTCGTCGGTACACCATAAAGATGAGACCTGGCTGCTGGGTGAAACCAACGAAGAGCAACTCACCCTGATCACCTGTTATCCTTTCAATGCCATAGTGCCAGGTGGTCCCATGCGTTATGTGGTTCAGGCCAGGCCGGTTGTGTTTTAGGGAAGCCCAGACTAATCCATTTTTTGTCATCCCGGCGTATGCCAGGATGCGGTCGCCTTCTTCTTATCTCTTTAGGTGGATGAATAACTGTAGCTTGAAAAAGCAGCAATCGGGTGCTACATAAAGACCTGTTAACAGCACTTAAAACTAATATCATAGGACTTATCCACTCACCTTTCCGAATTGTATATTTGCGAGAAGATGCTTCAATTCACGTGGTACGGGTTTGGCGCAGTGAAAGTAGTCTGATTTTATCTGATAAAAGAACATAACAATGGTCTGTGGTGTCAAGCTGATTAATATATTCATTGTGCGATAAGGATTAAACCATGCTGAACAGATATCTCTCCTCCCTGCCACTGCTACTACTCTGTTTCTATTCTTACTCAGTAACTGCCGCCGGTTGCTCTCCAGCAGATATCATCTCGTTAGCAAATTCCGGCTACAGCAAGCAGGAGATTGATAAGATATGTGGAGAAAAGGTGCCGGTAAGTAAAAGCTCCGCTTTTGGTGTGCGGGAACTGGCTGTAGCAGATATTCCGAAAGATGCGAACTACCAGGGTAAAGTTATTCGGGCAGTCAGCTGGGATGATGCCCTTGGTAGCAACTATCTTTTACTGACGCTTGTAGATGTCTACCAGGTGGATGGACGCAAGGGCAAGATGTGTGATGATGAGAGCTACTGTTTTACCTCTGAGCTTTTTGGTTATCACTTTGTTAACAACAGCTCAGGTCTGAAACGCCTGTGGCGCATCTATGATCTGGTCAAGGAGTGTTCTTTCGATATTACTCTTCAGTTCCTGCCTGGCTCTCTGGAGGTTACAGATCTGGATAGAAATGGAGTGGCTGAAACAGCGTTTGTCTACCGGCTCGCCTGCAGAAGTGATGTCAGTGGTGCGGCAATGAAGCTGATGATGCACGAGGGTAAAAAGAAGTTGGCGATCAGGGGAAGTACCCTGACGCCTATCGAACCAGGAACGATGACTATAGACCCTGCATTTAATTCCACCCCTGTGATATTCAGGACCCATGCAGTGCAGAGATGGAATCTGTTTAACAAGGAGTTTTTTGATGTGGACCTGGGTGGGTAGAATTAGTTGAGGACAAACCACGATATTTGCTTACTGTATTTAGCCTGAACCGCGGTTTGTCCCCTACTGCGCTACCTGCCGCTATCCTGGTTTGCAGAATCTACCAAAGATGCAATAAGTTTACGTGGGTTTACACCGCTGTTCTCTGCCAGTTGCTGCAGTGTCTCTTGGCCGGTTTTTATCTCAACTCCAGCTTGATCCAGCCTCTGGATTATCTCTGACTCACTTATCTTGAATACAGGTGCCAGGTCAACTACCGCCGTAGTCTCAATCGAATAAATAATCTTATGCATGGGGCTTTTACCCGGGTTGGATAATGCAGTAACCAGAAAAATTGTGCTAATGGCCGTAACAATTCCGGTGGTGACCCACGCCGTTGGTTTTTTAAAGTGCTTCGTGAATGCGTTCCAGTTTATTGCAAGATGGGCCAGCATTGTCGCCGCAAAGGCCATACCTAACCATTCATGTATCTCCTTGACTAATCCTTCTTCAATGTGGAAGAAGAGCATTACACCAGATATCCCTATCACTAATGATAATGCCCCGGTAATCGGGGTGATGAGCTTCCTTGGCAGATAATCTGCTACCCGATGCTCCTTCTGCTCTGACATGATGTACCTCGTTTTATGAAGAGTTCACAGGTACTGTAGTTACGGGATGTTGCTGTGGTGTTTCCCGATTGTAATGAATTGTAACAACAGGCGGGCTTGTTGGTGAGAGTGATATGGAATACAGGCTTAACCAGACATGCTATGGCCTGATAACGACTATCTCCTGTCCGGAGGATCAAAGGCCTGCCAGGTTCTCTTTATTGATTCGTAAAGCCCCCTCATGTGTGAGGGGGCTTTGTTGGCTGATATATTCAGAGCTGGCTTAAAAATCCAATGAAACTTCATTGGTCCTTCCACCCAGTTTACGCAGCAGTGGTTGCGTCGGATAGCCGTCAGCGGCCATACCCAGTCTCTTCTGCTCTTTGCGCACACTGGCGCGGGTATTGGCGCCGATTACGCCGTCTACCTTGCCTACGTCATAGCCCTTTGACTTCAGGATAGTCTGTAACTGTTTGGTTTCCGCCAGAGTCAGGTAGGCGACGGTGCCACGCCCTTTGTTGACGATGGGTGCGCCGTTGAGTCGGGTGCCCAGATAGGCGGCGGTGGTGGCGTAGACCAGGGATTTGTTCCACTCGGTGTAGATGCGGAAGTTCTGGTAGGCGAGGAAGGCCGGACCATTTTTGCCCATTGGCAACAGCAGGGATGCCTTCAGGTTATCTGCTGGTAGTTTCCCACTGCGGCCCGTTACGCCCCATTTTACCCAGGTACTGCGCGGCAGCATGGCCTTTAGGTTGGCCTGCGCCCAGTCCAGTTTGGCTGGAACCTTCACCTCTTGCAACCAGGGTTCATCTTTACGCCAGCCGTAATGGGCCAGGTGTTTGGCGGTGGAGGAGAGGACATCGGGCTTGCTGGTAAGCAGATTGATGTTGCCATCGCCGTCACCATCCAGGCCATGCTTCAGGTAGTCGGTGGGGAGAAACTGGGTCTGACCCAGCTCTCCGGCCCAGGCCCCTTTCATCTCTTGTTTGCTCAGGTAGCCCTTGTCCAGGATCTTCAGGGCGGAGAATAGCTGTGGTCGGAATAGTTCCGGGCGGCGGCAGTCGTGAGCCAGGGTGGCCAGGGAGCGCAGGGTGTCAAAGCTGCCGGTGTTGGCGCCGAAGTCAGTCTCTAGCGCCCAGAAGGCGGTGATGACGGCGGCTGGAACTCCGTATTTTGATTCCAGCTGGTTGAAGAGATCTTTATATTTTTTTATGTGCTTTTTGCCGTTGCTTACGCGGTATTTGCTCGCCATGCGTCCGGAAAACTTCAGGAAGGTCTGGGCGAAAACCCCCTGTTTGCGGTCCATGGAAATGACCTTGGGGTTGTAGGTCAGTGCATCCAGTTCCTTGATTGAACTTGTGGATATTCCCTGTTCGGTTGCCTCTTGTTTAATGGCTTTCATCCAGCTGGAAAACGATTCGCTGTTGCAGCCGTCAGCAGATGCGGTCGCGGTGATGCTGCCCAGGAGCAGCATCAGAGCTCCTGAGATATATGGGGTGATCGATCGAGTCATACTGTTTCCTTCGGGGTTTATCTGTTTTTCTTTAATGATATTAGTTTCCACCTTAATACCCTAGCCTTAATGTAAAAAAATCACGAAAAAATTCCGGATGGAGCCGATGGGACTGAAATATAATTCAGGATGTGACTGGAGAGGGTGTTTTTATGTGGTTTTCTACCTGGACATTGTACAGATAAATGTGTGGTTTATTGGCTGATCGGATGAAATCCTGCTGTTACTGATTGAATATCAGACTAACGTGGCCGTACCAGCCGCCTTCTTAAGGAGCTCTGTTTGCTGAATCTTTTCATTTCCTGTTTATGGATAAACTCTGTGTACACACTATGTTGTCTCAGCACCGGAAGTATCTTCTTGAGCTTTTTGTACCTGGCCGTGCCTAAAATATCCTTGTAAAAGGTATCCCCTGTTTTGTTGGCCCGGTGAGGTTTGAATAACCCCAGTTTAAGCGCCCGCTCAATCCCGGTTTTCATAATGGCATCTCTGCCCCCAATCCTCTGGATGGCCTTCCTTAAATCATCGACAAGTTTGCTTATCTTCTTATCCGTGGCAGCGAGGGATTTTCTGAATTTTTGCTGGTTGTTTTTGTTGACCTTCTCTCCCTCTTCCTTATCCACGCCGCCCTTGGGGCTGCTGTAGGGTGTAATACTGAGAAACTCAGCCTCACGTTCAAAAAACTTCAATGCTATATAGTCATTAACCATCTTCTTCTGCAGTGGAGGTAGAATCTCTAACTTTTGTCGATATAGCTTTTCCAGCTGCTTGAGCTTATTTCTGTGTTGACCATACCCAAGCAACCAGATCATCTGCCTCTCAATAGCAATGATTTCAGCTACCTTCCCTGATACCTCGCCTTCCCAGGCAGAGTAGAGTGCCTGGTCCCAGTTTGCGTACTCTGTCAGCAGCAGTCGACGCAGCTCTATCTGGGCCTGCTCATACTTTTTGTGTAGACCTGAACTGTGTAGGCCAAGCTCAAGCCAGCGCCAATTATCGCCCTTGCTCTTGGTTGTGTAGGTGTATTTATCCAGCGTGTTATTTAGTAGTGTTTTGGCAAATGCTTTATTCTCGGCAAACCCTTGGGTAAATCTTTTGGCATCTTTCTTAAGATCTGGTTTGGATAATGCCTGAACCTCAAAGGTGATGTTGTACAGCTTTTCATAGGTATCTTTGACAACCTCAAGATAATATTCCCAGCGTGTCGCCATATCCATGGTCTCAAAGAGCCGTCGGTTTTTGCTGGCCCACTCCGTCTGATACTCATCTAAGGTGCGCAGAACAATAAACAGGCGGTTATTGTCGCTCATGGAGCGCGCATCTTGTGGCCAATTGTTGATCGACCAAGGGGCGTAGTCCTCCGGTGGCTTGAACTTCTCTTGAGTGTCTTCAATACCAAGTTCAATATCGCCGTCAGGAGAAACCTTTAGCCCGTCTGTTTTGCCTCCACTGTTTACCTGTTTCTCTATCGCCTTAACGTCACCTCCCAATTCGGTAATCGCGCTTTTGAGAAAATCCAGTCCCCGTTGCATAATGAACATCTGGTCAATAAACTCTTGCCGCTCCTCACTGTCTGGAGGTGAGTTGTCGCGCTGAGATCGTACTTTAAGGAATTCTCTGTATTCAGTTTCATACTGCCTGGTATAGCCTTGCAGCGTATCATCTGCCTTTGTTGTCTGCATGGAAGCTGTTGCGGCAACAAACACCAACAGTAGTAAACGGCTGAGATGGCATAAGTCCCCAGTGTGTTTCAAGCTTGAAATACGAGTAGTGGCGATGGCTAGGGTCATGGGTTTACCCTTGCGCTGTTGTTTGTAGCGCTGTGACTGCTGTCAGGGTGAATGTTGAACTCTTCGCTTCTGAAGGTATGCGGCTGTTCGTCAACCCGGTGCACCAGTATTTCCAGCTCGTTATCCTGCGCTCCCTCTCTGTAGCTTTTGCTAAGTTTGATATTTACCCTTTTGGTTGACTCCTTCGGGGCATCTTCAAAGATGGCTTCGATATAAAATGGACCGCCATAGAATTTTATGTTGTCCTTTACTTTGATAAGTTCGTCCGGGATACGTCGCATAAGTTTTAGTTTTGGTCCAGAGCAGAAGTCATCCAGCATTGATGCATCCAACATCAGGGTTACAGGTAGATTCGATATTTGCGAACCGTGCGCATCTGTTTCCTTTGATAGCCTGGCCAGGCTTTTGCCGATTTCACATGACTCTTTTCGCGCTACCTGAATCTCCTCTGTTGTATACCCGCCAGAACTGTTCAGCATGAAGATGTGGCACTGCCAAATCATGATGATTTTGAAATAGGCAGTAATCCCAGTTTCAATCATCACCCTTGATTTGCACTCTGGATCGACTGCGTTGTTGCATGTGGAAAGACGCGCTGTGATCTCATCATCCCTTGCTTTCAGGTAGCTCTGAACCAGAGGTAAGGTGCCTGAGCGCCATTTGCCACCCAATACACTGCATGCTGACATGGCTCTGTTGTTTTGCACTGAGGATGGAGGCATAAAGGGCGTATTGTTCTCTGCCGGTGAACCAGCCGGTGGTTGCCCTGAGGTTGGTATCTTAAACGGCAGCTTGGGGAATGGTGCTGGTGGATCTATCTTGGTTGGTGGTGGCAGTGGCCTTGCTACAGGTTTAACGCCAGTGTTGCTGGTATTGGTTGCTGGCAATCTGTTTACCGGCTTTGTTTTGGGTTTTGTACAGATAATCTGTGCTCCAGCCTTTCTGAATTCTTGAGTATTGAAGCCCTTCTTGCAGGCCTGTAATAGATCAATGGGCTGTAGGGTAAATCCGCCTGTTGCACCAGGGCGTCGGCAATAGTGCGCAGCTCCACCGGGTTCAAAACGGCGTTCATAGCTGCTGTTGGGAAAGTGGTCGTTGCAATATCTAATCAGGTTAGGGGAGCCAAGATCATTGGCATTCTCTGCCGGGGCATGTTTTGGACTGCCTGAGCACAATACCCTGGTCCCGGAAATTTCGTGTTTGCGCTTTCCCGTGATTATAAAACAGGCCGCTGCCAGATCAATGCCTTGGCGGGTGCCACCTTGTACACATGCGTGCTCTGTGCCCCAACTATGTGAAAAGCGCTGATAGCTGCTGTTGCTATAATTTGCGCGACAGTAGGCGCTGAAATCTGCATCTGTTTGCTGTGCCCAAACTTGCCCTGAACTGCATGGGGTTAACATTACCAAACTGCAGGAAATTCCAAAGAGTTTCGCTCTGCGCCGTGATATTACTCGGCCCATAATTTTCGTCTCTCCTAGAAATGGTATCAGTGGAATTATAGACCTATTTGCCGGGTTTAAATTGGTCACAACAGGGTTGGACTGTATCCAGCAATCTTTAATCTGTGGGCTAAAAACTCAAGGCCGATATCTTTTTGCTATTCTCACTACAATGGCTGGCGTCGGAGGATGTACCTGTGAGGATAAGCAACTTCCCGTTTGAATTCTGGTTGATAACAACTGCCACTGTACTGGCACTGGGTGGGATGCCCGGTTTGATTTCAGTTGTACAGGCCGATGACCTGCGCATCGAAACCACCATGGAAAATGGCGTGAAGATTGATCGCCACCTTGATGCAAATGGCTCCTTGACCAAGCGTGTGGAAACATCCAGCGAAGCCGGTAGTGATGTCATCCGAACGTACGATGGTGCAGGTGACGTAATTGAGATTACCAGAGTTACCGTTACCACAGACCCAAAGGACAGCACCACCTCACACCGCAAGGTTAGAACCAAGAAATACAGGGATGGCAGTCGCAAGCCCTATGAGACCATGGTGCAGGAGGAAGAGGAGGGGCTGTTAAATCTTGCTGAACGTATACTTAAACAGAGGACGACAATCACAAAGAGCTATACAACGACCAAGCCGAGAAAACTGGTAAACAAGGTTGTGGAAGAGATCCAGTTGGTAAGGATTGATGAATTTGGTGTGCCGATATTTGAGGGAAAACGCACAACTACCAATGCCGATGGTGAGAGTGTTGAGGTTATGGACCCCCGGACCGGAGAGTGGTCTCTAGACCCAAGTTCAAAATTAGGTGGTGATTCCCAAAACAGCTCCATCAATAAGCTTAGCCCGGAGGTTGCAGCGGCCGTGCGTGCTGCCTGCCGAACCGTGAAACGTCGGCAGCAGTTTGGTTTCGTTGCCGGGCCTATCAATCTGGAAGGTGATTGGGCCCGGGCGACGGCCACTGTGGTGCAGCCCTTTTACCGCCACTACCAAAGCACCATGCAACAGGCCAAGGATGGTGCAAATTATACGTTTGGTCAGGTGAAAGGCTATTATACGGCGCTGGCCTATATTACAATTCTTGAGGTGATTAAGTGCAACATGGCGGTCATACGCGAACAGCGACGCATCAATGCTAGCATCCTCAGGCAGGCGAAGTTGCAGGCTTGTGCGTTGCGCAAGTTCCTCGCTGGTGTAATCCCGGACAGTAAGGCCATGGCAAGGCCTGATTGGGGGGAGCTCTTGAGAGAGATGGATGCAATCAACCCTTGCGATTGATAGTCAGATCAAGTACGAACTACTACCGATTAAAACTAAATTGCTTCAACTAATCACCCTGGCAGTGGGGGGTTGGGCGGCCTGATTCGTCCAGGGTAACAAACACCAGCTTGTCCACCGTAAGAATGGATGACTGGGTAAGTTTGTTGCGCACCTCACAGCGCAGTGTCACTGAGGAACGGCCAAAACTGACCACAGCTATTCCTATCTCAATGATATCACCCTGGCGGGCGGAGCTTACGAAGTTGATCTCTGAGATGAACTTGGTAACCACGCGCTTGTTGTCCAGCAGCGAGATGGTGAAAATGGTGGCTTCTTCATCGATCCAGCGCAGCAGACTGCCTCCAAACAGGGTTTCATTGGGGTTTAAATCCTCTGGCTTCACCCACTTTCTGGTGAAGAACTTCATTGTGTGTGGCATGTGCTGCCCCTCGTGCTGCGGTGAATAAAGTTGGTCTCTGCAAGGTTATCCCATAAGCCTGGGCAAGAGTAGCGTAGAGTTTGCCCTGTCCAGGTATTTTTCAACTGGCCCAAGGGCTTAATTGTGGCTTTATTTCCCGATGATTTTGAGCGGGTATAAACGCAAGTGCTAGCGCTTGATGCCAGGAGTGGAGGAACATTTTTTCTGACAGTCGTCTAGTATTGGGGTACACAAATAACAAAAACATGTGAAATAGCCGGTGAAACAATAAGTAATTAAACAACTATTTTGTCTTGAGTTGTTGTTAGGGAGCGTCTGTTGCACCGTTCAGACGTATGAAGTTATAAACAGGGATTACACATGCGGGTTAGGTTATGTTCTGTGGGCAACAGAAGGTTTCTGTTGCTGGTGTTATTGATTCTCAGTTGCCTTCTGGCAAGCTTTCCTATCCATGCCTCCATGGATAAGGTGCGGCTGCGCCTGGTGTGGAAGAACCAGTTCCAGTTTGCAGGCTACTATGTGGCCAAGGAGAAGGGATTCTATGCGCAAGCGGGACTGGATGTTGAGATCCTGGAGAAGGAGCTGGATATCGACAATGCGCAAGAGCTTCTTTCTGGAAAAACCGAGTTTGCCGTAGGCAGAAGCTCGATACTGATAAACCGGGCTCGAGGTGATGATGTCGTTGCCCTAATGGCCGTGTTTCAAAATTCCCCAATGATGTTGTTAACACTTGGGAATTCCGGGATTTCGGAACCTGCGTCCTTATTGAATACACGCATCATGTTTACCCAGGAGTCGACGAACGTCTCTGAGGTGCTGGCCATGTTGATCCAGGCTGGTATATCCAGGGATGAATATGTTCACCTGAAACACAGCTTCAGCCTTAAAGACCTGGTTAATGGCAAAACGGATGCCATGGCGGCTTATGTCTCCAATGAACCGTTCCAACTGGAGAAGAGTGGTGTCAAATTTAACGTGATCCACCCCAAGGATCATGGCTTCAATATGTATTCAGATATCCTGTTTACCTCTGGCAAGATGGTTAAACAACAGCCTGATCTGGTGGAGAAGTTCTATCATGCCTCGCTGCTTGGGTGGTTGTATGCCTTTGATAATATCGAGGAGACAGTCTCTATCATCCTTGAGAAATACAATAGCCAAAACCGCTCGAAAGAGGCGTTGTTGTTTGAAGCCAAGGCCCTGAAGGAGCTTGCCTTCGATGAGGAGGGGAAGTTTGGTTCCATAACCATGGAGCGTCTGCAGCAGATGTTGCAGATATATCTGTTGACCAATATCGTGGATAAGGATGTTGATATCTCAGGGTTTATCTATGAACATCCGGTGCGAAAATTCCGCATTTCATCCAAAGAGCTGCAATATGTTCGTGCTAACCCAATTATTTCTGTCTGCGTTAATCAGGACTGGATGCCATACGAGGGCATTGATCATGGCACCTATAAAGGGATGGTTGCAGACTATATGCATTTGTTGCAAGACAGGCTTGGTCTTATTTTCCATATTGTACCTGCAGATTCCATATCCAAGGCAAACACGCTTATCCAATCTGGGAAGTGCGAGGTTATATCTGCTGCCATACCTACCATCAGGGGTAACCGGTCCTATAATTTAACTACGCCCTATCTGAGTGTACCGGCAGTTATCGCTACCAACGCTAGCGCTAATATAAAAGATTCATTTCCAGAATCTATCTCAGTAGTTAAAGGTACGGCCTTTGAGGAGATTGTTCAGACACGTTATCCCGATGTCAGGATAATCAGCGTCGATAACGGACGCCAGGGGCTGGAATTGGTGCAGAAGGAGGAAGTAGAAGGTTATTTAGGCACTCGCGCTCGTGTTAACACTTTGGCCGCAAAACACAGTTTTGATAATATTGTGATCAATGAATCTTTCCGGGATGTATTGGACGTCAGTGTTGCAGTAAATAATGGAGGTTCATTGTTGCTTGGCCTGCTGGATAAAGCGATTCGGTCCATAACCCATGAGGAAAAACATGACATTACCAGCAGATGGATAAATATCAAACCTCCCGGTAGTATCAGTCCCGACTTGATATGGAAAGTCCTCTTTGGTGTTGCAATAATCATCCTGCTGGCGGCTTATCGCCACAGCGTAGTCTGGAGACACAATAAAAAATTAAGTGAGATAGCCGGTACTGATTGGCTGACACAGTTACCCAATCGCCATAGGATTATTGATAAACTTGAAATGTTTTTGAACCACTCCAAACGCTACTCCAGGACAGTATCCATCATCTATTTTGATATTGATGATTTCAAATCTATTAACGACAAGTATGGTCATGCAACTGGTGATGAGGTGCTGCAACAGTTGGCCAAGCTAATGGAGCGGGAGACCAGAAATACAGATGTTTCTGGACGCTGGGGTGGAGAAGAGTTTGTCCTCGTAAGTCCCGAAGCGAACCTAAAGGAGTCGGTCAAGGTTGCAGATAAACTGCGCAAGCTAATTGAGGCGGAGGACTTTGGGATACCCATTGGAATAACATGCAGTTTTGGGGTGGCGGAATATATAACGGATGAGCCTTTGGAGTCTTTCGTTAACCGTGCGGATGAGGCACTGTATAAGGCCAAGAACAGGGGGAAAAACAGCGTGGTGGCTTATGCAGCAGGGTGACAGCCTCAGCAAGATACCAGTCGGTATCAGCAGTTGCCTGCTGGGGGAGGGGGTCAGGTATGACGGTGGGCATAAGAACAGCCCATATCTGACCGGTGCACTGGGACAGTACTTCGATTTTGTCCCGTTTTGTCCCGAGGTGGATATTGGTCTGGGTGTCCCACGGGAACCGATCCAGCTGATTGCAGATGGTGACATTACCCGATGTGTTGGCGTCACAACCACCACCCTGGATGTAACTGACAGGCT
Source organism: uncultured Gammaproteobacteria bacterium (assembly GCA_964628835.1). Lineage (GTDB taxonomy): Bacteria > Pseudomonadota > Gammaproteobacteria > Chromatiales > Chromatiaceae > JAAGZL01. The sequence continues at coordinate 21,631 of CAZVME010000017.1, read as the reverse complement.
TTCTCATAGCGCAGATAAACAGAGGAGCTGGCAGAGTGATATTTTTGGCTACGTCCTGAAGAGGGGTTCTCCCAGTTGCGGTATGAAGCAGGTCAAGCTGTTCCAGCACGGGCGGGTGGATCGTTCCGGGGTGGGTATCTATGCCAACAGGATGATGCAGAACTTCCCCTTGCTGCCGGTGGAGGAGGAAGAGGGCCTGGCGGATCCGAAATTACGGCATAATTTTATTCAGCGGGTATTTATCTACCAAAGCTGGACCCAACTCTGTCACTCGGATCTGTCATGGGATGACCTCAGTGACTTTCATGGTCGTCACCGGTTGATCCTTATGAGCCATGACCAGGAGATGACCCATAATCTGGGGCGTGAGTTGTCAGAATCTGCCGCTATGGATATAGATGAGTGTGCGGCCAGCTACGGTGTCGGCATGATGTCCATCCTGAAGATCAGGGCAACGCCGAATAATCATGTGAATGTGTTGCGGCATATCCAGGGCCATCTGAAGACCAGTCTGGAGCAGGATGCTCAAATCGAGCTTTCTGAATCCATAGAGCAGTACCTCAGGGGATTTCTGCCTCTGGCAGCGCCGGTGACGTTACTGCGGCATCACTTTATGCAATACCCGGAGGAGAACAACCGATACTCATATTACATCCATCCATATCCAAATGGGCTGCTGTTGAATTTACTGTAATACCCGGAAAATGTGCGGTTTATTAGGGTTGGTTTATCCCGGTCTATATCCGCAATGGGCTGTGGGCACTAGGGTCTTTCTTAGTAGGTGGATATGAATTTAACTACTAATCGGCTATAATAAATTTAATAGCATGCATTAGTATATTATATGGATAGCCCCGGTTTCACGGGTGACAGCTAGTCAGATCACAGCTTTTGAGTGATGTGTTAATACGTAAACTAAGTGTGGATATGTCTGCGCATGTCCAGTGGTTTCTCTTGACGCAGAGAGTGGTGGTGTGTGTCGTTTGCAGTTAACTGTCAGTTATACATACAGTTTATTGCACTAGAAAGTGACGAAGTTTATTTTACACCAATTATGTATGCAGGTGATAGTTGGTGGTTTTCATGCCTGTTTCACGTGTTTTGTATGTGTGGATTATTCAATTCTTAATATTAATTGTCCAGGTATTAGGTCAGTGAATATTTATATGCGTTTAAATTAGGTTGTTGTGATATAAGTATAGGGACGCCGAAATAACTATAACGGTGCGGATGTGGCGTACCCGGGTACGTCGCATCGGCCTGATAATCCATTGGGGATTAACGTCGGTAGCGGTTTTAAAATCAATTATAAAATTACTGGAGGGTAGTCTATGAGTACACAAGACTTGTCTGGTGCGGCCTATTGGAAGGCCAATATCCGGCTAGTAACTATTTGCTTAGTTATATGGGCTGTATGTTCATACGGTTTCGGTATTATTCTTCGCCCCTTATTGGATGTTATTCCAGTAGGCGGTGTCGGTCTCGGTTTCTGGTTTGCGCAACAGGGATCAATGATCGTTTTCCTGGTATTAGTATTTTACTATGCCTCCGCAATGAACAAGTTGGACCGTCAGTTTGACGTCCACGAAGACTGATAAGGGGTAGCCTTCATGGATCTTCAAACTTTGACGTATATTGTCGTTGGTTTTACTTTTTCTCTATACATAGGTATTGCCATTTGGGCCCGTGCTGGAACCACGGGTGAGTTTTACGCTGCAGGCCGCGGTGTTCATCCAGTAGCCAATGGTATGGCGACTGCTGCTGACTGGATGTCAGCTGCATCCTTCATCTCCATGGCTGGTCTTATCGCGTTCAAAGGCTATGACGCCTCCCTGTTCCTGATGGGCTGGACCGGTGGTTATGTACTGCTGGCCATGTTGCTTGCACCATATCTGCGTAAGTTCGGTAAGTTTACCGTGCCTGAGTTTATTGGTGACCGTTACTACTCCCAGACTGCACGTCTGGTGGCCGTTATCTGTCTGATCGTAGCTTCCATTACCTATGTAATTGGACAGATGAAGGGTATCGGTGTGGCATTCTCCCGTTTCCTTGAGATGCCTTTTGAGCAGGGTCTGTTCGTTGGTATGGCGATTGTATTCTTCTATGCCGTACTCGGTGGTATGAAAGGTGTTACCTACACCCAGATTGCCCAGTACTGTGTACTGATCTTTGCCTATACCGTACCTGCAGTATTCATCTCCCTGAACCTGACCGGTAACCCGATTCCACAGCTGGGTCTGTTTAGTAACACTGTGGCAGATGGCACTCCGCTACTGGTGAAACTTGATCAAATCGTCATGGATCTGGGTTTTGCCCAATACACGGCGCAGAAGGGTGGCACCCTCAACATGGTGCTGTATACCCTGTCCCTCATGATCGGTACCGCTGGTCTGCCGCACGTGATCATCCGTTTCTTTACCGTACCTAAGGTAAAGGATGCTCGCAGCTCTGCAGGCTGGGCTCTGGTATTCATCGCCATCCTGTACACCACTGCTCCTGCAGTTGGCTCCATGGCGCGTCTGAACCTGACCAACACCATTCAGACCGGTCCGGTGGGCGAAGTTTCTGCCAACCTGGAGTATGAGAAACGTCCACAGTGGTTCAAGAACTGGGAGAAGACTGGTCTTCTGAAGTATGAGGACAAGAATGGCGACGGCCGTATCCAGTACTACAACGACAAGAATAAGGATTTCGCAGCCAAGGCTGAGTCGTTTGGCTGGAAGGGCAACGAGATGACCAAGGTTGACCGTGACATCATGGTTCTGGCCAACCCTGAAATCGCCGGACTGCCTAACTGGGTTATCGCCCTGGTTGCTGCCGGTGGTCTGGCTGCTGCGCTGTCTACAGCTGCTGGTCTGTTGCTGGCTATCTCCACCTCTATCTCCCATGACCTGCTCAAGAGTATGTTCATGAAAGGTATTTCGGAGAAAAATGAGCTGTTGGCGGCACGTATATCCATGGCAGGCGCTATCGCAGTGGCTGGCTATTTGGGTCTGCATCCGCCAGGGTTCGCGGCGCAAACCGTGGCACTGGCATTTGGTCTGGCGGCATCCTCGATCTTCCCGGCCTTGATGATGGGTATCTTTAACAAGCGCATCAATAATACTGGCGCTGTTACTGGTATGTTGGTTGGTCTGTTATCCACCCTGTTGTATATCTTTACCTACAAGGGCTGGTTCTTCCTGCCAGGTACCAATATGTTGCCTAACACAACAGCTAATCACCTGTTCGGTATAGCCCCTGAGGCCTTCGGCGCCATAGGTGCAATGCTGAACTTTGCATCGGCTATGATTGTGTCCAAGATGACAACACCACCACCAGAGCATATCCAGCATCTGGTAGAGGATATCCGTATCCCTAAGGGTGCAGGTACTGCTACAGATCATTAAGTTAGTAGCTTAATGTAGTGTAGAATCAGGGACCCCGGATCATCGGGGTCCCTTTTTTTGTCTATGGTGGTCTCCGGGCTGAAGTCATGCCGTGAGTAGATGCAACCATGGGCTTCGTTGGACACCTGTAATAGCAATAATGATAGGAGTATAGATGGAAGTCGAACTGCTGGAGATTCGCGATTTTCTCGCTTCTCACCACCCATTTGACCAACTGACCATAGAAGCATTAAACGAGGTACTTGGGGATATTGAAATAAGGTACCTGCGCCGTGGCACAGACATTCGTAATGATGGTGGTCTTATGGACTCTCTGTATCTGGTCCGTACCGGTGCGGTGGAACTACAAGACCAGGAAAGCGATCTACTGGCGCGACTGGCGGAAGGGGATATGTTTGGCTATCGAGCTTCCCACCGCGAGGGGCAGGATGACATCTATGGCAAGGTGATTGAAGACTGTCTGGTATATCAGTTTCCCGCCGCTATCGTAGATGAACTATGTGAGGATCACCCACAACTTGACTACTTTCTGGCTCCGGTTGGAGGTGATCGTCTGCGTGATGCCATCACCCATGTGGAGGATGACAGCAAATCCCAGTTGAGCATGATGACCACCCATATCAAAGATCTGTTAAAAAGAGATCCGGTTATCATGTCACCCACGGCAACCATCCGTGAAACCGCCGTCAAGATGAGTGAAGAGCGGGTCTCCTCCATCCTGATTACCCAGGATGAGAAGCTGCAAGGCATAGTTACAGACCGTGATCTGCGCAACCGGGTAGTGGCCAAAGGACTGGATTTTAATCTACCCGTCACCGAGATTATGAGCCGGGATACCTGCACCGCAGATTTGGACGCCTACGTCTTTGAAGCTCAGCTACAGATGGCGCGTCAAAATATCCATCACCTGCCGGTAGTGGATGGTGACAAGGTTGCTGGCATGTTAACTGCGACCGATCTAACCAAACACCACACCACCTCTGCCGTGTACATGGTGGGAGACATCTACAAGCAGAATGATGTTGCGTCGATGCAGGATATCTGCTCCAAGACTCCCGATCTGCTGGTCAATCTGGCAGCAGCTGATGTTACCGCGGACAGTGCTGGTCATGTGATTACCTCGGTGGTGGACGCCCTGACCTGTCGTCTGATCCGGCTGGCAGAGAAGAAGCTGGGTGCGCCGCCCATATCCTTCGCCTGGCTCGCCGCTGGTTCCCAGGCGCGTAGCGAACAGACCGCCAAGTCCGATCAGGACAACTGCCTGCTGCTGGATGACAGCTATGATGAGAGGGAGCACGGGGAGTATTTCAAACAGCTTGCACGGTTTGTGTGCGACGGCCTTAACGCCTGTGGCTATTTCTACTGCCCTGGTGACATGATGGCCATTACCGATCAGTGGCGGCAGCCAATCAAGGTGTGGAAACAGTATTTCAGCAAGTGGATCGAGCAGCCTGAACCCAAGGCCCTGATGCTCACCTGCGTGTTTTTTGACCTGCGTTGTGTGTGTGGCGACCGTAACCTGTTTCGTGGTTTGAGAAAACACCTGCAGGAGAAGAGTCGTGGCAATAGAATCTTTCTGGCGCACATGGCTGGTAATGCGCTTACACATCGGCCGCCGTTAGGTTTCTTCCGTAACTTTGTGTTGATCCATGGTGGTGAACATGACCACACCTTTGACCTGAAACACACCGGCATTGTGCCCATTGTGGATCTGGCCAGAGTGTATACCCTGGCTGCGGGTATCAATATGGTCAACACGCAGGATCGACTGCGGGCAGTGGCCGAAGGTGGGGAGGTGACGGCGGAGGGTGCGCGTGATCTACAGGACACCCTGGAATTTGTCAGCTTCCTGCGTATAGAACATCAGGCCCGGCAGATCCGTGCGGGTGAGGAGGCGGATAATTTCATGTCACCGAAAGACCTCTCAAATTTTGAGAGAAACCACCTCAAAGATGCATTTTCCGTGGTTAGGACCATGCAGAACGTTCTCAGTCAGAGATACAAAATATAGTCAGGGTAGAAGCAGTAATGTCGATCTGGAAATACCTGTTTAATATAGAAGAGCGTCGCAACTGGTGGATGCGCAAGATGCCGTCATCACCGCTGCGGGACTATTACGAAGTGCCTTTTCCAGACAGGGAGGCGGACTGGCGCCAGGTGGACTATCTGGCTCTGGATTACGAGACTACCGGTCTGGATGAACACAAGGACGAGATACTGAGTGTGGGCTATACCACTATCAGTGGACCCTGTATGCGACTGTCAGATGCCACCCATATGCTGACTAGGCCGCGCTGTATCATTCCGGGAGAGTCCGCAGTGGTGCACGGGATTATGGATGATGTGGCATCCAGTGCTGAGGCGTTGGAGGAGGTGCTTCCATGTCTGCTGCGTGCCTTGGCTGGCAAGGCAATGTTGGCTCACTACGCAACTATTGAGTACCACTTTCTTAATAATGCCTGTAAGCGTATCTACGGATTTCCTTTTGTCGGCCCGGTGGTGGATACACTGGCGTTGGAAGTGCGTGCCTTTCGTTCCCAGGAGCGTGCCATACAACAGGGTGATTTGCGTCTGTCCAATGCTCGTACCCGTTATGGGCTCCCACGGTACAGGGCGCATAACGCCCTGATTGATGCCATTGCCGCAGGTGAACTGTTCCTGGCGCAGGTCGCTAACAAGACAGATAAAAATAAGATCAGGTTAAAGGACCTGGTGGTAGTCAGTTGATATCAACTTTTTTTGCGTTTACTCCCCTGTTCACTCTCCATGCCTATGGACACTCCCAGTACATTATCTACAAGTTTTAGCCCGATACTTCTGGCTGCCAGCAGCAGAAATAGGAACTGGGCTCCAAACAGGAATAGATAGGTAGCGGCAATGGAGAGCGGCATGCCACTGTTAAGCAGCCATGCGATGGCAAATGGCGGTAGAAACAGCAGGCTTAGGCAGTAGAGGTCGCGCAGTATTCTCCAGTGGATATCGGTATTCAACACCACCGTTTTTCCAACATATTTACGGTATAGCGCCTCCCATACCTCAGTCTGCTTGTTGCGACTAAAGCCGGCATCCTTGATTTGTGGAAAGGCAGCTAGAAGTTTTTTGCTTTCGAAGGGCTGCTTGCGTGAAGTCAGGAAGGCGTCCTGAGCCGGATGTGGGAACTGCCAACGCATGTAGAGCAGACGATTTTTCCACATCTCATCCATGTTCCAGACATAGATAGAGATGGTTGCTGCAAGGCCAAAAGCTATGGTTGTTATGGAGAGGTTATTGTCCATCTCACTCCAATGCATCATGCTGAGCAGGAGCGCCTCCAGTCCATAAGGAAGATGCAGCAGAAAGAGATAGAGCATGACGCCGTTAAGCAGTGCAAACATGCCCAACAGCAGTTTGTGGAGCTGTTTTAAAAAGTTCATGGGTGTCTATCAACCGGAACAGGGGTTATGCCAGGATGGAAACAACATGCATCCGAAAAGGCTTTTATATATATCTTGTTTAATACATGCCATTTCACGCGATTTACTACAAAAAAACAACCTGAATACGGTATTAAGCCAGTAATTTTCTTACCTGCATCTGAAGGTTGTTATAAATCCAATTACCACATCAGGTCGTCTGGTACCTGGTAGTCGGCGTATGGGTCATCTGCATCACTGGTGTCTGAGTGGTTGGCATTGTTCAGGATGATGCTGGATGGGTCGCGCTGCTCGATTTTATCTGCCACCACGGCTGGCACCAGATTGTAGTTACCCTCCAGCTTTACTATGGCCAGACGTCCTGCCACCAGTTGGCCCTGCAATTTCTCAGACAGGTATATGCGCTGCACCTTATTGTCGTCGGTGAAGTTGAACCCGATTTCACCGTCGTCATCTTCTATGCGATTCATCTGGATCAGCTGTTTTATCTGCGCAGCAATGGCGATTTTCTCCGCCGCCTGCATGCGTTGCTGATTGAGTTCACGATCCCGCGCCGCCTTCTCGGATTGAGCCTGCTGCGCCCGCTGCTTGGATTCATCCAGAGGTTGAGCCTGCTTGCCTCGTTTCTGCTTGGCCTGTTTACGCTTCTCTTTCTTGGCCTGTTTCGCCTTCTTCTCATCCACCAGCCCGGATTTTTCCAGCTGGTCGAACAGTGAATTACCCATGTGGGGTTCCTCTCAAACTACCGCAATCGGCTAAGAGTAACATAACTGGGATCTGGTTCATGCTTGCGGGGCACCCCATTCGCGAGTTCCAGGTTGAGGGTGTAGTATTCTGTCTCCAGTTGGAAACTGTATACAGGATCAGGGCGTTATCGACCAATGGCAAAAAAGCCTACATCTGCCAAAAGCAGGAAAAAAACACCGGTAAAAAAGCGTCGCAGAAGCCGTGGTAAAAAGCGGGTGGCCAAGGGTGCGTCCAGAAAAGGCCTGCGGTCAATACTGGTGGCACTGCTGCTGTTGGCGAGTTTGCTTGGTGCTGTCTACCTGGCCTATCTGGATCAAACGGTAAAAGACAAATTCGAGGGTAAACGCTGGGCGGTTCCGGCGCGTATCTATGGCCGTGCTCTGGAGTTGTATCCTGGCGCCACTATCAGCCAGAAACAGTTCCAGGCAGAGCTGCAGCGTCTGGGTTATCGCAAGGCAGCTACGGGCAAACAGCCTGGGACCTGGTCGCAGGATCGTGAGCGCTACGTGGTACACACCAGGAAGTTTGATTTCTGGGATGGCAGAAAGTCTGGCAGGGTGCTGGATCTGAGGTTTTCCCGCAACAAGCTGCAGTCCATAAAAGATAGTGCCGGGCGTAAACAGGCGCTGGCGCGAATGGAAGCGCCAGAGATCGGCAGTATCTATCCCACTCATAATGAGGACCGGGTCCTGGTGCAGCATAGCGATCTGCCAAAGATGCTGGTGCGCACCCTGATGGAGGTGGAGGACCGAACCTTCAATACGCATCATGGTGTAGATCCCAAGGCGATACTTCGAGCCCTGTGGGCAAATATATCAGCGGGACAGGTGGTGCAGGGAGGTAGTACCCTGACCCAGCAGTTGGTGAAGAACTTTTACCTTACCAGTGAGAGGACCCTGTGGCGCAAGGGAAATGAGGCGTTGATGGCCCTGCTGCTGGATGCACGCTACTCCAAGGATGAGATACTTGAGGCCTACGCCAATGAGATCTATCTGGGGCAGGATGGCAGCCGGGCTATTCACGGCTTTGGGCTTGCCAGCCACTTCTATTTCCGACGGCCACTAAAAGAGCTGGATCTACCGCGACTGGCCCTGCTGGTGGCCCTGGTGCGCGGTCCATCCCATTACGATCCGCGCCGTCACCCAAAGCGCGCCAAGAAGCGACGTGATCTGGTGCTGAATATCCTGCATAACCGTGGCGTTATAAGCAAGAAGCAGCAGCAGGCGGCCGTCAGGTCGGGCCTGGGTGTCAGCAAAAAGGGCAGTAAGGCTGGCGGCAACTATCACGCCTTTCTTGATCTGGTGCGCCGACAGCTGCAACGGGATTATCGCCAGGAGGATCTAACCTCTGAGGGGTTGCGGGTCTTTACCACCCTGGATCCCTGGGCGCAGAGGCAGGCGGAACAGGCCATGTCCCAGCGCCTCTCCCGATTGGAGAAGGGGCATAAACTACCTCGTGGCAAGTTAGAGGGGGCAGCTATTATCGCTGGTGTGGAGGCGGGCGAGGTGTTGGCCGTGGTGGGTGGCAGAGATCCCCGTGTGGCTGGATTCAACCGAGCGCTGGATGCCATCAGGCCCATCGGGTCGCTGGTGAAGCCAGCGGTATATCTTACTGCCCTGATGCAGCCGCGCAGATACACCTTGCTCAGTCTGCTGGAAGATGAATCCATCTCTATCAAACAGCCTGGGGGGAAAAGATGGACCCCATCCAACTACGACAGCAGATCCCATGGTGAGGTGCCGCTTAACGAGGCGTTGAGCAAATCATACAACCTGGCCACGGTGCGACTGGGAATGGAGCTGGGGCTGGGCCGGGTGGCCAAGACTCTCAAGGCTTTGGGTGTGGAGCGGCCGGTGGATCTGTTTCCATCCATGTTGTTGGGTGCGGTCTCCCTGCCACCAGTGGAGGTGGCTCAATTGTATCAGACTCTGGCGGCTGGTGGTTTTCGCTCCCCTCTGCGCGCCATCCGTGAGGTGCTGACGGCAGATGGCAGCACCCTGCAACGCTACCCGCTTACGGTAAAACAGGCCGTGCCATCAGGTCCGGTGTATCTGCTGAACTGGAATCTGCAACAGGTGGTGCAGCACGGCACGGCCCGGCGTCTGGCCAAATACCTCAGGCCGGAACGCAAGATAGCTGGCAAGACCGGCACCACCAACGATCTGCGGGACAGCTGGTTTGCCGGATACAGTGCCGACAAGGTGGCCGTGGTATGGGTGGGCCGGGATGATAACAAACCGGCCGGACTTACCGGCTCCAGCGGTGCCCTGGAGGTGTGGGGAGATATGATGGGGAGAATGTCCCTGGCATCCGGTGGTCAGGTGCAGCCGGAACAGGTGGTGCGAGTGCTGGTGGATAAGGAGAGTGGTTTGCGTGGAGATCAAAAATGCCGTGCGACTGAGATCTATCCGTTTATAATGGGCTCGGAGCCCACCAGAAATGCGCCTTGCGTATCCGGTGGGATTGGACACTTTCTACGTGGCATATTTGAATGAACAGACTAATACCCATTACCGTCGTTGTTGTATCAGGCATCCTGCTTTTCGGTTGTTCCGGTGGCCCAGGTTACCGGGATTCGGCTCCAGTTGATTCCACCCAGGGCAGTGCTGAATCTGGTGTGGTGGTTAATGCCTATCAGCCCCCCGGATCGCTTGAGATAAAACCCACCTACAGCTCTCCGGTAGAAGAGTTGTTACAGCTCTCCATGCAGCAACAGGGCAAAGGCAATGTTGTGGGTGCGGTGGCGAGTATGGAACGGGCACTGCGTATAGAGCCGCGAAATGCCTATCTCTGGAACCGACTGGCGCATCTGCGTATGAAGCAGGGGCAAGGCAGTCGGGCCGCTGAATTTGCGGCCAAATCCAAGTCCTTGGCCGGGGCCGATAACCGTCTCAAGGCTGACAACTGGCGCCTGATCGCCAAGGTTAGACGCCAGAGTGGCGATATTAGTGGCGCGCGCCAGGCAGTCCATGAGGCAAGCCTGCTTGGTAAGTAATAAAACTCCACTAATAACAATAAATACTGCTAAATCGCTGGTAAATACCCACTTATTGCTTGTGTGCGGTAACTAATAGGGCGATTAACTCAAATAGGTGCTGGCAGTAGTGATTTGCCCATGATGCTGGGTAGGGCGCTACGGCTGGGAATGATCCTACGCCCGGGTGATGAACCCAGCTTGCGGCGTTTTTTCTCAAAAATTCATATACAATCATCCAATTACTAGCCCTGGACAACACAAAGGTATGATGTATTGAGCATCTACGCTGAAGAAAAACTGATAAGTCAGGCACGGCAGTTGGCGGCAGACTATCGCCGAACCATGGGGAAACCACTCCCTGGGGTCAGCAACGAGATAGCCCTGCATGACGCCATCCGTCTGCTGGAGCTGGTGCCAGTGGAGAGAGGTGTCGGTGGCTATGACGCCATTGATCCCTGCCGCGATGATAGGCGTATACAGATCAAGAGTCGTACCATCTTTGACGAGAATATTGGCAGTCAGCGCATCGGGCAGATCAAGGTTGATCAGGATTGGGACTCGGTGCTGCTGGTACTCATGGATGAGGATTATGAACCTTTTGAAATCTACGAAGCAGAACGTGATGACCTGCTGGAATATGTGGGCAAGTCCAGCAGTAGTCGAGCCAAGCGTGGCATCCTGTCCGTTTCCAGGTTCAGGATCATCTCCCGATTGGCCTGGACCAGTGAAGATGGCATGGGGTCCGAGGTCTGGGACAATCAGGCCTGAACCCAAGGAAAGAACAATTAATATTCACCAGGGGTCGGAGTCAATTCAGCGGAGATATAAGCTTCGCCCATTGATGTGGCTGAATTGACTCCGACCCTTACGGTCACGAACTATATCTTATGAACGACCTCTCTGAAGTACTTGGTCCAGACGGACTGCTGGCCCAGCATATCGATGGTTATTCTTACCGTTCCCAGCAGTTGCAGATGGCGCAGCAGGTGTCCGAGGCCATGGCTACTGGCGGCGTGTTGATCACCGAGGCCGGCACCGGCACCGGCAAGACCTTTGCCTATCTGATACCTGCCCTGCTCTCCGGCCTGAAGGTGATCATCTCTACCGGGACTAAAAATCTACAGGATCAGCTGTATCACCGGGATCTGCCGCTAATCAAGGATTTACTGGCGGCGCCAGCCAGCGTGGCCCTGCTCAAGGGGCGTTCCAACTATCTCTGTGTCCATCGCATGGACAATGCGGTTCAGGAGGGGCGGCTGCGTTCCCGCGAGCTGGTGGATCAGCTCATGCAGGTGCGTAGCTGGTCTGGCAAGACCCGGGTGGGGGATATCGCGGAACTGAGCAGCATCCCGGAAAACTCGCATATCTGGCCAATTGTCACCTCCACGGTGGATAACTGCCTGGGCGCCGAGTGTCCATCCTACAGTACCTGCCATCTGGTGGAGGCCAGACGCCGCTCCCAGGAGGCCGATCTGGTGGTGGTGAATCATCATCTGTTGTGTGCTGATTTCTCTCTAAAGGAGGATGGGTTCGGGGAGCTGCTGCCGGAGGCGGACTGCTTTATCGTGGACGAGGCCCATCAGCTTCCTGAGACCGCCAGCAACTTCTTTGGCGTCAGTGTTAGCGGACGCCAACTGCTGGAATTGGCGCGGGACAGTGAGACCGAATATCTGCGCGAGGCCGGAGATGTGCCAGAGATCCCGGCCCAGGTCTCAGCCCTGAGCAAGTCGGTGCGGGATCTGCGTTTGGTGTTCGGTCTGGACCTGCGGCGCGGACCTTGGTCAGAGCTGGGCAGTGATGAACGCATTACCCTGGCCCTGGGCCGGGTGCGGGAAGAGCTGGAGCGGCTCAAGTCGCATCTGGCGACCATCAGGGAGCGTGGCAAGGGTCTGGAGAGCTGCCACGACCGCTGTAGCATGCTCCTCTCCCGGCTGGATAACCTGTGTGATGAAGAGGAGGAGGACAGCATTCGCTGGTTTGAGACCTACAGCCAGAGCTTCAACCTGAACCGCACCCCTCTGGATGTATCGGATATGTTCCAGTCCCAGATGCAGGCGCGATCCGCCAGCTGGGTGTTTACCTCCGCCACCCTGGCGGTGGGGGAGAGCTTTCGCCATTTTCAGGGGCAACTGGGCGTGACCGAGGCCACCACTTCGCGCTTGGATAGCCCTTTCGACTATCCTAATCAGGCGCTGTGGTACGTACCGCGCAACATGCCGGAACCGCGTAGCCCTGAGTTTCTGGATGCGGTGCTGGAGATCATAGTCCCGGTACTGGAGGCCAGTGGTGGCCGCACTTTCCTGCTGTTTACCAGTCACCGCGCCCTGCGCCTGGCGGCCGAGGCATTGGAGGAACGGGTGGAATTTCCCCTGCTGGTGCAGGGCAGCGCCCCCAAGACCGAATTGCTGGAGCGTTTCCGGGAGCTGGGTAATGCGGTGCTGCTGGGCACCGCCAGCTTTTGGGAGGGGGTGGATGTGCGTGGTGAGGCCCTCTCCTGTGTGGTTATAGACAAACTGCCCTTCGCCTCCCCTGGTGACCCGGTGCTCCAGGCCAGGATCGACGCCATGCGCAAACGTGGTGGCAACCCGTTTATGGAGTTTCAGGTGCCCCAGGCCGCCATCGCCCTGAAGCAGGGGGCAGGACGTCTGATCCGGGACGAGAGCGACCGTGGGGTGTTGGTGATATGTGATCCGCGTCTGCTCTCCAAGGGGTATGGTCACACCTTCCTCAACAGTATGCCGCCCATGGCCCGTACTCGGGACATGGCCGATGTGCAGCGGTTCTTTGCAACCACCGAAGCCTGATCAGACCAATGGTTTTTCGCGCAAAGACGCAGAGATCGCAAAGATTTTTTATGAACTGTTATTAAGCATTAAGTCTTTCCTTTGCGTTCTCGGCGTCTTGGCGAGAGTTCTATCTGGCAAATATTTATGTGCCTTTTGTCACAGATCACACTTTCTATCCAAAGCCGGATATAATCCCCCGCATGAAATTACTGGCAATCGAAACTGCCACCGAGGCCTGCTCTGCTGCCCTGCTGCTGGATGGTGAGGTCTCCCTGCGCTACCAGGTACAACCACGCAAGCACAGTGAATTGATCCTGCCCATGCTGGACGATCTGCTGCAGGAGTCTGGCCTGAAGCCGGCCCAACTGGATGCCATCGCCTTTGGTTGTGGTCCCGGTTCTTTTACCGGGGTGCGTATCGCCGCAGGTGTGGCTCAGGGAGTGGCTCTGGGCGCCGACCTGCCGGTGGTGCGGATCTCCACCCTGGCGGCTCTGGCTCAGGGCTACTTTCGACAATCCGGGCAGCGACGGGTGTTGCCAGCGTTCGATGCGCGCATGCAGGAGATATACTGGGGCTGCTATGAGCTGCAGGAGTCAGGTCTGATGCAGGCGCTGTTTCCTGACGAGATCACCCCGGCTGCGGAGATAACCATGCCGCAGGGTGATGGTTGGTACGGTGTTGGCACCGGCTGGGAGAGCTATGGAGAGACCATCTCCAACGTTCTTGCCACTGCTGTGGAGTCTGTCACACTGGGGCTGTTTTGCAGTGCCCACGATGTGGCGCTTTTGGGGGCAGCCGGGTTCGAACAGGGGCGTGCAGTGGCCGCAGAGCAGGCCCTGCCACAATACCTGCGGGATAATGTGGCGAAAAAGCCTGCCAAGCCCATACGGTTTGGATGATACAGGTCAGAATGCGCTACTGTTGTTAGCGCAAAGAGGCCAAGAACGCAAAGCTACAGCATCAAGGGTCAGAGTCAATCGTATCGAGATGGTTAAAATAGCCATGTATCTCAGGTTTGTTTGGCTCCGACCCCGAAGTTACAACTAACAATAAATACCATTTGGGGATAGCGCAAGGGATATGCAAAACACAATCACATCAGAATCAGAGCAGATATGGAACAGAACCACAGTCGTCCTGCTACTGTTGGTTGCCATCTTCAGCCTGATATACTTCTTTTCCAATATCAATGCCGATCTGATCCGCGCCGGGGAGGCACGGGCCGCTGAGATTGCGCGCGAGATGCTGGAGCGGGGCAATTTTATTCTGCCCTCCCTGAACCATGTGGTCTCCACTCAATCCCTCACCAAGCCGCCGCTCTATCACTGGATGCTGATTGCACTGAGCGCGCCACTGGATTGGCCGAACTGGGCGGTGCGTCTCACCTCGGTACTGGCCTCACTGGGCGCGATCTGGATGGTATTTCTGTTAGGTCGGCAGATGTTCACTATCCGTGCCGGGGTATTCTCGGCGCTGGTGTTGTCCACCTGTATTGTGTTTCTGGAAAACAGCTCTGCTGCCAGGATGGATATCTTCTTCAGCTTTCTGATTCTGGCCTCCGTCTACTGCTTTTGGATGGGGATCAATCGGGAACCCGGATCAAAGTGGATCTACGGGTTCTACCTCCTGAGTGGCCTGAGTGTCTTGACCAAGGGACCCATCGGGATTCTGTTCCCCTTGCTTGTGGCCATTCTGTTGAGTATGAACAACCCGAGCGCCAGGAGCTGGCGTGAACTGAGGCCAGTAAAGGGTCTGTTCATCTTTCTGGTGGTGGTGCTGCCCTGGTATCTGCTGATGTACCTTACTGCCCCCGGCAATCTGGGCTTTAATTTTCTGTTTGGACAGCTGGCTCACTGGTGGGCTGGCAGCAGCAACGTCGCCGCCGCAGGTGGCAAGCCGTTTCTATATTACCTGCCCCATGTCCTGATCGGTTTCTTTCCCTGGTCGCTATTTCTGCCGCTGGCGGTGGTGGTTGGAGTGCGTGCGGCAAGGGGGGAAAACAACGTTGGCATCAAGGCCATGCTGTTCTGGTTTCTGGGCGGGCTGCTTTTGTTCAGTCTAGGTGGAAAAAAGGCTGCCCGTTATCTGCTGCCCATCATGGCTCCCTTCGCCCTGATAGTGGGTTTTTATCTGGACCGGATTGGAGATCGGGTCAGCCAGCGTCACGGTATTATCCTGAAAATATCGGTCGCCTTGGTACTGTTGCTGGTGGTGGTGCTGACTCTGTTGCTCGCAGGTATTCTCACTGAGAACCAGTGGGTGGTGCAGATTCTCTCTAAGGGTCGGGAGAAGGGTGGGGCCAGCGCCCTTACCGCAGTCCTTGAAATGTTGCGGAACAACCCGCTGCCAGCGGCGGCCACTGCTGGCCTGATGCTGCTGTCGGCAGTTCTGGCCATGACTGGAAGCATCTGGCGCAACATTAATCTGATGATATTTGGACTGGCGGCGGTGATTTGGTGTCTGGTGTGGCCCTTTGCTCTGACCATCAAACCAGCGCTGCAACAGCAGATGAGCCCGCAGGTTGCGGCGAAAAAGATTGTGAGTATGCTGCCGCAGGATGCGGTAATCTATGGAGGCGGCAAGGCCTACCAGCACTCCATGCGCTGGTATCTGGAGAGAAATATAGAGCTTGAATTACCGGAACAACTGTATAATCGCGTACTGCATGAGCCTGCCTCCTGGGTGCTGTTGATGGAGAAGAAACCCCTGCGGGAGAAGCTGCTGACCAGTGGCAGAGATTATCTGCAGTGGCAGATTGAGTATTACCATGTGGCCCTGTTTCCGGGGTCGGGTCTGAAGAGTACAGAGAAATGAGTGAGCAGATGGATCTTTCCATTGTGATTCCGGTATTCAACGAGGCGGAGAATATTCGCATTCTTGCCGATGAGATACGCACCGCCCTGGATGGCAAATACAGCTACGAGGTCATCTTTGTGGATGACTGTAGCAGCGACGATTCCAGGGGTGTGCTCGGCAACCTGCGCACGGAGTTTTCCCAGTTTAGAGCCCTGAGACACAAGCATAACAGCGGTCAAAGCACTGCGGTGCGCAATGGGGTCCTAGTCGCCAACTCAGAGTGGATTGCCACCCTGGATGGAGATGGCCAGAATGACCCGGCCGATATTCCCGCCATGATGGATATGCTCAGGGCCAGCGCTGGAGATGAAGCCCTGCAGATGGTGGCGGGTTACCGCAAGAAACGTCAGGACAGCTGGCTAAAGAAGGTATCTTCACGCATTGCCAACGGTGTGCGTTCCAGACTGTTGGGTGATGCTACTCCCGACACTGGCTGTGGTCTCAAACTGTTCTCCCGTAAAGCCTTTCTGCAACTGCCGTACTTTGATCACATGCACCGCTTTCTCCCAGCCCTGATTCAACGCCATGGCGGCAAGACGGTTTCAGTGGAAGTGAATCACCGGCACCGGGTTATGGGGGTCTCAAAGTATGGTCTGCACAACCGGCTCTGGGTTGGAATAATAGATATCTTTGGCGTCAGGTGGCTACAACGCCGAGCGCGCATAACTGCAATTGAAGAGTGCGAGTAACGGCGGTGGAGTGTACAGAGTTTGTTGTGGTCATTTAGTAAAATTCTCTGTGATCGCTTTATCTTCAGCCAGATAATCCAATACCGCATGGCACAGTTGTTCTGTTAGCCCTACACCTGTAATTAGTGGAAGTAGAATAAAAGTGCCGGATTCGGAAAACGCGCCATCGGCTGCCAGCAGGTGAATATGCAATGTATTTTAAAGTACAATAATCCTGATCGCACGGTTCGGGGTGTTTACGGTTTAGTTGTGTTGGCTGGTACGTTTATCTCAGAGTGAGAACTAAGGAAGATTAGGTATGCATGAAGTTTTATTTGTACTTTTAGGCGCATCAGTTACCCCATGGAAACTTATAGGTTACACCGGAGTTTTACTATTTGCGGGTAGATGGCTGGTTCAAGTTGTATCTTCTTCCAAAGAGAAAAAACCGACCTTTCCTTGCGCCTTCTGGATAATGAGTTTAGCGGGAAGTGCGCTGCTGTTAACTTACTTTATATTTGGAAAGAATGATTCCGTAGGCATACTATCTAATGCTTTCCCTGCTTGTGTTGCGCTGTATAACCTGTATTTAGACATTACTCACAAAGCGAAACTCGGTAATCGAATCTAGGTAAACCACCGTCCCTGGCGACGAGATACTAAAAGGCTTTGCCGTTCCATCGGCGCGGGACGCGCCTCCCACAGGCCAATTGATGAGGGGTGGATATTTTGGTCCCTTCCAGTGGTCTTCTTCATACTACCCGCTTTGCAGGTAGTAGATGATTTATAAATACCCTTAGTAGAGAAGCCCGTCTTTTTCGTATTCAAATACCAGATAGGTTTGTTGCGCTGCTTGCTATTTAGCAGATTGAGGGCCACGTGGCGCTGCAACTAGTGGTCAGAGAAAGACCATTTCCTGGTTACCTGAAGATGTAACTCTCCAGGGCATCACCGTGATCGACCAGGTATGGCCCCTTATTCTCTTTCCAGTCAGCCAGGACTATGCGCTTGGCCGGTCTTCCATCCAGTCTGAAGTCATGGGTTACCGGGCGATGAGTATGTCCGTGGATTAGATGCCAGGTTCCGTTCTGTCGCATATACTCTTCCACCGTCTGCTGATTCACATCCATGATGCTGTCAGCCAAGTTGGCCTTTGCGTCACGGCTCCGTTGCCGCATGTCGGCGGCCATGGTGGTGCGTTCGTCGAGGCTCTTGTTTAGAAAGTTGTCCCTGAAGTTATCACTACGCAGGTAGCTGCGGTCTCGCTGGTAGTTGACGTCATCGGTGACCAGCAGATCCCCGTGCATCAACAAGGTGGGGCCACAGGAAAGATTTACTACCGCTGGATCATGCAGCAGGGCACAGCCGGTCTCCCGGCAGAAGTTGTCGCCAATCAGAAAGTCGCGGTTGCCCTTGAGCAGGAACAGCCTGGTACCCCTGGTTGCCAGATCTGACAACGCCTTGAATATCTGCGGGATGGGCTCGGTGCGGTCATCGTCGCCGATCCAGACATTGAACAGATCACCCAGGATATAGAGGTTCTGGCTGCGGGATGCCTCATCCTTGAGGAAGCGCAGGAACAGCTCAACGGTAGCGGGTCTTTCCCGGGACAGGTGCAGGTCCGCAATAAGCAGTGCTCTTACCATCAGGGTTAGTCTGTAATCTCGGCCTTGGTGATAATTACGTCCTCTACCGGAACATCCTGGTGACCGCCGTTGAAGCCGGTCTCCACATTCTTCATCTTGTTGATCACATCCATACCATCGGTAACTTTGCCAAATACGCAGTAGCCCCAGCCGTCCTGTCCCGGATAGTCCAGGAACTTGTTGTCGGCCACGTTGATGAAGAACTGGGCAGACGCTGAGTGTGGCTCCATGGTGCGGGCCATGGCGATACTACCCACGGCGTTGCTCAGGCCGTTGTTGGCCTCATTCTTGATTGGGGCGCGGGTGTCCTTCTCTTTCATGCCAGCCTCGAAGCCACCGCCCTGGATCATGAAGTTGTTGATGACACGGTGGAAGATGGTGCCGTCATAGTGGCCATCTTTCACGTACTGGGTGAAGTTCTCGGAGGTCGCTGGGGCCTTTTCGGTATCCAGCTCGATGGTGATGTCGCCTAGGTTGGTCTTAAGTACAATCATGGGTTAATTCTCTAGTTTGATAAGTGGTAATGGTTTGGCTCTATGGCTTGAAAAGATTATTTGCCTGCCGCCACGCGGGTTACGCTCTCGATAACAACCGGCTTCTCCGGGACATTTTTCATGTCGTATTTGGTAGTGATGTAGACGTCAGCGATCTTGTCCACCACTTTCATGCCTTTGGTTACCTTGCCGAATACCGCATAGCCCCATTTGTCGAAGCTTGGGTAGTTCAGGTTGTTGTTGTCTGCATGGTTGATGAAGAATTGAGAGGTGGCAGAGTGGGGTGACTGGGTACGGGCCATGGCGATGGTGCCACGGTTGTTTTTCAGGCCGTTTTTGGCTTCGTTCTTAATCTTGGCATGGCCGCGTTTCTGCCGCATGTCTGTGGTGAATCCACCGCCTTGGATCATAAAGCTGTTGATTACCCGGTGAAAGATGGTGCCGTTATAGAAGCCTTCGTCCACATATCTGAGAAAGTTCTTGACGCTGATAGGGGCTTTGTCCCCGTTGAGTTCAATCTCAATGTTCCCCAGGTTGGTCTTCATTACTACTTTTGTGGTTTCAGCGGAGGCCATGGACAGGGAGGCCAGACTGATCATGGTGGCCAGAAATAGTTGGGAAAACAGTTTGTTCATATCTGATTTATTCCTTTGTTTGAAGATGTAGGCGGGGGCGTCGCAATGCCGCCCTCCAGATAATTTGAAACCACATATGATAATGCACCAGGAGGCGGCGAGAAACCCCGGGTTTCGCTTTGTTGTGACAAAGGTTTCGTTTACTATGCGCAGGTCTGCTAAGTATCTGAGAGATACCCCGAATATCTGGTACCGAAAATGCTCAAGGTCTACAACGATCTCACCAATAAAAAAGAAGAGTTCATCTCCATAGAGCCTGGCAAGGTTCGCATGTACGTGTGCGGCATGACCGTTTACGACCTGTGCCACCTGGGCCATGCGCGGGTAATGGTGGTATTTGACGTGATCTACCGCTATTTGCAGGCAACAGGCTACGAAGTTACCTATATTCGCAACATTACTGATATCGATGACAAGATCATCAACCGCGCCAATGAGAACGGCGAGCCCTTCTCTGACCTCACCGAACGCTTCATCCAGGCCATGCATGAGGATGAAAAGGCTCTGGGGGTGCAGCCCCCCAGCGAAGAGCCAAAGGCCACCGCCCATATCTCTGAGATTGTGGCCATGGTGGAGAGCCTGCTGGAGAAGGGCCATGCCTACGTGGGGAACAACGGTGATGTCTACTATTCGGTGAGCAGTTTTGATGGCTATGGTAAACTTTCAGGTAAGACCATAGAAGACCTGCGCGCCGGTGAGCGGGTCGAGGTGGAGCAGGAGAAGCGCGATCCCCTGGACTTTGTCCTGTGGAAGGCGGCCAAACCGGGTGAACCGGCCTGGGATTCACCCTGGGGTGAGGGCCGTCCCGGCTGGCATATCGAGTGCTCGGCCATGTCCACCTGCTGCTTGGGTGACACCTTCGATATCCATGGTGGTGGTGCCGACCTCACCTTCCCCCACCATGAGAACGAGATCGCCCAATCGGAAGGGGCAACTGGTCATAAATTCGTAAACTACTGGCTGCACAACGGCTTTGTGCGCATCAACGAAGAGAAGATGTCCAAATCCCTGGGTAACTTCTTTACCGTACGCGAGATCCTGAAACAGTACCGGGCCGAGGAAGTGCGCTACTTCATCATGACCAGCCAATACCGTAGCCCGCTGAACTACGACAATGAACACCTGGACAACGCCAGGGGCGCTCTTACCAGATTCTATACCTCCATGCGCGGTCTGCTGGAAGTAGAAGCAGCCGGAGGCGAGGAGTACCGTAAAAAATTCAATGCCGCCATGGATGATGACTTCAACACCCCCGAGGCCCTGGCCGCCATGTTCGAGCTGGTGCGGGAGATCAACCGCGCCCGCAAGACAGATGAGGCCGCCGCCGCTGCCCTGGCTGCTGAACTGAAGGCCATGGGTTCGGTACTGGGGATCTTGCAGGGCGATGTAGAGACATTCCTGCGCGGCGAGGCCAGTGGAGACGATGCCCTGAGCGATGAAGATATCGACAGCCTGATCCAGCAACGCCTGGATGCCCGTAAAGAGAAGAACTGGGCCGAGGCGGATCGCATTCGGGACCAGCTACAGGACGCAAAGATTCTTCTGGAAGATGGGGCAGGGGGAACCGCCTGGCGTAGAGGTTGAACTGATGGATAAGGTCGGAGTCAATTGCCCCCGACCCTGATTAAATAATGAAAGAACTCGACTGTATAGAAATAGATACAAACGACAACACTGATGCCGTGGTAATACTGCTGCATGGGCTGGGCGCTAGTGGTGAGGATTTTGTTCCCGTTGTTCAGGCACTAGAGCTGCCGCAAACTGCAGGTATACGTTTTATCTTTCCCCACGCGCCGGAGATACCGGTAACCATAAACGGCGGCATGATCATGCCAGCATGGTATGACATTATGGAGATGGGGCTTAATCGCAAGGTAGATCACGCACAGATTCAGAAATCAGCCGAAGCCGTGAGCGAGATCATAGCCCGTGAGATGTCCCGCGGTATAAGTAGTAACCGCATCATCTAAGCGAGTCTTTGATCTCGTGATGCCTTTTGGGACATCCAAGTCCCCAAAAG
>CAZVME010000016.1:0-53127 GCA_964628835.1 uncultured Gammaproteobacteria bacterium | reverse complement strand
GATACAAAAAAACCGGTTTCAGAGAACCGGTTTTTTCGCAAATTGGCGGAGAGGGTGGGATTCGAACCCACGATACGTTGCCGTATACACACTTTCCAGGCGTGCTCCTTCAGCCGCTCGGACACCTCTCCAGTAAATCGGTTTATTTGGCCTTCATCATTGAAAACGTTCATTGTTAGGAGCGCGGCGTGCTCGTTATTCTGGCCTATGGCCCTCATTTGTCTGCAGAGCCTCGGTGCAGCCGCTCGGACACCTCTCCAAAACAAGGGCGCAAGGTTAAACCAGATTGGCTTTGTGCGCAATCTCCCAGGGTGGTTTTCTGCCTAAAAATCTCTCTCCTGCATCCATTTACCTGCTGCCATCGCTAGGGAAGTAAGATATTCAGCCCCTACGGCCAGAGCGCCCTCATCAAAGTCGAACTTGCCAGAGTGGGCCGGTGCGGTTTTTGCCGCCCTGTTCCAGGCTCCGATCCTTACATAACAGCCCAGGGTATGCTCCAGAAAACAGCTAAAGTCTTCGGCCCCCATGTTTGTGGCGGGGCTATCCACAACACTTTCCTCACCCAAGCTATCCCTGGCCGCATCTCTAGCCAGTTGTACGATTTCTGACTTGTTTACTATGGCCGGTATACCATCCTCCATCTCAACATCCACTTGGGCATGGTACCGCTGGGCGACGGTAGCCGAGCTTTGACAAATCTGCTCCTTTAATCTAACGCGTACAGCCTCATCCTGGGCATAGATAGTCCCTTCTAGCTCTGCGGTTTCTGCAATTACATTGGCAGCAGTTCCGGCGGTAAAACAGCCGATACTAACCACTGCAGGATTGACTGTAGTTATGGCGCCATGTGTCAGTGCCTGCAGCTCCTGTGTCAGCTCTGCACCGATCTTGATGGCATCTATAGCCTCTTGTGGTCTGGCAGCATGCCCTCCTCGCCCGGTTATTTTTATCTTGAATACATCTCTAGATGCACTAACCACGCCTTGGTTGATCATCACTTTACCCACAGGGTGATTACAGTCTACATGGGCACCAAATATCATCTCCACATCTTTCAACACACCTTCCCTGATCATTGCTTTGGCCCCAGCCGCCACCTCTTCAGCAGGTTGAAACAGAAGACGCACTGGCAGCGGTGGTGGCTCTTTTGCACCTGCCAACGCCATGGCTACTCCCAGCAGGATGCTGGTATGGCCATCATGCCCACATGCATGCATGACCCCAGGATTCTCGGAAGCGAAACTCAAATCGGTATCTTCCTGTACCGGCAGTGCATCCATATCCGCCCGCAGTGCGATTACCGGTCCATCACGCTGCCCGGGAATATCAGCCACCACCCCGACTCCTGCGATACCTGGGGTGTAAGACACCCCGAACCGCTCCAGAGTCTGGCACACCTTTTCGGCAGTACGATACTCCTGCCAGGAGAGCTCAGGGTGTCGATGCAGATCATGTCTGATTGCAATCATCGCCCGCTCTATATCGGGTGTTATCCAATGCATAAAGGTTGCCTGCGGTAATATTTCAATTTTGTTTACCTCAATAGATTATTTTCTAGTATATTCCACCAACGGTTAATAGTTCACTTCGGTAGTCATCAGATGGCAAAAAAAAATAGAGCTGGCAAGAAGAAGCATAAGCAAAGTACAACCCGAGCAGATGTGGCGGATCGCCATCAACTGTATGAGCTGTCAGTACAGTGCGCTGAGTCTGAAATAGACTTTGTGGACGACACCTATCAAGAACTACGCGGGCAGCGAGCAAAACTGCTGCGCGAAGACTTCTGTGGGACTGCGAACGTATGCTGCGAATGGGTCAGTAAACGTAAAAACAATCGCGCCATCGGGGTAGACATAGACCAGGAGGTACTGGACTGGGGTAGAGAGCAGAAGGTCAATGCACTTTCTCCAGGCCAACAAAAACGTATCAAGCTGGTATCTGATAATGTACTGAAGGCGACAACCAAATCCCCAGATATCGTCTCGGCTATGAACTTCAGCTACTGGCTATTCAAACGGCGCAAAGACCTGCTGAAATATTTCAAAACGGTACGCTCTATTCTGAAACATGACGGGATATTTTTTCTCGATGCATATGGCGGTTACGACTCCTTCAAAGAGATTGTTGAAGAGCGCTATGTGGATGAGGGCGATTTCAACTACATCTGGGAGCAGGAGAAATACGACCCCATCAGTGGTGATCTTATTTCCCACATCCACTTCTCTTTCCCCGATGGCTCGCGTCTGGATAATGCCTTCACCTACGACTGGCGACTATGGACCGTGCCCGAGATTCAAGATCTGCTGAATGAAGCTGGATTCAGTAAGATCACGGTCTATCTACAGGGTTGGGATGAAGATGGGGAGCCCGACGGCATATTTGAACCCACCACCGTGGGTGATGCTGATGCTGGCTGGATCTGCTATCTGACCGCAGAAAAATAGTACCAACCAAATCTGGTTTCCGATCCCAGCGCCTGGTTGTCACTCCTTATTCCCTGCTATATATTACGCTCTAGTGTAGTGTTTCATACTACACTAGCTCACCACTGGAAATCCCATGGCTGGAAAGCGCACAAACAAGCAGTGTCATTTAGGCGGCAGGATCTGGATAGAAGGTCCCGAAGGCACCTTTCTGGGTTATGGACGAGTAGTGCTACTGGAGAGGATCAAGGAGCACGGCTCTATCAGTGCGGCGGCCCGCTCCATGGAGATGTCATACCGTCACGCCTGGGAGCTGGTGGACTCCATGAATCGACAGAGCCGATCACCTGTGGTGGTAAAAAGCACCGGCGGTCGTGGTGGTGGCGGCACCCTGGTTACCGCTACCGGTGAGCAGGCGATTGAGACATTCTGGTCGGCACACAGGGAGTTCAAGGAGTTCCTTCAGACCAGAGGTAAAGAGCTGGAACTCTAACCAGCCCCCAGAAAATCTGCGGTAACAAACTCTGCAACCGCCTGAATGTCATTGATATCCAGCAGCGGCAAGCTGGTCTGTTCAGACAACTCGCCATCTGTAGCTATGGCAATGATATTGGGGTCCTCAGGAAATATTAGCGGTTTACCCACACTGAGACGATGCAGTTCGATCTTGGAGAACACCTCATGCTTAAAACCTTCCACTAGCACCAGATCCAGGTTGTTTTGATCCAGACGGTTTAGCATCTCCTGCAGTTGTGGATCCCCTTCCCTATCTGTCTCCACCATTAGCGCCCAGCGCCTGCCTGATGCGATAAGCATTTCATTGGCGCCGGCCTTGCGCAGTTCATAGCTATCCTTGCCTGGGGTATCTATATCAAAATCATGATGGGCGTGTTTGATCATGCCGACCCGCAAACCACGGCTGCGCAGCAGTGGTAGCAGCTGTTTGAGCAGAGTGGTCTTGCCGGTTCCACTGTAGGCGGCAAATCCTAGTACCGGTATTTTACTCTCTAACATTGTCCTGTCTGATGAATCAAGTCGTATAACAAGCAACGTAATCTACCACAGTTTCCGACAGTGGTGGTTGCACGCTTTTGACTGACATAAAAAAAGGCCAGTGGATACTGACCCTTCAGAATCTACAGGAACTGGATTGCGGCGATTTACCACAGTTTAATCTATCCTGCTAACCAGCCTTTTTTATTCCATGCAGCATCACCAGGAGATCTGCTTCACTGGCGCTTACCCCAAGCTCATCCACCAGGCGGCTGGCATCAGCTCCTTTTTGCACCATCTGAATCGCCTCACCGTACGGGCGGTCATCGCTGTGACTGGATTCAATACTCTCCTGCCGATACATTAAGTCTCTGCCATTTCGTTCCAGCTTGGCGACCCGCTTATCCACCCCTACAGCGCCTGCACACATGGCATTGGTGGTGGTGGAGAGTTGCTCAATCTGTTTGCTCATACCTGCAATACTGCTATTTTGCCGACGAATGGTGCGCGCCTGAACCAGCATAAACAACACGGCCAAGCACCCAACACCGATTAACATTATCAATTCCGGTTTCATGTTTTAACCTCTCATGCATAATCATCTATATGAGGCCCATCCTCATCAGGCGGTGGCTGTTGCTTCTCCTGTTTCTCTTCCTGATCCTTATCTCTCCTGGGAGTACGTTTTTCCCCAACACCCTTTCCTGGCCTGATGGGCCATACTGGCTTGACTGGATATGGTTCTCGGATATCAGGCATATGTTATCTACATAATTTGCAGCCATAAGCACTACAGCATAGCGACTTCGGCCCACTCATCATCAGTCAGTAACTTGTGCAGATCAACCACGATCAGGAGATCACTACCCATGGTGGCTATGCCCTGGATGTACCTTGAACTATCTTCGTTGCCTACATTCGGAGCCGAGTCGATCTGAGACTCAGTCAGCTCCACCACTTCAGCCACAGCATCCACCATGATTCCTACCACCTGCTTGTCACTCTCTATAATGACAATCCTGCTGGTATCGGTCACATCACCAGCGGTCAGGCCAAAACGCGATCTGGTATCGATTACAGTGACCACATTACCGCGAAGGTTGATGATCCCCAGGACATAATCTGGTGCACCCGGTACCGGGGCAATCTCTGACACCCTCAGCACCTCCTGCACATGCATTACATTTATGCCATAGCTCTCACCTTTAAGACGAAAGGTAACCAACTGGATTATCGGATCGTTACCAGAGCCATCAATATCATCTATGCTCATCTATCTTTCCCCACTTAAATAATCTGCTGCTGTCAAAATCCAGTCATTACCAATGTAATAATTGGACTCGTGCATTATTCATGCCTGATTTTCTTCAACAGTTCTTCTACATCTAAAAGCACGGACAATTTGTCTGTTATCGTACCGGCCATCCACATGCGGTCGGGGTGTGCACCTGACCAACGGATGTCATCTTTCTCAAAAAAAACCGGCTTTGCCAGACTGTCACAGGCCAAACCAAAACTGTTATCCCCGATAATCAGGATATGACTACCCTTATCCCTGGATTCGGCATCATCGCTAAGTCGGTCCGGTATCAACAGCTTGGCTGTATCCACCACCACTACCTTCCGATTACGATGTTGCAGCACTCCCATATACCAATGCGGTTGCCCCGGGATGGTGGTGAGTTCTGCTTCCCATTTTACAATATTGTCCAGTGCCAACAGTGGGGTGGCCATGGTCATGCCACGCACTTTAAACAACAGACATTGAAACGGTTCCTGCGCCCACTCCGGCACCTCTCTTAGACCCTGGCTTTCCGGTGTCTCCTCTGCCTGCTCCTGTTGTTGCAATTCCGATTCTGGTTCCGGCACCTCAACGGGTACCGGGCGGATAGCCACTACCTCTGCAGTCTCCTGCCGAACCCTGGTCTCTGGCTCGGCATACTCCGCAACGTCACTCAGCAGTGACTCCAAGTAGTTGTTTATGATCTGATCCTGATCTTCCAGTCTGGTTGTTTCATCACGTTTATCTATACTCATCCCACCATCTCCTGACCAGATGGTGTGTGTTCACTGGTGTGCAAAAACTCCAGCAGTTTGGTATAGGCCAACACACCATGGGAATTAGGGCTGTAGTCTGTGGGCGGGATGCCAGCCTTACTTGACTCACGGAACTTGGTATCAACCGGTATTACGCCGTCCCACAACATCTCAGAGTACTGCTCCTGTAGATACTTCAGGCTATCGAACGATGCCTTGGTGCGACGATCAAAAAAGGTTGGAACTACGGTGTATGGCAGCGCCACTTCCTGGGAGCGCAGTATCATCTTCAAGGTGTGCAGCATCCGCTCCAGGCCTTTTAGCGCCAAAAATTCTGTCTGCACCGGCATGATAAGACGCTCACAGGCCGCCAGGGCATTCACCATTAACACACCTAACATAGGCGGGCAGTCGATCAAGACATAGTCAAAATTGTCTGATAAACGACTCAGAGTCTGTTTCAGCACCAGACCCATTCCTTCCAGACGTCCGGTCTGTCGGTCCAGGGTTGCCAGGGCCATGGATGCAGGCAACAGATACAGGCCATCAGTACCCGTATCCCTTATCAGCTCATGCGGGTCCAGTTGCTGCTTATCCATCTTGGCCCGAAATAGGGAGTAGGTACTATGCTCAAGGGAGTCTGGGTCGTAACGAAAATAGCTGGTCATGGAGCCGTGTGGATCTATATCGACCAACAGGGTGCGCAAACCCCAACTGGCCAGCAGTCCACCCAGGGTGACCGTGGTGGTGGTTTTACCCACACCGCCTTTCTGATTGGCGATAGTCCAGACCCTCATTGCCCGCCTCGCTTGCGGTAATCACTTCCACCCTTGCGCTCATCGGCCTGGGTCTTGATGACCAGGGCTACACGCCTATTTTCCTGTCGGCCATCAGCAGTTTTGTTATCTGCCCTGGGCCGGTACTCACCATAGCCAATGGCCGCCATCTTGCTAGAATTGACCCTGAATCGGCCTAAAAGATGCACCACGCTGGCGGCACGGGCTGCGGACAGTTCCCAGTTGGATGGAAATAGGATGGTCTTGATCGGTACGTTATCGGTGTGGCCCTCCACCTCGATATCATTCGGTAGCGGGGATAGTATTCTGGCCACACTCCGCATCATGCTGATGGCCTTACGTGACAACCGGGCACTGCCACTAGGAAACAGTGCCTTGCTCTTCATCTCCACCTCGACCCCTCTCTCGGTCTTGGTGACGGTTACTAGTTTTTCATCGATAAACGGGGCCAGGGTTGATTTGAGATCTTCAGCGGTCTTGTCCAGAGTGACATCAGTGTTGCCCTTGTCACTATCACCGGCCTTGCCAGTACCTTCGCCCTCGGGCCGGCCCTTGGTGTCGTACACCTCCTCATCCTGCTTATCCAATGGATCGTTCATATCTGACGATTCCAGGGTGCCAGGCTCGGATGCCGCATATTCACCGGCAACCGGTGTGATGGTACGCACCTTCTCGCCCACCTGAATGGGATCAAGGCTCTGAGCCGAGGTAAGGAACGCATCAGTCAGGGTCTCTGACAACACCCGGTACTTGCCATCGTTAACCGATGATATTGAGTACATGACCACAAAAAATGCAAACAACAGGGTAATGAAGTCAGCATAGGATACTAACCAGCGTTCGTGGTTTTCAGGCTCTTCATGTCTTCTCTTTCTGGCCATTTTGCTTCTCAGTTCAGATAGCCCTGCAACTTTGTCTCAATATTGCGTGGATTTTCCCCCTCAGCGATGGAGACTATGCCTTCGATAATCATATCCCGGTAGTGCGATTTGCCCATGGCGATAGATTTAAGTTTGCTGCCAAACGGAAGCAGGAACAGGTTCGCCAGACCCACACCATATATGGTTGCCACAAAGGCCGTGGCGATACCACTGCCCAATTTGGACGGGTCTGCCAGATTCTGCATTACATGGATCAGACCCATGACCGCACCGATAATACCGATGGTGGGAGAGTAGCCACCCATGGACTCATACACCTTTGCGGCCTGTAGGTCATGCTGCTCACGGCTATCCAACTCCACTTCAAGTATACTGCGAATTATCTCCGGTTCGGTTCCATCCACCAGCAGTTGCATCCCCTTACGCACAAACAGATCCGGTTCCGTCTCCGCAATCTCTTCCAGCCCCAGCAATCCATCTTTTCTCGCGATGTTGCTCCAACTGACTAGTTTATCTATGGATGCATTCAGGTTAAGCCCCGGCGGAAAAAACACCGAACCTGACACCCGTATGGCGTGCATAAACACACCTATTGGCGTCTGGAGCAAAATGGCGCCGATGGTCCCACCTATCACAATCACCATAGCCGGACCATTGACCAGTGAATCAATATGCCCGCCTTCCAGGGCATTGCCTCCGATGATGGCGGCCAATGCCAGTAGTACGCCAATGATACTGAGGATATCCACTAAACCGCCTTAACCAGGGCCGGGCCGATGTCATTCAGGGGTAGCACCAGATCAGACAACCCTCTCTTTTCCACCGCCTGGGGCATACCGTAAATAACACAGCTGGCCTCATCCTGACTCCAGACTGTGGAGTTACACTGTTTCAGCATGCTGGCACCCTGACACCCGTCCGAACCCATTCCGGTAAGGATCACGGCCAGCACCGCGTCACGCATGACCTGCGCCGCCGATTCAAGTGTAGTGTCAATGCTGGGTTTGTAAGTCTCTTCTGGCTTGCCATCACGTATGTGCACCAGGATATTGGAGCCATTTTGTGAAAAATAGAGTTGTTGTCCACCTGGCGCGAGCAGGGCCACACCCGGTTGCAGACGGTCACCGTCCACCGCCTCGCGCACGTTCATGGCACAGATGCCGTCTAAACGTTCTGCAAAGGCCTTGGTGAAATTTCCAGGCATGTGAACTACCAATACCAGGGGGGTAGAAAAACTCCGGGGAAGTGCGCCAACCAGATTTTGTATGGCAACCGGACCACCAGTGGAGGCACCAATGACTACCAGATCATAGCTTCCACGCCGCACTGGTTGCGGAGACGCATGTAACCTTGAAGGTACTACCCGTGCAGCCGCTTCAGAAACCACAGCCGACCTGGCTTTTCGCGCACGTTGCTTGCCAACAGTCAGCACCTTCTGCACCAACATAGCAGACAACTGGCTGGTACGATCTGATGCCCCGCCACTCTGTTTGGGAATAAAATCCACCGCACCCGCTTGCAAGGCATCAAGTGTTTCCTGGGCGCCCTTGCTGGTGTATGACGATAGCATCAGAATAGAGGTCGGCACTTCAGTCATGATCTTTTTCACTGCACTGATTCCATCCAGTACCGGCATCTCAACATCCATGGTGATTACATCAGGTTTCAGCTTATGGGCGGCTTCAACCGCTGCCATACCGTCTGCGGCAGTACCAACCACTTCAATCTGTTCATCTTTGGAGAGCAAATTGGAAATGTGTCGTCTAAAGAATGCCGAGTCATCCACCACCAGCACCCTGACTTTATTCAGTTTTCCACGACCCATCACCATGGGACACCGCAAGAATTTTGGACTTGATCAGTTTTCCATGATTGCCGGGCAAACATGTGGCACAACGGCAGCTGCCATCGCCATTCTGATTTTTTTAGTTGCCCTGGATTCATAATTAAAATCTTCGCGCATATTTTCTTAACAATCCCGGCACATCAAGAATAAGGGCGATCTTACCGTCCCCGGTAATTGTTGCACCGGCCATGCCATCCAATCCCTGCAACATGAAACCAAGTGGTTTGATTACAACCTCCTCCTGTCCGATAAGGTGATCCACTACCAGTCCCACTTGCACTCCACCCACATTAACCACAACCACATGGCCGGTATTTTCCACTGCCTCATAGTCACTACCGTCTGCAATCAACCATTTTCGCAGGTAGAACAGTGGCATCGCCCGTTCCCGAACCATGATCGTAAGCTGTCCATCCACAATATTGGTGTGGTCCAGATTCAAATTGAATATCTCCACCACAGTGGAGAGCGGCAGGGCAAATGGTTGCGCTGACATCTTCACCATCAGGGTTGGCAGAATGGCTAGCGTGAGAGGCAGTTTGATGACAATTATACTGCCAGTCCCCAGTTCTGAATTAACCTCCACCGAGCCATTCATCTGGGTGATGCGGGTTTTGACTACATCCATACCTACGCCACGCCCGGACACATCTGAAATCTCTGCCTTGGTGGAGAAGCCGGGATGGAAAATAAGGTTGTATAGCTCCTTATCACTCAGACGCGCTGCGGCCTCTTCATCCATCATGCCTTTTTCCACCGCCTTGACACGCAATATATTTGGATCCATGCCTTTGCCGTCATCAGTTATGGTCAGGAGAATATGATCTCCTTCCTGTGCTGCTGACAACACCACGGTACCCTTTCTCGGCTTGCCGGCCTGTTCCCGCTCACCCGGAAGCTCAATTCCATGATCCACAGCGTTGCGCACCAGATGCACCATGGGGTCCGCGAGGGCCTCTACCAGATTCTTATCCAGATCGGTGTCTTCACCATGCATCTCCAACTCGATCTCTTTTTTCAGATTACGCGCCAGATCCCGCACCACTCTGGGGAAGCGTCCAAAGACCTTCTTCACCGGCAGCATCCGGGTCTTCATTACCGAATTCTGCAGATCGGCCGTCACCACATCCAGGTTGGATACAGCTACCGCCACTTCCTCATCGTCCAATCGATCTTTGAGATTCGAAAGCCGGTTTCTCACCAGCACCAGCTCACCCACCATATTCATGATGTCATCCAGTCTTGCGGTATCCACTCTGACTGTAGTATCACCTGAGGCTGGTTTTTTTGGGGTTGTCCCGGTGGCCTTGGGAGGAGTTGCCTTACCCGCCCTGGACTCTGCTGCCTCTGCCTTTGGTTTTGGCTTTGGTTTAACCGGCGGTTTCTTTTTCGGCTCGGGTGGCTTGATCTGTTCTGCTACCTTCTCTGGCTCAGACTCAGGGGCATCCTGCTGGGGAACGCCGCCATGTTTACCCTTGCCGTGCAACTCATCCAGCAAGGCGTCAAATTCGTCCTCCGTTATTTCGTCGGACTTCTTCGGTGCTGGCTTGGGTTCTGGCGCCACCACCTCAGGTTCGCTCTGCTGGGGAATGCCGCCATGTTTACCCTTGCCGTGCAACTCATCCAGTAGGGCGTCAAATTCATCCTCGGTGATATCAGCCGAACTAGATTTGGCCTTGGTCTTTGCGGGTGGTTTTTCTGTAGCTATACTCTCCTGGGCAGGTACTCCACCATGTTTACCCGAGCCATGCAGTTGGTCCAGCAGAGCGTCAAATTCATCTTCGGTGATGTCATCACTACCACTCGGCGCGGCAGGTGCTTCTGCTGCAGGTTGCTCCTGTGCCGGTTCTGGCTCAGATGCTTGCGGCTCTGCCAGTTTCTCCAGGGTATCCAGCAGCGTCTGGTCTGTCGGAGGCGGTTCCACTCCATCCTGAACCATGGCAAACATATCGTTTACCTCGTCCAGTACCTGAAGCACCGCGTCCATTAGTCTTGCATCCACGGCTCGTTGCCCCTGACGCAGTACATTGAACACATCTTCAGCGCCGTGGCATACAGCTACCAAGGCATCTATCCCCAGAAATCCGGCACCACCTTTTATGGTGTGAAACCCTCGAAATACCGTATTCAACAGGTCATAGTCATCTGGACGGCGCTCCAGATCGACCAGCTGTTCATTCAGCTCTTCAAGTATCTCCCCCGCTTCGATCAAAAAGTCTTGCAGGATCTCATCATCGGTATCTATGGTCATTATCTCTGACCTCTAAAATCCTAGACTAGACAACAGGTCATCTACATTGTCCTGACCCTGTACCACATCGCCCTGATCCACACCAGGCACCACGGGACCTTCCAGTTTATTTTCATCCGGTTCATGTTTTTTCTCTGGCATCTTGGCGCCAGATATACGGACCAACTGTACCAGCTTGTCTTCGATATCTGTTACCAGGGCGATTACCTGACGAATAATTTGTCCGGTGAGGTCTTGAAAATCCTGCGCCAACAGGACCGAGGAGAGGTTGCTGTGCAAATTTGTGGAGTGGCTCTTTGCAATATTAAGAAAGTCGGTCAGATCTCCACTCAGGATGCGGAAGTCGTCCACTGTCATTTTTCTTTCTTTAAACAGATCCCATTTGCCCGAGAGTTCAACCGCACTTTCACCCAGCTCATCGGCCAGGGGCAGACTCTCTTCCACCGCACCCAGGGTGGTGTTGGCGGATTTCTCTGTCATGGTTATTACATAGGCCAGACGTTCACTGGCGTCTGGGATCTCACGTTGTGCCAGATCGGTAATCCTGGCATCCAGAAGAAAGCCATTTATCGCTTCATGCAACTCGCGGGTAAGGCGTCCCACTTCACGAAACAGATTACTCTCAGAAAAGTCTGCCAGATGCTCTAGCGTATTGCTGGCGGCTTCATCATCCCCTGCCTCCAAAAAGGCCACCAGTTGCTTTGCCTTTTCCAATAGCTCATTTCTTGTTTCCTTATTAACCATTGCTGGTCTCCTGCACTATCTGCATATCAACTCTCCACCCGTTCAAAGATCTTGTCGATCTTCTCTTTCAGGGTTGCGGCAGTGAATGGCTTTACCACGTAACCATTGACCCCAGCTTGCGCTGCTTCAATAATCTGCTCACGTTTTGACTCTGCAGTCACCATCAATACCGGCATGCTTACCAGATTGGCGTCTTTTCGTACCTCCTTCAGCAGATCCAGGCCAGTCATTCCAGGCATATTCCAGTCAGTTACCAGGAAATCAAATCTGCCTGTCTGTAACATTGGCAAAGCAGTGACTCCGTCGTCAGCTTCTTCAGTGTTAGTGAAGCCAAGATCCCTGAGCAGATTTTTTATTATCCGCCTCATTGTGGAGAAATCATCCACAACTAGAATCTTCATGTTTTTATCCAAAACAACCTCCTAAGCGAACTGCTAAATCAAATCATGTTGTAACTCTTTAACATCGGTCCGGTCAGTTCATGGACCAATGTTATTCAGGTTTGGTCTTCGTCTTCTGATAACCACTCCGTGAGTCTGGAACGTAGTCTAAAGGTTGCCTGACTGTGGATCTGACATGCCCTTGATTCCGTTACTCCCAATACCTGGCCGATCTCCCGTAGATTCATCTCCTCATCGTAGTAGAGGGCGATAACCAGTCTCTCCCTCTCCGGCAGGCCAGATATGGCCTCTGCCAATGAATCCTTAAACTCACTTTTTTGGAACCCATCCAGTGGCCCGATGGTGGAGCAATCGGACTCAGCTATAGGGAGCTCTCCTACCACACGCAGCTCCTCCACACTGAAAACCCTGCAACCTGATGAGTCCAATAGAATCTTGTGGTAATCCTCCAGTGTCAGCCCCATGGCCTCAGCCACTTCCACATCACGGGCATCCCGCCCTTGTTCATTCTCAATATCTCGCATAGCGTCTGATACCATCCTGGCCTTGCGGTGCACCGACCTGGGTGTCCAGTCGCTGCGCCGGATCTCATCCAGCATGGAGCCACGAATCCGAATCCCCGCATAGGTCTCAAAGCTTGCCCCTCTGCTCTGATCATAATTCCGACTTGCCTCGAGCAGCCCAATCATTCCCGCCTGGATCAAATCATCAACCTGTACACTTGACGGCAGCCGGTTCACCATGTGATAGGCGATCCGTTTTACCAATGGAGCGTGCTGGTTTACAAGGGTATCGGCATCTTGGTCCTGAACTGAACTGTACGCCGCTAAACCTTTCACAGCTGCATCTCCCCTTTCTTGCTCGAATATTGAACTAATTGCTCGACAAAGAACTGGAGATGTCCGCTTGCCCCATCTGGTACAGGCCAGTTATCGACCTTCTTTGCCAAATTCTTTAATGTTTGTGCTGAACGGCTGCGCGGGTAAGCATGCACCACCGGCTTCTGGCTTCTGACCGCTTTGCGCAAACTCTCATCGAAGGGGATGCTACCGACATAACTGAGCATTACATCCAGATAGCGGTCGGTTACCCGACACATCTTTTTATACAGATCTCGACCCTCCTGGGCGCTGCGGGTCATATTTGCCAGAATCCTGAATCTGCTGACTCCGTACTCCCGGTTCAGCAGTTTAATTAGGGCGTAGGCATCGGTTATTGAGGCTGGTTCATCACACACCACCACAATCAGCTCCTGCACCGCGCGGCTGAAACTGATTACCGTGTCTGAGATGCCGGCTGCTGTATCGACAATCAATACATCCAGGTCATTGCTAAGATCGCTGAAGGCCCGGATCAGTCCAGCGTGCTCAGCTTCGCTCAACTCCGCCATATGCCTGATACCTGAGGCCGCAGGTACAATCCTGATACCGGATGGACCCTCTATCACCACCTCTTCCAACGTACGTTCGCCCCGCAGCACGTGGGACAGATCATATTCCGGATGCAGCCCCAAAACCACATCAATATTAGCCAGACCCAGGTCTGCATCCAGCATCATGACACGTTTGCCGATATCCGCCATCGCCACTGCCAGATTGATTGAGACATTGGTTTTGCCAACACCACCCTTGCCACCGGTGACAGCTATTGCCTGGATGGGGGTAGGTTCAACCATGCGCCTTAGTCCTGCAGCCTGATCCAAATTCGCTTCAGACATGGGCATCTGCTCTCATTCCTCCCAGTGCCAATGCCAGGAACTCCTCACTGAGTCCTGCACTATCCTGGTATGCCAAGTTGACGCTCCTGCTTACCAGGGTATGTGGACGCGCCAGATGCAGGTCTTCAGGCACCTTCTGGCCATCCGTTACATAAGAGACCTTCAATTTGCTATCCACTATCGCCGATAGCACTCCACCCAGAGAGCCAGCCTCATCCAGTTTGGTGAGGATCATGGCATCTGGATCCGCCACTCCAAAGGCATCTATGGCGTGGCGCATGGCTGCTTGTTGGGTAGTGGCAGACAGGGTAAGTAAACTCCTTACCTTCTTGTTACCTGCCTTGAGCAGACTCAGTTGCTCACTGATGCGCACATCCCGCTGGCTCATGCCTGCCGTATCTATGAGGATAAGGCGTTTATCCGCAAATACATTGAGCGCCACATTCAACTCTTCGGCATTTGCTGCTGAGCGCATGGGTACATCCAGGATTCTGGCGTAGGTGGTAAGTTGCTCCTGGGCGCCAATGCGATAGTTATCGGTGGAGATCAGCGCCACATGGCGGTTGCCGTGACGCAGGGCATAACGGGACGCCAGCTTGGCCAGTGTGGTGGTCTTGCCCACTCCGGTAGGGCCAATTATGGCCACGGCGCCACCATGTTCCAGCAGGTCATCCCCGGTGGTCTCAAGCTGTGATGCCAGAAAATATAGCGCCTTGCGCCAGCCATGATCAAGATTGGTAAATCCGTTGCATTTGTGTACCAGATCCTGGCAGATATCCGGGCTCAGTCCCAGCGTCATCAAGCGGCGCAACAGCTCCTGCACCTCAGGCTTACGCTTACCCATGTCCCTCCAGGTCAACTCCGACAGTTCATTCTCCATCATGCGGCGCAGGGCCTGCATCTCCTGGCGCATGTCTGTGAGAATGGGGTCCTGGCTCCACTCTATTTTTTGCGCCCTCGGTTGAATGGGCTCGGCCTTGGTCTCGGCGGGCTTGCTTCCCTCTGGTGGAAACGGGGTAACGACACTATCTTTTTGCCGGTTGTCGGCACATTTAACTGCAGGTTGCTGGGCAGCAAATGCCGCCGCATCAAAATCCAGGGCAGCCATCAATTCTACGCCACCATCCACAGTCTTATTGGAGAGGATCACTGCATCCGGCCCCAGGGTTTCACGCACCTGGCGGATGGCATTGCGCATATCTGCTGCAAAAAAACGTTTTATCTTCATAACCTGCTTTCCCAAATTCAGATGTACCTGTTACTGGTCTCCATACCTGCCTGGCTCCCTTCCTCTGCTATCACATGTCGTTCGTCAACTCAGCGCCCGACTTGCCCACAGTTGCCACGACCTTTATCTGTCGGTTGTCCGGTATCTCGTTGTAGGAGAGTACCTGCATACCCTGGACACTGTGCTTAACAAACCTGGCGATCCATGGTCTGATCGGCGCCGCCACCAGCAGGATCGCTCCCTCACCCGCCAACTCCCTCTGACTTGCGGTCTCTGCCAGGGCCTTTTGCATCTGTTCCGCCAATCCTGGCTCGAACCCGGCCCCACCATCTTCAGAACTCAGTAACGCTTGCTGCAATATCTGTTCCAGACTTGGATCTAGCACCACCACAGGAATTTCTTCAGTTGGACCAACCAGTTGCTGCACTATTGAGCGCGACAGGGAGACCCTTACCGCAGCCGTCAAAACGCCAGTGTCTTGACTCAACACTGCATGTTCCGCCAATGTTTCGGCGATTGTGCGGATATCGCGTATGGGTACATTCTCCATCAGCAGGTTCTGAAGTATCCGCAATATCTGCCCCAGAGACAAGGTCTTAGGCACTAGGTCTTCCACCAGTTTGGCCGCCGTCTTGGAGAGTACATCCAACAGCTGTTGCACCTCCTCATGCCCCAGCAGCTCATGGGAGTGCGACTGGATAATCTCACTTAGATGGGTGGCCACCACGGTGCTGGAATCCACCACGGTGTAGCCCAGACTCTGGGCATGATCACGCTGATCCGGTTCGATCCATACCGCATCCAGTCCAAAGGCAGGGTCTTTGGTCTCCGCTCCCTGTAGGGTGCCAAATACCCGGCCGGGGTTGATGGCCAGTTCGCGGTCGGTCCTGATCTCCGCCTCGGCTACGGTTGCTCCGTGCAGGGTAAGGCGATAGCTGTTGGGAGTGAGGTCCAGATTGTCCCGGATATGCACCGGCTGGATCAGAAACCCCAGTTCCTGGGAGAGCTTTTTACGCACCCCTTTGATCCGATCCATAAGCTGCCCGCCCTGACTTCTGTCCACCAGGGGTATGAGTCTGTAGCCAACCTCCAGACCGATGATGTCCACCGGCTGTACGTCATCCCAGGTAAGCTCTTTGGGCGGTGTCGCCGCCTCGGGTTCAATCTCTCGTATCTCCTGTTTTTTCTCTTCTTCCTGACGCTTGGAAATTAACCAGGCTCCAGCACCTGCGGCCAGCGCCAAAGTCAAAAAAGCAAAGTTTGGCATACCAGGAATTATGCCCATAATGCCTAGAACCCCGGCCGCAACCGCGAGGGATTTTGAGTTGGCAAACAGTTGACTGATTACCTGGGAGCCAACATCCTGGGTACTGGCTACCCGGGTGACGATGATGGCGGCGGAGGTTGAGAGCAGTAGGGACGGGATCTGCGCCACCAGACCATCACCGATGGTCAACAGGGTGTAGAAGCGCAGAGCAGTGGAGAAATCCAGGCCATGCTGGAGCATGCCAATGCCCAGACCACCGAGGATATTGATAAACAGGATCAGGATGCCGGCTACGGCATCACCACGCACAAACTTACTGGCGCCATCCATGGCCCCGTAGAAGTCTGCCTCCTGTGATACCTCTTCACGCCGGTTTCTGGCCTCATCTTGATTTATCAGACCAGAGTTTAGATCGGCATCAATGGCCATCTGTTTACCCGGCATGGCATCCAGGGTAAAACGCGCACTAACCTCTGCAACCCGCCCGGCACCCTTGGTGACCACCACAAAGTTGATAATAACCAGGATAAAGAACACCACCAGACCCACCGCATAGTTACCACCAATCACGAAGGAGCCGAAGGCCTCTATTACCTTACCCGCAGCATCCCCGCCATTGTGGCCTTCCAGTAGTACTACCCGTGTGGAGGCCACATTCAGGGCCAAGCGCAGCAGGGTAGCAATCAACAGCAAACTGGGGAATACCCCGAAATCCAGCGGCCTCTGAGTGTAGACCACCACCAGTAGCACCACCAGAGAGAGGGCAATATTAAAGGTGAAAAACATATCCAGGGCGATGGGGGGCATGGGGATAACCACCATGGCCAGGAGCATCATCAGCACCAATGGCGCGCCTATGCCCTTGGCTCCACTCTGCCTTACATTTTCCAAAATTGTAGTTGTGTTCATATTCTCAATATTCCGACCAGAAAACAGCACAGTTCACGGATATAACTCCTTACTGTTCTGGTACCTGATACTCATCCGGTATGGTTAAATCTGTGGGCATTTCCGGTCTCAATCCACCATCTGTGCGATAGATGCGCAGCTGGAATACATAGGCCAGCAATTTTGCGACGGCAAGATATAGGCCAGCGGGAATGGCCTCACCGATCTCAGTATTGAAATAGATGGCGCGAGCCAGCATGGGGGATTCAACCAGTTGCACTTCATGTTCCAGGCCAACCCGGCGGATATTGGCGGCAATCACACCTTTACCCTTGGCCACCACCTCCGGCGCCAGCATATTCTCCTGGTCATAGCGCAAAGCAATGGCATAGTGTGTGGGGTTGGTGACAATCACATCCGCCTTGGGGATCTCCTCCATCATGCGACGCTGGGCAATCTCCCGTTGGAGATTTCGGATCCGACCCTTAACCTCGGGCCGTCCCTCAGTATCTTTCATCTCCTCCCGCACTTCCTGCCGGCTCATCTTGAGCTGCCTTTTGTGTTCCCACAGCTGGAACGGCACATCGATCATGGCGATCAATATCAGGGTGGATGCAATCAATACGAATGAGCCACCGATAAGACTCCCCATCTCGGACACCGCCTTGCCCAACTCCATCTGGCTCAGGCCAAGAAAGGAGTCCAGGCTGGTCCAGAGCACCAGGCCGGTGGCACTGCCAACCAGGAGAAACTTAGCCAAGGCCTTGAGCAGCTCTAGCAGGCCCTTGAGTGAAAACACCCGTTTGATCCCTTTGAGCGGATTGAGCTTACTGAGCTTGGGAGTCATGGACTCACCGCTAAAGGCCGCTCCACCCAACGCCACGGAACTGCCTACCGCCAACACCAACACCACCAGGAAGAATGGAAACAGCATGAACAGTCCATCTTCCACCGCGCGGGCCAACCGGGTGACCATGGCTGCGGGGTCATACATGTCCTGACGTGGGATAGTAAAGTTGCTGGACATAATGTCCCACAGACCTGAGCCAAGATGAGTGCTCATACTGACCAATGCTATCCCACCGACCAGGGTAATCGCCATAGTATTGAACTCTTTGGAGCGTGCAATCTGGCCCTTTTTCTTGGCGTCTTCCAGACGCTTCGCTGTGGGTTGTTCTGTTTTCTCCTGACCGTCTTTATTCTCTTCTGCCATAACCAGCTACCTCAGGTTGTGACCAGAACAAGACTTTTGATCAGAGACAGCGCCTCTTCCAACAGCTCACTGAATTTGGCTAAAACATTGGGCAGAGTGGCCCACATCAGGATAAACCCGATCAACATGGTCATGGGAAAGCCGATGGCGAAGATGTTCAGCTGGGGGGCGGCGCGCGTGATGATACCCATACCCAGATTAACCAGAAGCAGTGCTGCTATGGCCGGCAAGGCCATCAGCAACCCACCTGCAAACATGCGACTGGCCCACAACACTATCTGTTGCAGGTTGGCCTGGGTCAACCCATCCACTCCTATGGGCAGGGTGTAAAAACTCTCGGCCAATATCTCCAATAGAAACAGATGTCCGTTCAGGATCAGAAACAGCAGGGTGGAGAGTATGATGTAGTACTGAGACAGCACCGGCACCTGCACCCCATTTTGCGGATCTATCATGGAGGCAAAACCCAGTCCCATACTGTAGGCCAGGGCCTGACCACCAAACACCAGGGCGCCGAACACCATCTGCAAGATAAAACCCATAGCCAGACCGATAAGCACCTGTTGCAGGGTGATAAGCAGGGCAGCGGGGCTGAACACTTCCACTACCGGTGGTGGCGGGATCAACGGCATCAACATAAAACTGAGTAGCAAGGATATGCCAATGCGCAGGCGGACCGGGGTCTGACGTGAACTGAACACAGGAGCAGCGGCAATCATGGCGCTGATACGTATCAGCGGCCAGAGAAAGGCGGCTAACCATGCGCTTAATTGTGCCTCTGTAAAGACCATTCCAGTTCACCTGTAAAGTGACTCCATCACCCAATCAACTCGGGGATACTCTCGATCAGCCCCACGGTAAAATCTGTTATCAGCTGTAACATCCAGGGACCCGCCATCATCAGCACCACCACCACTATGACCAACTTGGGGATAAAGGTAAGGGTCATCTCATTAATCTGGGTCGCGGCCTGAAACATCGCCACCACCAGGCCCACAACCAGTGCCGGAATCAGGATCACCCCCGCCAGCAGAGTGGTCACTTCCAGTGCCCTTTGACCTATATCCAATACTGATTCTGGAGTCATGACTGCTCAATTCCGGTCAGAGATGAAAACTGGCGGCCAGGGTACCAAATACCAGTGCCCAGCCATCCACCAACACAAACAACATGATCTTGAATGGCAGCGAGATAATCAGTGGGGACAACATCATCATGCCCATGGACATGAGGACACTGGCCACCACCAGATCGATTATCAGAAATGGGATAAACAGCAGAAAACCGATCTGAAAACCGGTCTTGAGTTCACTGGTGGCAAACGCTGGCAGCAACATGCTGAATGGGACCTTATCCGGGGACTCCACCTCACCAAAATTACCAATCCTGGCGAACAGGTTGAGATCAGACTCCCGGGTCTGTCCCAGCATGAACTCACGCATGGGCAACTGTGCCGACTCCAGCGCCTGGACCGTGGTTATCTTCTCTTCCAGATAGGGTTTGAGTGAGGTGTCATACACCTGATTGAAGACCGGCATCATGATAAAAATGGTAAGAAACAGCGCCAACCCCACCAACAACTGGTTGGATGGGGTGTTCTGAGTACCCAGGGCCTGACGCAGGATTGCCAGCACAATGATGATGCGGGCAAATGAGGTCATCATGAGCAGTGCGCCTGGCAGCAGACTGAGGGCAGTCATAAACAGCAGGATCTGGATACTCAGCGAATAGGTCTGGCCTCCACCTTCAGTGGTCTCCACGGTCATCGCCTCAAGACCAGTGGCAGCCTGGCCCACCAGGGGAGCCAGTCCAAGAAACAGTAGCAGGAGTGATTGGGTGGACCACCTCATTTAGATTCATCCTGCAGTTGCGCGTCCAACTGGGTTGAAAAGTCGCTGGTGTCATTCTCCATATCTGGCTCAAGTTCCAGGTCGGAGTCACCAAGATCACACAGGGTCTGGACTCTACCCGGCGCCACTCCCACCAGTAACCGCCGGTTTCCAGCTTCAAGTATCACCGCCTTCTCCCTGGGGCCCAGCGAGACACCCCCCAGGATTCTGACCATACCTTTGCCAGCAGCGGGAAAATGGCCCACCCGCTTAATCAACCAGCCCAGACCCAGGATCAACAGCACCACGCCTGCCAGGACCACGACCATCTCAACCACCATGCCGGTCCCCATCGCGCTGGCTGGTAAACCGGGGGCAGTCTCAGACGAAACCGGCGCCGCCACCAGCAGAGCCGGCAGGACGCTCACAACCACACCCCACAGGCGCAGGAGTCTCATTTTCCCAATCTCTTAACCCGTTCTGAGGGGCTGATTACATCGGTAAGACGAATGCCAAATTTCTCATTCACCACCACAACTTCTCCCTGGGCAATCAGGGTGCCATTGACCAGCACATCCATGGGTTCACCGGCAAGCCTATCCAGTTCCACTACCGAACCCTGGTTCAGTTGCAGCAGATTACGGATATTGATGTGGGTGCGTCCAATCTCCATGGATATGGTGACGGGTATATCGAGAATACCATCCAGACTTATATCAGAGTCACCAGCCATGGCCGCAGAAGCTTCAGACTGCAGCTCTTGGAACTGAGCTGATTCAGTGCTGCTGTCAGCTGCGGCTTCTGCACTCTCCTGGTCTTCTAATGCCTCAGACCATTCATCCGACAGTGCCTCATTA
This sequence comes from uncultured Gammaproteobacteria bacterium, assembly GCA_964628835.1. Classification (GTDB taxonomy): domain Bacteria; phylum Pseudomonadota; class Gammaproteobacteria; order Chromatiales; family Chromatiaceae; genus JAAGZL01. The sequence goes on along the minus strand of CAZVME010000016.1, from coordinate 31,755 downwards.
GGGTCTTTTTCAGTGTCATTCATAATCAGATCCCATCACTTGTTTTCGTCATTATTTATCTGAGCCTTCAAGAAACTTGTTCAGATCATCCTTAACCTTGGTTACGATCTTTTCCCGTATCTTGATCGCATAGTTACCATCGGCCATTCCCAACTGTCCACGAAACAGTGGTATGTCAGAGGTACACACCTCAACCATCTCCGGTATATCTAATGGAATGATGTCGCCCTTTTTCAGCTCCGCCATCTCTTTTACCGTTATGGTTGTTTCCGCCAGGGTGCTATTCAGCTCCAGGTCTGCATGCTTGATGCGTGACCGCAATGCCCGCTCCCAGCGCTCATCCTTGTCACCGCGATCACTCTGTACCCCTGCATCCAACAGATCACGAATCGGTTCCACCATGGAGTACGGCATAACAAAATGCAGATCACCGCCGCCCGCCTCCAGGTCAATATTAAAGGTGGTAACCACCACCACTTCAGACGGACTAACGATGTTTGCAAATTGGGGGTTAACCTCGGAACCAAGGTATTCAAAGCTCACATCCAATACCGGCTTCCAGGCCTCAATCATGTCGTCAAAGATCAGTTCCAGAAGCATCTTGACCACACGCAGCTCCGTCGGGGTGAAATCACGTCCCTCAATCTTGGTGTGAAATCTGCCACTGCCACCGAAATAGTTATCCACCACGCTGAATACCAACTTGGGATCAAGTACGCACAGACCCTTGCCACGGAGTGGATTAATCCGCACCAAATTGAGACTGGTGGGAACAAACAAGGTGTGAACAAACTCTGAGAATTTCAGCATCTGCACCCCGGATGCGGAGATATCTGCAGTGCGTCGCAACATATTGAACAAACTGGTGCGGTAGTACCGGGCAAAGCGCTCGTTGATCATCTCCAGGGTTGGCATGCGACCGCGGACGATGCGATCCTGACTGTTGAAGTCATAGTCTCTGGCTTCACCTTCATAGATCTCATCGACCTCGGTTTCTACCTTGCCGTCATCAACACCGTGCAATAGCGCATCAATTTCGTCTTGTGATAGTAAGTCGTTGGCTGACATAGTATTTATTGCATAACAAAGCTGGTGAAATAAACGGCCCCAACCTTACCTGGGCCACCTTGCTCCTTGATGATTTTCTGTATCGCCTCCAGTGCCTGGCTCTGCAGTTTCTCCTTACCGTTGCGCTTCCGTAGTGCCGTTGCGTCCTGGATACTAAACAGGTTCAGCAACTGATGCCTGATCATGGGGTCATTCAGCTTTATGAACTCCAGCAGTTCAGGATCACGCATCATCAGGTCGATACCGATCTGCAACATTTTGGCGCCCGTACCCGGAGGCAGGTTGGCCACAAATACCGGATTCATCGAGTGGTACAGCGCAGGCCCCTGCTCTTTCGCGTCACCCTTGTCCGCATCGGCATCTTTTTTATCACCCTCGGTCTGCTCAGTTTCCGCCGACTCTGGAGCCGCCTCTTCATCACCAGATATAAAAAACCAAGCCACACCGCCGCCAAGTAGCAGCACCAAAACCGCCGCACCAATGATGATAATCAGCTTTTTCTTTGATCCACCCTGTTGCTCTTCACCCAGGTCGAGATCTTCATCTTCCCTCTCTTCAGCCATTTATTATTTCTCCAGGGGTTAACATCAATTCCATAGTTGCAATTGACGTGCCAGCAAGTGACAATGTTTTTTTCTATATTTTTCCGAATGTTACAGAACGCGATCAGATAAACGTCAGACTATTGACTCAATCGGTGGGAATCTAAGGCAGTTTTCCGTCATAATCATGTATAGCCTCAAACGCCCGCGCCTGTTGGCGTCCCTTCTCCTCATCCACCAGTGCCAGCAAAATAGCTCCCGCTATGAATAGAAGCAAAACAGAGAGTATGGAGAGGCGTGGGTTTTGGGTAATGACGGCCACCCAACCCATCATCAACGGGCCTAATACGGCGGCAAATTTTCCCATCATGTTATAGAAGCCAAAAAATTCACCCGACTTGGTTTTTGGAATTATGCGGGCATATAAGGAGCGACTAAGGGCCTGAATCCCTCCCTGCACCAGGCCAATGGTTACTGCCAGCGTGTAAAACTCCCACACCTGCTGCATCTGGTAGGCCCAGAGAATAACCAGAAGGTAGACAAATATCGCAATCATTATTCCCTGGCGCGCGCCCCTTCTCTCTCCCAGCTTCCCGAACATCAGGGCTGCTGGAAAGCCCACAAACTGCGTAACCAGCAGGGCCACCATCAGGTGATTAGAGTCAAAGCCCAGGGACAGGCCATAATCCACGGCCATGCGCACCACCGTATCCACCCCGTCGATATAGAGCCAGTAGGCCATGAGAAACAGGAAGGTAACTTTCAGTGTTCGTATCTGAAGGAAGGTGGCCCACAGTTGGTTAAAACCACCCCGAACGGCGGCCAGTGCTCCCATCGGCGCATGGCTCTTGTTCTCCTTCACAAACAACAGCACCGGGATGGAGAACAGCCCCCACCACACTGCTACCGACAGGAAAGAGATACGCACCGCATGGGCCGCATCATCCAGACCGAAGCTCTGTGGATATAGCGTCATCACCACATCGAAGGCAAACAACAGCCCGCCACCGAGATAACCAAAGCTGAAACCGATGGCAGAGACCATATCCAGCTCACTTTCTTCAGCTACATCCATCAGCAATGAATCATAAAACACCACACTACCTGAGAAGCCCAATACCGCCAGGATATATACCACCAGGGCCATGCCCCACTCGCCCTGGGCGACCATGTATAGGCCGCCAGTCATCACCACACCCATCATGGCAAAGAACAGGAGAAACCGTTTCTTGGCACCACCCCGGTCAGCAATGGCGCCCAGTATTGGCGCCAACACCACCACCAGGACACTGGCCAGGGCATTGGCATTTCCCAACAGAAAGGTACTCTCCCCAACCTCCAGTTCACCCGCCCAGTACTGTTTGAAAAAGAGTGGAAAAAATCCTGCCATTACGGTAGTGGCAAAGGCAGAGTTGGCCCAATCATACATTGCCCAGGATAACTTCTGCTTACGATCTCTCATCCACTCCCCCGAAATTCACTGCCTACAAGCCCACAAAAAATCCTTAGTACCAGCATAGTTAAAGATAATCCCGGCAGATTGACAACTCACATGGGCCCGTGGCGTGAGGTATGTTAGATTTTTCTCAAATCAGTGGCAGATCTGGGAGTAATTATTTCCAAAACAGACTGTCCAACTGAATACTGATACCATCGGACGTAGCTTTACTGTTACGGACGTTCGGTGACAGTTGGTCTTTTTATATCCACTCTTAACTGGAGAACAAAATGAAACATAATGTAGGCAGTATAGATCGCATTCTGCGCCTGGTAGTAGGCCTGGGTTTGATCGGCTGGGGAGTGGCAACACAAAACATGTGGGGCCTGGTTGGCATCATCCCACTATTTACCGCAGCCATCGGATGGTGTCCGGCTTATCTGCCGTTTGGACTTAGTAGCTGTAAAGTCAAAGAACAGGAGTAGTATTAACCAGGCACCATAATGGAAACTGCAAGGTACCCACACTATTGAGGGTACCTTCTGTTGACCCTCATGTTACCCCTCATGCACCCTGCGGTATTCAGCAAACTGTTTGGTGAACAGCTCTTCCAACTCATCTATGACGTCTTCGGCCGAGCGACCATGAACCAGATGCGCTGTCATAAGCGAGGAGGTATCATTCAACAGAATTGACCTGTCCAACATATGATAGCTGGATGACAACCTCTTGATTGCGCTCACCACGCTCTCATTCTCTGGACGTGGAATATCCAGCGGTTCGGCATCTGCGACCGCTTCCGCGTCATCCTCGCGGCCACTCTCACGCTGACCTAGAAATTCGGCAAACGCCAACAGGCTGGACTGCTCTGTTTGGCCAAGAGCATTGAACAGTTTCAGCAAGCTGCGCTGATCCTGGGACAGGGTTGGTAGTTGTGGCAGCACGTTTCGCACTCCTTCAAATAGGATAATATTGAAAGAGTACTACTCCTGAAAGTCGTTCTCGTGCTCTTTTATGTAGCCACGGGCAAAATCAAGCAGCTCTTCCATTACGCGAACCCGGAACTTCTGTTTCTGATGTACGAAGGAAAACGGGCGCTCCAACAATGGATTAAGCTTGATTGCCACCAGGGTTCCAAGCTTGATCTCTTTCTGGATGGTGGCGCGAGATACAATGGATATACCCATTCCAGTCTCAACCGCACCCTTAACCGCCTCTGGGCTACCGAGCTCCATGGAGGTGTTGAGTGCCTCACTCCCATCTGAGGTCTCTTTCAGGTACTCTTCGATTACCTCGCGGGTACCCGAGCCCTCTTCCCGACAGATGAACGGGTACTTGACCAGATCAGAGTAGTCCAAGCTATCTTTCTCCGCCTCCGGGTGACCAGGTGGAACTATAGCCACCAACTGGTCTGGACGGCACACCTCAACCACCAGATTTTTGTTTCCCACCGGGGCCTCCACAATGCCCAGATCAATGGTATTGTTCTCAACCATGGAGACGATACCATCGGTGTTGGATACCTTTAGGTTTATGTTCACTTCCGCGTGCTTATCTTTGAAATCACCCAGTAGTGAAGGAAGCATATAGTCCGCAATAGTGGTACTTGCGCCTATGGTCAGTGAACCGCCCACACCACCTGTCATATCCTGAACCGCATGCTCCATCTCATTATATAGTTCAAATATGCGGTCGGCATATCTGTAGACCAGGCTTCCGGCATCGGTAAGACTGATGCGATTGTGGGTACGGTCAAACAGCCTGGTATCAAAATACTCCTCAAGTTGCCTTACCTGAAAGGTCACTGCCGGCTGAGTCATATGTAGTGATTCTGCGGCCTTGGTAAAGCTCAATAAGCGAGCTACGGTATGGAATACTTGAAGTCTGCGATCTGCCATCTGCGCCCCCAACCCATAGGGTGGATTTATTTACGATAAGAATATTTAATGGGGTATATTAATAACATATAACAAACCACTAGGCTATAGATATTTTGCTCACTTCTTCCTAAATACACCACGGCCCCAAAACGGTCCTGAGTGCGGTGGAAAATAATTGTTTTCATACCATTTATTATCCGTAATATCAGTCACTTACCCATGCTTTAGAAATATAGGAAGACAAGCACCCAAAGCGGTTCACAAATTGCATCAAATATATAAATTCACGCGTCTTTCATATGGAAATTTTTTATGTGGAAACTTATTCTAGTCCACAATCAAATGCCACCAAAGTAGTATAGGGATAAGACTACCCCAATAACTCATATAAATAACAGGGTATTTTACATATTTATCGAGCGCCACGTGGCATTGAGATCGCTCCTGACTATGGGCTGCATGACTAGTCTGATACCGGTACAGCTGATGGCCGGGGGTTATAAAATCCCGGACAACTCCATCAACTCAACTGCGCCGCCAGCTGCCTATGTGGCGAACGCGCACGGTGCGGATGCCGCCTACTTCAACCCGGCAGCCATGGTGTTCAATAAAGAAGGTTCTGCATCGACCGGTTGAAACCGCAAAGCAAACCTGACCTACATCCACCTTTCAAGCATTGAATACGATGGTATGGCACCCACAGAGTCCTCAGATGTAGAACGGTTTCTGGTGGTGTATTTGCCGGCACCACATCTGAGTTTAAAGATACCAACGCCATACCGCTGACTATGGGTGTTCAATACACCTTCTAGCACTCTTCAATAAATGCAACAAAAACGCCGAAGCAGAGCAGCTTCGGCGTTTTTGTTGCTGCAGACGGCAGCAGATTGTAACACCTACTCCTTCGTCTCCTGTACCAGGATCCAGGGTGCCACTACCACTGCCCACAGATCAGGGTCGGTCTCATTCCATCTTCTGGCATCTTCGCTAGTGGCCTGCACCAGTTTTTTCTGGTCAATCCAATTTTCTACCGTACTTTTTTCATCCTGAATCATCCTGGCAGCGGTATCGACAAGATCCAGCTCTGCCGCCACCTTAAACACCACTCCCTTGGCAAACTGTCGCTGCAGCTCTGACCAGCCGATCTTGGCCGTCTCCATGTTTAATCTTGCTTTCAATACCTCTATTGGCTCAGGCATAGGGTGACTCCAACTCAATCAATAGTTTTCATGCGTTGCCGGTTCGCCTCAAATAAACAGACCCCGGTTGCCACCGATACATTCAGGCTCTCCACACTTCCCGCCATGGGTAGTTTTACCAACAGATCACACGCCTCACGGGTAAGGCGGCGCATACCCTTCTCTTCTGCTCCCATGACCAGCGCCATAGGTCCCTTGAGATCGGCCTGATACAGGCTGGTCTCGGCCTCACCTGCGGTTCCCACCACCCATACCCCGGCCTCACTTTGTAGCCAACGTAGGGTCCGGGCCAGATTGGTTACCTGAATGAACGGCACGCTCTCAGCCGCACCGGACGCCACCTTACAGGCGGTGGGCGTCAAGCCTACGGAGCGATCCTTTGGGGTGATCACGGCCAACACGCCCGCAGCATCTGCACTGCGCAGACAGGCCCCCAGGTTGTGCGGATCCTGCACCCCATCGAGTATCAACAGTAGCGGCGGTGTATTGGATTCACTCAGCAACTGTTCCAGATCCCGTTCGCCACGGGCTGCTGGCACCGCAACCTGGGCCAGCGCACCCTGGTGATTGACTCCAGGCACTCTAGCATCCAGCTCGGTACGATCAACCTGATGCAGGGTCACTCCGGCAGCCTTGGCCAGCGCCACTATCTCTCGGATCTTCTTATCCCGACGGCGCGCTTCCACCCACACCTCGTCCACACCATCAGCACCATGTTTAAGTGCAGTGCGAACGCTGTGCATGCCGGCGATTAGCTGTGGATCACTCAAGCTACCGCCCTATAATTCATACGGTTGCCTGCAATAATCACTGGTTGTCTTTGTGCTTTTTCTTGGTAGCAGTGGCCGATTTTTTACTGGTACGTTTACTCTTGCTCTTTTTGCTCTTCTTCTTCGTATCCTTGGTCTTCTTGGGCTTTTTGACTCTATCCTTGCCACCATCTTTGGGACCCTTATACACCGATTCCTGCCCGGCGGATTTACCGGGCTCCTCCATGATAGCGTCGACCTCCATATTCACGGACTTGGCCCGTCTGCGTCCTGCCTTGCTTCTGCCACCCGCCCTTCTCGGCTTGCCGCTATCGGCGCTGGATTCGGCCAGCACAAAATCTATCTTGCGGTCATCCAGGTTCACCGCAGCCACCTTGATTTTCAGCTGGTCACCCAGACGGTACACCTGCCCGGAGCGTTCTCCACTCAGCCGGTGGCCCACCGGGTCAAAGTGATAGTAGTCATTGTCCAGCGCCGTTATGTGAACCAGTCCATCTACATAGATCTCATCCAGTTCCACAAAGATTCCAAAGGAGTTCACGCTGGTGATTATCCCTGCGAACTCTTCACCCACCTTGTCCATCATGTACTCGCACTTGAGCCAGTCCACCGCATCGCGCGTGGCCTCGTCCGCACGCCGCTCGGTGCTGGAACAGTTTTCACCCACCCCCTGGAGCCGGGGCTGGGAATATTCAAACTCCTCCGGCCTGCCGCCATTAATCAGATGTTTCAACGCACGATGTACGATCAGGTCGGGGTAACGTCGAATGGGCGAAGTAAAGTGGGTATAGGCGGGAAAGGAGAGCCCAAAATGGCCGAGATTTTCCGCGCTGTAGAGGGCCTGTGATAACGACCTTAGCAACACGGTCTGAATCAGGTGACGATCCGGGCGCTGTTTGACCGACTCCAGCAGCTCGGCGTAATCTTCCGCCTCTGGCTCCTTGCCTCCAGGCAGGAACAGCCCCAACTCAGCCAGGAACTCCCGCAGATTGGTCAGCTTATCCTCTGATGGACCCTCGTGGTTACGGTAGAGGGCCGGGATCTTTTTACCCAGAAGAAAACGGGCCGTAGCCACATTTGCCAGCAGCATGCACTCTTCGATCAGCTTGTGGGCATCATTCCGATACACCGGCACTATCCGGTCCACTTTCTGTTCACTGTCGAACAGAATCCTGGTCTCGGTGGTGTCAAAATCTATAGCGCCACGTTTGCTGCGGGCGCGGTGCAATACCTGATACAGGGCGTATAGCTGGTGTAGATCCGGCAGCAGATCAGAATATTGTTGACAGAGTTCGCCATCTCCATCGATCAACATAGCCGCCACCTGATCATAGGTGAGACGAGCATGGGAACGCATCACACCCTGAAAGAAGCGCGAACTCTCCACCTCACCCGTTCGGTTGATAAACAGCTCACAGCTCATGCAGAGCCGGTCCACATCCGGGTTCAGAGAGCAGAGCCCATTCGACAGCACCTCGGGCAGCATAGGGATTACCCGGTCTGGGAAATAGACCGAGTTGCCCCGGCTCTCGGCCTCACGATCCAGGGCGCTATCCGGCTCTACATAGCTGGATACATCTGCGATACACACCAGAAGACGCCAACCGTTCTTACGCTCTTCACAATACACCGCATCATCAAAATCCCTGGCATCGGCCCCATCGATGGTAACCAGTGGCAATTGGCGCAGATCCTCTCGGCCCTGTTTAGCCGTCTCATCCACCTCAACCGACAGCCCACTCACCTCCTGCTCCACCTCTTGCGGCCAGTCCACCGGCAGTTCATGGCTGCGGATGGCAAGCTCAATCTCCATACCCGGGGCCATGTGCTCACCCATGACCTCGATAATTCGTCCCACAGGTTGGGTGCGCTTGGTGGGCTGCTCAATAATCTCCGCCACCACGATCTGGCCATGGGTAGCCCCATGCCATTCGGCCTCAGGCACAACAATCTCCTGATGCAGACGTTTATTATCAGGCTGGACAAAACCCAGCCCGGTCTCAATATGCAACCGCCCCACTACTTTATGGTTGGCCCGCTCCAGTACCTCCACCAGCGCCCCTTCCCTGCGCCCCCTGCGATCCACACCCACAACTCGCACCACTGCACGGTCGCCATGTAACAGACTGCGCATCTGCCGGGGAGTAAGAAACAGGTCATCACCGCCCTGATCCGGTTTGAGAAAACCAAAGCCGTCGGGATGAGCAATGATACGTCCGGCTATCAGATCGCGTTCGTTCACCAGACAAAAGGCGCCACGTCGATTTTTTACTAGCTGGCCATCCCGCTCCATGGCATTCAGGCGTCTGCGCAGGGCCTCCAGGTCATCCTCAGACTCCAGACCAAGCTGCTCGGCCAGCTCATTGCGCCACATGGGGACACCCTGCTCCTCCAGATGGGCCATTATGAACTCACGACTGGGGATGGGGTTTTGGTATTTCTTTGATTCCCGGGCGCGGTGGGGGTCAGATTCCCGGGAGTTTTTTGGGGATGAACCTTTTGTCACAATTGTTAGTCCTTGTTAGTCCTTACTAGACGTTTAATAGAGCATTGTACCCCTGATCCATCAACCTGTCCCGGAGCCATGCATTATAAAAACGGTATGAAAGCAACCATGGCAGACCACATAATCAACTGAATTCCACGTATTCAAAACCCAGATGGTTGGATTTGAGTATTCCAAATGCCTGAGACATTGACAAGCAATCCAGCTAACGGTAAAGTTCGCCGTCTCGCCAGGTTGTGATGGTAATTAACTCCCAACCGAGCCTTTGCCGAGGTGGTGAAATTGGTAGACACGCTAGCTTCAGGTGCTAGTGGGCTTTGGCCCGTGGAGGTTCAAGTCCTCTCCTCGGCACCATACATAACCCTCTGATTTATCAGGGGGTTTTTTATTTGCGCCCTCTCCGCGATTCCGGTGACACAACGCACTCATACAAAGCAGTGGTTCCAACAAGAGGAACCAACATGCGCATACCATCTTATCTGCAACGCAACTGCTACGGCATATTCTATTTTCACCGTGCCGCCCCTCTTCGATTCGGCTCGCCACCGGCAAACGTGAAATCATTTGTTCACTACATACGCGAATTCCCCATCAGGCTGTACAATCTGCAAGACTAATTGCGACAAGAGTTGATCAAATCTATAACGAGGCTCGAATGGGAAAAACATATAAGGTAGGTCTGACATATACACTCGAATTGCCAGACGGTTCGAAATCTAGAACTAAAATAAAACCACAAGACATTTCTGCACTTTAAAATAAATCTGTCCCCTTTTCCCGCCAACAAGGCAAAAACGATTAAAACAGGATTTATCTATGAAATAAGCCCCAATAGTGGCAGTTTAATAGTGCGTAATATGAGTTTTCAGGAAGCACAGGATGCGTAGATCACTCATGCTGAGTTGATCACCGGGTTGGCTGACCAATTGCACAGGATGGGCGGTTGCTACTAGAAAGTGGATTTCGCAGGTTTTAAGTGGCGCTCAAAACCTTCATCAGCAGGGCTCTTGGCGCATCCCGGTTATCTCCGGGCCATTCGAACCGGGTCATATTATGAATGACGGTATGAACAAATCACGGTTTTCTTAAGGTACTTAACAAGTTCAAAGCCAATCAGGCCGCCTAGCGATGCGCCAAAAAGCCATGGCAACGCAAGAGTCAAATTAATGTTGGCGCCAAACAGATAAAATAACATTAGAGCAAGAAGAGCTACCGTAGGAAAATAGATAAGCACTGACCTACCTAGCGCCTTCACCTCAGCTTGTCTGAAGAAAAGTGGCGCCATAAGAGCCCCGCTGCCTAAAAATATCATCCCGCAGACAATCAATAAGCCAAACTCTCCAAGCTGTTGAACCAAACCAGAAAATGGATCACGTTTTGCGAACCCGATTTCAAACTGAGGGCAGAAAAACAAGGTAATAGTTGCGCAGGCAGCCTGCACACCAGCAAATTTGGTGAAAATATTCCAAATGGCTGGCTCAAGATCATGACTGACGGTGATTTCAAGCTTTTCCGTCAAACGTACAGGGGGAGAGACTGGATCAGAATTGACAAACGCATAAAATTCCTTTTCCCAGCTAGTATGTTTGTCTTTCTTCACTATCATATTGTTGCACCAGATTCAATTAATTTCCTTAACCTTTTCAATGCCCTACTAATAAGTTGACGCGCATTGGAAGAAGTAGTTCCTAACGTATCGGCTATCTCTTGATACGAAAAGTCCTCACCATAACGTAGTTCAATGGCACGCCGCTGGCTAGTGCTAAGTTCAACTTCTCTGGGCAATAAAGCGTCTAAATTATGTCTATCTTCAACCTGGAGAGCTGATGGGACTAGCTCCAATCCATCCAGAGACATATTATTGTATCCCTTTTTATTTTTCCTGTAGTAATCAATCAAGCTATTTCGCAACACCGTGAACAACCACGGCTCAAAAGGCAGCTCACCTTTGTACCGCGACCGGGAGTGATGTAGCCTCAGGAACACATCCTGGAAGATTTCATCAACTTCGGTCCGTCTACCTACCCGCTTGTGTAGATAACCATAAGCCAGCGATTTGTATTTGCCATAAAGGCAATTGAACGCCTCAATATCATCTTCCTGATATAAGACCATGAGCTCTTCACTGCTCATAGATGCGTATAACTTTTTATCTCCGTTCATCGTTATATTCGACAGGAAGCTTTGTTTTGTGACATACAAAACATTTTCGGTACATTCTGATAGGAAGCTTTGCTTTGTGACATAGAAAACCTCTTTCCTACTGGTAGATTTTAATAACGTTAAATGTAATTTTATTGGAAAGGCGGCACAGTCCGCTATTTTCTCCCAACAGTAAATGCATAATTGAGCGATAAATAACTGACGGCGGATAAAAGATACCAGTAATCATGTGGTGAAGAAAGTGGCTACCTTGTCCAATATCAATGTAAATGTAAATATGAATATCAATGTAAAAATCAATGTAAATATGAATATAGGTGAGTCTGACATGGTGGAGACTCCTGTCCATGATGGTTATCAATGGTGACTTACACATAAAAAAAGAAAGCACAGACCCTGTAAGCGACTCTTTGATCTAGCGATGCCTTTGGGGGCATCCAAGCCCCCAAAACGCACTCAATCTTCTACAACCTAATTTATTACCCAGGCCGTCCCGGTCACTGGCACTACGCGACAACATCGCAAGCTCATTACCGCTACGTTGCCAGTTCCAGAATGACTGGACGCCGTGCTCGGAAGCCTACTTTGCTTCCCCTCTGGCGCTATGCGCACGACGGGTAAGTAGTGCGGCCTCACGGCTACCGTGGTTTACCAGCCTTAGCTTCGCTCTTCATGGCTGGCAGCGGAAGACACCCACACCTTATATTTAATAGACTGTGGTATTTAATAGACTGTGGTATTTAATGGACCGTGGCGGTTGAGTTTTCCCTTGATGACAAAGGTGGGCACTACCGCTGGTTCGGTACGACACTGCTACAGCGCCGCATGCGGTTTGTCGAGCAACTCTTCGAACCAACCAACGAGGAACATAGGTAGTTTCTTCAATAACAGGCTGAATTTGCAGAGAAATATCTACCCCTGCCATCCGGGTGACGAACTATCATAAAACGGGAGTACGCCATCTGCTGGGACTACCCGCCGTACACAGATTTGCTCTCCTCGGCGGGCAGTGGGAGAAGATTTTATAAAAGCGACCGGAGTTGTCACAAAGTTGATTGCTATTGCGTATTAGGGTTTCAATATGCTGTATGAACGTCAGAAATGGCGTTCCTGGCCGATAAATGGCTGAATTAACGCTGGATGGAGTAGCGTCCTGCCGCAAATTGATATAACACTTGGTGAAATAACAACATGCTGAAAATAACAACATGCTGTGATGAACGTCAGATAATGACGTTCATAGTCGACGAATGACTGACTTTGGACGCCGGATGTGGTACTGTCCCGTCATCAAATTGATATATTGATGTATTGATGTAACACTTGGTGAAATAACAACATGCTGACAACTCGCATAATTAAAACAAAAAACATGCTGTCGATTGTATCTATTCTTGCTTTTCTTCCCCTGGCTTATGCTGGTGATGCTGCAGCCTACTGCGACATCTTGAATGGAAGAGAAGGCGCACCCTACACAGGTTTGAAGCCAGGTGAAGCAGTTGATCCAGCCGTTACTGTTGCAGACAAGTCTCTGGAAAACGGTTCTGTTGACAAACTAATCACCATTCTAACAAGTACCATGGCTAATGGTATCCAAGAGCGGTTCGCGCTCGCTTATGAAAATCAAGAACATGCAGACAGTACATATAGTGTGGCGGCTGGCAGGGGATTTGTTGAATCCCATGTCACCTTTACCCACTGTAGTGGAAGGGCTACAAGGTTTAAACAAGCGCGGGGCAGGCCATTACGGCTAAGCCGCGTATTAATTTCACGTGCAATTTTATAGTAATAGCAATCAGGGGGAGATTTAAAGATGTATTCCAAATCAAATGTGGTGAAGATGAGTTCTACAGCAGTGTTGCTGGGAGCAGGCGCTCTTTCATCTATGTTCGGGCATGACGCCAGTGCAGCAGACTGGATCATGGGTCTGGGCACAGAGCCTGCAAAAGTAACCCACCGTTTTTTTGGTGCCGCGGCACTAACCTATACCAATAACTTCGACTGCGAGGAATTCGATGGAATGGTGGGCGGCGTAGCGGGGATTAACGGTTACCTACCGAACCAGTGCCGGGTTGGTCCAGACCTGGATCATGATAAAAAGGGATTCAATCTCGATGCTCTAGTGATAGGCGCGCGCGGTAATATCATACCTGGGAAGATAAACTATTTCGTATCCGCAAATTTTGGTAACAATGCCTCAACCCACCAGCCACTCGATATACATCGTGACCGTTTAGTCTCGATAACTGACGCCAGTGTGACATTGAATTATATACCGGGTGCGCGAGTACGCGTTGGCCTGTTCAAAAAGCCGGGGCCGGAGGAACTGTTAGAATCGCTCAAGGTGAAAAACTTCACCTACATGACCGATTTCGTACGGCGGAACCAGATTGAGCGCTTTGTAGATGGCAACGCAAAGGGGGGTGGCCCAATTCCAGGAGAGGGTGGTGCCAGCACTATCGCGAAATACGGCGAAGATGCAGATGTCGGACGCGACTGGGGTATTCAGCTCTTTGATTCGTTCAAAACGGGTAAATGGAAACATACCTATGCCGCTATGGTGGGTCAAGCCGATGGTATGCATCTCAATGGCAACAACAGCAGTGGAGCGGATCTGAATCTCTACTGGGCCTCTGAATACGCCCTTCCGGGTGGAAAGGGTCCGAAAAAGAATAGCGTCAAGCTGTATACATATCATCAGGATGGGGAACGCCATTTCTATCTTGATAGTGGTGCCAAAAGTGAAGACTTCGACCGGATTCGTTACGGCTTTGGTGTGAAAGCACAAGGACGTTTCTTCGGTGGTGGTGTGCACCGGCTTGCGCTGGATATGATGTATGCCGAAGGTATGATTCTGCAATCGGTCGTCGGCAGTTGTACCAACTGTCCAGGTAACGCTCCCGGCCTTATACAGATAGCCGCAGATAAGGATAACAAGGCCAAGGGTTTCACGCTCGCGTATGGCTACCATCTGAATAAAAAATGGCAGTTCGATATCCAGCACTCCCGCAACAACCTGCTCTATGAAACTCAGGAGAGCGGCGCATGGAACGATATCGACGAACGCATCATCAAAGAGACGGCGCTGGGTGTAAGCTACCATTTCAGCCCTAAGACTCGCCTGACCACCAATTACGTTTTCCGTGATGTGATTGCTCCAAATGCGAACGGTCCCGCAGGTACTAATCCGAATAATGGTTCCGAAGCTGTAGGCGATTTCGTAGGCCTGCGTCTGACACATTTCTTCTAGAGGGTTATTTATGCGATATCTAGTTAATCTAATGGTTGTGTTACTGGTTGCCGGAGGGTATAGCGTTAATAGCTCTGCCCAAGGGATTCCTACGATCTCAAAGAAGTTCAACCCGATGCACTATCCTTGTCTTAATGACAATCCTAAGTGCGGCAAGATACGGTTACCAGTCAGAAAACAACTCGTTGGTGATCTTAACGGAGACGCGAAGCGTGGCAAGATAATCGCGTTTGTGAGGAGTAGAGGAAATTGCCTGGCCTGCCACAAGATGGCAGGTGGCACTCAGGAAGGTACTCGTGGCACCGATCTGAGCAAATATGGAACTCTTAACCGCACAGATGCGCAGACTTATACCCTAGTGTATGACATGCGTCTCCTCAATCCGGCGACTGTGATGCCTCCGATGGGAACGAATGGCGTTTTGTCTGATCAAGAAATCCGCGACGTCGTCGCCTTCATTCAGAACTCAAAATAAGGGGCGTCATGATGCATGATAAAGGTAAATTTATTGCAGGCTTGATGGCAACAGTACTGGTTGCACCTATCTGCTTTGCACAGGAGTTCGATCACGCCTACTACCCGAGTACGCCAATTGATCCGTCACTTGGGGTCAAGGGTGATTTTTCCGGTACTTACCAGTATTGGAAAGATGATGCGGCCATCAAAAAGAACTCAGCTATGATCACTGACCCGGAGCAGCATTGGAAGCTTAACTACAAATATCTTGATACGGCTGATTCTGATGACTTTCATCCTGGCGTAATTGCTGTCGATGCTGGTGAGGCACTGGTTAAGAAGTGGGAAAAAGCCAAACCGGGTTTTATTGCCTGTCTCAGTTCAGGCTCGGGTAAGCTAGAAGGTGTGGCCACTGGTTATCCTAAGTATGACAAAAAGCTCAAAAAGCTGATGACCCTGGACGGTCTTGTCGAATACTGTTCGGGTAAGGTCTTGGGGAAGAAGTTTAAGCAAACCAAACCCCCTAAAGAAAACGCCAACATTACCACCTATATCAAGTCGTTGAGTGACGGGATGCCGATTGCAATTGACGTCTCGACTGGTCCTATGAAGGCGGCGTATCTGCGCGGTGAAAAGCTGTTCTACAAACGCGTCGGCCAGCTCAACTTGTCTTGTGCCGGGTGCCATGTGCCGGGCAGCTTGATGGGAGTTCGACTGCGGGGCGAGGTGTCAACAACACCATTTGGTGACATGGCACACATGCCGACCTACCGCGCTGCGGCAGGTGAGGTTGAGACCGTTCACAAACGGTTCATGCGCTGTCTGAAGCTGCAACGGTCCAAACCTTTGCCGCTTGGCCATCCGGCCTATACAGATCTCGAGATATTTTACACGTCACTGTCCAACGGTCATCCGATCAAAATACCATCGATTCGCTAATTCTCTATGTCTGCCATGGAGGCTAAAGCGAAGGAAGACCGTACTACCTCGGCAGGTGAGGCTGTTGCAGCAAGCATGCAGCAACAGCTTTACCCAGCCGAACCACTCACCTGAAGCAACTATCTTATCAGCGCAAAGCAACAAGGCGCGTCGTTAGGTAGTGGAATGATGGTAATGGCTATCGCGTCGTCAAAGATCGAGTACAAAATAGAGAGATTGCGCTGTCACATTTTATGTCACGCGATCGAAGATACACCTGAGACAACAAATTCAATTCGTTATCGATGATAATCAAGAGGAGTAATAAGTTGAAGTATCAAAGAAGACAATTCATAAAGCTTTTGGCCGCAGGTGGTAGTGCCTGTGCCGCTGCCGCGCTAGGCGTAATTGTACCGGCGCTACCGGTGCATGCAGCCAGCGAGAAAACCAATTACGATATAAAAGACTTGAAGCAGTTGCTGTCTAAGCTTAATGCCGACAAGGCCGAGAAGTCTGCAGACATTGTGATTACATCTCCAGAAATTGCAGCCAATGGTTCAATGGTGCCGATTACAGTGAGAAGTAGCATCCCTGGTACTGAACATATTGCCTTGATCGCAGAGGGTAATCCGATTCCTCTGGTTGCTGAATTCGGATTCGAGGGTGGCGCAGAAGCTTATGCCGCTTTACGGATTAAAATGCTTAAGAGCTCGGACTTACGCGCCCTAGTCACGGCAAATGGTAAATTATACACGGCTAGCGCTTTGGTCAAAGTAACAATCGGCGGCTGCGGCGGTTGATCACAGTAAATTAGGTGGAGCAAACGTAATGAGTAATGGTCTAACAAAGATTCGTCTAAAGAAGAAGGATAAAACTGTACTGGTAAGGGTGATTGTTAAGCATCCGATGAGATCCCGTGCACGACCCAACCCTAAGCTTCCTAAACAAACAAAACCCCCCCATTTTTTAAATAACATGACGGTCTATCTCAATGATAAGGCTGTGATAAATTTGAAGTGCGGTGGCGGAGTTTCCAAGAATCCATTTTTCGGATTTGAAGTAAATGGTGCCAAACCTAAGGACGTGATTAAAGTGTCCTGGAAAGATAACCTTGGCAAATCTGGTGGCGCGGAAGCAGTTGTAGATTGACAGGAGAGTTAGAATGAGAAGTAGAACAGATATAGTAGGAAGCGTATTTGGCGTATTGGCGGCATTACTGTTGTCAATAAGCGCTGGGTCCGTGAGTGCTGATGACAAAAAGCCCGTTGCTGCTGAACCGGACCCAGACGTGCGCATTATGCTCTCGTTACCGAACGACGAACGGGTTTTGGTACTTGAAGAAATGCGCGCTTTTGTTGTTGCTGTGCAATCGATCTTTGATGGCTTGGCTAAGAAAGATTTTGCGCAGGTATCACTAGCAGCAAAGACTATGGGCAGCGGAGCTGCAAATGAGATCCCTGACCGTGTCGTAGTAAAATTGCCGCAGACGTTTATCCAACTTGCCAACAATGTGCATACGACGTTTGATGCGATCGCTTTGGATGCACTTGATTTGGAAGATGCCAACCATGTAGCAGGACAAATGGCAGAGTTAATGCAGAATTGCATCGCCTGCCACGGCATGTATCAGGTCAATCGACTGTCATGTGGTGCCTTGGCGTGCGTAGACAAGAAATAAAGGTCAATGTTTATTTCTGACTTGCTAGATAAAAAAGAACCCCGCCATTGGTGGGGTTCTTTTTTCTAAGCAGCCACGACAGGTTCAGAGTTACCGATTAAAAACCTTCACCTATATCCGGTTGTCATACACAACTTCGGAATATAGTCTAAAGTAAGAGCAGATAATAATAACAGTCTCATAAGGCACAGTAGCTGGAATAACCTTAAGAGCAATACAAGGATGCGTAGATATGGCTCATAAACCATCACTAACCACCATTCTTACTTTTCTTCTGTTGGCGTTGGCCTTGAATGCTGCCGCAGGCCAGAAACAACGCCTCTTATGGAAGGAGAGGAATAACCAGATCATTCACAAGTCGGTCTGTTTCAATCATGCATTTGGCACTATTGATTACAGGCAGTGCCGCTCATATGCCAAAAAGCACTTTAAGATCCGATGTAGATACTACCAGGACAAGTACCGCAAAGTTGGCCATGATCCCTCCTCCGAAATTAAAGAGCAGGAGGAGAAGTTCTGTCTCTCAGCCCGGATATTTTCGCCCATGTAGTTATTCGTGAGCGATTCCAGACATCATCTACTACTCGCAAAGCGGGTAGTATGAGGAAGGCCCATGCAAGGGGCCAAAATATCCACCCCCCATCAATTAGCCTGTGAGAGGCACATCCCGCGCCGATGGAATAGCCAGGCTGATTGCCACATCCATCGTGGCGAGTCGCCATTCCCACAGGTAAACAAACTCTTCCGCAAAAAATCGCCACTTACTCCCTTCCCTGCACTACGCAGAAACGGCAAAGCCTTTTAGGGCCTATGGGTTGAATTAAGGTGTGAGGACGCCTACTGGCTGGAATGAAACCCAGAACTAACTTCCGCTATTCATGCTGGCCAGCGAGATTTCAGTAAGTGCGATCAGGTTGGTATTCTCCTCACCTATCTCGAGATGTTGCAGACGAATATCTTCCCCGCTTGATCCAACAGAGTCTGGAAGCTTTATGCCCATCGGGTTAATTCTGACTGTGTTCTCGTGCAGACCCACAAGGTCCAGTGGCAGCTCAAGCAGTTCCACCAAGGTATCAAGATACTCAGAAGGATTACTAAGGTTGTGTATCCCGTCTGAAGCAGCTGCGCCGCTTAATTGTTGTTCGGTTTCAGCCTGGCGTCTGTGACCCAGCAACACTTTCAGATACTCAATAACATTTTCAAACAGAATACGTTTCAGCGACCATCTGATTTCAGTATTGTTTGCAGCGGGCGCCAGAAATCTGTGGCCGGTAAAAACAATCCCGGTTTTGCGGACATCCCGTTGCAGAATATCGCCTTGGAGCTCGGTTGTGTAAATTTCCTTTTCAGAATAGTTAAGGAACAGCAAGGCGAAAAATGAGTCACTCCCGCTGGCGCAAGATGAAGAGATGTACTCATCTATTTCATTGTTCTGTCTGCATAGTAGTTCAATCCCAGCCATGCTGGGGAAGAAGGCTCTTACCTGAGGGTCATACACAAAGCTCTCACGTGACAACTTCAATGCCATAGGCATACGGTTGACCAGATCGTCTATATGCTCCAGCAAGACCCGGGTACCGGTGCGTAATCTTTTCTTATAATTGCTGACTGCACGCATCCTGGCATCCGTACCCTGCACCACTGTATCCACCGCTGCAGCCAGGGCCAACCTGTCGCTTACACCTGGCGTAGCTACGTCGGCTTCCATGCCCAGGAGTTCGGTCAACTGCAACCACTGTTCGTGGAAAAACTCCCTTACCGACGACGCTTCAGAAACCCGTTTTTCAACTGCCATTACTAACTCCCTTGTCTGAGCTGATAAACCGATTCCAGCCATCACTTACATATAAACTGTTACCCGGATACCCAGATGAGCATAGCTTCGCCAGATTAAATGGGAGGTCACATCCTCCCATGCGGTCTGGTAAAGCTTGTGAGTCTTGCCCGGTCCAGCAACCAGTCTCCTGCTTCATGGTTTAGTTGCATGGAAAGGGTATATATATCGGCGCCTTTGCCAACCGCCTCCAACCATGCTGAGGGGTCGGCATAGAGCAAATCCAGCTCAGGGAATAGCCGCCCCTTGGTGGCAATAAGGAAATTCATCTTAACCACGGCACTCTGTTCGTCCTCTGAGAGTTTTACCGTTGGCTTGGGATAGAGGAGACGAAAATCCCCATAGCGCCTTAGCATCACAAAGAGTATTCTCTTAGACTCCTGTTTTGAGTGTTGGCCCGGCCCGGCAATAAATCCCTCCGCCATCAGGCTCATAATCCCTCTCAGGTCATGGGCTTCAGCCATACTTACTCCTTCCGCAACCAGTTGGTATACGGCCTCCTCCCTTTCAGTTTTGGAACAGGCAGAGAGGATAAACAGACATAGCAAAGTACAGACAAGCCTAGTCATGGTGCGTGGGTTTCTGATCAATCCTGGCATAAATTGTTTTGCCTAATGAAGCTCTGATTAAAGTCATAAAAATGGTATCACATCCATGGGCTGCTGGAGCCTCTGAATAAACCACAGCTTCCCTAAACACTCAGATTATCCAGATAATCTATTATCAGTTTTCTAGTGTCGCCGATATCCCCATACAGGGTGCCGTGGCGTGTAGATTGAATAAACTCCAGACGCTTGTCACCACTACCCAACTTATCCATAACAATATTTGCACTCTCTGGCTCAACCACCGGATCCTGATCGGCCTGGAGCACCAGCGCAGGACAGTGCACATCCTTAAGCCTATCCTCCAACTCGGAAACCATCAGGCGCAGCTCAAACAGGGCGTGTACCGGTATGGAACGGTAGTTGATGTTTGGATGCTCGGTATCGTCATTGGGCCGGAACGGCATAATCCCCTCATAGGATGGAACCCAACTCATCAGTTTGTTAGCGGTGTGCAACAGGGGGACAAAAACCATGTTCTTATTCATGAACTTGATGGGCACTGATATGGTGACCACACCGGCCAATCCATCCAGTTGCTCGGATGCCAGCAACAAGGAGAGCGCCCCTCCAGTGGAAAAACCAACCAGGCATACCTGGCTGCAATGGGCAGAGATAATCTCATATGCCCTACGCACAGACCCCAGCCAATCCTCCCAGGACCTCTCGCGCAGGTCCCAGGGTGAGGTTCCATGTCCCTTTAGCCGCGGACCTATAACCGGATAGCCTAGGGCAGAAAGCTGCTCTCCAAACTCCCGGACCTCCGCCGGAGTAGCCAAAAATCCATGGACCAGGATAACTCCCATATCCTTGTGGTTGTCGGGCAGGATACAAAATGGATCACTCCATTCTGTAGCTGTCTCCTTCTGGTTAATCTCCTCATACTGCGGTTTATCGAAGACTTCGCAATCCCATTTGTGGGAGATCCGCATATCACTAAACCTGAAGCGGGCGATCTCCTTTGCATCCGGGTCAAACGCGTCGGCAATGGCCTTTTCCACCACCTCATCTATCCCCCGAACCGGCTGTGCCTCATTGGCATAGACCTCAACCATATTCTCAGTTCTTACCACATCAAAATCATGTTCGGCGCACAGCTTGGGCATAAATCTGTATCTCGCACCCTCCAGTTCCAACAGCTCCAACTGCGCAGATGTAGAGATAAACTGATCCAGGCCATCACACTTGCCCACCAACAGCTCAGAGTAGGCCCCAGGATTTCTCAGGCTACGATGCAGATTTATATGCGGCAGAGCCTGGACACTCTTTACCGCCAGATAGAGCATGCGATGAAAATCATCATAATCCACATCCTGCAGCCCCTTCTCCAGGTGCGAATAGATGATCAATGAGGCCAGGTGGCTGAGATTGATCGTCACCTCCACGTAGATGCCACGCATATAGCTGTCACGCAGCTTCAGAGAGTTGTGCCTGATACGGGCTGAGAGGTAACGCCGTTCCAGATTACTCTTGGAGGGGTTTGGCACCAGCAGGTCATCCAGGCTCTTGATACAGTTGGTGCAGTGGCGGGTAACCGGACGCTCCCAATGCTTCCAGTACTCCTCAGTATGGATGAGGTCCCCCAGTCGGATATCCATATCGGTGTGCTTAAGCAGGATATTGCCCTCAATCAACAACTCTTCAGACAACCGTTTGCTGATACCACTGTTGAACAACTCCACACCACGCCGTAACAGGTTGTCACCCACCCGCATGGGGTAAAAAGTGATGTTGGCTGGGACAATGGTGGATTTACGCTGGGCCGCCGCAGACAGGGCATCTCTGCCCTCCATCTCCAGAGTATCAATCCAGCTATTGATGGCCGTATCGTCACCCCGATCAAAGGCGTTCCGAATCGACTGTTTTAGCAGATCCACCTTCAGTGACAGTACCGCAGCACCAGTATGGTGTTTGCGTCGCTCCTTGGCGCTTCTGGAGTAGATGCGATAACGTCCCTTGTGATCATGCACCCGGCGGTCCTTCACCATGCCGCCTTCAGGGAAGATTATGACCTTGCGACCACGCAGGATCTCCCCGGCCAGAAACGGCATCAGCCTGGGATATTTATTTGGAACTGCGCCAACACTCAGAAGGTAGTTGGAGAAGGAGTCGTCCTCAACAAAGAACTCCTCCGCCGCCAGAGAGCGACAGTAGGAGCCGTCCTCCTGATAGATCAGGTACTGGGGGATAAAGGTTTCAAAGCGGGCGAAATGATTGAACAGGAAGATCTCACCATCGGCCACCTGCCCCTCATCATGATGCATCTTGATGTTGACACTCAGCAGGCGTTTCAAGATTGAAACCACCCGCACTGACCATTGGTAGGTGGAGCTATTTATTTTTAGATCTTCAAACCCTTCCACAAACAGATCACCCCCAAGATGGTTAGCTGGTGCCCCCCCTATTCCAGGGTAAGAAGAGAGTCAGGCCTAACCTAATAATATACCCATCTCAGATGATTGCTTGATCAACCCAGCTCCGGTTGCCTGGTTTTCAGCCTATGCCGCCAACCAGGGCCGTTTAAGACAGCAGCGGCTCTATCTGGGAGACCATGGCAAAGTGAGATCAGAACACAATATTCAGCATGGCGATCATCACCACCAGAAAGATCAGAGTCATCACACTACCGGCCCGAATAAAATCCGGCACCCGATAACCGGCCGGACCCATGATCAGGGCGTTCACCTGGTGGGTAGGGATAAGGAAAGAGTTGGATGTGGCGATAGCCACCGTCAGGGCAAATACGGCTGGGTCTGCTCCCACGCCGATGGCAATATTCACCGCCAGTGGCACCAGCAACACGGTGGCGCCCACGTTGGACATAACCAGGGTAAAGAAGGTGGACAGCACAGCCACTGCAGTCTGAATAATCCATATTGGCATATCACCAACCAGCAACAGCGTCTGCCCGGCAATCCACTTGGCAGTACCGGTCTGCTCCACCGCCAGCCCCAGAGGAATAAGGCTGGCCAGGAGGAATACCGTTTTCCAAGATACCGCCTGATAGGCCTCATCCATCTTCAGAACCCCAGATAGGATCATCCCAATAGCACCGGTCAACAGAGCAATAGAGAGGCGCACATCAGTAAACAGCACCAGGATCAGAGCAATAGAAAAGAACAACCCGGCCCAGCCAACCTTGGTGGGGCGCAACTCCTCCTTGGGGAATTCTGTGGTGACCACAACAAAATTACGATCCTTCTGCAATCGAGACAGATTTTCCCAGGTGGTATGCACCACCAGGGTGTCACCCACATGAAACGGCATAGCCCGGATATTATCACCCGAGCGCAGGGTCTCGCCGTCACGGTGCAGACCGATCATACTCACGCCATAAATCTTACGCAGCCAGATGTCACGCGCATTATTCCCTATAAGCTCAGAGCCCGGGGGGATAACCAGCTCCGCAATACCCGCCTTGGTGGCGGCCAGGGACTCCACAAAGGTTCTTAGTTCTGAACGCAGCTTCAAATCATATTTGCTTACAAAGGTCTCGATATAGATCTTGCTGGCCACAATTCCCAGCACCATACCGGCCTCGATCTTGGTGTCATAGGCCACTGAACCCGGACCGACCAGGCTGGCCTGACCACTGCGTTTAACACCAATAGCCCGAACGCTGTAGGTGCTCTCTATCTCACCCAGCATTCTTCCCACAAGATCACTTTGATCCGATACCACAATCTCAAACAGGTCTGGCTCTATTCCGTACAGTTTATGAAAATAGTCCATGGCGTCTGAGCCGCTGGTACTACTTTCACTTTTGGTGGCAGGAAGCACCATGCCACCGGCCAGCATAAAGTAGATAACACCACTGGCCACCAACACCAAGCCAATGGGGGTGACCGAGAATAGCCCCATGGTCTTCATCTGCTGGTCTACCGGTAGCGCAGTATTTGAAGTAAGGATAAGGTCATTCAGTAGGATTAAAGGGGATGACCCAACCATAGTCACGGTACCACCCAGGATGGCACAGAAGCCCATAGGCATCAGCAGCCGGGACATGGGCAGCCCGGACCGGGCCGAGATACGGGATACCACTGGGATAAACAGGGCCGCCGCTCCCACGTTCTGCATAAAGGAGGAGATGATGGCAACAGTACTGGAGATGATCGGGATAATGCGTTTCTCTTCGGTGCCACCCACCTTGAGGATATATGCCGCCACCCGCCCCATGACGCCAGTCTTGTCCAGCCCGGCCCCGATAATCATCACTGCAATAATCGATACAACCGCATTACTGGAAAAGCCATCAAATAGGTGTTGTGGCTCCACCAGCCCCTGCTCCAGCCCCATGATCGGCGCAAACAGTGAGCTTAACCCCAACAGCACCATGATACAGATAGCAGCAACATCAACCTCTACGATCTCAAAAGCAAACAGATAGATGGTAAGCAACAGAATTGCCGTCACCCAGGCAATCTCAATGGTGGGCTCTTCATAGATAAGCATGGTGCCCAGCATCACAAAGATGGCAATGGAGGCCAGTCTTTTCTTGATACGTTGTTTGGTGGTGGACTTTACTACTACTTCACTCATTTCTGCTTCAATTTCTCTAATCAATTATCTACTACCCGCAAAGCGGGTGGTATGAAGAAGGCCCCTGGAAGGAGCCAAAATATCCACCCCCCATCAATTTAGCCTGTGGGAGGCGCGTCCCGCGCCAAAGGAATACGGTAGGCTGATTGCCAAGTCCATCCTGGCGAGTCGCCACTCCCACAGGTGAACAAACTCACTCTTCCGCAAAAAAGCACCACTTGTTCCCTTCCCAGCACTGCGCGCAGGAACGGCAAAGCCTTTTCGTGTCTCACCGCCAGAAGCGGCGGTTTACCTGGATTGAATTAACGCACACACAAGCCAGGGGAGCCGACTTTAGATGGATATAACTTTTTTCTCAACTGGTTTCCCCAGCATATGCTCCAGATGCATATCCACTGACTGTTCCAGAGTAATATCACCTCGCAACACCGCAGCTTCATAGTTACGCATCCAGGGGGCGATCATTCCACGGGCGTGGCGTAACTCCATCAACATTACTCGGGTTATAGGACCACCCGCATCTAAAAAGCCACTCTCCACATAATCCCGCTCGGTGCGGGTCCGATCATAATCCAGCCGGATGATCTCGGCGCGCCAACGCCCGCAGGAAAAGCTCAGTTGCACATATGAGGTGCGATAGTCACGATCGAAGGGGGAACCCACAGAACCGCTGTTGACCAACAGGGTATCATTAAACTCACGCACGAATGGCCAGTGGGTGTGGGAGGTAACAAACAGATCCCGCCGGTCACCGAGCTTTTTCGCCAATTCATGCTCCTCTGTTCTCGGGGTTATGCCATCCCGGTTTCCCAGGCGGGTGCCGTGGGTAACATGCAGACTACCACCCTCCAGGTCATCCAGATCGAGGTTGTCGTCCCAGGTGGCGATACGCCCCATCTCCTCTCCCAACTGGGCATGAGTCCAGTGGGTGAAGCGGCGTATCTCATACAGCGGTCCGCTCCGTGGCTCTTCCTGGGAGCCACAGGCCAGCACAAAGGTCTCATGGTTGCCCTTAAGAAATGTGCTATCCGGGTGCTGTTGCAACAGCAACTGCAGTACCTGCAGACTACAGGGGCCACGGTTTATCAGGTCGCCGTTTACTATCATCCGATCCGGCGACCAGCGCACAATATGCTCCAGCACCACCTCCAGCGCCGGCAGATTACCGTGGACATCAGATAACACCGCAATTTTCATAGAAACCCTGCGACGGCTATATAGGAAACTTATTCCCATAAGCCGTCAGATCGGGGAATAATTACAACGTGTGGGGAATACAGAGCAGTTCTCTGGCTAAATTTTACTAGATGAGTGAGAATTATCAATGTTTCCTAGTAAATTACTTGGTTTAATACCCTGGCTGTCAGGAAGAGTCAGTGGCATCAGGTTTAAGTTGTATCGAAACAGCCCTGTCACTTACCCCGGCGGCACCCCATCTATCAGTACTTTTATAGCCAGCTATCAACCATGCATCACCCTCTTCCAACGGTTGGTGGCTGGCACCTTT
Source organism: uncultured Gammaproteobacteria bacterium (assembly GCA_964628835.1). GTDB lineage: Bacteria > Pseudomonadota > Gammaproteobacteria > Chromatiales > Chromatiaceae > JAAGZL01. Next base: position 5,402 of record CAZVME010000016.1, on the reverse strand, counting down.
TCCCAGAAGATATTATTAACCCGACCCCATAATATGGTGAATCGGGTTAATCTCTCTGTCTATACCATATAATGTGCACAGCAATTTCAACCACGGGATGTTAGGGCCTGCTAACACTAATCCAATAGGCTCTGTTACGCCTGAAAAAGCGTCAATCTAGGCGCGAGGAGTGTAGTTTGGTCATTCCAAATGAACGACGAGCAACAACGAGTGGCGCTTTTTCAGGCGTAACCCGAAGGGCTGGGTCTATTTTTCCGCCCAGCGGCGTTATCATTCGTTCATGTAGAGTAACTACACTTCACTCATTCTGCCTTGCTGGACGAAAAAATAGATCCAGCAGTGCATATTGGATTAGTGTTAACAGGCCCTAGGCAAGCATGAGTATGAACCAAGAACAGATAATGGCGCTGGACAGCAGCCTGGTGTGGCACCCCTATAGTTCCATTGGTTCGGACCTGCCGGTCTTTCCCGTGGCGTCAGCCCAAGGGGTGCGGCTGCAACTGAGTGATGGGCGTGAACTTATCGACGGCATGTCGTCCTGGTGGTGCGCCATCCATGGATATAACCATCCGGAAATGAACCGGGCCATCCAGGAACAACTGGGGCAGATGTCCCATGTCATGTTTGGCGGATTGACCCACCAACCGGCGGTGGAGCTGGCAGCCAAGCTGGTGGAGATGACACCACTGCCTATGCAGACGGTATTCTTTGCCGACTCCGGCTCAGTATCAGTCGAAGTGGGTATGAAGATGGCCATGCAGTACTGGTACTCGAAGGGACAGCCGCTGAAGCAGACTTTTCTAACCATCCGCCACGGCTATCACGGCGACACCTTTGGCGCCATGTCGGTGTGCGACCCCGTCAACGGCATGCACTCCATATTCTCGGGAGCAGTGACACAACAGATATTTGTGAATGCACCTGGCTGCGGTTTTGGTGAAGCTTGCAGTGAAGCCGACATAGCCCCCATGGCCAAACAACTGGCAGAGCATCATCAGCATATTGCAGCTGTCATCCTGGAACCCATTGTGCAAGGCGCGGGGGGGATGCGCTTCTATTCAGCCGATTATCTAAAGCAGGTACGCGAGTTGTGCGACCAACACGGTGTGCTGCTGATACTGGATGAGATTGCCACCGGGTTTGGACGCACCGGCAGGATGTTTGCGTGCGAGCATGCCGACATCTCCCCAGATATCATGTGTGTGGGCAAGGCCCTCACCGGTGGCTATATGACCCTGGCCGCCACCCTCACCAGCCATGAGATCAGCGACACCATCACCCAAGGTAAACCGGGCCTGTTCATGCACGGACCCACATTCATGGCCAATCCACTGGCCTGCTCTGCCGCTCTGGCCAGCCTGCGTCTGCTCACAGACTCACCCTGGCACACCCGCATATCCAAGATAGAGATCAGCCTGTATCACGGCCTGGAGCCATGCAGAGAGCTGGAAACGGTCGCCGACGTGCGGGTGCTGGGCGCCATAGGCGTGGTAGAGATGGTAGAGCCGGTGGATATGCAGACCATTCAGCCAGCCCTGGTTGAAGCCGGAGTCTGGGTCAGACCATTTGGGCGACTGATCTATCTGATGCCGCCCTACATCATGAACGATAAGGACCTGAACACCCTTACCGCGGCAGTGCGGGGTGTGATAAGCACTATCGGCTAGCGCAGGATAGACACCAGACCTGATGTTGGAAAGCAGCTTGGTTTATGCCCGTTCTTCCTCTGCCACTCTCCGATAGAGCGACGGGTCTTGTATCCGGGCAGGCCATCTGCCCCTCCCACATCATACCCGGCCTGCTCCAGGACCTGCTGCATGCGCTGCACATCTGAACGCAGCATCTTTCCCACATCTCCCCACTCGCCTCGAAAAGCCCCAGAGCCATAGGCGATCCGGTCTCCCAGATTTCCGATAAACAGGGCATATAGGTCTGAATTGTTGTACTCCTTCAACACATAGAAGTTGGGAGTGACAATAAATTTTGGCCCATGGGTCCCGGCTGGCACCAGTAACATACCCTTGGATTTGAGTTCATGTCTGGGAAAACGCTTGCCGTTTTTCCGCCTTATCCCCTGCTCCACCCATCGACTGATGGGCCGCGCCCGATCCGGCCCCTCCTGGCCACAAAACACGTTGGATTTCAGGGACACCTCAAACCCCCAGTCCCGGCCTGTCTGCCAGCCGGAGTTAGTAAGATAGTTGGCGATAGAAGCCAGAGTGTCCGGCACCGAACTCCAGATATCACTATGACCATCTCCATCGAAGTCAACCGCGTATTTCAGATAGGCCGTGGGCATGAACTGTGGCTGGCCCATGGCTCCGGCCCAGGAGCTCTGCATGGCAGCTTTTTTGATTTGACCGCCCTGCAGTATCTGCAACAGTGCCAGCAGTTCACGCCGAAACAGCGGCTTACGGGTAGACATAAAGGCCTTGGTCGCCAGCACCGGCAGTGCCGAGTGGGTCATCCTAGCCCGACCAAAACCGGACTCACGTCCCCATATAGCCAGTAGGATGTGGCCAGGTATGCCGTAACTGTACTCTATCTTGGCGATGGTCCTGGACCATTTTTGGGACAAGGTGCGGCCGGAGCTCGCCAACCGACGCAGGCGTTTCTCAGAGAAATATGGCGCTGGGGAACGAAACTCAGACTGGCTCTGGCGACGTTTTTTAGGCAACTTGGAGCCCGGCGGGCGCAGATCAGGCAGATCCCACTGTAGTTTTATCCCAGAAACTGCACGCTTGAATACGGTTTTTGAAACCCCTCTGCGCTTGGCCTCCGGCCAGATCTCCTGCTGTAGCCAACTGGCAAACAGCCTTCCAGTGGACGCCTTGGACATGGCCCATGCCGGATTTGCGGTCAGCATCAGGAATACGGCAAACACCAGTAAAACCGGTTTGAGTGCCTGTCTACCCTGTCTGAATGTAACTTCCATATAACCCCTCATTGATCCAAATAAAATGCCAAACCAAAACCCATCCTGGAACTGATCATTACCAAATATATTACCTTATTACCTGAGTGCCGGAAGAACGAACTTCCCATGAAACGTCACTTGCATGTGTTATTATGCAGAGGACGATAGTGTGAATTGCGCCAGAAAACCCGCCGGAAGCAGGTCGCGTAGTATAACAGATCGACCTTGTACTCCGGGAGGGGCAAACGACAGGCATGGTTCATCTAAAGCATACCAATGCAATCCTAATTTTAGGCTTTGGGGCAATTATTGCGTGCATGCTGGGAACTATCTTTATCGGGTTACAACACCTGGATACCACCCGCAGCGCCTGGCTACGCGATGCTGCCTTCCGCGAAAAGGTCAAGGCCGCGTTCCTGATGCGTGAGGCGGTGCGTGAACGCTCTTTCCGTCTCACCTATGCCACTACCCTGGATGACTTCTTCGAGCGGGACGAGCAGCGGAACATATTTCACGCCAAAGCTGTTGCATTTCTGACCGCCCGCGACACCCTGGCCGATCTAACCCTGACCGCCGCAGAAGCACAGGCACTAACCATACTGATGAACCAGATCAGGGCATCCCGTCCTGGTGTTGAGAACGCCATGGCCGCGATCGTCGAGCATGGCAATGCTGAAAACGCGCAACGGCTTCTGGAGTCCGGCCTTCCCGCCCAGTTCCAGGTGATCAATTCTCTCAATACTTTTGTCAAGGTGGTGGAACAATCATCACAACGTGAAGCGAAGCTTGCCAGCAAGGCCATCGCCAACACCCAGCGTAATATGATGTTGCTCAGCAGTGGCGCCGTCGCACTGGCCTTGATCATTGGCGTCATGGTCCTGGGCCGTGAAGGCCGTCACAAGACACGTATGCATGAGCACCGGGACCAGCTAGCCAAAATGTCGACCACCGATGCCCTAACCGGTATTGCCAATCGCCGACGCTTCGATGAGTTCTTCAAACTCTCTTGGCATCAGGCCGCACGCTCGAACCTGCAACTATCTTTGCTAATGATAGATGTGGACCACTTCAAGCTGTACAACGATGAATACGGCCATGCCACGGGTGACGACTGCCTGGCTGCAATTGCCGCAACCATAGCCGACGTGGTGGTGCGTACCACTGACCTTGCGGCCCGCTTCGGCGGCGAAGAGTTCGCCTGTATTCTCCCAGACACCAATAGCGAGGGAGCATTCACCATGGCCGAGAACGTTCGCGAAGCCATCGCCGCCCTGAACGTGGAACACGGCAAATCCACCACCGCATCCCACGTCACGGTTAGTATAGGTATGGCAACATGCGTCCCGGCTAGAGATGGCGACCCAACACACTTCTTTGAATCTGCAGACAATGCCCTCTACCAGGCGAAGGAACAAGGTCGCAACCGCGTGCTAGCGGCAAATAACAAACATGACCAAAGCTGATACCAGCTATATTTACTTCGTTACATACCCTGTTGCCGAGGTGAGACCACGAAAAAATGCTGCAACAAAAACTTACAAAATTGGCAACCGGATTTCAGATGCGCTCAACCAACCATTTACCGTGGAGGGGAACAGAGGCAAATTGGTGTAAGCACCGGAATTGCCTTTTACCCAGGTAATGGGGATGCGCACCAAACGCTATTGGAGCGGACCGACCTTGCCATATGTACACAGCAGAGAACACGACGTTACTCTCTATTCCAACCTGGGGTAAACCCCAGCCCCGGTTGTTAACAACCGGGGTTTAAAGATACAAAACAGTGGTAACTATTTAGGTTGATCAACAATTATCTGTATAACCGTTGAGTTACCTGGCTCTACAACTATTTTCTTCTCCCCCTTGTTGCCTTTGTTCTCCCCATACAGAATATACTCACCGGCCGGCATAAAAAAGGTTGCCTCAGATGTATAACCGGAGTTGGTGTGTTTGACCCGCGTGGTTTTGCCAGTATCATCAGTTACCTCCTTGTATGCGCCAAACCAGGTGTTTCCCATGGGCTTGCCACCCACCGCCGCCACCGCAGTAGATCTTAACCAACCAGAGTTGAATACCAGCTGTTGATCCTGGCCCTTGCCTGCATCCACCGTAACACGGCTCTCGGTCTTGGATGCCCCATGTTCGCCATACAGGATGTACTCTCCGGCCGGCACAAAGAAACTGGCCTCATGGGTATAACCGGAGTTGGTGTGTTTTACCCGCTTGCTCCTGCCAGTCTCATCAGTTACTTCCTTGTACACTCCAAACCAGGTATTTCCAATCGGCTTGCTACCTGCCGCCGCCACTGCGGTGGACCTTAACCAGCCGGAGTTGAATATCAGCTGTTGATCCTGGCCCTTGCCTGCATCCACCGTTACACGCTTTTCGGTCTTGGATGCACCATGTTCACCATACAGGATGTACTCTCCAGCCGGCACAAAGAAACTGGCCTCATGGGTATAACCGGAGTTGGTGTGTTTTACCC